>NZ_BAFP01000082.1 GCF_000308455.1 Nocardia abscessus NBRC 100374 | reverse complement strand
CCACCAGAGCCAATCCGCACCGACATGCCGTTCCTGCCCGCGGGTGAACTTACGGAATCTCGCATGTGGCCACACCTCTCCGAGCAACAGATCTGTGGCGGTTTCCTCGGCCCACATGTGCTCGGCATCAGCCATTTTGGACGCATGCCGGTCTACGGCAATCCGCGCTCTGCGAAGCGCACGGTAGAGGTCCGGTCGGTCGGCAAACGAAGTCATCGTGCAAGCTTGCCTGGCCGGTGGATCATCAGACCGCACAATCGAGCAACGCGACAACTGCGCACGACAAACGTTTCCAGAGGGAGCGTGCTCAGGGGATACGCACCCGCGCTAGTCGGTGGTGCGAACGCACGCTCATGCCGCATATCGAGCGCTCAATCGTTGATCTTCGCGGCCGGGACGCGGCCGAGGTCGCGGTCTTTGAGCCGGTAGCTGTCGCCCTTCAACGAGATGACTTCGGCGTGGTGGACCAGGCGGTCGATCATGGCGGCGGCGGGGACTGAGTTCGTCAGAACCTCTGCCCGCCAACCTTTTTCACAACCATGACCACTTCGCGCAGGACCTGACTCCCGTTCACCGAGCCCCTGTGGCGCACGGATTCGGAAGTGCCGACATCGTGGCCAGGTCGCAGATGCCACTGGTCAACATCTGAAATGGGGCTACGCCCATGAGTACGAGAATTCCGATGATGTCGCCACGCTCGAGGAATCCCACGCCCGTGCGCACCGCCGCCGATCCGGAGTCCGCCGCCGCCGAACCGGTTTCGGCTGCGATAGCGGTCGCCGGGGCGGAGCTGATCGGTTCGGCCGTCGCGCCGGCTGCAGTGACGACGAGTGTCGCCGCGGCGACCGCGGCGGCTGCAAGGTGCAGGGGGGTACGCATCATCGCGCTCCTCTGTTAGAAGAATAGTCGTTCACATGTTAACAAGCGCCTACCCGGCTGTACGGAGAATCGCGGAGGAACGATCGGCGCCCGCGACGCGGTGCATCGACCACGGTTTCGCGCCCTTTCAGGAGTATATGTACCGTATCACCGCACTTCAAAGCTTCCATGTGGCGGAGGTAGAGGGCATCCGATGCATCACATCCGCCGGGTACAGACTCCGGCACACAGTTCGAATGCGCCATCACTTAATGCCCCGGGTCACGGGCGCTCGGCAGCTCGTGCACCTGAACTCCAAGACCGTCAGGACTGACTCGCGGTCTCAAGCCCGAGGCAGCTCAGCGCCTCCATGGCCTCGCGCTCTATCCGTGAAAGATCGCAGAGGATGGCACCTGCCTGCACGAGGCACTGGCCATCGCCCGATTCGCCGGCTTTCGTGATCAGCGCTGCGACTTCCGTCCACAGAATGGCTGCCTCGATGTACAGCCCGTGGCCGGTGCGCAGGTGGCTGCTGTCCAACAGCTCGGTGCATTCCGCGAGGAAGTCGCGGTAGAGGTTACGGAACAGGGCGCCGCCGGTGCCGGCCTTCTCCATCAAGAGGGCGGCCTGTGGCAGGTCCCGCTGCGGGGTGTCAGTGCGCTGGAGCCATGTGCGTACCAGCTTGCCGCCCTTTTCGATGCCTCGGTAGCCGAGGTTGCCGATCGGCGGGTTGAGGAATGCGTCGGCGCAGGCGGTGATGGCGGAAATGATCTGGCTCCGTGCGGAAGACAGGTTTCTCGGAGCGGTGAGGGTGAACGACCGATGCGCAGCGGTCATCGGGCCGCGTGCGGCCCTGGCCTGGGCGAGGCTGGTCAGGCTGGTGGATACCGTTCCGCCTTGCTGGGCGGTGTCCACCAGGTGAGCGTCGTGATCGTCGTAGCCGTACATGGCGACGATATGACCGCCGAAGTGCACCTTCGAACCGAAGTAGTCCAGGTGGTAGCTGTCGAGCTGCAGCCCGACGGGGCGACCGGCATCGAGGGCAGCCACCACGTTCTCCCATGCTCTGCGGGGCGAGGTGGTCTCTTGGACCAACAGCTCCAGCTCGAGTCTGGTGGTCAGATTCCTGGTGAGGTCGAAGGGCTTGACCCGTCCTCCGAGGAAGGGGAAGCCGATGTTCTTGCTGTCCCAGTATATGAACGACAGACCGGAGCCGAGGCCGAAGAGCATGGGCTCGGACAGATCGATTCCTTGGTGCCGCAGCAGCACCCCCAGAGCTGTCGTCTCGCAGTGCTGCGTAGCGCGGGCATCGATGTCGATCACCGTGGCCATGCCGTGCTCTCCTGAACGGGCTTGATCAGCCGGGTCATCATTTCTCCCTGCGGCGCCTCTGCCGGTCCGACGAGATGGGCGCGAGCGAGGCGCCCAATGGTGAGAAGTCCGTCTTCCACGCCATCATGGTGGCCCCTCCCCCGGCGGGAGAGTCCAACGCTGCACCCATCGGCCCACGTCGAGCGTGGGACGCACGCACCGGTCCAGGTGGCTCTGTGCCGCTGCCGTCGTAAACCACCTCTCCCTCAGGCGCGGCTTCGAACGAGGGCGGGGGCGATTTCGCGGGCTGCGCGGTGGCCGGATTCGGCGGCTCCGTCCATGTATCCGACCCAGCGGGTAGCAGTTTCGGTGCCTGCCCAGTGCAGGGGGCCGACGGGGGTGCGCAGGGCCGGACCGAAGCGGGTGAGTGTGCCGGGCGCGGTGAACGCGCCATAGCAGCCGCGGCTGAATTCCTCCTCGGCCCAGTCGCGTTCGATATAGGCGATGGGGTGGCGCGCCTGCGGCCCGAAGTAGCCGACAAGGTCGTCGATCACCTGGGCCCGACGATCCGCGAGGTCCAGTCGCGCACCGATATCGGCGTGCCGCCCTTCCAGGAAGCCGACGAGCACCCCGGGTGAACCCTCCAGCGGAGTGTTGTCGAAGACGGTGCCCAGCGGCCGCTGATCGCTGTTGGCTTGACCGCTCAGACCCGCCCGACGCCAGAAGGGCTCGTCATAGACGACATTGATCTTGATCACCCTTCCCATCGGCATACGCTGGACGAGCTGGTCACGATCGCCGGGCAGACCCGGGGTGAAACGGATACGCGCCGCCAGCGGCGGCGGCACCGCGATCACCGCTCGGCGCGCGCGAACGGTCGTGCCACCCGCGACGATCCGGATGCCCGAAGCGTCCCACTCGACATCGGTCACCGCGGCGCCGAGGACGACACGGTCACCGAGTTCCTCGGCCAGAGCCAACGCGATGGTCTGCGAACCGCCGACGACGCGGTCCTGCTGCGCCCCGCCCACGGTATTGATCAATGCGTCCAGCCCACCGGCTGCGCCGACGTAGAAGGCAGCCCACAGCGCGGACAGATCCTCCGGCTCGGCGGAGAACACCGCCTCGGTGATCAGCTGGAAGAACGACCGGCCGCCTGCGGTGTGGGCGGTCCGCCGTAGCCAGGTGGCGAAAGTCTGCGCGTCCAGGTCTTCGGCCTGGTCGGCTCGCCACGGCTCCGCCGCCGCGACCCGGCGCGCCACGCGGTCCAGCCTCCACTGGGCCTGCGCGACATCGGCCAGTGCCAGCGGGTTCAATTTAGGAATCCGGCCGCGGTACTCCGACCGGGCCATGCCGATCTCGGCGATGTGACGGCCTGCGATATGCGTGGGGAAAGTCCGCAGGCCGAGTTCGTCGATCAGCGCGAGCACATGATGCTGACCCGGCCCAACCCATTGACCACCCACCTCGATGGGGGCGCCGCCGGGCAGTTCACCGTTCAGCAGCCGTCCGCCGACTCGATCGCGCGCCTCCAGCACAGCCACTTCGTTTCCGCCCCGCACCAGATCGCGAGCGGCGACCAGACCCGCGATTCCGGCACCGATCACGACCACATCCACTGCGTTGTCCACTTCACACCCTTCATACGCCATGTATCTGACATACACACTGTATGTGATATCCATAATGTATGGAAGCGTTGCGCGAGAAATACGCGGAGAACACCCGCCAGGCGCTGCTCGACACCGCGGGGCGGCTGTTCGCCGAGCGTGATTACGCGGACCTCTCAGCAGAGGAACTGGTGCGCGCTGCCGGCCTCACTCGCGGTGCGCTGTATCACCACTTCGACGGCAAGCGCGGACTGTTCGAAGCGATCGTGGACGATCTCGAGAATCGAGCGGCACAACGCATCAGAACCGCGATCGACTCGGTCTCGGACCCGTTCGAACGTGTCGACCGCGGCGTGGAGGAGTTTCTCGACGTCTGCGCCGAACGCGAGTACCGGCACGTCGTGCTCCTGCAGGGCCCGATCGGCCTCGGCTGGCAGCGCTGGCGTGAAGTGGATCAGCGCCATCTCGGCGGCTTGGTCATCGAGGCGGTACGGAATCTCCTGGACGCCGCGCTCATCCGGCCATACCCCGCCGAACTGATCGCCAGTGCCTTCTACGGCGCCCTGACCGAACTGTCGCTGACCATCACCCAGACCGACGACCGGCAACGCACCCGCGGCCAGGCGGCGAGCCTCGTGCACGACCTTCTCGAAGGCTTGGCGATCGGAGCCGGCTCACGATCACCATCGTGATCGCCCGGTGTATCGGCTATCCGGACCGTGGAGGTCGGGAGTTGTGTGGGGTTACCAAGCCGGATTCGTAGGCGAGTACTACGAGTTGGGCCCGGTCGCGGACCTGAAGCTTCGTCATGGCTCGGTTGACATGGGTTTTGGCGGTCAGCGGGCTGATGACCATGTGGCCCGCGATCTGGTCGTTGGACAGGCCTCGCGCGACCAGTGCTACCGCCTCGCGTTCGCGGTTGGTCAGTTCTTCGAGTCCCGCGCGGGCGCCCGTGGGCAGGGGCTGGGTGACATACCGATTGATCAGCCGACGGGTGATCGACGGTGCGAGCAGGGCGTCGCCGCGCGCGGCCACGCGGATGGAGTGCAGGAAGTCGTCCGGCTGGATGTCTTTGACGAGGAATCCGGCCGCACCGGCGCGCAGCGCATCGAAGACGTATTCGTCCAAGCCGTAGTTGGTCAGGATGACTACGTGTACCCCGGTCAGGGCCGGGTCGGCGGCGATGCGCCGGGTCATCTCGATGCCGTCGATGACCGGCATCTGAATATCGATGAGCGCGATGTCGGGCAGATGCCGCCTGGCCAGCCTCAGGCCCTCGCTCCCGTCGGCGGCCTCGGCTACGACTTCGATGTCGTCCTCGAGGTCGAGCAGTGCGCGGAACCCACTGCGAACGAGCGGCTGGTCGTCGACCAGCAGGACGCGGATCATGTTCGGTCCACGGGAAGTTCGGCCTCCACGGAGAAGCCACCTTCGCTGCGTGGCGCCGCCTGCAAGCGACCGCCGAGGGCGGTGACTCGTTCCCGCATCCCCAGCAGCCCGACGCCGCCTACCGGGGCGCTGCCGGGGGTAGCCTTGCCGTCGTCGTCGACTCGGATGCTCAGAGTGTCGGGACGATAGGCGATCCGGACCGACGCTGTCGTGGCGGCAGCATGACGGGTGATGTTGGTGAGCGATTCCTGCACGATCCGGTAGATGGTCCGATCTACTGCGAGTGGCAATTCCCGGCGTTGCCCTTCGATTGTCAGGGTCGTAGCCAGCCCGGCCGTCCGGGCTCGCTCCACCAGGCCTGGGACATGATCGAGCCCGTGCCGCGGGGTGACCTCGTCGTCGCGCAGCGCCTCCAGGGTCGCGCGTAGTTCCCGGGCCGCCTCTCGGCCGGCATCTCGGATCACCAGCAATGCCTCCGGCACCTCTTCGCCTCGTTTGCGGGCCACGTGGACGGCAGCCTCGGACTGAACCTTGATCACCGAGATCTGGTGGGTGAGCGAATCGTGCAACTCCCGCGCGATGTGCAGCCGCTCCTCGTCGGCGCGGCGCCGTGCGGTCTCCTCCCGGATGCGCTCGGCTTCGTCGGCGCGCTGTTCAGCTTGCCGCAGCGCTTCACCGGCGGCACCGGCCGCGATCAACCACGCGATCTCGAGCGCGCCCCGGGCCTGCGCGAATGCCGCACTCGTGTCGTGCAGCGAAGCCAGGGCCGCGAGCGGAAGTGTAGCCAACAGAGCCACCGACGCCGCCGCCGTGATCATGCGGTACCCCGCCCGCACCGCGGCGTATACCGCGAACAGGAACGCGACCGCGGGCACGTCGAAACCGACGGCTTGATAGCCCAACGCGCACAACCCGGTGACGGCCAGCACGGCGACCGGAGCCCAGCGTCGCGCGGCCAGCGCCAAACCTCCGGTTATCAGCAATGCGTAACCCAGCGGCTCGAGATCCGTCGGTAAGTGCTGCTTGGACAGACCGGTAAAGAACAGGATGGCCGCCAACCCGACCGCGATCGCCCAGTCCGCGATCTGTCCCCTACTCATGCGTGCACCCTAGCTGGATTCTCGCGCGGACAACTCCTGCCGACGGACGATCCACCGTCTACCGCGAACGCAGTACTCCACAGCTTTCCTGCGATATCCGCGGCAGTCGCTACGGCACCCGTAGCAGAGCTGATTGCCCACGCCCGCAGGATGTTTCGCGATCGTTCAGCCGAGATCATCAAATGACATCCAGTCGCACCACGAAGGAGCACCTCATGTCCGTCCGTCACCTCCTCGGCGCCACAGCGGTCCTGCTCGGAAGCTTCGCGCTGAGCTCACCGGCGGCCGCGCACGCCTCGACGCTGTCGAGCGCCGCCAGTGTGTCCGCCATGAGTTCCGGGCGACTCGGGGCCGTCGTTGCCGCCGTGGTGGGCCTGATCGGCGTGGGCGTCGGCGGGTCGGCGCTGGCTCGCTCCACCCGTCGTATCGGAATCGGCAACAGCAGAAATGCGGCCCTCGTGGCCCTGGTGGCAGGCCTGCTGGCCGTGGCGCTCGGCGGGCTGATCGTGGCCACCGCCGACGGTGGCATCGGCACCGGAAACGGCCTGGGCGGGGCCTTGGTGGCACTGGCGGTGGGGGCGATCAGCATGGTCATCGGCGGACTGGCAATGGCCCGCGACCGTAGCGCCGGGTGAGCAGCCGACCACAGTCGCAAGTGCTGACACCTGGCCGACACGCATTGCCAGCCGACCGAGTCGGCGTCATCGTCCGCGATACCGACCGCGCAGGCGAGTTGGCCGACCGCGGCGTGCGGGTGCGGCGCGGCGACTTCACCGACCCACAATCCCTCGCCGAGGCATTCGAAGGAGCAACCCGAGTTCTGATCAATTCGCCACTACCGCAGGCCAACTCGAAACCTACTCCAGCGTCCCGCCATACCTGTCAGTTCAGTCCCGCAGGTAACCACCAACCCCTGAGCAGCTCCAAGGCACCGTGCGAGGCGCGAAACTCAGCCCGCCGCAGCCACCGCCACATTTCGCACCGACTTCGTCCTACTCGCAAGCACCGCCCCATCATGCAACGCCCACAAAAACGCGAAACGTTCGCTCTCCGCACATAATTGCAATGAACCCCTCCCGCAAGGAATCACCCGTTGTTCTTGTATCAGTTCTGCCGGGAAACTCCGGGGATCCGGCAACCCTGTCCACCGGCGTCCCGGCGTCAACGAGGCGCTCGATCACCTGGAGATCCTTTTGCGTGCGTCTTGTCCTCGTACAGGAACTTCGCGGCCTGCCGGATGATCGCCAACTCAGCAGCTCCAGAGCCAGCCATTTGGCGTTGCGTTAACTCCGCAACCACTCCGCAAATCACCTCCGGAGAGGAGAGCAGTAGACAGCCCCGCCCCCGTTTTCGCCCCGATTTGTCAACGTAACGACTATTGGAGTCGGGCGAAACCGCGTACAATTCGAGCAGGTCGGGACTGTATCTGGAGCCCTATCATGTTCAAGAGAGAGAATTCACACACGAAGTTCGCCCGGTTGGCGGCCGCCACCGGTATAGCCGCTGTTGCCGCGATTCCGGTCGTCGCAGCCGCGGCGCACGCGCCTACCGCGCAAGCAACGACCCCCACCTCTACAACCCAACTCGTCGACAGCCCCGGCTGGGGTCGCGGTGACGGTTGGGGTCGCGGTGACGGTTGGGGTCGCGGCGGCGGCTGGGGTCGCGGTGACGGTTGGGGTCGCGGCGGCGGCTGGGGATGGAATCCCGGCTGGGGGAATTGGTGGAACCCACCCGGTTGGGGTGGTTGGGGTGGCTGGGGCAGCTTCTAGCCGCCCGGTGACCGAGCCCGGACACGCACAGCGTGCCGGGCTCGTTTGCATCGAGGACCGGATATGTGAAACCAGGTTCGACCGACCGTGCTGAAGCTGGTGACGAGATGAAGATCGTGTGTATCGGTGGCGGGCCGGCCGGCTTGTACTTCGCTATTTCGATGAAGCGGCGCGACCCAGCCCACGACATCACGGTGATCGACCGCGATCCCCCCGGGTCTACCTATGGCTGGGGCGTCGTCTATTGGGACGATCTGCTCGACATTCTGTATCGGAATGACCCCGACAGCGCCCAGGCGGTGCGTGCCGGATCGGTCCTGTGGCGTGAACAGGCAATCCATGTGCGCGACGATCAGACCGCGCATTTCGGGGGCTACGGGTTCAGCATGGGGCGCGCGGCATTGCTCGACGTACTTTCCCGACGGGCGAGCGACCTGGGCGTCGATGTCCAGCACGGGCGAGAGGTCCACGATCTGTCCGGCTTCGACGACACCGATCTCATCGTCGCCTCCGACGGCGCGAACAGCCGGGTGCGGCAGCTGAGTGATCATCGTTTCGGCACGTCCGTCACGCTCGGCGAAAATCGATATCTCTGGCTCGGTACGGACAAGGTCTTCACCCGATTCACCTTCGCCTTCGAACACACCGCGGCCGGTTGGATCTGGTTCCATGCCTACCCGTCAGTTGCCGAGAAGCTCAGCACCTGCATCGTTGAATGCCAACCGCAGACCTGGCATGGACTGGGATTCGATTCCCTGGACAACCCGGAGAACTTGCGTGTTCTGGAGAACATTTTCACGCGACTTCTCGACGGTCACTCGTTGATCAGCAAAACACGAGGCGAGTTCGCAAGGTGGAGCCGCTTTCCCGAGATAACCAACAAGACCTGGTATCACGACAACGTGGTGCTGCTCGGCGACGCAGCGCACACGACGCACTTCACCATCGGTTCGGGCACCCGGTTGGCAATCATCGACGCCGTCGTGCTCGCACAGAACCTGTACGAGCATGCCGAGGTCGCCGACGCGCTGGAGAACTACGATACGCAGCGGCGCGCTGCGCTGCGCCCGATACAGGCAGCCGCCCGTACCAGCATGATCTGGTTCGAACACGCTGATCGGTATCTCGACCGCAGCGCCGTGCAGTTCGCCTACGCGATGGCGGCTCGGCACGGGCTACAAATGCCGTGGCGATATCAGCAACACCTGCTCACACAGGTACCCGCTGTGCGCAAGATCCGGCGTGCCGTCGATTCCGGACAGCGGTGGTGGCGAGCTGCCCGACGGGGGGAACTCGCGATGTATCAGGTGCGCCGGTCGTGACGGGACTCTGACAGGTTCCTCGGCGCAAGTTGCCGATTTGCGGCCCGTCGAGCACCGACGAGCCGCCCTCCTGGTTGAACGCCACCCGCTTGCCGGCCGAGCTCGACCTCAGGCCGTCGCCGACCAGTATGACGCCGGCCTCGGCAAGCTTCTTCCGGTTGCTCAGGTGAATGCGGTTGCGGGCTTGCCGAACCAGCGGGAAAGCTCGTCGTTCAGGTCCTGCTGGCGCTCGCCGATCCAGGCAACGTGGCCGTCGGGCCGGAGTAGCATGGCCGGAACATCCAGTGCTGCAGTAAGATCCGCGATGATGTCGACTCGGTCCGACCAGCCCTCGACGGTCAGACTTTCCGTGCGGTCGAGTACCATGCCTCGACCCCGATGTAGTCGGTCGTAGAGGCGGCCCTGTTTCAGGTCGATATCGCGCAGGCGGCGGCCGAGCAGGTCGGGGCCTGCGCCGAAGTCGTAGCGGATGCCGATCGCGGTGATCTTCTCGATCAGATAGCGGTGCACCACGTCGAAGTCCATCAGTTCGGTGAACAGCCTGCGCATTGCCTGCGGGCCGGGTTCGGTGGACAGCAGTTGAATCTGGGCGCGGGTGTTGTCCAGCACATCTTCGGCGACCGGACGACGTTCGGTCTCGTAGGTGTCCAGCAATGTTTCCGGCGCCCAGCCGCGGATCTGCGCGGCCAGTTTCCAGCCGAGGTTGACCGCGTCCTGAACGCCCAGATTGAGGCCCTGACCGCCGATGGGCGGGTGGATGTGCGCCGCATCGCCGGCCAGCAGCACCCGCCCGACCCGATAACGCTCGGCCAGCCGGGTGGCATCGCCGAAGCGGGACAACCAGCGCGGGGAGTGCACGCCGAAATCGGTTCCGGCGATGGCGCGTAACTGCAGTTCGAAATCCTCGAGGGTGGGTGGTTCCGCACGATCCTCGCTGACTCCCGCGGCGGGGACCACGACGCGATAGACCCCTTCGCCGAAGGGCGCGAGACTCAATGCATTGTTGGTGTCGCGGATTTCGGCCACTTTGGCGGCGATTTCCTCCTGCGGCACGCCCACTTCCATCTCGCCCATCAGAGTCTCGGTCCGTGCGGGCTCGCCGGGGAAGCCGACGCCGAGCAGTTTGCGCACCGTACTGCGCGCGCCGTCACAGCCGACGAGGTAACGCGACCGCAGCCTCTCCCCGTCGGCAAGCTCGACGGTCACACCATCGTCGTCCTGCTCGAAACCGGTGACCGCACAACCGCGCCGGACCTGCGCACCCAGTGAGATCGCATGTTCTTCGAGCAGATGTTCCACGACCGGCTGCGGGACACCCAGCAGGTAGGCGTGCGCGGAATCCAAACCCTCGGGCGCGGGTTTGGTGATGGCGGCGAAGATACCGCCGACCGAACGCTGTCTCCCGCGTTCGAGAAAACGATCCAGCAGTCCGCGCATCGCCATCAGCTCGAGACTGCGCATATGCAGACTGACTATGCGGACGAACGACACGGGCTCGGTTTCCTTCTCGAGAACGAGGACCCGCACATCGTGCAGCCGCAGTTCCGCGGCCAGCATCGCACCGGTCGGCCCGCCCCCGGCAATGATCACATCGAACATGAACCACCCATCTCGTTCCATTCGCTGCCACCCGGTCGCCGTGCGCCCCGAGTTCGGATTCCGCAGGTCCTGGCATTGGGCGCCAATTGTGCGGGCGCCCCGGGATTTACCGCAAGCGATATTTGCATCGTGAAGGCGTGCAGGCATCAGCGTGGCCCGGTGCACGGTGGAGCGGGTAACGAGACTGCCGAGAACGTTGGGTCAGTGGTAAACAGCTCACGACACCAATCGACAGCCTCGCTATTCCTCCACCTCAGATGCCCTAGGCCCGGCGTTCGGCTGGAAACCGTCGAGGATGAATCGGGTGATGCCGGCTCGCCGTGTTATCGCATACCGGCCAGTCGGCGAAGCGCGACAGAACCCGCGCGGCCGACGGCTTTGGGCACACAAGTCGCCCTTCCCGGGTGCTCCCGCGCTCGCAGCGGTCGGCCCGACCT
>NZ_BAFP01000083.1 GCF_000308455.1 Nocardia abscessus NBRC 100374 | reverse complement strand
TACCGCGCGGGTGCGGCTCGGCGCGTTGCCCACCCTGGACGCCGATACCGCCGCCGCACTCGCCCGCGACGGTCACCTGCTCGATTCCCGGCCGCCCGCCGCCTACGCCGGTGCGGCGGACGACGCGACCGGCGGCCACATTCCCGGCGCGTCCGGCCGCGGGTGGCGGTACCGCGCGGGTGCGGCTCGGCGCGTTGCCCACCCTGGACGCCGATACCGCCGCCGCACTCGCCCGCGACGGTCACCTGCTCGATTCCCGGCCGCCCGCCGCGTACGCCGGCTCGGCGGACGACGCGACCGGCGGCCACATTCCCGGCGCGCACAGCCTGCCCGGGAACGAGAACCTCCGCGAGGGCTACTTCGAGGACGACGACACACTTCGCTCGCGTTACGCGCCCTACCTCACCGGCGCACCCGTCGGCGCCTACTGCGGTGGCGGCGTCGCCGCGACCCTGGACGTGCTCGCCCTGAGCAAACTCGGCGTGACCGCCGCGCTCTACCCCGGCTCGTGGTCACAGTGGATCACCGACCCCACCCGGCCGATCGCCACAGGCACCGCTCGCGGCTGACCGGCAGGCATCGAAGGCGCGAGTTCTCGACTGCCCGGAGAAAGGATCCGGCGAGGTGTCGGTCCCTCGTGTCAAACTGTCGACGTTGTTGACTGGCCGGAGGAGAATGCATGGGCGCCACCGACGACCGACCCACGGTGAGATTGGTCGCGCATTGCCGTCGCTGTCACGGTTGGCTGCTGTCGCCGTACTCGGTCGCGCAAGGTATCGGACCCACGTGCGCGAGCCGGGAGCGCGCGGAACTGCGCGCCGCTTCCGCGACGCAGCCGCACGAATTGACGCTGTTCGACGTCGCAGCGTGAGTGCCCCCGGTCGAGAACCACTGAGCGACGGCGCCCGATCGAGCTGTCGTCACCGGTAACGTGCCGCCGGATCGGTCCATCGTGCCAATGCTCGGTAGAGCCAGTATTGGGCGGCGCCCGAGGTGGTGGTTCCGGTGATCTCGGTGGTGAGTTCCCAATAGCGGTGAATGGCCGGGTGCGTGTCGGCGGCGCCGTGGAGGAGTCGGTGCCGCAGGCGTGGCGTGTCGCGTTCGCGCCGGGCGGTGGCGTGGACGTCGATGAACTGGTCGAGTTCAGGACCGGGGTGTGGTTCACAGTGTGCGGCGACAAGCGCGTCGACGGATTCGCATACTTCGGCGACCCCTGTCACCAATGCGCGTTTGTCGTGGATTCCGGCCGGGTCCGTCCGCCAGAGTTGGCGCGCCATCGCGGCGGTCAGTGCGGGATCGGTGATGTGGGCGGTGAGTTCGGCGTAGGCGACGACTTGTCGCGGCGGCGGATCAGCCGGTAGGTCCGGGATGTTCATCGCGACGAACCCGTCGAAGATCGCCGATGGCAGCGGCGTGAGCAGTCGCCGCCAGAACTTCACGAGACGGTCGTGCGCATGATGCCGATCTTGAACGGCGGCAAGCAATTCCAGCCGTGCGGTGCGTTCGGCGGGAGGGGCGTCCTCTACGGCGAGTAGCGATGCTCGTCGCCAGGCCAGCGTGCGGAGTTCGGTGTCGAGCGCGGCGCGTTCGGCGGCGACCGCGTCGGCGATGGAGGTGTCACCGCTGAGGACGTCGGTGATCGCGGACAGGCTGAGGCCGAGCGTTCGAAGTCGGCGCAGCAGCAGTACCCGGTCGACCGCGCTCACCGAATCGAACAGTCGGTGCCCGCCGGTGCTGCGCTGGGCCTCCAGGATCCCCTCGTCGCAGTAGAAGCGGAGCGTGCGCACGGGCACACCGGTCGATCGCGACAGCTCTCCGATACTCACCAGGCCGTCACGGTGTGTGTTCTCGGTCACAATCGCTGGAACCTCCACTCCAGTGGAGTTCCTACCGTACTGGAACACCCCCCGAGAGAAGGAGATTCGATGACCGAGGACACGACGATGAGCACCGAGCAGATCTGGCGGGCCGTCGCTGCTGAGCGGGCCGGTTTGGCCGAGCTGCTGGCGCCGCTGCCGGAAGCCGGATGGGACCATCCCTCGCTGTGCGATGGATGGCGCGTGCGTGACGTTGTCGCGCACGTAGTGTTGTCGGCTCGCGCCGATATCGGCTGGATCCTGGTCAACCTGATCCGAGCGAGAGGCAGCCTCCACCGGGCGATCTTCGATACCGCTGTTCGTCACGCGAACCACGTGACGACAGCGCAGTTGCTCGACGAGTTGCGTGACAGTGTCGATGCGCGGGTCACGGCGATCGGCACGACACCGGCCGATCGGTTGATGGATCTGCTGGTGCACGGCCAGGACATCGCGCGTCCGCTCGGCATCGCACGGGAAATGCCGAAAGCCGCCGCAGTCGTGGCGATCGACCGGATCTGGACCACGGGCGCCCCCTTCCACGCCCGAAAGAAGTTCACCGGTTACCGCCTCCTGGCATCCGACGCCGAGTGGGCCGCAGGCGAGGGACCGATCATCACCGGCCCGGCCGCCGCCCTCTTGCTGGTCCTCACCGGACGCCGCGGAGCGTGGGATGAGATCACCGGAGATGGGGCGACGCTGTTTGCCGAGGATGCTCGACCGTAGTCGGTCGCTGCGCCGCTACGCATCGGGCATGAGTTGCCGGGGGTGCGTCCAGCGGGCGAGGAGGACGGTGGCGTCGTCCTGTAGCGGCTGGTGCTGGTGTTCGAGGACGGCCTTGATGAGTCGCCGGGCTGTTTCCGGTGGCGGGTGGCCTGCTGCGGCTTCGCGGCGCAGGAAATCGATGAGACGGGTTTCGCCGAAGAATTCGCCGGTGTTGTCGCGTGCTTCCGGGACGCCGTCGGTGTACAGGAGCAGCCAGTCTTCGGGTTGCAGGAATTCCTCGCCGATGTGAAGTTCCCCGATCCCGAGGCCCAAGGGCAGGCTGTGACCGGCGTTGAGCGGCTTGACGATCTTGCCGCCGCGCATGAGGAGTGGCTCCGGGTGACCTGCGTTGATATAGCGAAGTCGGCCGGTGGGGAGGTCGAGCTCCGCGAGTACGGCCGTGGCGAACAACGCGTGACCGAACTGATGGCTGATGGTCTCGTCGATGGTGCGCGCTTGTTCGTAGAGGCCGTGGCCCGCGTGCCGGGCGCTGCGGTAGGCGGCCACCGCGGCGGCGGCGATCAAACCGCTTCGCAAGTCGTGGCCGACGGCATCCAACACGATCAGATTCGCGGTGGTTTCGGACAGGGCGTAGTCGAAGGCGTCGCCGCTGACGCTGTGCCGCGGTTCGATGACGCCGGTGACGACGAAGCTGTCCACCCCGGCGGTCAGTGGCGGCAACAGCGACCAGATCAGCTCGGCGTTGACCGTCCGACGGGTGCGCAGCCGGGTCCGTTCGAGTGCGTCGCCGTATTGGCTCATCGCGGTGACGAGGTGGCCGAGCAGGTGCGATACCCATTGGCATTGCACTCGAAGACCAGGATCGTAGAGATCATCGACGCTATCGACCTGAACATCCAAGACGCCGAGACGTTCGACTCCGTCCATCAACGGCACCCAGAGCCGGTACCGATCAGTGGTCTGCGAAGGCAGGATTTGCACCTGACGGAACGCTCGCCCCGGCAGGGTGTTATCGATCTCGAAAGCTCCTGCCGGTACCGCCTCCGCTTCGCCGGTGGCGAATCCGGTCGTGAGGGGGCACAGGTATCGCTGGTCGTAATCGGTCAAGTAGATCGCGATGTGGACACCCAGTGCCCGGCCCGCGGATTCGGCGATGGCGGGTAGGCGGTCCGGCGGTGCGAGTTCGGCCCCTTCGAGCAGTCGCACCAGCGCGGACAGGGGGGCGTCGCGTGGTTCGCGGCTGCGCAACGGGCGGCTGTAGACCGCGCGCTTGGCCCAGGTCAGCTCATCGATGCGTTCGTTGACCGCGTGGGCGAGGATGTCGCGGTCCAAAGCTGGTGTCTCGCCTGTGCCGCGTACGTAGGCGTCGACCTCGAGGTAGCCGGCTTCGCCGCCCATACCGAAGTAGCGCATCCACAGTTCCTCCACGGACAGTTGCGCGCCCTTCAACGCCAACGCGAGACTGCGTTGCTGCTCGCGGACATTGCTGTCGGCTTCGTCAGCGGCCGGGTCGTCGGTCATCGCGGTCACCATCCGCACGGTCGGCATCGATTTCGATGAGCACTGGACCACCTTTCAGCGCAGACGCCGCACGGTCGACTGGGCAAGGCGTTCGGCGACCCGGCGCAATGTGGTGCGCTGCTCGCCTGCGGTTCGGGCCAACGTCAGGAACGCGGTCCGCTCGTCCACCCCGTCCCGGGCCATGACGATGCCCTTCGCCAACGTGACCGCTTCGCGCGTGCGCAGATGATCCGCGATCTGAGCGCTGACACGCTCGGCGTCCTCGGCGGCGCGCATGTTCGACAACAGCATGGCCGCCTGAGCGGCGAACATGGTCAGCAAACGCTCCTCGCGCGCGCCATAGGTGTGCGGCTCGCGGGCGTAGACCTTGATCGCCCCCAATGCCTGGGTACCGGCGACCAGGGGCGCGCTCAACGACGACCGTAGCCCCAACCGCACCGCCTGGCGTGACCAGGACGGCCAGCGATCATCCACCGCGAGGTCATCGACTCGCAGCACCACCCGATCCGCCCACGCGGCCAAGCACGGACCTGTCCCCAGTCGGTACTGCAAGCTGTCGGCTTCTTCGACCAGGTCATCGGTGGCCGCCGCGGTCACGCGTTCGCCTTCGCTGTCCACCAGGGTGATGCCGGCTCCGGCGGTCCGGGGCACCATCTCCATCGACAACGCCGTGATCAACTTCAATGCCGTGGTCACCGTCTCGACGGAAAGGAACAGACCCGACATGCGCGCGAACGCCGCCGCTATCTGCTGCGTAGCCGCGACCTCGCTCAGCAGGCCTTCTGTCGGCGGGAGATCCGCGGGCATCGCGTCATGCACCTCCTCGACCTCCGGCCGGCCCGGTCTTGCGGTGGTCCGTGCGCCGACCCGTTCGGGCCATTCCGGCGCCCTTCCCCTGGCAATCACCGGACGCGGGGGAGGGCTGATCGGTGCGCAGACGGCGCGTGCCCTAAGGATAGCCGACCGCTCGTGGTCTCGAACCTGACCGGCCCGAAGCCGTCACCGCTGGTTTCACGCGGATTCGAGTCGACGGTCAGCCAGGTCGGCGCTCGCTGAGCATCGACGCGCTTGCATACCCCGGGTGGACATTCCGGCCCTGCCGTACGGCGCTAGGGCAGATCGTGGCCGAAGCCGAAGTGGAGCTGGATGGTGGTGCCGTGCTGGGTGGTGTGGATGCGCACGAGATCGGTGAGATGGTTGACCAGCAGCAGCCCGCGGCCGCCCGGCCGATAGGACTGGGCGGGCAGGCGGCCCGCGAGCGGATTCGTGATGTGCCCACTGTCGCTGATCCGGCAGCGCAGTTCGTTCTCGTCGGTCCACATCGTCAGCGTGCCGTGTCCGCCGCCGTGGACGACGGAGTTGGTGGTGGTCTCCGCGATGACCAGTTCGACATCGATCAGACGGTGCTCGGGTATGCCCGCGCGGCGGGCGTGGTCGGTGGCGACGTGCCGGACGTGGGCCAGGGAGGTCGCGTCGAAGACCATGGTGGCGGCGGTGTCGGGCGGAGCCGGGAGCGGTCGGTTGTAGGACTCGACGATGTGGTCGGGGTCGTAGTGGTCACTGGTTCGCTGACCGGTGGCGTCGATCAGGACGGGGTGGGTGGCGTGCGCGTCGGCCAGGACATCAGACGGCAGGCGTTCGGTGTCGTAGGGGCACAGGATGCTCACTTCCCGCCCGGTGAAAGCCGCGTTTATCAGAGCTTCGTGCTGAACGCACGCTGGATACTCCAGCGCTGAGCGGCCGGCCCAGATGGGTTCACCGATGATTCGCACGCGTCCGGACCGGTGTTCGTCGGCGAAGGCGCGGAGTACTCCGGGGATGATGCGACCGGGGTTGCGGCCTTCGACCGTCATGTCCATCAGGTGTACCGAGGCCGCGTCGGAGCCGAGTTCGGCGCGTAAGAGGGCCAGGTTCGGGCCGGGAACCGCCACCGCGACCGGTTCACCGTGCGCGAGCCCTTCGCGAATGAACCCGACGGTGCCTGCGAGGTACTCCTCGGTGTCGCGATAGAACAGCGCGGGGTGCACGAAGGGGTCGGTCGAAGCGGCCGACGCAGCGCCAGGAGAACTCATGGGTGCACTACCTCGATCGTGTGTAGGAAGGGCCAGAACACTTCGAGGATCCGAAGCATCATCGGCGGCGGCCGATGCAACACGATTCGTCGTGCCTGCGATGGATCGCTGGCAGCCTCTACCAGAATCGACGTCCCGTTGACGTCGATGAACGTCAGCTCGGACAGGTCCAAGTGGACGTCCCGGTCCACGGCGACCAGCTCGGCGAGAACCGAGCGCCAAGCATCGCGGGTGGTGAAATCGACCGCGCCCGCGCACCGCAGGCCGGAAGGGTCGCTGCTGATCCGAGACGTCCGGAGGGTCGACATATCCGGCACCCGCGGACGACGAGGTGGGGTCGACGGTGCGGAATCCACTGCTCACCGACCTTCCACTGACCACGACGAAACGAGGTGATATGACGAAACGACGTCAGGATATTACGCGTCCGTGCGTGGCCGGCCGGACAGCGCTCCTGCGGTACCCGCGCGCACCCGTTCGATCACGACAACGAAGACCGAAGGCGTCGCCGCGGCACTCGAGGCCGAAATGGACCGCTCTCAGGTCGTCGCGCCGGGATGGCCCACGCGGGCGGCGGCGTGATCATCGACCTCGGCTCTTGGATCGCTCGTCTCGGCATCCCCGTCGGGGCGCTGTACAGCTCGACGAAAGGCGCATTGGAAGCGCTCACTCGCGCGTGGGTGGCGGAATTCGCCGCATCGGGCGAAGCCACCGCCCGCATGTGAGCCCCAAAAATGCTGGTACTCGGTGCGGTCATGAAGGTTCGGTGGCCGGTTCGGGTTCGCTCGGTGCGAGGTGTTCGTGCCTGGGCAGCAGCAGGGGAGTAGCCAGCAAAAGCACCCCCGAGACAGCGATGGCGACACGTGGGCTGGTGGCCGCCGCGAGCAGTCCCCAAAGCCCGGTCAGGGCCGCGGTGGTGGCTTTCGCGGTGATCGTCCAAGCCGACAGGGTTCGGGCGACACGGTCTGCGGGAGTCTGGTGGAGTCGGTAGGTGGCTATCAGCGGATTGGATACGCCTATGCAGACGATCAGTCCGAACTCGACCACTATGACCAGCATCAGGCCGGGGATACCGGGCCCGACGAACGCCAATCCGAGTGGCCAGCAGGCACGCAATGTTGCGGCGGCGATCAGGACGCGATGGTGACCGAATCGTGTTGCCAGTGGGCGGGCCGCTCGGGCACCGACCAGACCTCCGAGGCAGGGCACGGCGAAGGCAAGACCGTATTGCCAGGGCGCGAAACCCAGTTGGCCGACCAGTAATACGGCCAACGGCGGCTCGGCCGCCAGGAGCAGCCCGGAGAAGAGAACCGAGTTGGCCATCATCGCCCGCAGCCCCTGATGGCCGAGGATGTACCGCCACCCGTCCAGCACCTCGCTCACCCGGGCCCGGGATGCGCGGTGGTGCGTGGAGCGGGGTTCGCTGTCACCGATCGCGCCGATACCCATCGCCGACAGCAGGTAGCTCACCGCATCGGCCAGCACCGTCACCACCGGGCCGAACAGTCCCATCGCAGCCCCACCCAAGGGCGGTCCGATCACTTGAGCGCTCCACGTCGTCGCCTCGAATCGGGCGTTGGCGACCAGCAGGTCCTCCGGCCGAAGAAACGTTTTCAGGTATGCCCCGCTCGCGGACCTGAAGGTGATATCCGCCGCGGCGGCAACCACCGACACGATGAGCAATTGCGCGAAACTCAACAGCCCCAACGCGAACGCGGCCGGAATGCTGGCCAGCACGACGAACCGGGACAGGTCCATCGTGATCATCACGGGGCGTTTACGACGGAACTCCACCCACGGACCCAACGGCACCGCGACCAGCGCCCCTACCGCCAAACCCGAGGCCGCGAGGGCGGACACCTCCGTCGGTCCGGCGTGCAGCACAGTGATCGCGATCAACGGGAGTGCGCCGAAACAAAAACTCGAACCGTAGGCGCTGACCGCATAGGCTGCCCACAACCACCCGAACCGCCGTCCCAGCGACCCGCCCGAGACACCCACCGATGCGTCACCTCATCTGAACAACCCCATGTTGACCAGCGGTATGAAACCAGGCCGTCTACCAGGGATTCCAACAACCGCGCTTCGGTGACCCACAACTCCGAGTTGTAGTTCGAGATATCGGCCGCAGGGATCTCGACACCCCTCCTGTCCTTGCCGATGTCGCTGCCACGAACAGGCCGCCGCTGACCTCGAGATCATCCGGTGAGCCGCCGCCAGCGCTGCCCCCCTTGGCTCGGCGGCTGGAAAAAACAGATCCCCGACCGAAGACGCCCGACGCCGTGCTGAACAGAGCCGCGTACAGCGTGGCCGAGCGCACGCTGCCGCGGCACCGACGGTGACGTCATGCGGTCGACAGCGCCGCCAACAGCAGTGCGGAGGTAATGGCGAACGCCGAGAGCGCAATTCCGAAGGCGCGGGTCCTAACTTCTGCTGGGAAAGCGAAAGGCAACGTGAGAGCGGCGAGGAGTCCAGCAGGAATGGCCAGCACCGTACCGATGATCAGCCCGTAACCGTGCGGATCGTGGCCGGGATCGGTCGAGAAGCGCGAGCTGAGCGTCAGGAACGCGCACCACAACCACAATGAGCCGCTGCAGACGCCCATGACACACGCGACAATTCGCACCCCGACAGACCATCGGGAGCGGTCTCGGGCAGGAAGTGGATCTCGATCCGAATCGTGTACATGGTGTGGCTTGTCCACCCTCTCAGGGTGTCATGACGGTGCGGGGGCCATTTCGGCGTGCCTCGATATCGGCGAATTCGACGACGCCGGAGGATGGTCGCTGCAGAGCCGGTGATTCGGCATTCACACGGACGAAACATCTTTCCACCAGCGGGAAGGCATTCGAACCAGGTGTCGATTCTCCCGGGAAAGATGACGTGTCGTCAGCACCCGGCCTCCGATCCGGCCTGGCAGCTCACCGTGAGAGGGAACCGAATTCGATGAGGATCAACCGAAAACTCCGCCTCGGTATCGGGGCGATCGCCGTCACTCTCGTCGCAGCCGCCTGCGGTGGCGGCGGCGACGCCGCTACCGTCGATGATCACTTGCGGGAGGGCAAGCTGACCATCGGCATCAAGTTCGACCAGCCTGGACTGGGCTTTCGTGATACGGACGGCTCGTACCAGGGGTACGACGTGAAGATCGCCGAGTACGTGGCAGGCAAGCTGGGCGTGCGGCCGGAGGGCATCACCTTCAAGGAGGCGCCGACGGCGCAACGCGAGACGATGATCATGAACGGCGACGTGGACTTCATCGTGGCCACCTACTCGATCACCGACGAGCGGAAGAAGAAAGTCGACTTCGCCGGACCGTACTTTGTGGCGGGGCAGGCCCTGCTGGTGAAGAAGGAGAACACCGACATCACCGGGGTCGAGTCGCTGACCGGCAACAAGAAGCTCTGCTCGGTCGAAGGCTCCACCCCCGCGCAGTACGTCAAGGACCACTACGCCAAAGATGTTCAGCTGGTGGAAGTCGACACGTACTCGCGGTGCATCGATGCTTTGCGCAGCGGTTCGGTCGACGCGGTGACCACCGACGACATCATCCTCGCCGGTTTCGCGGGGCAGGCATCAGGAGAACTGAAGCTGGTCGGCGACACGTTCACCACAGAGAAGTACGGCATCGGCCTGAAGAAGGGCGACCAAGAGACCCGCGCCAAGATCAACGATGCGATCGAGGAAATGATCGCCGACGGTTCTTGGAAAAGAGCGTTCGAGGAAACGATCGGTCCGCTCCGGGACTCGACGCTGACACCGCCCGCCGTGGACCGGTACTGAGCTACCGATTCCAGCGTCCGAACATCCGGTGCGCAGGCATTTGCCCTGCGTAGGATCGTCGGATGCGACTATCCACACGTAACCAACTCAATGGAACAGTCGTCTCGGTCACCCGCGGCGAAGCGATGGCCGTCGTCCGCGTCCGGCTGACCGGCGGCGACGAGATAACCTCCTCCATCACCCGCGACGCCGCCGACGATCTCCAGCTCGCCGACGGATCCAGGGTCACGGTCCTCATCAAGTCGACCGAAGTCGCCCTCGGCGTGGACTGAAGCTCGCCGGAGTACGGCGCGATAGTCCGCCACCCGGGGCTTCGTCGGTCACCGGTCATCGGACAGATGGCCGCGCAGTCCGATTCTGGCTGCTCGGCCCATCCCGCTCCACCCGCCGGGCCGGTTGAGATCCGTCGAGCCGGCGGACGTCGAGAGTATGCTTCGTCAGGCAAATCGGTACCCGCGGTGGCCCGCCGTGGGCGCTACGGCCTCCGATGGTTCGGTGGTCACGCGGATGGTGGCGGACCGGTACATTTGTTTACCTAGTGGTGGTCCGAGCGCGGCATTCTGTTATTCCAAGAAGGTTGAGCTGTCCTGTGCTCGACATCGGATCGGACACCCCGTAGTCGGATAAGGTCCGGCGGATGACGCGAGAGCAGGACGGTAGGCGGCCCGTGGTGATGGAAAGTGCTGTGGTTCCGCGCGGCAGCGAGTACGCGGTGTTGTTGCGTCGGGTGCAGGGAGCAGGGCTGCTGAAACGGCGGCTGCGGTACTACGCGTGGAAGAGCGCGGTCACCGCCGTGGCGTTGGCCGCCGGGTGGACGGTATTCGTGGTGGTCGGTGACTCGTGGTGGCAGCTGGGCGTCGCCGCGTTCCTGGCGGTGGTGTTCGCCCAGATCGCCTTCCTGGGCCACGATGCCGGTCACCGGCAGATCTTCGGCTCACGGCGCGCCAATTACCTGTTCGGGGTGCTCTTCGGCAATCTCGGCATCGGAGTGAGCATCGGCTGGTGGACCAGCAACCACAACCGGCACCACGCGCATCCGAACACCGAGGGTGCGGACCCCGACGTCATGGGGGTGCTGGCGCATTCCGGCGATCGAGCCCGCGCCAGCCGGGGCCTGCGGCGGCTGATTTTCCGGAACCAAGCCTGGCTGTTCTTTCCGATGCTGTTGCTGGAGGGTTGGAGCCTGCACTTCGCGAGCGCCCGTGCGGTGATGCGGTGGGCGATACCGCACCGGGCCTGGGAGGCTTTGTTGCTCGCCGCTCACGCCACCGGGTATCTCTGCGCGGTGTTCCTGGTCCTGTCCCCGGTCAAGGCGGTGGTCTTCATCGTCGTGCAGCAGGGTCTGTTCGGGTTGTACATGGGCTGCACCTTCGCGCCCAACCACAAAGGGATGGAAGTACTGACCGCCGCCGACTCCAGGGGCTTCCTGCGACGTCAAGTGCTCACGTCCCGCAACGTCCGCGGCGGCCCGCTCGTCGATACGGCCTTGGGTGGCCTGAACTACCAGATCGAGCATCATCTGTTCCCGTCCATGCCACGGCCGAACCTGCGCCGAGCCCAGCCGCTGGTCGCGGAGTTCTGCGCCGAACTCGGGCTGCCCTATTGCCAGACCAGCCTCCTCGGCTCCTACATTCAGGCGCTGCGCCACCTGCACAGCGTCGGTCGACTCGCCCGGCCACTTACCTAGCTCGGCAATAGCTCTGTCGTACAACGATTCCGAAAGCATGGGTTACTGTCCTGCGGGCCCGTGTGCTGGCGATCCACTGCTCGGGCCGTCAAGTCGTACTCCGGAATCGAGGCAAGCGAATGAACCACAAGCTCTGGTTGCTCGGACGGTCTGTCACAGTCGGCGCGCACATCCTTGGCGAGAAGTTGACCCGGCCGAAAGCCCGGGACGTCGACGACGTCCCGGTGTCCGGCGAAACCCTGACACCGCAGTGGCTGACGGCCGTCCTGTGCCGCGATGTCCCCGAGGCCGAGGTGGTCTCGTTCGAAACCTCCAACGGCAGCCGTGGAACATCCACCCGCGTCGCGATACGCGTGGAGTACAACGACGCGGGCAAGCAGGCGGGCTTGCCGACCGATCTCTTCGCGAAGACGACAACAGCCTTCTCCCAGCGGATTCTGCTCGGTGGCGGGAAGATGATCGACGGCGAGACCCGTTTCTTCAGGGACTTCCGCCCCCAGGTCGATATGGAGGCCCCGATCGGCTACTGGGGCGCCGCCCACGCTGGGTCGTGGCGTTCGATCGCTCTGATGGAAGACATCGCCTCGACCCGCGGCGCGCGGTTCATCGAGCCGAACGCCCCGGTCGCCCGCGACCAGATAGAAGACCTGGTGCGCAATCTCGCCCGGCTGCATCGCACGTTCTGGAACCACCCCTCGATCGCCGACCTCAAAACCACGACCGAAGCCCTGCAGGCATATCTCGCCGCCATCGACATGAAGAAGCGTTGCGAAGTCGGCCTGCGACGGGCCCAGGAAGTGGTTCCCGAGGCCCTGCACGGCCAGGCGGATCGGCTGTGGGCCGGTGTCGAGCGAGCAATCGACAAGGCGACGAACGAGCTGCCCCAGACCTTGCTGCACGGTGACCCGCACATCGGCCAAACATACAGAACCGGCTCGGGGCGTATGGGATTCGTCGATTGGCAGGTGGTGATGCGGGGAGGCTGGGCACACGACTTCGCCTACACCGTCAACTCGGGATGCGAGCCCGAAGACCGCCGCGCCTGGAACCGCGAATTGCTCGCCGCCTACCTCGACGAACTCGGACACCTCGACGGCCGGGCTCCGTCCTTCGACGACGCGTGGCTGGCGTATCGGCAACAGTCCATGTTCGCCTACGCGGCTTGGGCGTTCACGATCGGCAGGGCGGCGTATCAACCCAAGATGCAGCCGGTGGAGACCTGCCTGACGCTGCTGAAGCGGATCACCACGGCCATCGACGACCATGATTCGCTGGACGCTCTCGGCGTCTGATCAATCTCTTCCGCTACCCATCGCGGTGTCGCGGCCGGGCGAGAGTTCGGCCGCGGAGGGACCGAAAACATTCTGGTCGGCACGTTTTCGTGCGCCGGCGATGCTGTTTCGCGTCCGCTATACCATCGACCGGTTCCGGCGTAGACCCGGCGACTCGCTCCTTGCCTGGACGGGGAGCCGGAACTTCAGCAATCGTGCAGTGCATATCAACAGTTGGGAGTTTGCTCCTTGAGCAGGCCGCAGTCTCAGGTTTCAGCTCAGTCGTGCCCGGTCGGGCACGGCTCGCCGATCGATACCGACGTCACACGGGCGCCCATGTATACGCCCGAGTTCGCGTCCGATCCGCACCGCGCATACCGTGAAATGCGCCGACGGTACGGATCTTTGGCGCCGGTGGAGTTGGCGCCCGGGGTACCCGCCACCTTGGTGATCGGCTACGGCACCGCCGTGCGAATCCTCAACGACCCCGAGCATTTTCCCGCCGACCCGCGCGCCTGGCAGAAGAACATTCCAGCGGACTGCCCCATCCTCCCGCTGCTGGAGTGGCGGCCCATGGCCAGTCGCAGCAGCGGGCCCGACTTCATTCGATACCGTGGGGCGATCACCGCAAGCATCGACGAGGTCGATCTGTATGCCCTCCACTCCGTCGTAGAGGGACTCGCCGTTCCGCTGATCAACTCCTTCTGCCAGGACGGTGCTGCCGACCTGATCCGGCAGTACGTATTCCCCCTGGTATTCGAAGTCGTGAACTACCTGCTCGGCTGCCCCCCGGAGATCGGCGGGCAGGTCGCCGCCGGTACGGCCGCCCTCCTCGAGGGTGTCGACGCCGAGAAGGGCAACCAGATGCTCGGGGAGGCGCTGATGAAATTGGTGACACTCAAACGCGCCGAACCCCAACGCGACATCACCTCGGTACTGCTCCAGCATCCCGCCCGGCTGGACGACGTAGAGGCGTCCCACCATGTGTCACAGGTCTACGGCACCGGGATCGAATTCGAACTGAACCTGATCGCCAACACCCTGCTGCTGATACTCACCGACGAGCGCTTCGGTGACAGCTTCCTCGGCGGCAACCTGTCCTCCCGCGACGCACTCGACGAGGTCTTGTTCAACGACCCGCCACTGGCGAACCTGCTGATCACCTACCCCCGCCATCCGATCCTCATCGATGACGTCTGGCTGCCGGCACACCAGCCCGTCGTCATCAGCATGGCCGCATGCAACAACGACCCCGCGATCCGCACCGGAGACTTGACCGGCAACCGCTCCCACCTGGCCTGGGGCCTCGGCCCGCACGCCTGCCCGGCGCGATCCTTGGCCTACCTGATCGCGCAAGACGCCATCGACCAACTCCTCGACGCACTACCGGAGATCGAACTGAACCTGCCGGACCAGGCGCCGAACTGGCGGCCAGGGCCCTTCCACAGGGCACTGACCGAATTACCGGTCACCTTTCCACCCACGTCTCCGCTGAACACCTGACGGTCCACACCGACCGCTTGGACCAGCCGAAAAGCCTTCGTCTCGACTCTCGCCCAGCCAGTGGCCGGCTGATGTCCCGGCATTCCGTCGCGCCACTGCACAGTCGTACCCAGTGCGCACGAACGTCACGCCGCTGAAACTGGTATTGCCAGCACCTGGATACCTCTAGGTCGTGTCTCCCAATGACTTGAGCCATTCGACGATGAGGGCCAGGAGGAATCCGGCTCGGTAGGTGATCGCGAGCTTGATGCCCCTATGGATGTCAAGAGGCTGTGAGTAGTGCCGTGGCCGCTGGTTCGGGTTCTGTGATGATCCGGTAGAGCTCGCGCGCGATGTAGCGTTTGAGGCATCGGATAGCTTCTCGCCTGGTCTTGCCGTCGGTCTCGCGGCGGGCAAGGTAGCTCTTTGTGGTTGTGTCCCAGCGCAATCGGGCGATGACGATGGTGTAAAGGGCGGAGTTCGCTTGGCGGTCACCGCCGCGGTTGAGCCGCCGACGGTTGGTCTTGCCCGAGGAGGCTTCGATCGGGCTGACACCGCAGAGGGCCGCGAACGACCCGTCGCTGCGGAGACGGTCCGGGTTGTCGCCGGCAGCGATAAGCAGCGTGGCCGCGGTGTCTGGACCGACGCCGTAGCAGTCGAGCAGCGCTGGATGTGATGTGGCGACAGCGGCGGTGATGTGTGTGTTGAGGTCCTCGATCTCGCCGGTCAAGGCGAGGATCCGCCGTGCCAGGGAGCGCAGCGTGTAGGCCGCGGCGCCGACGCTGGTCGTGGGTGCGTTGCAGTCGAGTTCGGCGCAGCGACGGACCAACCGCGCGTTGCTCAATCCGGTCAGTGATTCGCGCAGCGCCGGGTCCGCGCGAACGATGACCGCTTTGAGCTGGTTGATCGCCTGGGAGCGAGACTTGATCGCGGAATCCTTTGCCATCTTGAGCATGCGGAGGACCTCCGCTGTCCCGTCACCGGTCTTGGCAACGGCAGTCGCGCGACCGGACAGCACGGCGCGGGCTGCAGTCTCGGCGTCGATGACGTCGGTTTTGCCGCGCCGCCGCCGATTCGCCTTGTCGGGCCGGTTGACTTCGAGGACGAGCACGCCTGCGGCGCGCAGGACGCGGGTCACCGCGGTGCCGTAGGAGCTGGTGCCTTCGACGCCGGCCCGCTTCAGTTTTCCGAAACCGCGCGCCCAGTTCAGCAGCTGCTGGTATCCGGTCGCGGTAGTGGCGAATATGTTGTGTCCCAGCGACTGTCCCTGGGCGCTGATGACGAACGCGACGTGGAAGTCCTTGTGCGTGTCGATACCGAGGATCACGGTCTCGTCATCGGTATCGGGTTGGTCGGGGCGGTCGTCACGAGGGATGCTGGGCACGGGTCGGCTGTCTCCTGATCGGCTTTTGGGGACCGGGCTAGCCGACGCCGGGCTGGGTGGGGCGGTCAGGACTGTGACGGTGCCTTGTTCGCGGCAAGGCCCCTATCGGGACACGCCCTGCCGGTCCGGCGGCAGCAAGCACCGCCCCAGGCGATGGTCGACAGATCAAACTCAAGGCACTCGCGGCCAGTCATAGCGCGGGTCATCCCATCACCCGGGGCGGCACCCATTCATCATCACAGTCGTAGCGGGTGGCCACCGCGCCAGTGCTTGGCTCTGTTGAAGGCACGTTCGACGACCAGTCCGCGGGAGTGTGACCGGGGTGACTGGTGTGGTTATGCCGCGTCGCGGTCCGCCACGGCGTCGTGGGCGGCCTGCTCGAGGGCGAGCAACCGGTCGTCGGCGTGGCCGTGCCAGCGGGCCTCGAACCCCGTGCGCTGTCCCAGTATGTCGCCGGTTTCGGCGCCGCTGCCTTGAGCAACGGTGTCGACCGAGCGCCAGGCGCGGGCGGGTGCGGTGTAGCAGCGGTGGACCCGGTACACCGCCCACCGGCAGCGATCCAACTCCGCCTCCGCCAATATGAGGACGTGGTGGGCGCCGTCGCGGCGCAGCCGATCGGTCAACGATTTGCTGATCGTCGTCGGCCTCTGGTGGCCGGTGCGTCCGTTTTCGGCTGGCGCGTCTGAGGAAGCGGGCTCCCATACACCGCGTGTGCGCACACCTTCTCCCGAGAGGGACCCGGTGAGGTTTTGATGATCTGGGTGCTGAAGTCGTCGCCAATGTCGAAGCCGAAATCTGGTGGTCGCAGAGGGGAGAAGCAGTACGTGCAGGCGTGGGCGCAGCGCGGTACGTGGCGGCCGGCGCCGAGCAAGACTTCCGGCAGGGCGAGGCCCTCGCGGAGCAGGTTCACGCCGACGGGCGCGCGGAGTTCGCCGGTGCATAACCTGGTGAGCGGTGAGGCGCGGTCGCGGGTGAGGATGCGGCGGCGCAGATAGCGCGCCGCGATCCCGCTGTCGCGCAGGTGGTCAGCGACGTGTTCGGCGTCGGCGCGGCGGACATCACCTGCCAGATCCATGATCACGTCGTGGGGTTGTTCGACGATGAGGCGTGGATCCGCCAGCATGGTGGGCCGGACGATGGTGTCAGGGGGAGGGGTGTCGGGTGAATGCGGGGTTGCGGTCGTAGATGCTGGTGGTGACCAGACCGAGTGTGATGCCGATGAGGCCGCCGATGGCGAGGCGGATCCAGGCGGTGTGCAGGCCGGACTGGGTCGTGGAGTCGTAGTAGAGGATCGAGCGCAAGCCGGTGACGATCGGGCGCATGGGTTCGAAGGTGGCGATGGCCTGGAAGAAGGGCGGAGTGGCCTCGACGGGCAGGGTGCCTGCGGAGGAGGTCATGGCCATGGCGACGAAGAAGAACATGTTGACCAGCGGTCCGAGGGATCCGAAGATCGCGAAGACGGTGAGTGCGCCGACGTTGACCGCGGCGATGGTCGCGGTGGAGAACAGGTACAGCTGCCACGGCGCGGGGGCGGGCATGTGGAAGGCCAGGGTGGCGATCAGCTGGATGAGTCCGGCCCCCAGGGGTGCGGCCAGCAGCGCCACGCACCATTTGACTGCCAGCAGTTGTCGTCGCGACAGCGGTGTGTAGTCGCGGCGTTGGACTATCGGCCCGAGTTCGCTGGGTTGGAAACCGCTGGCGGAGTCCACGATCGGGTGGATGACCGAGGCGCCGACGAACCCGAGCAGCACGAGGACCACCGCATAGTAGAAGACGCTGGTGCCCAGCCCGGTGTGTGACGGCAGTGGCGTGAGGGGGGCGGTGGTGACCGTGAACGAGGCGGCCGGCGCGGTCGTGGCCGCCGCGGTCTGTGGCAGTGTCGCGGCCAGGCCCGCGTTGACCTGCGCGAGCACGGGTGCGATGTGGCCGGTGAACAGGCCGGTGCTCATGGTGGCGGCGGCCGGGTTGGTGTCGAGGTGGACCACGGCGTGGGTGGCGGGGCCGGGAGCGGCGGTGGCCAGGCGGGTGATCGAGGTGTTGAAGTCGGCGGGGATGCGGATGGCACCGAAGATCTTGCCGGCGCTCATTTGCTCGCGTTCCTCGTCGGCGCTCATCGCGATCAGGTCGATGGCTTGGGCGTCGACGCCGTCGGTGACGGCTGTGCGGACGTGTTCGGCGGCGTCGATGTCGGTGCTGGTCTGGGATTCGACAACCAGGGCGATCGGCAGGTCGCGTAGGTTCCCGTCGGGATTCAGTGTGCCGCCGAGGTAGACGGCGGGTAGTGCGATCGACAGCACCAGCAGGACGAGCAGCGGCGGCAGCCAGGTGCCGGGGTGGCGCCCGAAGTCACGGGTGAGCTTCACCGAGTCTCGGAATTTCGTGCTCATCGGGCGGCTCCTCGGTGCTGGACAGGCAAGAGGTGCGGGCGTTTGGCGGTGCGGGCGTCGCCGGAGGACCGTCCGGTCAGGCGCCTGCCGAGCCAGGGGCCGAGAAAGGTTGCTGCCCAACGTAGTTCGTTCACCGCGGTGATGGCGGTGTGGCGCTGCGGCAGGGCGGGCGATAGCGGGTGGGTCCAGCTGTCGTCGGCGCCGGGCAGGTGCAGGGCGTGGGCTACGGCGTCGGCGATGCGCTGATGCCCGATCGGCCCGGCGTGCAGGCGATCGGGGCTCCACAGTCGGGGATCGGTGACGACGGCGTGATCGGCGGTTTCGGCGACGAGGACGCCGTAGCGGGCGGCGGATTGCCGGATGCGCTGATTGAGTGCGGTGACGCGGCCGCTGATCGGCCGGGCCAAGGCGGTGAGGCGGGCGACGTCGGGGAAGGTCAGCGTGGCTACCACCGTCCCGGCGGCGGTGAGGGCGGCGAACATCGCGTGTACGTGCCCGCCGACCTCGTCGGCGTCGAACCCGGGCCGCAGCAGGTCGTTGACGCCGACCAGGACGGTGGCGAGGTCGGGTTCCAGGGCCAGCGCCGCGTCGAGTTGCTCGGCACGGACCTGGTGGGCGAGTTTGCCGCGCACGGCGAGATTCGCGTACCGCAGGTCGGGATTGACCACCGCGAGCCGCTCGGCCAAACGGTCCGCCCAGCCGCGCAGCCCGGTCACGTCGTCGCCGTCGCCCACGCCTTCGGTCTGGCTGTCACCCAGAGCGACGTACCGCGCATACGCGCCGGGGGAGGCTGTTCGGTCATGGTCGGCGGGCATGAAGCCAGCGTAGGCGGATAGCCAATTAGTTGTCTATTGCACGTGTTGGGTATCACGATGGGGGTGGAGCGGTGTTGCTCCACCCCCATCACGCCCCTTGGATCTCAGAGGGCGGCTTCGCTCAGCGCCATCAGGTCGTTGTCCAGTTGGGACAGCACGACGCGGGTGGCGTCGAGGGTGGGTAAGACGGTGCGTGCGAAGTAGTGCGCGGTGGTGATCTTGCCTTGATAGAACGCCCGCTCCGGTCCGTCGGCGCCGGCGGCCACGGCTGCTGCGGCGACTTCCGCCTGTCGCAGCAGCTGCCATCCGACGAGCAGATCGCCGACGGCGAGCAGGAAGCGGACCGAACCGAGCCCGATCTTGTAGAGCTCGGTTGGGTCCTGCTGCGCGGCTACCATATGTCCGGTCATCGCGGCGGTCATGGCCTGGACGTTCGCCAGCGCGGTCCGCAGCAGCTCACGCTCCGCTATCCCGGCCCCGGCCTCGATGAACTGCTCGATCTTCCCGGCGATATGGCCGAGCGCGGCACCCTGGTCGCGGATTATCTTCCGGAAGAAGAAGTCCTGCGCCTGGATGGCGGTGGTGCCCTCGTACAGCGAGTCGATCTTGGAGTCACGGATGTACTGCTCGATCGGGTATTCCTGCAGATATCCCGAACCGCCCAGCACTTGCAAGGACTCGGTCAGATACTGGTAGGCACGCTCGGAGCCGACACCCTTGACGATCGGGAGCAGCAGATCGCTCACCCGCGCGGCCAGTTCGGCGTCGGCTCCCGACACTCGCGCGGCCACCACCGGATCCTGGTGCGCGGCGGTGTACAGATACACCGCGCGCAGGCCTTCGGCGTAGGCCTTCTGCAGTAGCAGCGACCGCCGCACGTCTGGATGCCGGATGATCGGCACACGCGGCGCGTCCTTGTCGTCCTTGCGGGTCAGATCCGGTCCCTGCACCCGCTGCCTCGCGTACGCGAGCGCATGCAGATACCCGGACGACAACGTGGCGATGGCCTTGGTGCCCACCATCATTCGCGCGTGCTCGATAAGCCGGAACATCTGTGCGATACCCGTGTTCGGATGCCCGACCAGCCAGCCCTTGGCGGGAACACCGTGCCCGCCGAAGGTGAGTTCGCAGGTGGCCGAGACCTTCAGACCCATCTTCTGCTCGACATTGGTCACGAAAACACCATTGCGCTCGCCCAGCTCACCGGTCTCGAGATCGAAGTGGAACTTCGGCACGACGAACAGCGCCAGCCCCTTGGTACCCGGTCCCGCGCCGTCGGGACGGGCCAGCACCAGATGCACGATATTGTCGAACAGGTCGTCGGAGTCGGCGGAGCTGATGAACCGTTTGACGCCCTCGAGATGCCAGGACCCGTCCGGCTGCGGAACAGCCCGGGTCCGGGCGGACCCGACATCGGATCCGGCATCCGGTTCGGTGAGTACCATCGTTCCGCCCCAGCCTTTTTCGACGGTGATCCGGGTGCGGTGACGCTGGTCCCGACCACCCTCGTGGAACAGCGCGGCGGCGCCCGGCCCGAGCGCGTAGATGAAGGCGGCGGGCTGGGCGCCGAGGACCATCTCGCCGAGTGCCCAATACACCGCACGCGGCACCGGAGTACCGCCCAATTCGGTGGCTACGCCGATCTTCTCCCAGCCTAGTTCGCGTAGGGCGCGGTAGGAGCGCTTGAACGCGTCCGGCAGAGCGACAGTATGGGTGGCCGGATCGAATACCGGGGGATGACGGTCGGCGTCGGCGAACGAGGCGCCGAGCGGGCCCTCGGCCATTCGACGCATCTCGTCGAGCATGGTGCGCACCGACTCGCTGTCGAGCGCACCGAACGCGCCGCGGTCGAGAAGCGCATCCAGGCCGAGCATCTCGAACAAGTTGAACTCGAGATCCCGGACATTGGCCCGATAGTGGCCTGAACTCACAGCTCGAGCTCCACATCGCTGATCGGATAGGCCACGCAGGAGTGCGTGTAGCCGAACCGTGCGTCCGACAGCCGCAGTCTGGCCTCCTCGGCGGTGTGCACCTCGCCCTTCACGATGCGCACCCGGCACAGGCTGCATTCGCCGGAGCGGCAGGCGGCCTCGGGGCGAATGCCGTTGTCCTCCAGCGTATCCAGCAGCGGGCGGTTACGCGGGGTGCGGAAGGAGGTGCCGCTCACGGTGACGGTGACTTCCTCCGTCGGGTCGGTGCCGATCGGCCAGTGCGGTTGCGCCGTCGGGTCGCTGGGTGCGCCGTTGGCCTCGAAACGAATTCGCTTGCGCGGCTGTCCCAGTGCGGTGAGCTGATCGAGGGCGTAAGGGTAGAGCGCCTGAGGGCCGCACACGTACACCATGCGTCCGTTCAGCGCGCCGGCCAGGGCGGCGATGGTGTCGGCGGTGAGGTAGCCGGTGGCCCCGGTCCAGTCGGCATCGGGTTCGGCGATCACATGGTCGACCGTGATCCCGGGATGCGCCGCCGCCAGTACGTCCAGCTCGGCGCGGAAGATCACATCGGAGGCGTGGCGGGAGCCGTAGATGAGGTGCAGGGAGCGGTCCAGGCCGAGTGTGGCGATTTCACGCAGCATGCTCATCGCCGGGGCGACACCGGAGCCGCCGGCGAGGAAGACGACGTCGTCGCCGTGGAAGAGCGAGTTGTGGTGGAAGGTGCCCAGCGGGCCAGTGGTGGTCAGTACGTGCCCGGTCTGGACGGTGTCGATGAGCAGGTTGCTGATGCGGCCGCCGGGAACGCGGCGGACGGTCAGGTCGTAGTGGTCACGCTGGGTCGGGGACGAGGAGATCGCGTACGGGCGGCTGGTGCCGTCGATGAACACGTTGACATACTGCCCGGCCAGGAACGGCGGCAATTCGGCCTGATGGAGGCCCTGCATCCGGAATGTCTTGGTGGTGGGGGTCTCCTCGACGATCTCGGCGACAATTAGTTGCAACCGTTTAGGGTGGTATGTGTCGATGGTGGCGCGGGTGTCGGCGAGGTGATCGCGGGTGTCGGGGATGCGGGCGTCGATCTCGGCGATGATCTCGGCCGCGCCGTCGAATCGTTGGACGAGAGGGTGTTTCACGAGTGGTCTCCGTTCACGCGGCTTTGGTGCGCAGCAGTCGGCGGGCGACACGCGCGCCCGCTTCGAGGGTCGGTTGGAAGCCGCCGATTCCGGACCAGGAACCGGCCAGGTGCAGTCCGGGGACATGGGTTGCGCGTTCGCTGTTGCGGAACAGCCAGCCTTCGGTGGCGTCCTGGTCGTAGCCGTAGATCGCGCCGCCGGGGTGGCCGAGGTAGCGCATCATGGTCAGCGGTGTCGCGACGTCGACCTCTTCGATGGCGTCGCGGATGCCCGGGGTGATGGTTTCGCACAGGTCGAGCAGCGTCTCGGCGTAGGCGAATTTGGCGCGCGCGTACTCCGACGGCGAGACGTTCTTCCAGATGTCGGCGTACTGCAGCGTCATCAGGCTGACGTGGGTGGCTCCGGTGGGGGCGAACCCGATGGGGGCGACATCGTAGGAGCTGACGCAGATTCCGCGCGCGGGCTCGAACGACTTCCATGAGTCGTAGGTGCGGTCGTCGTCGCTGTCGCGGTTGACGAAGGTGGTGCTGGTGGTGAACCCGAGCTCGGCGGGGGTGGCGTCCAAGCCCATGTGCAGCACGAACCCGGATACGCCGATCCGGCGGGTGGACAGGTCGTCGCGTACCGCGGCGGGCACGTGGATGCCGTCGAGCATGCCGTAGGTGGTGGGCAGCGAGGCGTTGGAGATCACGTCGGACGCGGTGACCTCGGTGCCGTCCTCGAGCCGCACTCCGAACGCCCGCCCGCCGGTGGTGAGGATTGCCTCGACACCGCAGTTGAACCGCACCTCGCCGCCGGCCTGCAGGAAGGAGTCGAGGATGGCGGTGGACATCGCCTGTGAGCCGCCGCGCACATGCCAGGGCTTGAACTCGAAGTAGGCGAACAGTGTCAGCGCCAGATCCTGGAACGCCAGCTTCGACGGCGGCTGCCCGAGGTAGGTCCAGTAGATGCCGAGCGCGGTCTTGAGCCGCTCGTCGTCGAAGTACTCGTCGAGTACGTCCTTCAACGGCCGCACCCCGTAGGTGAACAGCATCGGGTCGATCTGCTCGACCGGCATGCCGCGCATGGCCGCGATCTGCCAGAACGTCACCTGCTTGAGCAACTCGAAGAATCGCGCCGCCCGGTCACGGTTGCCGGGGAACTCGGCCTCGATGGCCTCGATCGCGCCGTCCCAGTCCGCGGGCAGGGTCAGATCCAACTGGCCGGGGATCACGGCCCGGTACAGGTCGTGCTCCCGCACGAACTCCAGCTTGTCGGCGATACCGAGCTGCTGATACAGCCCCTCACGCAACGAAAGCGCCTGGCCCTCGACACCGACACCGGACAGCTGATGCAGCGCCACCTCGAACTCGAAGCGTCCACGCCGGAACGAGGTTCCGCACCCACCGGGCACATTGTGCCGCTCCAGCAACAGGGTGCGCGCGCCTGCGCGCTGCAGAGTGGCCGCCGCGGTCAGCCCGGCATTCCCCGCGCCGATGACAATCGCGTCGTAGTCGCTCACGCCCCTGCTCCCTCACGTGCGAGCTGAGCGGTGGCCTCGGCCTTGATCCGCTGGAACTGTTCACCCATCCGCGTCGCGAGCGCCTGGGCGGCCGACAGCGGGCGCACCATCACCATGAAGTCATCGATCCTGCCCTCCTCGTCGAAATGCAGGAAGTCGCAGCCGGTGATGTGCTTGCCGTCCACGGTCGCCTCGAACACGAACGCGTGGTCGCGCCCGCCCGCGTCGGCGATCTCACGCACGTAGCGGAAGTCCTCGAACACACGGATCACTCCACGCAGGATGGCCGCGGTGATCGCCTTGCCGGGGTAGGGCTTGAACGCCACCGGGCTGGTGAACACCACATTCTCGGCCAGCAGCGCCTCGATGGCGGTCTCGTCGCGGGCCTCCACGGCCGCTCGGAAGGGATGCATACCCTCACCTTTCATACGCAATTTATTGAATAGGTGACTATGACCGTAGCGAGGTGCGGTCGATGTGTCCAGGTCGCGCGGAGACAAATATTTGAATAATCTCGTCGCGTGCTAGATTGGGTGGATGGCGCTACGTAACGCGGTGCTGGCCGCCCTGCTCGACGGCGAGGCGTCCGGCTACGACCTGGCCAAGAGCTTCGACGCCTCGGTCGCCAACTTCTGGATGGCGACCCCCCAGCAGCTGTACAAGGAACTCGAGCGGATGGCCGCCGACGGGCTCATCGAGACCCGGGTTGTTCAGCAGGAGCGCCGACCGAACAAGCGCCTGCACACCATCACCCCCGCCGGACGCGCCGCGTTGCGCGAATTCATCGCGACGCAAGCCAGACCGACCGCCATCCGCGACGAGATGATGGTGAAGGTCCAGGGCATGGACGTCGAAGACGCCCCGGCGGTGCGCGCGGCGGTGGCCGAGCGGATGCAGTGGTCGAAGGCGAAACTGGCCCGCTACGAACGCCTGCGCACCCGGCTTCTGGACGGCCGCAGCGAACAGGCCTACCTCGCCGAGGCCGAACGCATCGGCCCCTACCTGACCCTGCTGCGCGGAATCTCCTTCGAACAGGAGAACATTCGCTGGGCCGAGTTCGCCCTGGCGGTGATCGACCGGCGCATCGCCACGCCCGCGTAGCGGCCGCTACCCGCGGGCCGCGCTGCCGCCGACACGATCCCCGGGCCGGCGGCAACGGCCACGGTCAGTGCGCGGCTTCCAGCCTGCGCAAGTCCTTACGCAGGATCTTGCCGGTGACCGATTTCGGGATGGCATCGACGAATGCGACGCGGCGCACCTTCTTGTACGGGGCGACACGGTCGGCGACGAAGTCGATGACCTGCTGGGAATCGAGGTCTGTGTCGGGCTGCGACACGACGAACGCCTTCGGAATCTCCTCGCCGTCGGTGTCTTTCACGCCGATCACCCCCGCGTCGGCGATGCCGGGATGGGTCAGCAGCACCGCCTCGAGTTCGGCGGGAGCCACCTGGTAGCCCTTGTACTTGATCAGCTCCTTGACCCGGTCCACCAGATACACGACGCCGTCCGCGTCCACGACCGCGATATCGCCGGTGCGCAGGAATCCGTCGGCGTCGAAGGCCTCGGCGGTGGCGCCATCGTTGCCGAAGTAGCCCGGCATCACGTTGGGGCCCTTGCAGCACAGCTCGCCCCGGGCGCTGAGCCCGGTTGCCGGGTAGTCGATCTCGATGCCGGTCACCGGGTCGACGAGCTTGCACTCGATATTCGGCAGGGTGATTCCGATGGATCCCAGCGGTAGATCGACGCGGTCTTCGGGGATGCCGTGGCTGGCCGGGCTCATCTCGGTCATCCCGTAGCCCTGATGGACCCGGCAGTTCAACCGTGCGGCAAGGGCGTTGCCCAGGTCGGCATCCAGGGCGGCGGCACCGGACATCACCACCCGAACGCTCGACAGGTCGTAGTCGTCCACGCGCGGGTCCTTGGCCAAAGCCACCGCGATCGGCGGCGCGATCATCAGATACGTGCACCGCTGCGCCGCGCTGATCCGCAGGAACTCCGTCAGCTCGAACCGGGGCATCGTGACCAGCGCCGCGCGACGTCGCAGCGCGGTGTTGAGAATGAGGCTCAGGCCGTAGATGTGGAAAAACGGCAGCACGGCCATGGCCCGATCCGCCGCGCCCATGCGGGTCAACGATTCGACCTGACAGATGTTGGCCACCAGATTGCGATGCGTCAACATCACCCCCTTGGGGTTGCCGGTCGTTCCCGACGAATACGGCAGCACCGCCAGATGCGTCGCGGGATCCAAACGCACCCCGGGAGCCGGAGACCCAGCGGCGAGCAGATCCGCCAGCGACTCATGCCCCGGCGCGCCATCGAGCACGAAGATCCGCTCGGGCGGGATACCTGCCGCCGCGGCCGCCGCAGCAGCTTGGGGCAGGAAGAACGAGATCGTGAACAGGAACCGGGCCTTGGCGTCGGTCAGCTGCTTGGTGATCTCCTCGCTGGTGTACAACGCGTGCACCGTCGTGGCGGTACCGCCCGCGCGAAGCACTCCATGCAGCACGGCGGCGAAGGCGGGCACGTTCGGCACGTGTACGGCCACCACCTCACCGAACCCCAGTCCGCGCGCGGCCAGTGCTCCGGCCACGGCATCGATCTGATCGCGCAGCGCCCGGTAGGTCGTCTCGGCTCCGGTCGTACCGTCCAGCAGTGCGGGACGCTCCAGGTCGGCCTCAGTCAGGCCGTCGAACAGGAACTCGTACAGGCTCACGTCCGGGATGTCGACTTCGGGATACGGGCTGGTGAAGCTCATGACAGCTGTCCTCACGAATCGTCCGAACCCGCGCATCGGTGGCGCGGGTCACAACCCGACCGACTGTAAGGGCTCTATCCCTCATATTCAACTAGTTGATTAGAAAAGATATTTCCTTGGGTGGCGCATGAAAGAAGGCATGCTTCCCTACGCGAACCCCTTCCACGCCGACGGCGACGATCACGGTGTCCTCGTGCTGCACGGCTTCACCGGCTCGCCGCACTCGATCCAACCGCTGGCCACCGCGTTCGCCGAGGCCGGCTACACCGTCACCGCGCCGCTGTTGCCCGGGCACGGCACCACCGTCTCCGGCATGCTGACCACCGGCTGGAAGGACTGGTCCGACCACGCCGACCAGGCATATCGCGACCTGACCCAACGCTGCTCACGCGTCATCGTCGCCGGATTCTCCATGGGAGGCACCCTCGCCACCTGGCTCGCGCTACGCCACCCCGACCTCACCGCACTCATCGCGATCAACCCCCTCATCGACCCCGACGCACCCCGATGGTCCGGACACGTCGAGGCCGGACGCGCCACCGACAGCGAGACCCTGCCCGCCGTCGGCTCCGACATCGCCCGACCCGGCATCACCGAATCCGCCTACGACGCTGTACCCATCGCGCCCCTGGAATCGGTCACCGCCGCCCTGCGCGACCTCACCGCCGACCCACGCCGACTATCCACGCCAGCATTGATCTTCGTCAGCCCCCACGACCACGTCGTAGACCCCTCCTCGGCGTATACCCTCGCCAGCCGTTGCGACGGCCCTGTCACCCTGCGGGAACTACCCCGCTCCCGTTTTGTCCGTTTCGAATTTCCGTTCCACCGCCAGGTATAACTGCTGGGCATATCCTGCGCAACGCGAACAGTTCACCGCATCTCACCGCAGGTGTGTGGCCGAACAGAGGCCGAGGAACCAGATACGAGACCGGGCCGCCGGCACATTGTGCCGACGGCCCAGCCGAATCACCGGTCAGATAAAGGTGTAGGCGACGCCGTTACTGGTCCCACCTCCTGTCGTGGCGGTGATCTGCACGGTGCCCGTTCCGGCGGGCGAGACTGCCGTGACCTGAGTCGGGGAGTCGACCGTGAACGAAGCAGCCGGTGTCGCACCGAAATCGACTGCGGTAGTTCCCGTCAGATCCGTTCCGGTGAGAACGACGGTCGTGCCGCCGGCCGCCGCACCCGAATTCGGAACCGCGCCGCTGAGGGTGGGAGCCGGAATATAGGTGTACGCGACACCATTGCTGGTTCCACCCGCCGTGATGACGGTGATCTGCACAGTCCCCGTCCCCGGAACAGCGGTCGCGGTGATCTGCGTGTCGGAGTCGACGGTGAAGTCGGACGCGGAGATACCGAACAGGACCGCGCCCGCAGTGGACAGGCCCGTCCCGGTCAGGATGACCGTGTTTCCGCCTGCTTCGGGCCCGGAAGTCGGGTTGTCCGAGGTCAGGGTGGGAACCGGGATGTACGTGTAGGTCACGCCGTTGCTGGTGCCATTCGGGCCAGTGGCGGTGACTTGCACGGCGCCCGTCCCCGCGGGTGCGATGGCCGTGATCTGCGTATCGGAGTCGACGGTGAACGAGGTGGCCGGTGTGCCGCCGAAGGTGACCGCGGTGACTCCGGTCAGGCCATTCCCGTTGAGGAAGACCTGGTTACCGCCTGCTTCCGGCCCCTGGAAGGGGAACGCCGAACCCAAGGCCGGGACGTAGTCGTAGGATACGCCGTTACTGGTACCACCCGCGGTGGTGATGGTGACCTGTACCGTCCCCGTACCCGCCGAAGAGACTGCCGTGATCTGCGTCGCGGAGTCGACCGTGAACGATGTCGCCGGTGTCGCACCGAAACTGACGTCAGTCGCTCCCGTCAGATCCGTTCCGGTGAGAACGACCGTCGTCCCGCCCGCTGCCGACCCCGAATTCGGGACCACCGTGGTCAGAGCGGGAACCGGAACAAAGGTGTAGGCCACGCCATTGCTGGTCCCACCCGCGGTGGTAGCGGTAACCTGCACCGTTCCCGTACCCGCCGGAGAGACCGCCGTGATCTGCGTCGCGGAATCAACCGTGAACGAAGCAGCCGGTGTCGCACCGAAATCGACTGCGGTAGTTCCCGTAAGGTCCGTTCCGGTAAGAACGACCGTTGTCCCGCCTGCCTCCGGTCCCGAGTTGGGAACCACATTGGCGAGAGCCGGAACCGGAATATACGTGTAAGCGACGCCGTTGCTGGTGCCGCCCACGGTGGTGGCGGTGACCTGCACCGTCCCGGTTCCAGCGGGAGAAACCGCCGTGATCTGCGTCGCCGAGTCGACGGTGAACGAAGCCGCCGGTGTCGCACCGAAACTGACCGCGGTCGCTCCGGTCAGATCCGTTCCGGTCAGGACAACCGTCGTTCCGCCCGCTGCTGTCCCCGAATTCGGGACCACTGTGGTCAGAGCGGGAGTCGGGACGTAGGTGTAGGTGACGCCGGTGCTGGTTCCGCCGACTGTCGTGACGGTGACCTGTACGGATCCCGTGCCTGCCGGGGCGACGGCGGTGATCTGCGTCGCGGAGTCGACGGTCCGGTGTGGCACCGAAGGTGACGGCGGTGGCCCCGGTCAGGTTCGTTCCGGTGAGCACGATTGTCGTCCCGCCGGTTTCCGGCCCTGAACTCGGTACCACCGTGGCCACAGCGGGAACTGGGACATAGGTGTAGGTGACGCCGGTGCTGGTTCCGCCGACTGTCGTGACGGTGACCTGTACGGATCCCGTGCCTGCCGGGGCGACGGCGGTGATCTGCGTCGCGGAGTCGACGGTGAACGAGGTTGCCGGTGTGGCACCGAAGGTGACGGCGGTGGCCCCGGTCAGGTTCGTTCCGGTGAGCACGACTGTCGTCCCGCCGGTTTCCGGCCCTGAACTCGGTACGGCCGTTGCCACGGTGGGAGTCGGGATGTAGGTGTAAGCGACACCGTTACTCGTGCCGCCCACGGTGGTGGCGGTGACCTGCACGGTTCCCGTTCCGGCGGGAGCGACCGCCGTGATCTGCGTCGCCGAATCGACCGTGAACGAAGCCGCCGGTGTCACACCGAAAGTCACCCCGGTCGTTCCCGTCAGATTCGTGCCGGTCAGAACGACCGTCGTCCCACCACCCTCTGGGCCCGAACTCGGCACCACCGAAGTCAGAGCGGGCGCCGGAACATAGGTGTAAGCGACGCCGTTGGTGGTTCCGCCCGCAGTGGTGGCAGTGACTTGCACGGTCCCCGTTCCGGCGGGTGCCAGGGCGGTGATCTGGGTGGCGGAGTCGACCGTGAACGACGTCGCCGGTGTCGCACCGAAGGTGACGGCTGTGGCTCCTGTCAATCCCGTTCCGGTGAGGATGACTGTCGTCGCACCACCGACT
>NZ_BAFP01000084.1 GCF_000308455.1 Nocardia abscessus NBRC 100374 | reverse complement strand
ACGGCCACGCGGCGGGAGCGTCGCCGGACGAGCCGGCGCGCCCGCATGGCCGCGTCTCCGCGGTCGGCCGTGGCGGAGGACATCGGGAGAGGAATCGAACCTACAGGTCGGAGGGGCTATGCGTCCTGCATCGGATCGCCCGTGTGGCTCAGCGCCGAGGGGGGTAGTCCGAACGTCCGGCGGCAGGTGCGGACGAGATCAGCGTCATCGGTGAAACCCGCCGCGTGCGCCGCGGCGGCGAGATCGTCACCGGCCAGCGCGCGAGTCCGCGCGATGTGCAGCCGAAGCCAGAGGATGTAGCGGCGCAACGGAATCCCCATCTGCTCGGCGAACAGGTGGGACAGCCTGGCGGCCGGAATGCCCAGTTGCCGTGCGACGTCCGAGCCGCGTACCGACCCCTTGCGCACCAGAGCGGGCAGCAAGTGCAAGGCCGCGGTGACCACCGCGTGCCGCTCGCCGGCGCCGGACGCGCCGTCCTGCGGCAGCAGATCGTCGACGACCGCCGTGACCTGCGCGGTCAGGTCGCTGCCACCGGCGGTGAGGCCGAAGGTGTCGGCGCTGCCTGCCCAGCCGTTGACGTGGGCCCTGCGGTCGGCCGCCGCACCGGCGGCGGTCTCGGGGTCGAGGTAGACCGCCGTGCCGTGCGCGGAGCCCACATCGATCCGGTGCGGGGCGTCGGTGGGCACGATGACGTGGGTGCCCTGCCTGCGGACGCCGCTGCCGTCCACCACCACGATCGGGGTGCTCGCGGCGACGATCTGCACCGCGTGGTGCGCGTGCAACTCGGTCGGGCCGATCGATCCGGCGAAGGCCAGAACCCCCGGGCGCAGCAGCGCGACACCCGCGGGCGGTGGTTCGTCCGCTGCGCCGGTGGGCGACATGGAGAAGCCGTTGGTGACCAGAGCCTTCATCATGGGATGCTCCCGGCTGAGACACACGCGCTGAATCCTGGGATGAGCGTATCGGTTTCGCGCGCGCGGCATTCGGAAATCTTCGATTACCGCTCGCCCGGCATCGGGTGGGACATGCCGCCGACCGGTGTCCGAGCCGGGCAGGCGGTCACCTCACCGCCGTATCCCGACCGGATTCCGGGATCGATCATGAGTCCCGCGCTCGATTCCCGGCCCCGGAAGGACGGCGGTCAGCTATCGGTCACGTCGACGCCGCGCCAGAACGCGACATAGCCCTTGATCTGCGCCGCCTTCGTCTTCGGCTCGGGGTAGTACCAGGCGGCGTCGGGATTGCTGTCGCCGTCGACCACCACGGTGTAGTAGCTGGCGGTGCCCTTCCACGGGCAGTAGGTGTGCGTGTCGGTGGGCTGAAGGAATTCCGGTCGGATCGAGTCCGGCGGGAAGTAGTGGTTGCCCTCGACGATGATGGTGTCGTCGCTGGTCGCGAGGACGCGGCCGTGCCAAGTTGCCGTTGCCATCCTTCGATTCTGCCCCAGTTCCCGGCGTCGGCGGCGGCCGAGCGTGCCGGGCCGTGACCAGCCGGTCACCCGGGACGACCGGGCTGCGCCGCCGGCCGGTGGAGTTCGACGGCCAGGGCCACGAGTTCGCTCATGTGCTCGCCGTCGGTTCCGGCGCGCCGCATCGCCTCGGCGACGGGGAAGGTGCGCACCTCGAGGATCTGCTCGCCATCGTCGGGATTGGTCGGCGCGGAGTCGAGCACCACGTCCGCGGTGCACCAGAGCCACGCCTTGTACGGATGCGGCTGCCACTCGCGATGCGGCGCGGGACGATTGCTCGTCGCGTGGTGCGCGCCGAACCATCGAATCGGTCCGACCGGGCGGGCTCCCGCCTCCTCGCGCAATTCCCGGCGCACGCACGCGTCGATGGACTCGCCGCGTTCCCTGGTGCCGCCGGGGAGCAACCAGATGTCGCGATCGTCGCGGCAGAGCACGATTTCGTCGCCGACGAAGCACACGAGATGGATATTGGTGACCAGTTCGTCGGACGGGAGCGTGGTGGAGAAACGCACGTCCATGTCACCCCACTCCCAGTGCGCCGGAGCGTGCAGCAAGGGGTAGCGGTCGGCGAGCGTCACAGCTCGACGGTAGCGGTCGCCGACCGGCGAGTGCACCGGTTTCGTCCGAGCCGTGAGGCGTGCGGGCGCGACAAGTTCTGGGGCTCAACTAAGTTCACCGCTGCGGTGGTGCCGACGGCCGCGGGCCGTCACGGCGGCTTCAGCGTTCCCGGGCCAGCGTGCGGTAGCTCACGTTCCAGAACCACTCCACCGGCCCCCGCTCGAAGCGGCGTAACCACAGGTGTGCCCCGCCTGCGATGATCAGCGCCACCAGCAGATAGACGCCGATGGTGAACGGGACCCGGTCGTCCGGTGAGACCCGCGCGGCGAGCCCGAAACCCCAGCCGTAGCACAGCATCGAAGCCACCAGATTCTGCAGGATGTAGCAGCTGAGCGCGGTGCGGCCGATCTCGGTGAGACGGCGACCGGCGAACCCGGCCCTGGGACGCCGCAGGTACCACTCGGCGACCGCCGCGAGGATGCCGAGGCCGATGAACGGTGCGCTGCCGTAGCGAGTGAACAGGATGAGGTCGCCGCCGCCCGCGATGCCGACCGCCAGATCGATCGGCGCGGCGACGCCGAAGCCGAGGATCATGAGCCGCTTGCGGATCTGTGCGCCTTCCGGGCCGAACACCCCCGCCCGGAACAGTCGCGCGCCGGCCAGGAACAGCGCGACCGACATCGCGAAGACGAAGATCGCCTCCACCCGGAACAGCCCGGCGTTGCCCAGCCGGAACATCACGAGATCCCAGAACGAACCCTCCGCATAGGGATTCGGATCCAGCGCACGAGGCGCCGCGGAGTCCTGTCGCGGTGCGAACGCCATGGCGAGCGCGATCAGCGTCAGCAGGCTCACGTGCACGGTCGCGGCGCCGAGCAGCCAGCGCCGCTGTGCCCGCTCTCCGGTGGCCAGCACGAACGCGACGACGAGTCCGGTCACCGCGTACCCCATCAGGACGTCGAACTCGGCGACGAACACGAAATTCACAAATCCGTCCAACAACAGCAAACCCGCGCGCCACGGGTACTTGCCGGGCCAGCGCCGCCCGGCCTCGGCGGCGGAGCGCTGCTGGATGGCAAGGCCGATGCCGAACATGATGGTGAGCAGCCCCAGGAACTTGCCCTGCGCCAGCTGTTGCAGCACCCGCTCGGTCCACGCCCATCCGCCTGTCTGCCCGCCCAGGTCTCGCAGGTACCCGACCAGCCCCTCCGGGTTGGTCATGATCCAGATGTTGGTGCCGAGGGTGCCCAGGATCGCGATTCCGCGTAGCACGTCCAACGCGACGAGACGGGTGGGCGCCGGCGCCGCGCGGTACTGTTCGATGGTCTCCGCGCGGGGGTCGGCGATCGAATCGGTCATGTCCCGACTATCGCGCCGACCTGCGCCGAAACGGGTCCTCCGGAAGTACCACCTGCGGTATGACATTGGACTCCGCCGGTCGCGACCGGTTCGGGCGGGTGCGTCGCATAGGCTCGACAGCATGCAGCGCATCATCGGAATCGAGGTCGAATACGGCATCTCGACCCCAACCGAGCCGTCGGCCAACCCGATCCTCACCTCGACCCAGGCGGTTCTGGCCTACGCCGCGGCCGAGGGCGTGCCGCGCGCGAAGCGCACCCGCTGGGACTACGAGGTGGAGTCGCCGCTGCGCGACGCGCGTGGATTCGATCTGAGCCGGATGAACGGGCCCGCGCCCGTGATCGACGCCGACGAAGTCGGGGCGGCCAACATGATCCTCACCAACGGCGCCCGGCTCTACGTCGACCACGCGCACCCCGAATACTCCGCGCCGGAGGTCACCGACCCGTTGGACGCGGTGATCTGGGACAAGGCGGGCGAGCGTGTGATGGAGGCCGCCGCGCGGCACGCCTCGAGCGTGCCGGGGGCCCCGCGGCTGCAGCTGTACAAGAACAACGTCGACGGCAAGGGAGCCTCGTACGGCACCCACGAGAACTACCTGATGAGCCGGGACACCCCGTTCAACCAGATCATCGTGGGGCTCACGCCGTTCTTCGTGTCCCGCCAGGTGGTGTGCGGATCCGGCCGGGTCGGCATCGGCCAGTCCGGCGACACCGCGGGCTTCCAGCTGTCCCAGCGCTCGGACTACATCGAGGTCGAGGTCGGCCTGGAGACCACGCTCAAGCGGGGCATCATCAACACCCGCGACGAACCGCACGCCGACGCCGACAAGTACCGCAGGCTGCACGTCATCATCGGCGACGCCAACCTGGCCGAGATGTCGACCTACCTCAAGGTCGGCACCACCGCACTGGTCCTGGACCTGATCGAAGCGGGCGAGGACCTGTCGGACCTGCAGCTGGCCCGCCCGGTCACCGCGGTGCACACGATCAGCCACGACCCGACGCTGCGGGCGACCGTCGCGCTCGCCGACGGCCGCGAACTCACCGGCCTGGCACTGCAGCGCGTCTACCTGGACCGCGTGGTCAAGTTCGTCGACCGCACCGGCAACGACGACAAGCGCGTCCAGGACATCATCGAGAACTGGGCGATGGTGCTCGACCTGCTCGAGCGCGATCCGATGGAGTGCGCGAACCTGCTCGACTGGCCCGCAAAGCTGCGCCTGCTGGAGGGCATGCGCAGCCGCGAGGGGCTCGGCTGGGCCGCCCCCAAGCTGCACCTGATGGACCTGCAGTACTCCGACGTGCGCCTGGACAAGGGCCTCTACAACCGCCTGGTCGCCCGCGGTTCGATGAAGCGGCTGATCAACGAGCAGCAGGTCCTCGACGCGATGACCAACCCGCCCACCGACACCCGCGCCTACTTCCGCGGCGAATGCCTGCGGCGCTTCGGCGCCGACATCGCGGCGGCCAGCTGGGACTCGGTGATCTTCGACCTGGGCGGCGACTCCCTGGTCCGCATCCCCACCCTGGAACCCCGCCGCGGCACCAAGGCCCACGTCGGCAAGCTCCTCGACGGCGTGACCACCGCCGCCGACCTGGTGGAACAGCTGACTACGTAGTCTTCGGCAGCGCCCGCCTGCTCCCCGCCGCCGCACGGCTCATGCCGAGCGACCTCCGCTGGCAACTACGTCACGGACGCGTCGGCCGCTCACCTACGAACCCAGGTCGCGAACAACGATGATCTGCCGCGCGTACACCGGCGGCGTTGTGGTCCCGGTCGTGATCAGGCGTCGTCGACGCTCCGTGCGAGATCAGTGGATGGGCCGATCCGGCTGGATCTCGGCCACATTCAAGTTGCGGCAACTCGGGCGTCGCACTCCACTCAGGAGGGGAGGGTTCGATCCGTTGCTCGGGCACCGGTTCGATCCATCCCGAACGACCGGACCGGAACAACAGAGGCAGACCCTTGGACGTGACGTCCATTGCCCTGCTCGACCACACTGGCCCGACCACCGGTTTCGAGCGAAGCGAGACCGAGCATTGCCCGTTCGCGGCCCGGCTCGCGTCCGAGTGACCGCCGCTTGCTCCTTCGTCGCGTACGCGGCGGTCACTCGGACGCGAGCCATCCAGGGGCCGCGAACACGCCGCGCCCGCGCGGCCAAGGAGAGAGCAAAATAAGCACACTGTCGGTGCTGGTAGGTAGTGTTGAAGGACGAGCACGGACAATGCTCATGATCGGGATCGTGCTCACGATGGGTTCCGGTCATGGTGAGGACAGAGGAGGTCGGCTGCCATGGCACAAGAGCAGACCAAGCGCGCCGGGGGTGGCGACGAGGACGAGGGCCCGGACGGTGTAGATGCCGCCGGTCAGGAGCGCCGCGAGAAGCTGGCGGAGGAAACCGACGACCTGCTCGACGAGATCGATGACGTGCTCGAGGAGAACGCCGAGGACTTCGTCCGCGCGTACGTGCAGAAAGGTGGCCAGTGACAGTCGGTGACCCCTCGCGTCTCCAGCTGGGGTACGCCCTCTCTTCATTCTCCGACTACCTTCGTATGCATGCTCCGGATCTGTTGCCTGCCACCAGGTTCGGACAGGGTGCCGCCGGAATCTCCGGCGGCACTTCCGCGAAGGAGATCGCTCCACACGGCACCACCATCGTCGCGGTGAGTTACCGCGGCGGTGTGCTGATCGCCGGTGACCGGCGCGCCACGCAGGGGAATCTGCTGGCCAGCCGGGATATCGAAAAGGTCTTCATCACCGACAGCTATTCCGCCGCCGGTATCGCGGGTACCGCGGGCATGGCGGTGGAGATGGTGCGGATCTTCGCGGTGGAGCTGGAGCACTACGAGAAGCTCGAGGGCGTGCCGCTGACCTTCGACGGCAAGGCCAACAAGCTGTCGAAAATGGTGCGCGAGAATTTGCCCGCGGCCATGCAGGGTCTGGCGGTGGTGCCGATGCTGGTCGGCTACGACCTGGACGCCACCGATCCGGACAAAGCGGGTCGCATCGTGTCGTTCGATGTGGTGGGTGGACGCAGCGAGGAGCGTTTCGGGTACGCCGCGGTCGGTTCCGGCTCGGTGTTCGCGAAGTCCGCGCTGAAGAAGTTGTACGCCAAGGGAATCGATCAGGAGCGCGCGTTGCGCATCGCCGTCGAGTCGCTGTTCGACGCGGCCGACGACGACACCGCGACGGGCGGCCCGGATCTGGTGCGTGGCATCTTCCCGACGGCGATCGTGATCGATGAGGAGGGTGCGGTGGAGGTGACCGAGTCACGGCTGGCGGAGGTCGCCCGCGGGATCGTCGCCGACCGTGAGGCCGCCGAAGAAGGGATCGCCTGATCATGACGTTGCCGTACTACGCGTCGGCCGAGCAGATCATGCGCGACAAGACCGAGCTTGCGCGCAAGGGCATCGGTCGGGGGCGCAGCGTCGTGGTGCTGACCTACGACAAGGGTGTGCTGTTCGTCGCGGAGAATCCGTCCACGACGCTGCACAAGGTGAGTGAGCTCTACGACCGGGTGGGGTTCGCCGCGGTCGGCAAGTACAACGAGTTCGAGAATCTGCGCAGGGCGGGCATCCTGCAGGCTGACATTCGCGGGTATCAGTACGACCGCCGCGATGTCACCGGTCGTGCGCTGGCCAACGCCTACGCGCAGGCCCTCGGCTCGATCTTCACCGATCAGCTCAAGCCGTACGAGGTGGAGATCTGTGTGGCGGAGGTGGGCTATCCGGAGCAGGCGCCGCAGTCGGTGCTGTACCGGATCACCTTCGACGGGTCGATCGTGGACGAGCGGGAGTTCGTGGTGATGGGCGGCACGACCGAGCCGATCGTCACCGCCTTGAAGTCGTCCTACCAGCCGGGTCTCGACCTGTCCTCCGCGGTCGGCGTCGCGGTGCGCGCGCTGCAGGCGGGCCTGCCGGAAGGCGCGGAGAAGGAGAAGCGGGCGCTGGGCGTGAGTTCGCTCGAGGTCGCGACGCTGGAGCAGGCGCGTCCGCGCCGGGCTTTCCGGCGGGTGGCCAGTGCCGCGCTGGAGCGTCTGCTGAACCCGGCGCAGGAGGCAGGCGCTTCCGCGGCGGAGGAGGGGCCGAAGGACGAGGAGCCCGCGGCGAAGGAGGCTCCGCCGGCGGAGTGATCCGCCGGGGCCGACGAGCTCGGCGGCCCGCGAACGGCGCTTTGTTCGCGGGCCGCATCGGCATGTCCCCAGGTGTGCTTCCTTCGGCGGAAGTGGGGTTTCACCCGGGCAAATTCCGACAAAGCGGGCCAAATCGTTGTGAAGACGTATGCATACGGGTTGTTCGGTGCACCCCGCAAGTCCCTGATATGGCTGTAATGTCGATGGTGTGCAGCGACGAATTATGGGGATCGAGACCGAGTTCGGTGTGACATGCACCTTCCACGGTCACCGTCGACTGTCCCCCGACGAGGTGGCCCGGTATCTGTTCCGCCGGGTGGTGTCCTGGGGCCGTAGCTCGAACGTGTTCCTCCGCAACGGTGCTCGGCTCTACCTCGATGTCGGGTCCCACCCGGAGTACGCGACAGCGGAGTGCGACAATCTGGCGCAGTTGGTGACCCACGACCGTGCGGGCGAGCGGGTCCTCGAAGAGTTGCTGATCGACGCCGAGCAGCGTCTGGCCGAAGAAGGCATCGGCGGCGACATCTACCTGTTCAAGAACAACACCGACTCCGCGGGCAACTCCTACGGCTGCCACGAGAACTTCCTCGTGGTCCGTGCGGGGGAGTTCTCCCGGATCTCCGACGTGCTGTTGCCGTTCCTGGTCACCCGCCAGCTGATCTGCGGTGCGGGCAAGGTGCTGCAGACGCCGAAGGCGGCCACGTTCTGCCTGTCGCAGCGCGCGGAGCACATCTGGGAGGGCGTCTCCTCGGCGACCACCCGCTCGCGGCCGATCATCAACACCCGCGACGAGCCGCACGCCGACGCCGAGAAGTACCGCCGCCTGCACGTGATCGTGGGCGACTCCAACATGTCGGAGACCACCACCATGCTCAAGGTCGGCACGGCCGCCCTGGTGCTGGAGATGATCGAGGCCGGTGTCTCGTTCCGCGACTTCGCGCTGGACAATCCGATCCGCGCGATCCGCGAGGTCTCCCACGACTTGACCGGTCGCCGTCCGGTGCGCCTGGCCGGAGGACGGCAGGCGAGCGCCCTGGACATTCAGCGGGAGTACTACGCCCGTGCCGTGGAGCATCTGCGCAACCGGGACCGCGATCCGCAGATCGACCAGGTGGTCGACCTGTGGGGCCGCACCCTGGACGCGGTGGAGGCGCAGGACTTCGCGAAGGTCGACACCGAGATCGACTGGGTGATCAAGCGCAAGCTGTTCCAGCGCTACCAGGATCGATACGGCATGGAGCTGTCCGATCCGAAGATCGCCCAGCTGGATCTGGCATACCACGACATCAAGCGCGGACGCGGTGTCTTCGACCTGCTCCAGCGCAAGGGTCTGGCCAAGCGCGTCACCGAGGACGAGGCCGTGGACGCCGCGGTGGACACCCCGCCGCAGACCACCAGGGCCAAGTTGCGCGGTGACTTCATCACCGCCGCGCAGGAGGCCGGCCGCGACTTCACCGTCGACTGGGTGCACTTGAAGCTGAACGACCAGGCGCAGCGCACCGTGCTGTGCAAGGACCCGTTCCGCTCGGTCGACGAGCGCGTCGATCGCCTGATCGCGTCCATGTGAGTGCGGCGGGCATGATCGTGGCATGATCATCGCCTTCTCCGTCACACCGCTCGGAACCGGCGTCGACGTCGGACGCGCGGTCGCCGAGGCGGTCCGCGTGGTGCGCGCCAGCGGACTGCCCAACCACACCGATGCCATGTTCACCACCGTCGAGGGCGAATGGGACGAGGTGATGGCCGTGGTGAAACAGGCGACCGATGCCATTCTCGCTGTCGCGCCGCGGTGCAGCCTGGTGTTGAAGGCCGACATCCGGCCCGGTGTGACCGATGCGATCACCGCCAAGGTGGAGAAGGTCGAGCGCTACCTCACCGAGGGTTGATCGCCCGCGCGTTCAAGTGGATGGCGCAGCTCCACCGCTCGAAACCGATCCTGGGTTCGGCTCGGACGCGAGCCACCAGAGGGCCGCGAACACGCCGCGACGAAGTCGCAGCCGAACAATACGTCGCGCCGCCGCGCGCTGGCGCGGGTGCGCAGATTACCCTCTATCGGGTGGCGATATCCAAGGTCGAGCGGCTGATGAATCTGGTCATCGCGCTGCTGTCGACCCGGCAGTTCCTGACCGCGGAGCGGATCCGGGAGAGCGTCGCCGGTTACGAGGACTCCGCCAGCGACGAAGCGTTCAGCCGGATGTTCGAGCGGGACAAGAACGAACTGCGCGACCTGGGCATTCCCCTCGAGGTCGGTCCGGTGAGCCGGTACACGACGATCGAGGGCTACCGGATCAACCGCGACGCCTACGAGCTACCCGACATCGACCTGACCGATCAGGAGGCGGCCGCGGTCGCCGTGGCCGTGCAGATGTGGGAATCGCCCGAGTTGGCCGCCGCGGCGGAGGGCGCGCTGCTCAAACTGCGCGCGGCGGGCATCCATGTGGAGACCGACGCCGCCGTGGCCTCGGTGCCGGCCGTCCCGGCCCGCACCCGTGGCTCGGAACCCGTGCTCGGCAAGCTCCTGGCCGCGATCGACGCGGGCCAGGCGGTGCGGTTCGAGCACCGCACGGCGATCAACGCCCCCTATCTCATGCGCGACGTCGAGCCGTGGGGCGTGGTCACCCACCACGGCCGCTGGTATCTGGTCGGGCACGACCGGGACCGGGACGCGGTGCGCAGTTTCCGTCTGTCCCGGATCGGCGACGACGTGACCGCCTACGGCCCGCGCAACGTCGTGCGAAAGCCGGACGGCGTCGATCTGCGCACCATTGTCGACCAGGTCACCAGCACCGGGCCGGTCAGCGGCTCGGCGACGGTGTGGGTGGCCGAGGGACGGGGACGGGAGATCCGCCGGCTCGGCCAGGTGACCGGTGCGCGCACGGTAGGCGGCCGCGCGGGTGCGGTCGTCGAGCTTCCGGTGCGATCGCGGGACTGGCTGGCCCGGCTCATCACCGGGCTGGGGCCGGATGCCGTGGTGCTGGCCCCGGAGTCGCTACGCACCGATGTCATCGCGCGGCTGCGCTCGGTGTTCGACCGCACGGAGGTGCGAGCATGAGCTCGCGGCTGTCGGTACGTCTTTCCCGGCTGCTGAACATGATCCCGTACCTCATCGCCCATCCCGGTATCAGCGCCGCCGAGGCCGCCGCCGACCTGGGCGTCACCACCAAGCAGCTGATGAGCGACCTCAATCAGCTGTGGATGTGCGGGCTACCCGGGTACGGCCCGGGCGATCTGATCGACCTGTCGTTCTCCGAGGAGAGCATCGAGGTCACCTTCTCCGCAGGCATCGATCGGCCGTTGCGGCTGACCTCCACGGAAGCGACCGCGCTGCTGGTCGCGCTGCGCTCGATCGTGGAGATGCCCGGCATGGTGGACCCGACCGCGGCCCATGCGGCCATCGCGAAGATCGAATCGGCGATCGCGGGTAGCGCGGCCCCCGCCGAGGACGGGCGATCGCGAACGCCGCCGCAGGAGGCGCCCGCGGTGGCCGCGGTGCGCTCGGCGCTGGCGCTGGGCCGGGCGCTGCGGCTGGTGTACTACTCCGCCAGCCGGGACGTGGTGTCCGAACGGATCGTCGACCCGATCCGCATCGTCCTCGTGGACGACAACAGCTATCTGCAAGCCTGGTGCAGGCAGGCCGAGGGAGTGCGGCTGTTCCGCTTCGACCGGATCGAGGCCGCGGCCGAACTGGGCGAGCCCGCCCGGCCGCCCGAGCATGCCACCGAGGCGACGGCGGGCCTGGACCTGTTCCAGGACGACCCCGCGGTTCCGTTGGCGCGCTTGCGGATCCACGCCGACTACGCTTGGGTGCTCGATCAGTACCCGATGCACCGGCTCGCGGTGCACCCCGACGGCAGCCTCGAGGCGACCATGCGGTTCGCCACGCTGGACTGGATGGCGCGCCTGCTGCTCGGCTTCGGGTCGGGCGTCACCGTCCTGGGGCCGCCGGAACTGGTCGCGGCGGTGCGCGAGCGGTCGAATGCCGCGCTGGCCGCCTACGAGGAAGCCGGATACCTGGAGGCCCGATGAAGGACAACGAGGCCCTACCGGCATGAACAGGCGTGTGCTGGTAGTAGGTGCGGGCAGCATCGGCAATTTCGTCGGCGGCAAGCTCGCGGTGGCGGGCGCGGATGTCACCCTGGTCGGCCGGAGACGGGTGCTCGACGAACTCAGCGCGTCCGGGTTGCGGCTCACCGACCTCGACGGCGGGGACGACGCGCTGCCTGCGGACCGGTTCCACGTCGCCACCGAACCCGATGACGTCGGATCGGCCGATCTGGTGCTGGTGACGGTGAAATCGGCGGCGACCGCGGAGGCGGTACGCGAACTGGGTGGCAAGATTCGCCCTGGCACCGTGGTGCTGAGCCTGCAGAACGGTATCGGCAACGACTCGGTGATCCGGGAGATCCTGCCGCACTGTGTGGTCTTGGCGGGCATGGTGATGTTCAACGTTGTGCACCATCCCGGCGGACGCTTCCATCGCGGCACCGAGGGCGGTCTCGCGGTGCAGGACGATCCGGCGCTCGCGCCGTTCCTGGAGGTGTTCGAGCGGACGGGACTCGGCTTGCGCCGGTATCCCGACCTGCGCCCGGTGCAGTGGGCGAAGCTGCTGCTCAACCTCAACAACCCGATCAACGCCCTGTCGGGGCGCCCGCTGCGGGAAGAGCTCGCCGATCGCGACTACCGCCGCTGCCTGGCTCTGACCCAGCGCGAAGCGCTCGCGGTGATGAACAAGGCGCGAATTCGCCCGGCCCGGCTGACGCCGTTGCCGCCCCGCGTGATGGCCACCCTGCTGACCGTCCCCGACGGCCTGTTCCAGCGCGTGGCCAGGCAGGTGCTGGCCATTGATCCGATGGCGCGTTCGTCCATGGCCGACGATCTCGAGCTGGGCCGCACGACCGAAATCTCCTGGCTGTGCGGGGAAATCGTCGGACTGGGCGCGATGGTCGGGATGCCGACGCCGGTGAATCAGCGGCTGATCGAATTGATCGTCGCCGCCGAGCAGGGCGACCGGCGCGCGTGGACCGGTCGCGAACTGCTCGGGCAGTTGCGGGCCGCCGCGGCGGGCAGCGGGCCAGAACGCCGGGCGAACGAGCGGTGACGGCGGCGTTCGCGCACGTCACGGTCCGGTAGCATCGAAATATCACAGTCTTGGGAGGTAGATCATGGGCAGTCTGAGCATCTGGCACTGGCTGATCATTGCGGTGGTTTTCGTGATGTTCTTCGGCGCGAAGCGGATGCCCGACGCGGCCCGCAGCCTGGGCCGATCGTTGCGCATCTTCAAGAGCGAGGTGAGCCAGATGCACAACGAGAGCAACGCGTCCGATTCCGGCGCGTCCGCTCAGCAGCCCGCGCCGCAGTTGCCCGCCGCGCAGCAGCCGACGCCGTCGGTCACCGAGCCCCGCACCGAGCAGAAGTCGGTCTGAGCGGATCCGCTCGCGCCGGAGTGAGGAAGAACTCACTCCGGACCTAGTGCTGTTGCCGAGCTGAGCGAGGCACTCAACCCAGGGGCGATCACCAACCATGCGAATCCCGTTCGATCCGCGGCGTAGCAAGCGCAGGACCAATCCCGACGGCACGATGTCGTTGGTCGAGCATCTGCAGGAGTTGCGGTACCGGTTGCTGGTGTCGATCGCCGCGGTGATCGCGACGACGGTGCTGGGATTCCTGTGGTACGCGCACGGGTTCCTCGGCGTCGACAGCCTCGGTGAGATTCTGCGGGGACCGTATTGCTCGCTGCCCGCTTCGGCGCGTGCGACATTGAGCCCGGACGGCGAGTGCCGTCTGTTGGCGACCGCGCCGTTCGAGCAGTTCACGTTGCGGTTGAAGGTCGGTATGACCGCGGGCGTGGTGCTGGCGGCGCCGATCTGGCTGTATCAGCTGTGGGCGTTCATCACCCCGGGCTTGTACGCCAAGGAACGCAAGTACGCGATCTGGTTCGTGTCCTCGGGCACGGTGTTGTTCGCCGCGGGCGCGGTGCTGGCGTATGTGGTGATCGCGCACGCGTTGAGTTTCTTGCTGACCATCGGCGACAACGTGCAGATCACGGCGTTGAGCGGATCGCAGTACTTCAGCTTCATCCTGCAGTTGCTGATCATCTTCGGCGTCAGTTTCGAGACGCCGTTGCTGATCATCGGGTTGAACCTGGTTGGCGTGCTGACCTATCAGCGGTTGAAGGCGTGGCGGCGGGGGATCACGTTCGGATTGTTCGTGTTCGCGGCGATCGTGACGCCGCAGGATCCGTTCTCGATGTTGGCGCTGGCGTTTGCGCTGACGGTGTTGTTCGAAGTGGCGATCCAGTTCTCCCGGGTCAACGACCTGCGCCGGGCGCGTAAGGAGCGCGAGGGCTTGGGCGCGCTGTCGGACGAGGAGGCTTCCGAGCTGGGTGGGCCGGAGCCGATCGATCCGGCCGAATCGGTCTCCACGCCCGCCGAGAAATCCACACGACCGGTGTCGGACTACTCCGATACGCTCTGACGAGTGACAGATGACCGGTCGCGGACGGGCGAGTTGGACGTATTTTCCGCCGAACTGAAGTTCCAGCTGGATCCGTTTCAGCGCGATGCCTGTGCGGCGCTCGAAGAAGGCCACAGCGTCCTGGTCTGCGCCCCGACGGGCGCGGGAAAGACGGTCGTCGGCGAATTCGCCGTCCACCTGGCGCTGGCCGCGGGCGGCAAGTGCTTCTACACCACACCCATCAAGGCGCTGTCGAACCAGAAGTTCGCCGACCTGACCGAGCGTCACGGTCGGGACAGCGTCGGATTGCTGACCGGCGACCAGTCGATCAATCCGGACGCGCCGGTGGTCGTGATGACCACCGAGGTGCTGCGCAACATGCTCTACGCGTCCTCGGACGCGCTGCGCGGATTGTCCTACGTCGTGATGGACGAGGTGCACTACCTGGCCGACCGCTTCCGCGGCGCCGTGTGGGAGGAGGTCATCCTGCACCTGCCGCCCGACGTGCGGTTGGTCAGCCTGTCGGCCACCGTCAGCAACGCCGAGGAGTTCGGCGCCTGGATGGAGACCGTGCGCGGCGACACCGCGGTGGTGGTCGACGAGACCAGGCCGGTGCCGCTGTGGCAGCACGTCATGGTGGGTCGGCGGATGTTCGACCTGTTCGACACCAAATCGACCGACCAGAAGGTGCTCGTCGACGAAGACCTGGTGCGGTTCATCCGTCAGCGGGAGGCCACCGACCGGATGAACAGCTGGGGCGCCCCGCGCAACGGCCGCGGCGGACCGCGCCGGGATTTCCGTCCGCTGCCGAGGCCGGAGGTGCTTGCGAAACTGGACGACGAGGGCCTGCTGCCTGCGATCACGTTCATCTTCAGCCGGGCGGGTTGCGACGGTGCGCTCGCACAGTGCCTGCGGTCACGGCTGGATCTGAGCCGTCCGGAAGAGCGCGACGAGGTCGACGCGATCATCGACAAGCACACCGGCGATCTGCCGAAGTCCGATCTGGAGGTGCTCGGCTACTGGGAGTGGCGCGAGGCGCTGCACCGCGGCCTGGCCGCGCATCACGCCGGAATGCTGCCCGCGTTCCGGCACACCGTCGAGGAACTGTTCGTCAACGGGCTGGTGCGCGCTGTCTTCGCCACCGAGACGCTGGCCCTGGGCATCAACATGCCCGCGCGCACGGTGGTGCTGGAACGGCTGGTCAAGTTCAACGGTGAGTCGCACGCCGAGCTCACGCCGGGGGAGTACACCCAGCTGACCGGGCGCGCCGGGCGGCGCGGCATCGACGTCGAAGGCCACGCGGTGGTGCTGTGGCAGCCCGAGGTGGACACCAGCGCGGTCGCCGGTCTGGCCTCGACCCGCACCTATCCACTGCGCAGCTCGTTCCGGCCGGGCTACAACATGTCGATCAACCTGATCGACCGGATGGGCGCCGACGAATCGCGCGCCCTGCTGGAGCGATCGTTCGCCCAGTTCCAGGCGGACCGGTCGGTGGTCGGGTTGGTGCGCGGCATCGAACGCAACGACGCCGCGCTGCGCAAGCTGCGTGATCAGCTCGGCGGGGCGGAAGGCGGGTTCCTGGAGTACCTGTCGCTGCGTGAGCGGATCAAGCAGCGGGAGCGGCAGCTGTCCCAGCAGAGCCGTGCCGACCGCCGGGGCGCCGCGGTGGACGCGCTCGGCGCGCTGCGGCGCGGTGACGTGGTGGCGATTCCCTCCGGCCGCCGCGCCGGGCTCGCGGTGATCCTGGAGCCGGACGCGACGCCGGGTGATCCGCGGCCGCTGGTGCTCACCGAGGACAAGTGGGCAGGGCGGGTGTCGGTCGCCGACTTCCCGGTGCCCGCCGAGGCGCTCGGGCACATGCGGCTGCCGCGCCGGGTGGACCATCGCACCGCGCGCACCCGCCGCGATCTGGCCTCCGCGCTGCGCAGCACCGGCATTTCGGTGCCCGGCCGGCCCCGGCGCGGCAGGCAGTCCGCCGCGGCCGACGACCGGGAACTGGCCACGCTGCGCCGCACCCTGCGCGCGCATCCGGCGCACGCGCGACCCGATCGCGAGCAACTGTCCCGGGTGGGCGAGCGGTACAACCGGTTGCAGCGCGAAACGGAAGCAATGCGCCAGAAGGTTGCCGCGACCACCAATTCGCTGGCGCGCACGTTCGACCGGATCCTCGGCCTGCTGGAGGAACGCGGATTCGTGCACGAGAGCGAGGTGACCCCGGACGGACGCCGGCTGGCCCGCATCTACGCCGAAAGCGATCTGCTGGTCGCCGAATGCCTCCGGAAGGGGCTGTGGCGCGGCCTCGGCGCGGCCGAACTGGCCGGCGTGGTGTCGATCCTGGTGTACGAATCCCGCCAGGAGGGCGGATATCTCGGCGCGAGCGGACCGACGGCGCCGATCCGGCGAGCGGTCGGCGCGACCATCGGGGTCTGGTCCGAGCTGCGGTCCGACGAAGCGCGGCACAAGCTGCCGCCGACCAGGGAACCCGATCTGGGCTTCGTCGACGGTGTCTACAAATGGGCACGCGGGGACGGGTTGGCCGAGTCGTTGCTCGCCAGCGGCGACCAGGGCGCGCCGCTGTCGGCCGGTGACTTCGTGCGCTGGTGCAGACAGGTGATCGATCTGCTCGATCAGATCCACGGCACCGCCGACGACCCGGAGATCGCCGCCACCGCGGCCAAGGCGGTGCGGGCGATCCGGCGCGGTGTCGTGGCGGTGGACGCCGCCTGACCGGTGTCGCGACCGGCCCGGCGGCGGCAATAGCAACACGGCGGATTCGATTGTGATTTGATTTCTTTCGCGTACCGACCGTGGCGGAGTAGTCGTGTCATGCGACGAGGCCCACGCGGGGGGCTACCGTGTGTACAACGATGCGAGTGGAGGCAAGCAGATGAGCGGCCCGTACGGACCGAACGACCCCGGGGAGGGACGCAACGATCCCACCCAGCAGTGGGGTGGACAGCAGGCGCCGGGCGGGGCCGGTCCCACGCAGCAGTGGGGTGGTCAGCCGCAGACCCCGGCCTCGGCCCAGCCGACCCAGCACTGGGGCGACCAGCAACCGCAGCAGCAGTGGAACCAGCAGCAGCCGCCCCAGCAGCCGTGGGGTCAGCAACCCCAGCAGCCCCAGCAGCCGCAGTGGGGCCAGCAACCGCAGCAGCAGTGGGGCCAGCAACCGCAGCAGGACTGGGGTCAGCAGGGCCAGCAGCCGCAGTGGGGGCAGCAGCCGCAGCAGCCACAGCCGCAGTGGGGCGCTCCCGGCCAGCAACCGCCGCAGCAGGGTGGCAAGGGCAAGGGCCTGATCATCGGCCTGTCCGTACTCGGCGTCGCGGTGGTCGGCGCGATCGTCGCGCTCGTGCTCGTGCTGACCGCCAAGGACCAACTCGACCAGGCCGCGGTGCAGGACGGCGTGAAGAAGGTGCTGTCGGACTCCTACGGCATCCAGGACATCAGCGATGTCTCCTGCCCGTCCGGCCAAGAGGTCAAGGTCGACGCCACCTTCGAATGCAGCGTGAAGGTCAGCGGCGAGGCCAAGACGGTGTCCATCAAGATCACCAAGGACGACGGCACCTACGAGGTCGGTCGCCCGAGCTAGCTTGGTCAAGGGCGCGCATCCGAGCGGCCGCCGCTTGCTCCTACGTCGCCTACGCGACTGCCACTCGGACGCGAGCCGGGCTGTGTTGGTTTTTCCAGCGCCTGCGGCACTGGGTGTTCGCGGCCCCCTGATGGCTCGCGTCCGAGCGACCGCCGCTTGCTCCTTCTTCGCGTACGCGGCGGCCACTCGAACGCGAGCCGGGCCGCGAACGGCGCATGCTAGGTCTCGCTTCGCTCGAAACCGGGAGCTGAGCCGGTGTGGTTGCGTGTGGCGGATAGTCGCGCTGCCAGGGGTGTCGCTGTAGAGACCGACGTGGGAGGGACGCTGATGACCGGCGCGTGCTCGGTCTCGCTTCGCCGCTGAATCGGCTCCTTGTGACGCGAGCGGTGGGCCTGGTGTTCCCGCGTCAGGCGGTGCGTGCGGCGAGTGCCGTGATCAAGCGGGTGACCGGGCTCTCGGCGTTGTAGGCGGTGGCGAGGGCGCGCAGCCGGTCCGTGTCGGCCGGTTCGGTGGGGAGGACGTCGCTTCGGGACAAGGTCACCTCGGCGTCGCAGACCACCCGGACGACCGGCGCGGCGGCCTTCAAGTAGTCTCCGGCGGCGCGCAGCCGGGCGCGCACGCTCTGCGCCAGGTCGGCGTCGGGATCCTCGACGGCCGCGACCAGGGCGTCCAGCGAGCCGAAGCGGGAGATCAGCGTGGAGGCGGATTTCTCGCCGATGCCGGCCACCCCGGGCAGGCCGTCGGAGGCGTCACCACGCAGTGTGGCCATGTCGGCGTAGGCCGGGCCCGCGTTGCGCAGCGGCACACCGTACTTCGCCGAGACCTCGGCCGGGCCGAACAGTTCTGCCTTGGCCAGGCCACGTCCGGCATAGAGCACCCGCACCTGGGGTGTGGGCTCGTCCCGGACGAGCTGCAGCAAGTCGCGGTCACCGCTGACCACGACGACCTCGTCGGTGCGCTCGCGGGTCGCCAGGGTGCCCAGCACGTCGTCGGCCTCCAGCCCGTCCGCGCCGCCGGTCGCGATGCCCGCCGCGTCGAGCACCTCCAGGATCATCTCGACCTGGGGGGTGAGCCGGTCGGGAACGCTCTCGGCGCCGGGAGCGGCCTCCGCCGAGGTATCCAACCGGTGTGCCTTGTAGGACGGCACCAGATCGACCCGATAGGCCGGGCGCCAGTCCAGATCCAGGCACACCACCAGCCTGCTCGGGGCGAACTTGGTGATCAGCGACGCGACCATGTCGGTGAAACCACGCAGCGCGTTCACCGAGCGGCCATCGGGCGCGGTGATCTTGTCGGGGATGGCGTGGAAGGCGCGGAACCACAGACTGGCTCCGTCCAACAGCAACAGGGGCCCACCGGCAGCAGAGGTCACGCGCTGAGGCTACTCGCTCGCACCGACACCGCCCCGCGAAGTTCGGCGTTCATCGGTCACGCGTGCCGGGTAACGTCGGACGAATGAGCTCGCATACGGATTCCAGGTTCGCGGCGGACGTCTACGGTGCACGGCTGGAGCGTGCGGTGGAACTGATGCGGGCCGCCCACCTCGACGCGTTGCTGATCACTCCCGGGCCGGACCTGCGCTACCTGATCGGCTCGGCGGCCGAGTCGTTCGAGCGGCTGACCTGCCTGGTGATTCCGGCGGACGGCGCGCCCGCGTCGGTGGTGATCCCGAAACTGGAACTGGCGTCGCTGGACGCCTCGGCGGCGGGTGAACTGGGTCTGCAAGTGCTGGACTGGGTGGACGGCACCAACCCGTACGCCCTGGTGAAGTCCACACTGCATGTCGGCTCCCGGGTGGCCGTGGCCGATGTCATGCCCGCACTGCATCTGCTCCCGCTGGCCGAGTCGTTCACCGGTCTGCCGGTGTCCGCCACCCCGGTCCTGCGCGAGCTGCGCATGATCAAGGACGCCGCCGAGGTGGACGCGCTGCGCCGGGCGGGCGCCGCGATCGACCGGGTGCACGCGCGGATGGGCGAGTTCTTGCAGGTGGGGCGCACCGAGGCGGAGGTCGGGCGCGACATCGAGGCCGCGATCGTGGCGGAGGGGCACACCGAGGCGGCGTTCGTCATCGTCGGCAGCGGTCCGCACGGGGCGGACCCGCATCACGGGGTCTCCGAGCGCCGTCTCGAGGCCGGGGACATGGTGGTCGTCGACATCGGCGGCCCCGTCGAACCCGGGTACTACTCCGACTCCACCCGCACCTACGTCCTGGGCGAGCCCGCCCCCGAGGTGGCCGCCCGGTATGCCGAACTGGAGAGCGCGCAGGCGGCGGCGGTCGCGGCCGTCCGCCCGGGCGTCACCGCGGCCGCGGTCGACGCCGCGGCGCGAAACCCCCTGACCGAAGCGGGTTTCGGGCACGCCTTCGTGCACCGCACCGGCCACGGCATCGGCCTGTCGGTGCACGAGGAGCCCTACATCGTCGCGGGCAACGACCTCGTCCTGCAATCCGGCATGGCCTTCAGCGTCGAGCCCGGCATCTACTTCCGTGGCGAGTGGGGCGCGCGCATCGAGGACATCGTGGTCGTCACCGACGACGGCGGCGAGTCCTTGAACAAGCGGCCGCACGGTCTCGCGGTTTTGTGATCGACGGTTGACGACCGAGGGCGTCGCGGCCGGGCTATGCGGCGCGCGGCGCAGACCTTACGCGCCGACGCCGTTCCCGCGGGCTTCGCCGTCCGCGGTCGGCGCGATGAGCGTGCTGCTGGACAGGACGCGCCGGACCTGGATGGCGATCACCACACGCGTCGGGTTCTCCCGCGGCACGCGGTAACGACCGGCGTACCGCTCGACCGCCTCGGCGACGTCGTCCGGGGCGTCCAGGACGGTCGCCGGACCCTCCAAGGTGATCCACCGGATCCCGTCGACCTGGCTGACCGCCGCGTAGCCGGAGCGGCGCACATTGCGTACTTTCACCGACCCGTCGTTGGTGATCACGCGCGCGATCCCGGCTTCCCGGTCCCAGGTGAACCCCACCGCCACCACGTGCGGCGTTCCGTCCGCCCGCAACGTCGTCAGCGTGGCGAGGTGCCGTTCGGCGACGAACTCGAGGGCGGCGGGCGACAACTCAGCGGTACTCGTCGGCATCTTCCGACCGTAGCCTCCGGCACCGCTGCACGTTTCGGCAGCCCGACCGTGACGAGGACCCGCGCGCGGGTGAGTGCTGAGCGGCCACACCCGTGGCAATGACAGACTGAGGCGCATGGGAACGCGTGGATTGGCCGACGGGACCGTACTGCTGCTGGGCGGGCGGAGCGAGATCGGGCTCGAAGTAGCGCGGCGGCTGGCGCCCGGGCGAGCGGTGATTCTCGCGGCCCGGCGCAGCGGCGAGCTGGAGGCGCAGCAAGCGCAACTCACCGCCGCGGGCGCGAGCGACGTGCACACCGTCGAATTCGACGCCGACGACACCGCGAGTCATCCGGCGCTGCTGGAGAAGATCGACGCGGAGCACGGGCCGATCGGCATCGCGGTGCTGGCCTTCGGCGTGCTCGGCGACCAGCAGCGCGCCGAGCGGGATCCCGCCCACGCGGCGGCGATCCTGCACACCGACTTCGTCGCCCAGGCCAGTGTGCTCACCACCTTGGCGAATCTGCTGCGCACGCGCGGCGCGGGACAGATCGTGGTGTTCAGCTCGGTCGCGGGCGTGCGGGTCCGCCGCGCCAACTACGTCTACGGATCGGCCAAAGCGGGACTCGACGGGTTCGTCTCGGGTCTGGCGGACGCGTTGCACGGCAGCGGGGTTCGGTTGCTCCTGGTGCGACCCGGGTTCGTCATCGGGCGGATGACCGAGGGAATGTCGCCCGCTCCCTTCTCCAGCACGCCGGACCAGGTAGCCGATGCTGTGGTCGAAGGTCTGCGCCGGGGCGCGAGCCGAATCTGGGTGCCGCGGATCCTGCGACCGGTGTTCTTCGCGATGCGCCTGCTGCCGCAAGCGATCTGGCGTCGGATGCCCCGGTGAGCACCGCACCCGTGCCGTGGACCGGCGCGCCGATCGCGGTGGTCGGCATCGGCGCCGACGGCTGGGACGGTCTCGGTCGCGCCGCGCGGGACGCCGTCGGCGATGCCGAGATTCTGTTCGGTTCCGCGCGCCAGCTCGATCTCGTGCCGCCCGGTGTCGCGGCGCGGCGGGTGCGGTGGCCGTCGCCGTTGGTGCCCGCCCTGCCCGGGCTGCTCGAAGAGCACGCCGGCGCGCGGCTGTGCGTCCTGGCCAGCGGCGATCCGATGTTCTACGGGATCGGGGTCACCTTGGCCCGGCTGCTCGGCGCACCCGCGCTGCGAGTGCTGCCGCAGCCGTCGTCGGCCTCGCTGGCCTGCGCCCGGCTGGGGTGGGCGCTGCCCGAGACACCGGTGGTCAGCGTGGTGGGGCGTCCGCTGGTGACGGTGCTGCCGGAACTGGCCGACCGCAGGCGGCTGCTGGTGCTCAGCGCCGACGAGCACACACCCCGGGAGCTGGCAGCCTTACTGGGTCGGCAGGGTTTCGGCGGGTCCGAACTGACGGTCCTCGAGCAACTCGGTGGTCGCGCCGAACGTCACCGCGCCGGAATCGCGAAGCAGTGGGAACACCCGCCGGGCGACCCGCTGAACATCGTGGCGGTCACCTGCGCGGCCGACCCGGGATTCGCGCGTGCCACCCGCCTGCCCGGCTTGCCGGACGAATTGTTCGGCGGTGACGGCCAGCTCACCAAACACGAGATCCGCGCGCTGACGCTGGCGGCGCTGGCGCCGGCTCCGGGCGAGCTGCTGTGGGACGTCGGCGGCGGCTCGGGCAGTATCGCCATCGAATGGTGCCGGGCGCATCCGGGCAATCGGGCCGTCGCGTTCGAGCGGCTCGAGCGCAGGCGGCAGCAGATCGCCGACAACGCCACCGCTCTGGGCGTGCCGCACATCCTGGTGCGCGGCGAGGTGCGCGCCGAAGTCGCCGCCGACGCCGGAATCGCCGCGCCCGACGCGATTTTCGTCGGCGGGGGCCTGACCCAGGATGGCGTGCTCGAGACATGCTGGGCGCAGCTGCGTCAGGGCGGCAGGCTCGTCGCGAACGCGGTGACCGCCGAATCCGAATCGCTGCTGCTCAGCTGGTCGAGCGCCCAGGGCGGCGTTTTGCGTAAGTTCCAGATCTATCGCGGGGAACCCTTGGGCTCCTTCACCGCGTGGCGTCCCCAGCTTCCGGTGGCGCAGTGGTCGGTGGTGAAACCCGCCACGGGGTTCCCCGCTGAGGGGTGAACACGTTACCGGTCACGCGGTAGGGTCGGGGCCGAGTTCCGATCATGGTCGGAAATCCGATTCCTATTGGGGAGATAGATGAGATACAAGAAGTTCGCCGCTACCGCGTTGCTGGCGGTTGCCGCCACCGGGATCACCGCCGGTACCTCCTACGCCGCTCCCACGCCGCCCGCGGCGCAGGACCAGTCCGCCGCCGCGCCCGCGGTCACGGGCACGGACCAGGGCGTCGGCTACGCGCTGCAGCTCGCCGACGCGGGTAAGTCGGTCGTCACCAGCGTGACCGGCGGCGCGTTCAGCGTCGACACCGACAACCGGTCGGTCACCCTGAAGAACTCCGCGGGCGAGACCGTCACCAGCATTCCGCTCACCGCGACCGCCAAGGGCCAGGAGGTCCGGATCGCCGCGGCGGTCGCCGACGAGGGCAGGCAGCTGACGCTGACGCCGCAGGTCGCGCCGACCGCGAACGCACCGGTCGCCGCCGAGTTCATCGGCGCGCAGGAATGGTTCTTCGCCGAGTTGCAGCGTGCCTCGCTGGGCGCGCTGGTCGGCGGTCTGATCGGCGCCGCGATCGGCATCGTCTTCTTCGGTGTCGGCATCCTGCCGGGCGCGGTGCTCGGCGCGCTGATCGGTCTCGCCGTCGCGGGCGGGCCGTCGCTGCTGAACGCGGGCATCGCCTACTTCAGCGGCCAGCCCTGAGAGTTCTGATCCTGGGCGGCACCCGCGAAGCGCGGGAGCTGGCCCACATCGCTTCCGGCGAGCGAGGATTCGAGATCGTGTCCTCGCTCGCCGGTCGTGTGCGTGCGCCCCTGCTGCCCGAGGGGGCGGTCCGCATCGGCGGCTTCGGCGGTGCCGAGGGACTGCGGGTCTGGCTCGAGGCCAACGACGTGGCCACGATGGTGGACGCCACCCACCCGTTCGCGGCGGGCATCAGCGCCAACGCGGCGGCGGCCGCGCGCGCTTCGGGTGTGCCGCTGGTGCACCTGCGACGGCCGAGATGGGTGGAACATCCGGGGGACCGGTGGGTACGAGTATCCGATCTCCCCGCCGCCGCGAGGGAAACGGCCGCCCTCGGCGAGCGGGTCTTCCTGACCATCGGCAGACAAGGCGTCGACGCGTTCGCGGGACTCGACCGGCAGTGGTTCCTGATCCGCGCCATCGACCCGCCGGAGGACGCGCTGCCGCCGCGGCACGAATTGATCCTCGCCCGTGGACCTTTCGCCCTCGAAGACGAATCGCGGTTGCTCGCCGAGCATCGGATCGATGTACTCGTCACCAAGGACAGCGGCGGCGATCAGACCGAAGCCAAACTCGCCGCCGCCCGCGCGGCGGGAATTCCGGTCGTCGTCGTAGACCGTCCGCCGCTGCCGGAGGGCGCGCAGATCGTGGAATCCGCCGGGCAGGCCCTGGATTGGCTGCGCGAGACGCGAATCCGGCACGAGTGAAGCTCTTCCCGGGCTCACCAGCGGCGAGCCGCGGCGTGGTCCGGGCGAATCAGCGGCCGAGCAGTTCCGGCAAATGGTCGAACCACTCCAGCACCGCTCGCTCATAGCGAATCCCGAAATCCAGTGTGGCGCGGGCGAATGCCGGCATCTCCTCGGGGTCTTCGGCGAGATACCGGGTGAGCCGCGCCTGGTGGATCTCCCGGTTGGCCGCGACGATGCCGTCGAGCCGGTCGCGATCGAGATGCGCACCGAAGGAGAGCGTGAGCAGCAACGGCACCCGGATGGTCTCCCCGCCGGGATCGCGGGCGACCCATTCCAGGAACGCTTCCCGGCCCGCGTCGGTGAGGTGATACGGCGTCCGTTCCCTGGCTCCGGTCTCGCCCTTCTCGACCAGTCCCGCCGCGTCCATCGTGGCGAGTTCCCGGTAGACCTGGCTCTGCGTGATCGTCCAGAAGTCGCCGATGCGCTCCTGGGCCTCGGTGACCAGATCCCAGCCCGACATGGGGCCTTCGTGCAGAAATCCGAGCAACGACGCCGCCGTCGAGTTCAGCGGCTTGCGTGTGGTCGCGGTGTTGGTCAACGACTGCTCCCTTCGCTCTCAACATTCCATAGTGGAATGTTACCTGAACGGGGTGGGTCAGGCGTCGCCGGCCAGTTTGTCGAGCCGGGCGAGTACCTGCGCCATGCCCTGCTCCAGCCGTGCCTGGCCCTGTTCGAGCTGCGCCTGGCCGCGCGCCAACGCCGCCTGACCCTGTTCCAAACGGACCTGTCCCTGTTCGAGCACCGTGACCCTGCGGTTGAGTTCGCCTACGTTCTCACGCAGAACGCCGACGTCACGGTGCAGCTCGCCGACGGCTTCCCCGATGGTCTCCGCGCGCCGATCGATGCGGCCGATGCCGTCGAGCGCTTTCCTGGTCAGCGCCGCGAGTTCGTTGAGGACCTCGCCCTGCTCGTCGAGCGCCTGTTCGCCGGCGGTGGCCCTGGCCTCCAGAGCTCGGGCGCGCAGCGTCAGCTCCGACAGTGTCGCGGCCAAGGTCCCTCCGATCTTCGGTGCGTCAGGCGATCTTACGCGCCGTCGGGCGCAGCGTCGCGCGCGCGACCGTAGCGCCGGGAGGTGTAGACCCGGGTGCCCGCGTCGGTCTCCAGCGCCGTGGTGGTGGACGCGCCGATGATCAGCAGCGTACGCATGTCCACCTGCTCGGGGTCGAGGTCGCCGAGCGGCACCACCCGGACCGATTCGGCCGGACCTCCGACGTCGCGCCCGACGACGACGGGCGTGTCGGGCTTGCGGTGCTCCAGCAGCAGGTCGCGCATCGCGCCGACCTGCCAGGTGCGCTGTGAGGAGGCCGGGTTGTAGATCGCGATCGCCATGTCCGCGGCCGCGACGGCGGAAAGGCGTTGCGCCACCACCTCCCACGGCTTGAGCCGATCGGAGAGCGAGATCATCGCGTAGTCGTGCCCGAGCGGCGCGCCCGCCCGGCTGGCCACGGCGTTGGCCGCGGTGAGACCGGGCAGCACCCGCACCGGCACCGCGCGCCACTGCGGGTCCGCGGATTCCTCGAGCACCGCCGCCGCCATCGCGAAGACGCCGGGATCTCCCGAGGAGACGACCGCGACACGCCCGCCCCGCTTGGCCAGATCCAAGGCCATCGCCGCGCGCTCGGATTCCACCCGGTTGTCGCTGGCATGACGACGCTGGCCAGGACGTTCGGGTACCCGGTTCAAGTAGGTGGTGTAGCCGACCAGGTCGGTGGCCTCCGCCAAGGCCGCGCGCACCTCGTCGGTGGTCCACTCCGGCGCGCCGGGGCCCAGGCCCACCACCACGACCTCACCGACGCGGCCGGTCTCGTCCGCGTCGCTGATTCGTTGCTCCACCACCGCGGGCGCCTCGGGGCGAGGCAGCGGCGTGGTGGGCTCGGGGCCGGGCACCAGGGTGATGGCGAAGTAGGGCACCTCCGCGTCGTCCACCGCGGTGGCGTGCAGAACGCGCTGTTCGGTGGTGCTCGCGCGCTCCACGTAGTACGCGCCCGCGAGCCGGCCGGAATCCGACAGTGCCTGGCGCACACCGGGGTAGGTGCGTCCCAGCTTCATGATCGCGGCCGCGTCGGTCGTGCGAAGCCGCTGGGTGAGCTCGTCGACCGGCATGGTGCCCGGCAGCACGGTGAGCACCTGCTCGCCTTCGACCAGCGGCGTGCCCAGCGCGGCCGACGCCGCGCTGACGGAGGTGATGCCGGGGATGATCTCGGCTTCGAACCGGTCGGCCAGCCGCCGGTGCATGTGCATGTACGAGCTGTAGAACAGCGGGTCGCCCGCGGCGAGCAGCGCGACCGAGCGCCCTGCCGCGAGGTGCCCGGCCAGCCGCTCGGCGGCCTGTTCGTAGAACTCGTCGATCGCGCCCTGGTAGCCACCGGGATGGTCGGTGGTCTCGGTGGTCACGGGATAGACGAGATGTTCCTCCAGTTGGCCGGGGCGCATGTACGGCGCGGCGATGCGGCGGGAGATGCTGCGGCCGTGGCGCGCGCTGTGGAACGCGATGACGTCCGCCGCTGCGATCACGTTGGCCGCCTTGACCGTCACCAGTTCGGGATCGCCCGGACCGAGTCCGACACCCCACAGCTTGCCCGGAGTGCTCATTCCTGCTCACTCGCGATCGCGTTCACCGCGGACGCGGTGATGGCGCTGCCGCCTCGCCTGCCGCGCACCGTGAGGTATTCGACGCCGCCGAAATCGATCAGCGCGTCCTTCGATTCGGCCGCCCCGATGAACCCGACCGGGATGCCTAGCACGGCAGCGGGCCGGGGCGCGCCCGCGTCCAGAAGATCGAGAAGGTGGAACAGCGCCGTCGGCGCGTTGCCGATCGCCACGACGGCGCCGTCGAGCCGGTCCCGCCACAGTTCGAGCGCGGCGGCGGAGCGGGTCGTGCCCTTGGCCGCGGCCAACTCCGGCACGCGCGGATCGGCGAGGGTGCACAGCACCTCGTTGTCCGCGGGCAGCCGCTTCCTGGTCACTCCCGACGCGACCATGGTGGCGTCACAGAGAATCGGAGCCCCCGCGCGCAGCGCCGCCCGCGCCGAGGCGACGACACCGGGGGAGAAAGCGATGTCCGCGGCGAGATCCACCTGACCGCAGCCGTGGATCATCCGCACCGCGACCTGTGCCACGTCCGGCGGGAATCCGCTCAGATCGGCCTCGGCGCGGATCGTAGCGAACGATCGACGGTAGATCTCGGCCCCGTCGGTCAGGTAGCTGGCACGTACGTCGGACATGCGGTCCACCATATGGGTGCGGGTCCGGACAGGTCGGTCCGGGTCGGGCGCTTCGCATCCCGGCCGAGCCGCTCCGGATGCCGGGCGCGGACGCCACGCGATCAGGTTCGCGGACGCTCGAGAATCCGCGACATGACAATGGCGCTGCGAGTGCGCCCGACCCGGGCGTTCTCCCGGATCCGTTCCACGGTCACCTCGATCTCGGCCATGTCGGTGGCCATCACGTGCACCAGCGCGTCGGCCTCGCCCGCGATCGTCCACACCCCGACCACCTGCGGAATCGGTTCCAGACTGCGTTTGAGTTCGGCGGGGGAGATGTTGTCGCGGTAGTACACCTCGACGTACGCCTCCGTCTTCCAGCCCAGCGCCACCGGATTGACCAGTGCGGTGAACCCGGTGATCTGTTTGGCCGCCACCAGCCGGTCGACCCGGCGCTTCACCGCGGGCGCGGACAACCCGACCACGCCGCCGATCTCCTGGAACGAGGCGCGGGCGTTCTTCAGCAGTTGCTCCAGGATCCGCCGGTCGAGGTCGTCCACGTCACACCTTCTTTCCCTAACCACAATGATTCGCCAATTTTTCGGACCTATGCGCAACGAATCGCTATTTCTGGCGCAATGCTAGGCGACTTACCTTCGTTTCAGCTGAAAGTCCACGCTGACCTCAGGGAGTTCCGTTGACGTCCGTAGCCACCCTCCCCGTCGAGTCCACCGCACGCCGTTCGTCGCCGCGCCGGTTCGTGATGTGCCGTCCCGATCACTTCGACGTCACCTACTCCATCAATCCCTGGATGAATCCCGCCGAGCCCGTCGACCGTGCGCTGGCCCTGCGGCAATGGGAGATGTTGCGCGCCACCTACACCGAATACGGGCACACGGTGGACGTGGTGCCCGGGGTGACGGGCCTGCCCGACATGGTGTTCGCCGCGAACGGCGGGCTGATCGTCGGTGACCGCGCCATGTCGGCCCGCTTCACCCACGCGGAGCGCGCCGCGGAAGGCCCCGCGTACCACGCCTGGTTCGCCGGATACGGCGTGCCGAACCTGGTGGCCGCCGCGGAGTGCAACGAAGGCGAAGGGGATTTCCTCCTGGTCGGCGACCGCCTCCTGGCCGGGATGGGCTTCCGCAGCTCGTTCGCCGCGCACGAGGAGGTGGCGCGGCACTTCGGTCTGCCCGTGGTGTCGCTGGAACTGATAGATCCGCGCTTCTACCACCTGGACACGGTGTTGCTTCCCCTGGACGGCGACACCATCGCCTACTATCCGCCGGCTTTCGGCCCGGCGGCCCGCGCGGTGCTCGCCGAGCTCTACCCCGACGCGATCGTGGCCACCGACGCGGACGCGGCGGTGCTCGGGTTGAACGGAGTCTGCGACGGTTTCAACGTCTTTCTCAGCAGCGTGGCCACCGATCTGAGCGAAGCCCTGCGTGCCCGTGGCTACCATCCGGTCGGGATCGAGATGTCCGAGCTGCTCAAAGCGGGTGGCTCTGTCAAATGCTGCACCCTCGAGATCCATGGCCGGTGACCGGCCGGATGGTGTCCGGTGACGTGGGACGGTCAGTCGATGCGATAACCCTCGTCGGTCGCGACGATATCGGTGACGTCGCCTTGTGGGCGCCCGCAGCGGCGATCACACCCGGACCAGTGCTGACGTCCGGCGACCGCGACGTCCGTCGCGGGCATCGTCCGCGCGGCGCCGGCCGGATCGGCCGCGCCGGGCAGCACCCGGCCCGTGCCGACCGCGTCGGCGGCGTCGGCCCGGACGTCGGTGCGCGACTTCGCGCAGCCCGGCTGCCCGGCGCAGGCGCTGACCAGCAACCACGGCGAGTCGGCGTCGAAGATCAAGCCCATCGGGGCCAGCACGCGCACCACCTGTTCGGCGGCCCCCTCCGCCAGGTCGGTGACCACCAGGCTGCGCCACGGCGTGACCAGGAGCGGTCGCTCGACCGCGGCGAGGAACTCGGCGGTGCGCGCGGGCAGGGAGCCGAGGCGCACGCCTGCGCCGAGGGCGACCGAGCCGTTGTCCTGTTCGAGCCAGCCGATCGGGATGCGGTGTGCCGCGGAGAATTCGAGCTTTTCGGCGCCGGGGGACAGGCCGAGGCCGTCGATGACGCGTTCCGCGCCGTGTTCGATGTCGTGCAGCCGCCAGCGGCCCGCGTCGTCGCCGCGCAGTTGCAAGAACGTGTGCGCGGCGGCGAGCATGACATCGACCGCGTCGGCGGTGCAGAGCCGCAGGCCGCTGTCCTCGCCCGCCAGCAGTAGGGCGAACTCGTCGGGCCCGACCGCGTGCACGCCGATGTCGGCGCCGAGTCCGCTGACGTCGCCGCGTCCGTCATCGAGGGTGAACAGCACGCGGCCGGGCAGGTCGGCCAGCCGCGGCGCTGCGAGCAGGCCCGCGTCCAACCCCGAAACCAGCGGGTGCACGTCCGCCAGGCCGCCGATCCGGCCGGACAGTGGCGAGGCGATGATGTTGCGCACCCGATCGTGCGTGGTGCTCGGCAGGAGACCCGCGGCCGCGAGCCGCTCGGTCAGTGCCCCTGCGTCACGCACCTGGCGCAATTGGACATTGCCGCGCGAGGTGAGCTCGATATTGCCGTCCGCCAAGTCGTGCGCGGCCTCCGCGAGCGCCTGCGCCTGAGCGGGCTCCAGGCGCCCGCCGGGCACGCGGATCCGCGCCAGCGCCCCATCGGCCGCGTCGTGCAGCCGCAGCACGCCCGGGCAGGAATCAGCAGTACGTCGCGCCATAACGACCCCAGCCTACGGACGCGCGGACCTACCGCGGTGACCGGCCGCTCACCCGGCGATCGAATGCACCCAGTCGATGACGGCGGCCCGGTACTCGGCGGTGTTGCGCGCGAGATTGACCGAATGCCCGCTGCCGGGCAACACGTAGGTGCGCAGTCGCGCGGCCGGGCCGAAGAACGGCGCTTCGGCGGCGTGCAGTGTCTCGGCAGTCGCGCACACCGCGTATCCCGGACCGCAGGACAGCCGGTCCAGGCTGCCGTTGACCACCAGGACCGGGACGTCGATGAAGTTGGTCATCGGCGGGAGGGTGGAGGTCAGGCCGTCGGGATACTCGGTAGGCGAGAAGACTTCCTTGGTCGCTTCGTCGACCGCGAGAACTTCCGGGTCGGCCGTCTCGGGGGCGAAGAAATCGGCGGCGCGGGTGCCGGGCCGTGTCGTCAGATAGCCCGGATCGTAGCGGCGCCCGGCGAATTGCGGATCCGCGGCGGCTTGGTGGTAGGTGGAGATGACGCCGAGGACCTCGGACACGTTGAGCGCGTGGGAGAAACCGGTGAGCAGCACGCCGTCGACATCCTGGTACGTGGTCGCCTCCAGGACGTCGATGCCCGAGCTGAGCGAATGCCCTCCGGTGACGACCTTGCCGAACGGGGGCGCCCCCGCCAGTCCTCGGCGCAGGGCCTGGACGATGTCGTGCAGGGCACGGGCCGAGACGGTCGCCGTGACCTGCGTGCTCGGCGGCCTGGTGCTCGCGCCGTTGCCGAGCCGATCGACCACCAGCGTCGCGATCCCCGCGGCGTTCATCGCGCGCCGGAAGTTGTAGGTCTCCGGGGCGTAGGGGAAATCCCAGTACGTGTGGTTGTAGTTGGAACCCGCGATCAGCACCATGACGGTGTCGGTCGCCCGCGCCGTGGGAGTGCACAGGTCACCGGCCATCACCCCGAGCGGAACCGTAAGGGAGACCGATGTGCAGCGACCCGGCGCAGTGTCCTCGGCGTGGGCCACGCACGGGGTCAGGCAGAGCAGTGTCGCCGCCGCCGATGCGACTAGGGACCGTAGCGAGGTTCGCACGCGACGCAGGCTATGCGCGAACGTCGCGCCGCGCAACATCTGGCGGCTGTAACGCGTGGTCCGTCAAGCGATTTCGGACCGGGATCCGTCAATCATCCATCGGTGCGACGCCGGTGGCGAAGTCGACCGCGGCGGCGTCGCCGTCGACCGCTCCGGCGACGACCTCGAAGGAGCGGGCGTCGACGGCGGTGCAGCCCAGCTTGGCCAGGCTGGCGAACCGGTAGTCGCTGTCTGCCTCGCGCATCGCGTTGTCGAGGTCTTCGCGAGTGTCGTAGATCGTGATCGAGAAGACGGTGTTGTCCTGCTGATCGACGAAGAAGAAGATCTGTCGGGCGCCCTGGTCGGACATGGCGTGCGGGACGATCTCGTGCTGGAGGAACGGCACGGTCGTCGCCATCGTCTCCGGGTCGATGGGGCAGGCGGCCTTCATCATGCGGGCGTAGAGCTTCTTCATCGCCGAATGCCTCCCGAGCCGGGGCAGGTCGTGCGCCTGACTGTCCTGCGAACGACGCTACCGCACATAATGTTGCGTGGCTATCGCATAGTTGATGCCGCACGGGTGCACCCGGCCGCCCCCCGATATCGCGTCGGAAGGGCGGATGTCCGGGACGACGCGGGTGAACGAGGAGCGCGGGAACGTGGGTTCGAGACAAGGGGCGGGTATGCGGGCGGTGCATTTCGTCGGAAGTTTTCCGGCCGAGCGCACGGACATCGCGATGCGGGCCATGCTGGACGGTGCGGGTGCGCGACTGCGTACCTTGCCGACGGGGGAGACCGGGCGCTACGAGTTCTATATCCAGCCGATCATCGAAGACCTGGTCACCCAGGGTGTTCTGGCGGTGAAGAAGCCCGGAACGTGGCGCTCGAGCCGGAGCCGGACCATTCATCGCGTCGCTCGCGGCACCGAATTATCCGGTGCCGTTATGGATCTCGGATATCTCCGGGAGGCCGAAGAGGCGCTGCCGATCTTCCGCGAGCTGCGCAGGGACCGTGAGTTGCCCGGGCTCGCGCTCCAGATCGGCATGCCGACCGACTTCACGTTGACGTTCATCGCCATGGGAGCGTCCGAGGTGCGGCGGCATCGCCGAGCGTTCATCGACGCCACCGTGCGGGACATCGCCGCCATTCGCGAGCTGGCCGGCGACGATGTCGTCGTGCAGCTTGAGGCCACGGCGGAATTGGTGCTCATGGCGAAGACGCAACCGCTGCACCGGTTGGTCGACCGGACGCTGGGGCTGGGCGAAGGGATCGCAGCCCTGGCCGCGGCAGCGCCGGAGGGAACGCGTTTCGGAGTGCACCTGTGCCTCGGCAGTCTGCGCAACAAGGCCCGGGGCCGGTTACGTGATGCCCGGCCGCTGGTCGATCTGGCGAATTCCGTCGTCCGGCATTGGCCGGGGGGACGCGTCCTGGAATACGTGCACGGCCCCGTCGCGGCGGGCGATAGACCGCCTTCGCGGAAGGCCGGGTTCTATGCGCCACTGGCGGGGCTGACGCTCGGTGCGGGCACGGCCTTCCATGCGGGGTTGGTGCACGACATTCCCACCGAGGCGCAGCAGTTGGAGACGCTGCGGATGATCGAGAACGCGCTGGGCCGCCCGGTCGACGGAGTCGCCTGTGCGTGCGGCTTGGGTCGCCGTTCCCGTTCGGTGGCGGACGAACTCATGGCGCGAGCCGAGGTGCTCGCGGCGGGCGGGGTATCCGACGGGTGAGTGAACGCGCCGCCGTGAAATCGAAAACTCGCTCCTGCAATGCCATTCGCCGCACCGGTGTTCTCTGCGGAGAGGAATTCTGTGCCGCTGGAGGTTACCTTTGTCAGGATCGTGTTGGGCGGTTCGGGAAGGTACGGTGGCCGGCATGGAGCGAGCACCGCAGGGCGTCGATCCGAACGTGCCGAATTCCGCCCGGGTATACGACTATCTGCTGGGCGGCAAAGACAACTACGAGGTGGACCGGGCGGTCGCGCATCGAATGTTGTCCATCGCTCCGGATACCCGGACCTTGGCCTGGTTCAGTCGTAAGTTCCTGGTGAACGCGGTCCAGCTCGCCGCGGAGGCGGGGGTCCGGCAATTCATCGATCTCGGTGCGGGCATTCCGACTTCGCCCAACGTGCACGAGATCGCCCACAAGATCGATCCGTCGGCGCGGGTGGTGTACCTCGATTTCGACCCGGTGGTCTACGCGCACTGCAATGCCCTGCTGGCGCACGCGGAGGGTGTGACGGCGATGCTGGGCGACGTCCGCCGTCCGGACGACATCCTCGACCGGCTGAAGAGCGGGGGGTTGATCGACTTTGACGAACCGGTCGCGATCACGCTCGTCGGGGTGCTGCACTTCGTGATGGACGACGAACACCCGGCCGAGATCGTCGCCCGATTGGGTGCGGCCATGGCGCCAGGGAGCTATCTGGCGTTCACGCACGGCTCCGACAACAGCGATCCGGCCTTCATCACCCAGTCGTCGTCGGACACCGCCAACTCCTCGGCGCAGGTCGTCTACCGATCCGCGGCCGTGGTCGAGTCGTTCTTCCAGGGCTTCGATCTGCTGGATCCGGGCGTGGTTCCCCTGCAACGGTGGCTCGGCGACGAGCTTCCGGACACCGGGTTGGTGCTACTGGGCGGGGTGGCTCGCAAGCTCGCGAAGGCGCCTGCCGACTAAGGTCGGCATATGTCCGAAATCTCCACTCTCGCCGACCGGCTCGCCATCGTCGACGTGATCACCAAGATGTTCGTGTACACCGATCAGAAGCGCTGGGAAGGGCTGTCGTCCGAGGTCTTCACGCCGACCGTGGATTTCGACGGCGGGTTCGGCGGCCCGGTGGGGGAGCGGGCCGCGGCCGACATCATCGCGGATTGGCGCACCGGGCTCGCCGACCTCGACGAGGTGCACCACCAGTCCGGCAACCACCTGATCGATCTGGACGGCGACACGGCGCGCGTGCACGCGGACGCCATCGCGGTGCACGTCAAGAACGCCGCGGTCGAGGGCAAGACCCGCACCTTCGTCGGCAGCTACTCCCTCGGCGTCGTACGCACCGCCGAGGGGTGGCGGGTCGACCGGTTCCACTACCACCTCAAGGTGATCGACGGCAACGCCGACCTGGTCTGAGTCCTGCGCAGGCCGGCGGGGATCGTTCGTGACCCGGATCGGCACGCGCGCAATCTTTTCGCGAGCCGCTATGTCGTCGCCCGCGGTGGTGTCGTGGTGATCGGTCGCGCCGTGGCGTCACGGCGAGTGATCGTCACGGCGTCGTCGTCGGTTGTGTTTCCGGCTGCGGCGCCGCGGGTTTCGCCTCCGCGCGTGCGCGTCCCGGCGCCCATACGCCGATCAGGATCGCGGCGACGAAGGTGAGAATGCCCAGCGCGAGCGCGGCCTGCTGGACGCCGTAGACGAAGGCCGACTCGGCTACCTCGGCCAGGGGCGCGGCCTGCGAGCCCACCCTGTCGGTGACCTGCAGCGTCGCGGCCAGCGAGTCGCCGACCGGTTCGCGGATCTGTTCGGGCACCTGCGGTAGGACGGGCGCGATGCGGGCGCTGTACCCGGCGGCCAGGATGCTGCCCGCGATGGCGATGCCGACCGCCGCACCCACTTCGCGTGCCGCGTCGTTCACCGCGGCGGCGACACTGTGCTTCTCCACCGGGGTGCCCGCGATGATCGCGGCCGTCGCGGGTGCGGTGCACAGGCCGGTGCCGCTGCTCATGATCAGAAACGGCCAGAGCAGATCGATGTAGGTGCTGTCGACGTCGAGGCCGGCCAGCGCGAGGAGCGCGATCCCGATGAGCACCAGCCCGCCGGCGATCGGCAGCCGCAGTCCGACCCGTTCGGCCAGCCGGGGCGCCACCGCGGAGATCGCCACCATCGGCACGACCATCGGCGCCATCGCCAGCGCCGACACCAGCGGCCGGTACCCGAGGATCAGCTGTAGGAACTGGACCATCAGCAGGAAGGTCCCGAAGCACACGAGGAACTGCAGGGTCACCGATGCGGTGCCGGAGCCGAAGCCGCGATGGGCGAACAGGCGCACATCCAGCAGGGGGTGCGCCACCCGCGTCTCGACTATCAGGAACGCCACCGCCGCCAGCACCGCCGCGGCCGCCGTGCCGATCACCACCGGATCCAGCCAGCCGCGCTCGGGTGCCGCGATCGCGGCCACCACCAGCGATCCGACGGCCGCGGCCGAGGTGACCGAGCCCCACAGGTCGATTCCCGGACGAGCCCGGTCGACCGACTCCGGCAGTGTGCAACCCGCGATCGTCAGGAGCAGGCCCGCGACGGACATGGCGAGAAAGATCGACACCCACGACCACTGCTCCAGCAGCAGGCCCGATCCGAGGATGCCGAGCACCGCGCCCGCGCCCGCGACGCCCGCCCACAGCCCCACGGCATTGCTCCGGCGCGAATCGGGAAACCCGGCGGTGATCAGCGACAGCGTCGAGGGCATGACGAGGGCCGCGCCCACTCCGGCCACCGTCCGGCCCGCGATCAACCAGCCGGGTGTGTCGAGCAGTACGGGCATGGCCGAGGCCGCCGCGAACACCAACAGCCCGATGATCAGCACGGCGCGCCGCCCGTACCGGTCGCCGAGCGCGCCCGCCGGGAGAACCAGGCAGGCCAGCGCCAGGGTGTACCCGTCGACGACCCAGGTGAGCTGCTGCTGACTCGCGCCGGTCGCGGCGGCGATGTCCGGCAGCGCGGTGTACAAAGCCGCCATCGACGCGACGACCAGGGCGACGGTGGCACAGGAGATCGCCAGCATCCACCGCTGAGCGGATGACAAACGGGTCGTGGTGGACTCCATGGCGCCTCCCGGCAGAACAGAACTGTCAGTATCGCTACGCTACTACCAGTAGCATAAGTTGCCCGGGTGGCGATAGACGTCCCGGAGGAGGAACGTTCGATTCATGACCGGTGCTGTCCAACCGACCCCGCGCCACCTCGCTCCGGGCGAGGATGTCGACCCGCGCAAGCTGCGCTCCCGCGCCAGACTGCTCGACGCCGCGACCGCTCTGCTCAGAACCGGTGGGCTGGAAGCGGTTACCGTCGAGGCGGTCACCGCCATGTCGAAGGTCGCGCGCACCACGCTGTACCGGCATTTCGACAACGCCATGCAGTTGCGCGCCGCGACGCTGGAGCACCTGCTTCCTCCGGTCATCGAGGCGCCGCCCGCAGGCCCGCTGCGCGAGCGGCTGACCGAATTGCTCAGCAGACAGGCAGCGGTGGTCAACGAGGCTCCGCTGCAGATCTCCACGCTGGCGTGGCTGGCCACCGGCGAACGTGGCGAACCCGGCGCGGGCCCCGCCTTCACGTCGCTGCGGCAGCGGTTGATCGAGCAGTACCGCGAGCCGTTCGACCAGCTGTTCGGCGATCCGGAAGTGCGTGCGCAGCTCGGCGAATTCGACGTGACGCTCGCGCTGATCCAGCTCGTCGGCCCGATCGTGTTCGCCAGGCTGGTCGGCTTCCCAGCCGCCACGGCGGCCGACTGCGCGCGGCTCGTCGACGACTTCTTGGCCGCCCGGGCCTGCGACCGCGAACGCCGTACCGGACACACCATCGAGGGCGATCACAGCGGCAGGTAGGCTCGGCGTGCTCGGCGGACGACGAGGAAACCGGTGGAAGTCCGGTGCGGTCGCGCCACTGTAGAAAGCCAGACCCTCCCCGGCGAGCAGCGAACCCCCCGATGGGCGCGTCACCCGAGGAAGGCTGCCACCCGTGATTGTGCTGTTGTCCACGTCCGACACCGATCTGCTCAGTGCCCGCGCCAGCGGCGCCGACTACCGCTGGGGCAATCCGGCTCGCCTGCTGGTCGACGACCTGCCCGGCCTGCTCGACGGCGCCGACCTGGTGATCGTGCGCATCCTCGGCGGCAAGCGAGCCTGGGAGGACGGGTTGGAGGCGCTGCGCGCGAGCGGAATTCCGCTGGTCGCGCTCGGCGGCGAGATCGCCCCGGATGCCGAGCTGATGGAATGCTCCACCGTTCCGGGCGGCGTCGCGGCCGACGCGCACAACTACCTCGCCGCCGGTGGCCCGGAGAACCTGCGCCAGCTGCACAATTTCCTGTCCGACACCGTGCTGCTGACCGGTCACGGTTTCGAGCCGCCGATTCAGCTGCCCAGCTGGGGCGAGCTGGACCGGGTCGCCGCGACGCGGGCCGAGGGGCCGACCGTCGCGGTGATCTACTACCGTGCACAGCATCTAGCCGGCAACACCGCCTACGTCGACGCCCTGTGCACCGCCGTCGAACAGGCGGGCGCGCGGGCGCTGCCGCTGTACTGCGCCTCGCTGCGCACCGCCGAACCCGAGCTGATCGCCACCCTGCGCCGAGCCGACGCCCTGGTGGTGACGGTGCTGGCCGCGGGAGGCACCAAGCCCGCCACCGCCTCCGCGGGCGGCGAGGACGAGGCATGGGATGTCGGCGCGCTCGCCGACCTGGACGTGCCGATCCTGCAAGGGTTGTGCCTGACCACCGGCCGCGCCCAATGGGAGGCCAACGACGACGGGCTGTCCCCGCTGGATGTCGCGACCCAGGTCGCGGTGCCGGAATTCGACGGACGGATCATCACGGTCCCGTTCTCGTTCAAGGAATTCGACGCCGACGGCCTGTCCACCTACGTCCCCGATCCTGAGCGCGCCGCCCGCGTCGCAGGCATCGCGACGCGCTATGCGCGGCTGCGCCACATTCCCGCCGCACGCAAGCGGGTCGCCGTCATGCTGTCGGCCTACCCGACCAAGCACGCCCGCATCGGCAACGCCGTCGGCCTGGACACCCCGGCCAGCGCTATCCGTCTGCTCACCGAAATGCGCTCCGCCGGTTACGATCTCGGCGCCCCCGGCGAGGTTCCGGGCCTGGACGAACAGGACGGTGACGCCCTCATCCACGCTCTGATCGCGGCGGGCGGCCAAGACCCGGACTGGCTGACCTCCGAACAGCTGGAGGGCAACCCGATCCGCATCGGCGCGGCGACCTACGCGGCCTGGTTCGACACCCTGCCCGACGACCTGCGTGCCGCCGTGGTCGAAGCGTGGGGTCCGCCGCCGGGCGAACTCTACGTCGACCGCTCGTCCGATCCGGATGGTGAGATCGTCATCGCCGCGCTGCGTTTCGGCAACGTCGTGCTCATGGTCCAGCCGCCACGCGGTTTCGGCGAGAACCCCGTCGCGATCTACCACGACCCCGACCTGCCGCCCAGCCACCACTACCTCGCGGCCTACCGATGGCTCAGCGCGCCCGAAGGTTTCGGAGCCGACGCGATGGTGCACCTGGGCAAGCACGGGAACCTGGAATGGCTGCCCGGCAAGACGCTCGGCATGTCGGCCTCCTGCGGCACCGACGCCGCCCTCGGTGACCTGCCGCTGATCTACCCGTTCCTGGTGAACGACCCGGGCGAGGGCACGCAGGCCAAGCGTCGCGCGCACGCCACCCTCGTCGATCACCTCATCCCGCCGATGGCCCGCGCCGAGAGCTACGGCGACATCTCGCGTCTGGAGCAGCTGCTCGACGAGCACGCCAACATCTCCGCGCTCGACCCGGCCAAGCTTCCCGCCATCCGCCAGCAGATCTGGACGCTGATGCGCGCCGCGAAGATGGACCACGACCTCGGCCTCGCCGAGCGCCCGGACGAGGACTCCTTCGACGACATGCTGCTGCACGTCGACGGCTGGCTGTGCGAGATCAAGGACGTGCAGATCCGCGACGGTCTGCACGTTCTCGGCCAGGCGCCGGTAGGGGAGAGCGAACTGGACCTGGTGCTGGCCATGCTCCGCGCGCGCCAGCTGTGGGGCGGTGAGCGCAGTGTGCCCGGCCTGCGCGAAGCCCTCGGCCTCGACGAGTCGGGCGGCGAGGCGCGCGAGCGCGTCGACGAGGTGGAAGACCGCGCCCGCGGGCTGGTCGCGGCGTTGCGGGCGGCGGACTGGTCGGCGGACGCGGTCGACGGCCTCACCGACAACGCGGAGGTCCGGCGGGTGCTGCGGTTCGCCGCGCGCGAGGTGGTGCCGCGCCTGCGGCAGACCGGCGTCGAGATCGACCGGGTGCTGCACGCGCTCGACGGCGGGTTCATCCCGGCCGGACCGAGCGGTTCGCCGTTGCGCGGCCTGATCAACGTCCTGCCGACCGGACGCAACTTCTATTCCGTCGACCCGAAGGCGGTGCCGTCCCGGCTGGCCTGGGAGACCGGCCAGGCCATGGCGGAATCCCTGCTCGACCGCTACCGCGCCGACCATGACGAGTACCCGCGGTCGGTGGGTCTGTCGATCTGGGGCACCTCCGCCATGCGCACCTCGGGCGACGACATCGCCGAAGTCCTCGCGCTGCTCGGCGTCCGGCCGGTCTGGGACGAGGCGAGCCGCCGGGTCAGCACGCTCGAAGTGATCTCGCTCGAGGAGCTGGGCCGCCCCCGCATCGATGTCACGGTGCGCATCAGCGGCTTCTTCCGCGACGCCTTCCCCCATGTCCTCGCCCTGCTGGACGACGCGGTTCGCCTGGTCGCCGACCTGGACGAGCCGGCCGAAGCCAACTATGTACGCGCGCACGCCCTCGCGGATCTCGCCGAGCACGGCGACCAGCGGCGCGCCACCACCCGCATCTTCGGCTCGAAGCCGGGCACCTACGGGGCGGGGCTGTTGCAGCTGATCGATGCGAAGAGCTGGCGCACCGACGACGACCTCGCCCAGGTGTACACCACCTGGGGCGGCTACGCCTACGGGCGTGATCTCGACGGTGCGCCCGCCGCCGAGGACATGCGCGGCGCGTATCGCCGAATCGCGGTGGCCGCCAAGAACACCGACACTCGCGAGCACGACATCGCCGACTCCGACGACTATTTCCAGTTCCACGGCGGCATGGTGGCCACGGTACGCGCGCTGACCGGCAAGAATCCGGAGGCCTACATCGGCGACAGCACCCGTCCGGACGCGGTGCGTACCCGGACGCTGTCGGAGGAGACGGCGCGGGTGTTCCGTGCTCGCGTGGTGAACCCCCGTTGGCTCGAGGCCATGCGCAGGCACGGGTACAAAGGTGCGTTCGAGATGGCGGCCACCGTCGACTACTTGTTCGGCTACGACGCCACCACCAACGTGGTAGCCGACTGGATGTACGAGAAGCTCACCGAGAGCTATGTTTTCGACGACGTGAACCGGAAGTTCATGGAGCAGTCCAATCCCTGGGCGCTGCACGGCATTGCCGAGCGGCTGCTGGAGGCGGCCGAGCGGAAACTGTGGGAACATCCCGAACCGGACACACTCGACAGGCTGCGCCAGGCCTATTTGGCGGCCGAAGGCGAGCTGGAGTAGCCGGAGCTGCCTTTTATATCTCCCGGTCGTCAGCGGAACATACTGGCGGGCAAGACATTTCGGGCATTCACAACTGTCGGAAATGGTGATGCGTAGCATCTATAATCGCTAGTGATTCACGGCTGTACCCAGGTAACGACAGATCGAATCTGCTGAGGATGGGAAGGCTCATGAAGTTCACGAAATTGGTTGCGACCACGCTGCTGACCATTGCCGCCACCGGCGTGACTGCGGCGACCGCGTACGGGCAAACCGAGTTCGACGGCCCCGCGAACAATGCGAACGACAGCGGTGTCGGCTACACCGCCACCGTCGCGCCGGACCGGTCGAGCGCCGCGGTCACGCTCGCTTCCGGTACTTTCGCCTATTTGCCGGACGGGGGCATCGCGGTGCTCGGGCCCGACGGTGCGGTGCTGACGACGGTGCCGACGACCGTACAGTCCGCGTTCGGCCAGCAGGTCGGTGTGGCTCCGGACATCGATGCGGCCGGGACGACTTTGACCTTGACGCCGGTCGGCGCCGCCATGCCGGAGCCGGGCGCGCCGCAGTTCATCGGTGACGCGGCGGCCACGCTCGGAGGGGTGGCGATCGGCTGTGCCATCGGTGCGCTGATCGGTATCGTCTTCTTCGTCGTCGGGGTCTTCCCCGGCTGCGTGGTCGGCGGCCTCATCGGCGCCGCCGCGGGCGCCAGCCGCTAGGACAGGACCGGCCCGGAGCGTCGGGCATCGGCCGCGCTCGGTGCACCAGCGCCGGGCGCGGCCGTTCGTTTCTCTGCGAAAGGCGTTCGTTCCACCGCTACTCGTGCCCGGCCGCACGCCGCAAGCGCGCGGCGGTGGCGAGAAGGTGTTCGGCGAGCACGGGGGAGCCCAGAACCTCGAACTCCACCTCGGCGAGGCCGAGATACAGCGTGAGCATGTGCGGCGAGTCCGAACCCACATGCGCGACACAGTGTTCGGGCCAGTCGGGTTCGATGTCCACCGCTGCGGGCATACGCGCCCGGATCACCTCCGCCGGTGCGGCCATACGCACCCGGGCCCGGTAGCGCCAGGTGGCCGCGCCCACTCCGCGCTGCACCCGCTCTGCGATCTCCTCCTCGGACACGGCGCGGGGCGCGAATCGCGGACCGTTCGGGATCTTCGGCGTGATCGGGTCGACGCGAAAGGTGCGCCAATCGCCGCACCCGGTATCCCAGGCGACCAGGTACCAGTGGCCCCGGCAATGCACCATCCGATGCGGTTCCACATCCCGGCGAGACATTGCGCCGGAATGGGTTTCGTAGTCGAAACGCAATCGCTCGCTCGCCCGGATCGCGCCGGCGACGGCCGTGAGCACCGCCGCGTCCACGGCCGTCCACTCCATGGCACGTGCACGGTGGCCGTGGTCAGTGCCTCGACCCGGTGCCGCAAGCGCGACGGCAGCACCTGTTGCAGTTTCGTCAGCGCCCGTACTGCCATCTCCTCGATGCCGGTGACCGCGCCGTTCGCGGCGGTGACCAGCCCGATCGCCACCGCGACGGCCTCGTCGTCGTCCAGCAGCAGCGGGGGCAGCGCCGACCCGGCGCCGAGCCGGTAGCCGCCCGCGACCCCCGGGGTGGCATGCACGGGATAGCCGAGTGTCCGCAGCCGCTCCACGTCGGCACGGACGGTCCGAGTGGACACGCCGAGCCGTTGGGCCAGTGCCGGGCCGGTCCAGTCGCCTCGGAGTTGCAACAGCGACAGCAGCCGCAGCAGGCGCGCGGAAGTTTCCGGCATCGCTCGATCATGACAGTGATCGCGGAAGCTTTCCTTCCGCGATGGACGGTCAGCCGGCCTGTGTCATGCACGGCTCGACGGTGAAGTCGAGGCCGAAGTTGTTCAGTGTCACCGGCAGCGGGGCGTCCGGGTTCGGGCGCGGGGTGGAGCGCAGCCGGAAGTCGGCCGAGGTCAGCAGGTGCGCGAGCAGCGTGCTGGTGACGAACAGAACCAGATTGCGGCCGGGGCAGTCGGCCGGGCCCGCGCTGAACGGCACGAGCTGCGGGTACTGCTCCGCGCGGCCGTCGAGCCAGATGTCCGGGACGAACTGGTCGGCGAACGGCAGCAGATCGGGGTCACGATGGAACGCCGGGACCGCGATCATCAGGGCGGCGCCTGCCGCGATGGTGAAGCGCTCGTCGCCGTCGCGCCACTGGGTGTCGGCGGTGATATCGCGCAGCAGCATGGGCGTGGTGGGCCACAGCCGCACCGACTCGAGCACGCAGGCGCGCAGATAGCCGCGCAGATCCACGCGGTCCGGATCGATGGCGTCGGCGAGCGCGCGGGCGTGGTGCTCGGGATGGGTGCTCAGCACCGCCAGCGCACGGCTGAGCGCGATGCCCGCCGCGTCGAAGGCGAACAACCAGTGCGGGATCTGCCCGACCGGATCGGTGGCCCCTCCCGCGGGCACCGCGGCCAGCGCCCCGGCGAGGCTGTCCGGCGGAGCGGACTCCACGTGGCGGTACAGCCGATTGGTGAACTGATCGCGCTGCCTGCGATGGGCCGGCGCCAGGAACGACCAGTTACCCGCCGAGCGCAGCCGGGAAAGCTCGTCGGTGAGCACGGTGTCGTCGCGGCCACGCTCGCCGAGCACGATCCGCCGCACCAGCCGCCACCACCGTGTGGTGAACTGCCGCGCGTCCAGGTGACCGCGGTGCAGAGCCGACACGACCAGCTCGCGCGCCTCCTCCGCGACGGCCTCGGCGAACGGCCCGGCCAGGCGATGCAGCGGCTCCGCCGAGTCCAGCGCGGCCTCGTTCACCGCGCGGCGCTGATCCCGGATCGGGCCCTGCGACAGCAGCACACCGTGCGGCTGGAACTGGCGCAACGCGGCCCGCTTCTCCCGATTGGCCGGGTGGAACGGCGTCGGCGCGTCGGCCAGCACCCGCCCGACATCCTGCGGATCGAGGACGACCACGATCCGGCGACCCGGTACCACGAGCTCGACCGGACCCGCACCGAATTCACGCCGCAACTGCCGGACGCGTTCGATCGCCCGGGTATCGGCCCCGGTGCGTTCGAGCAGGCCCAGCACCGGCCGACGCCGCGCGATGACGCCCGAAGCGACCGAGGCGAATCCGAGATCCGCCAATGCCGCCACTGCGGGCACCCCCACCAGTCGGTGTTCGCGGTTGTCTGCCATACGGCCTCCTCCCGGTGCGCTCAGGTCGACACGGTGCCGACGACGGGCAATTACCCGGCGACGCTGGGTCGAAACCGCGGCGGGGCCTGCGCTGCAGCGATAGGGGCCGTGGAGCTCAGCTCGGTGACTGGGTCTCGTCCACCGCGAGTGCTTCCTCGACGGAGTCGAACACCGTGAGCAGCCGGTCCAGCGCGGTCACCTCGATCGGCCTGCGCGCGGCGTCGCTCGGGACGACGCGCAAGCCACCGGAGCCGGTGGCCTCCGAGGCCGCCAGCAGAACGCTGAGACCGGCGGAGCCGAGGAACCCGACGTTCGACATGTCCACCACGACCGCGGCGGGCGCGTCGCGCAGCGCCTCGTCGAGCGCCGACTGCAAGTGTGGCGCGGATGCCATGTCTATCTCGCCGTGCACGGTGACGATCACCGTGTCCGCCGCCGACCGCACCTGGACCTCCAGCGCCCTGGGCGCGCTTTCGGAACTCACCATCCACCTCCCGTGCCGGCGAGGCGTCCTCGGCAGTACGCCACGTCGACCTCCGCTCCGGTTCGCGTCTCTTGCGCACTCGGGCAGGGCGCAGAGAGCAAGCATTCCGCGGCCAACTTACCGCATCGAGCCGCCCTCCGATCACACTGTGTGCTGCCCTCCGTCTCGGGCCAGGTCATATCGCTCGCCCGAGCGGGCGTCGTACGCGCTGGTTAGTAACTCACCGCCCCGGGTAGTCGCTGTGCAGGAGGTGTGACATGCCCAAGGAATGGAGTTCCAAGGAAGAGCGGCAGTACGAGCACGTCAAGGATTCGGCGAAGAGCCGGGGCGCGAGCACCGGACGTGCGAAGGAGATCGCCGCGCGCACGGTGAACAAGAACCGTGCCCAAGAGGGGAAGACCAAGACCGCGAGCCGCAGCTCGACCCGGGACAAGTCGCCCCAACAGCGTGGCGGTCAGCGGTCCGGTAGCAGCGGACCGAAGGGGCCGACCCGCGATCAGCTGTACAACGAGGCGAAGCGCCGCAACATCAAGGGTCGCTCCACCATGTCGAAGAGCGAACTGGCGAAGGCGCTGGGCCGCGACTGAACCCGTCGAGTCGGCGTGCGAGCTGACGAAATCGCCCCTGCGAGACGAGTGGCCCCGCCCGCGATTCAACGCTGGGCGGGGCCACTCGAAGTACGCCGTCAGCCACTCGAAGTACGCCGTTATGCGGGTCGGCGTACGGCGGTGAACCCGTCCGGGTGCCCCGACCATGGCGCGCGACCGCCGCCGTGATTCCGGGTGAGTCTCCGAAATCTACGGCGGCGGTCGCGAATCCGAACGGCGGCGAGGCACCTCCCACGCACGGTGGCGCTAGTCGGGCCAAGTGCCGGTGAGCGATTGGTAGCCGGTCGCGCCCGCGCGGTCGATCGCGGCCTTGACCAGACCGAAAACCGCGCCCTGCAATGCCGCGGCGAA
>NZ_BAFP01000085.1 GCF_000308455.1 Nocardia abscessus NBRC 100374 | reverse complement strand
GCCCCAGCCCAGCACGTCCACCCCTGCCCCGACCACCACCGGCCCGAGCGCCACCGCGACGACCACCCCGTCCGGGCCGCCGACGCCCGACCGCATCGCTTCGTTCATCCAGGGCTACTACGGCATGCTGCCCACCAACGTGTCCGGCGCTTGGGCGCAGCTGGCTCCCGGATACCAGGCACAGACCGGTTACGACTCCTACGTCAACTTCTGGGGCACGATTCGCTCGGTGAGCGTGGGCTCGGTCACGCAGAAAGGTGCGAATCGGGCAGTGGTCGCCTTGACCTATACCCTGAGAAACGGCTCGACGACCTCCGAGAACCGATGGATCGAGGTTGTCGGCGACAGTGCCAAGCTGCAGATCGCCGGATCGGGCACCTAGTAGTGTGCACCTCCGCCGGATCGGTGTCCGGCCGCGTGTCCGACTTCGGCGTGACTGCGCCGATCGTGTGGCTGTCTCGGCCTCGCGCGGCGCGGCACGATGGACGGGACGCGGGGCGGTGCCCGGTCAATCCGGCTGCACGGTCGGGGCTTCGCCCGGCGGTACGGTTCGGAGGCCGACCTTGCCGGGTGGCCTGCGGATGCACCCGAGCTGTGCCCAATGACATGGACGAGATCTAGGAGACGTACCGAACGTGACAGCGCGACTGGCCGGGGTGCTCTGGGACATGGACGGCACGCTGCTCGACTCGGAGAAACTCTGGGACGTCGCGGTGCGCGAACTGGCACGTGAGCACGGACACGAGATGACCGACGAGATCCGGCACGCGTTGATCGGGGCGTCGGGCCCGAACGCTCTGCGGATCATGTTCACCGGCCTGGGTATCGAGCCGGACCCGGATTCGCTGCGGGCGGCGGGGGAGTTCCTGGAACGGCGGGTGACCGAGTTGATGACCGGCCCCATTCCATGGCGGCCGGGCGCGAAAGACGCGCTGGCCATGGTTCGCGCCGCCGGCCTGTCCAGCGCGCTCGTCACCAATACCAAGCGGTCGCTCACGGAGTTCGGGCTCGACACCTTGGGGCGCGACTTCTTCGATGTCTCGGTCTGCGGCGACGAGGTGGCGCAGGGCAAGCCGGAGCCGGATGTCTACCTGCGGGCCGCCGAGCTGCTCGGGCTTGATCCGGAACACTGTGTGGCGGTGGAGGATTCACCCACCGGTGCCCGTGCCGCCCAGGCCGCGGGCTGCGCCCTGGTGGTGGTCCCGTGTGAGATCCCGGTGCCGCACGTGCCGGGACGGGTGTTCCGTGATTCGCTGATCCGTCTCACCCTCGCGGACCTCGAACACGCTCTGCGCGTGCGCGGTTGAGCCGTTCGGGCGCCTGCGGTACGGCGCCATGCCCGGTCCCGTAGGCCGAGAGTTACTGTGCCGCAACGGGAGTGCGCGCAGATAGTAGGTGTGACCGTGATCACCGGCAATCTCGCCGAATCCCGGGCGTGTCGGCGAGCGCTCCACCAAAATGACGCCATGGCAGCGTTGGGCGTACTCGACGAGATCGTAGATTCCGCGCGGTATCCGCTGGCGGATCCGGAAGGGCCGGCGCTGCGGGAGGCGGTGCGGCGCGCCCGTGCGGAACTGGCCGACACCGGCTGCACCGTCCTGCGCGGTTTCATCCGCCCCGAGCTGACCGAGACCCTGCGGGCGCAGGGGGAGTCGATGGCCCCGCACGCACACTACGAGGTCGAGCGGGTCAACGCCTACAACATTCCGCTGGACGCCGAACTGCCGGAAGATCATCCGGGCCGGATCGTGCTGGAGCGGGGCAACGCCTTCGTCCCCCGCGACCGCATCCCCGTGGACGCGCTGATCCACCGCCTCTACACCGACGAGCTGTTCCAGCGCTTCGTCGCCGACTGCTTCGGCCTGTCCGAACTGCACGAGTTCGCCGATCCGCTGGCCGGACTGTGCCTCAACGTCGTCGCGCCCGGTATGTCGCATCCCTGGCATTTCGACACCAACGAATTCACCGTCTCCATGCTGACCCAGCCCGCCGAGGACGGTGGCGTCTTCGAGTACTGCCCCAACATCCGCACAGCCGAGGCGGAACACCTCGACGACGTCCGCGACGTGCTGACCGGCACCGGCGAGCGTTTCGTTCAGCGGCTCGAATTGCGTCCGGGCGACCTGCAGCTGTTCCAGGGCCGCTTCTCGTTGCACCGCGTCTCACCCGTCGGCGGTGCGCGTCAGCGCCATTCGGCCATCTTCGCCTACACCGATCGTCCCGGGATGGTCGGCACGGTGGAACGTACCCGGCAGTTGTTCGGCCGCGTGCTCCCCGACCATCTAGCCGCCGCGGCCGACGCTGTCCGGGGCGATCGACTGCTCGACTGAGCCGAACGGCTCGACTGACCGAGCTCGACCCGAGAGGACCGACAGTGCCAGTGCCGTTACACACGACCGGGAAAGCGTCTTTCGACGATATCTACGACCGCCCCGATCCGCGCGCGTACTACGCGCGCATGTCCGATCTGGACTACCGCATACCGGAACTGGCGAAGCCGCTCTTCCAGCAGCAGATCAGGGAATTCCGCGCCTCCGCCCGGGTCGCCGTGCCGACCGTGCTCGACATCGGCTGCTCCTACGGCGTGAACGCCGCGCTGCTGCGTCTGGACACCACGATCGGCGAACTGGCCGAGCATTATGCCGTCACCGACATCGATCGAGCCGGTTTGATCCGGCGCGACCGAGCCCGCGTCGCGGCGCGGGCCGGAGCCGACGACGTCCGCTTCCTCGGCATGGACGCCGCCCGCCCTGCCCTCGACTACGCGCACGAGGCCGGGCTCCTGCACGACGTGGTACACGCCGACCTGGAGTCCGGCGAACCGAACGACGAGCAGCGCGCCCTGCTCGCGACCGCCGATCTGGTCGTCTCCACCGGTTGCATCGGCTACGTCACCGAGAAGACCCTGACGCGCGTAGCCACCGCGCACCCACGCAGGCGGCCGTGGATGGCACACTTCGTATTGCGCATGTTCGACTTCGCACCGATCGAGGCGGAACTCGCCGCGCTCGGCTACCGGACCGAGCAGGCGCCGGGGTTGTACGAGCAGCGCAGGTTCGCCTCCACGGCCGAGCAGGCGCAGGTGCTGAACACCCTGTCCGCCAACGGGATCGACACCACCGGCCGGGAAGACCAGGGGTGGCTGTATGCCAACCTGTACCTGTCCAGGCCGCTGCCGAAACATCACGCCGACACCGAGGATCCGCATTGACCGAACGCACCTTCGCCGCCGACGACCACCTACCCCGGGTGCCCCTGCCGACGCTGGAGGACAGCTGTGGCCGATTCCTGCAGTGGTGCGAGCCGCTGCTGACGGCCGACGAGCTCGCCGCCACCCGGGCGGCGGTCGACGACCTGCTGCGACCCGACGGGCCGGGCCGAACGCTGCACGCGGCGCTCGCGGAGTACGACGCGACGCCCGGTGTGGGCAGCTGGCTGGACCTGTTCTGGCCGTCGCGGTACCTGGGCAGGCGGGACCGGATCGCCCTGAACGCGAATTTCTTCTTCCTGTTCCGGGAGGACACGCCCCTGGCGGTCTCCACCGCCGCCACTCAGGTGGACCGCGCCGCGGGCATCATCTCCGCCGCCGTCGACTACAAGCTGGCCCTCGACCAGGAGGCCGTCCCGGCGGTGACCCAGCGCGGGCAGAAGCTGTCCATGTGGCAGAACAAGTACCTGTTCTCCGAGACCAGGATTCCCGGTGTGGAGCAGGACAGCGTGCGGGTCCCCTACAGCGCGGAATGGCCGGGCCCCTCGCAGGCCCGGCACATTGTGGTGTTCTTCCGCGGCAGCACGTTCCGGATGGACGTGATCGGTCCGGACGGGGCGCCGTACTCACCGGAGGATCTCGCCGACGGGCTGCGCGCCGTGCTGAAGGCGGGCGCCCGCCCCACCCCCACCGACTCCGCCGTCGGGCACCTCACCACCAAGGCCCGCGCGGAGTGGGCGCAGAGCAGGCAGCGGCTGCTCGCCGAGCCGGTGAACGCCGCGGCGCTGGACGCGATCGAGACCGCGCTGTTCGCCATCTGCCTCGAGGACTTCGCTCCCCGCGACGAACTGCACGCCTGCGATCAGTTGCTGCACGGTGACAGCGCGAACCGGTGGTTCGACAAGTCGGTGTCGTTCATCGTCTTCGCCGACGGACAGGCGGGCATCAACGTCGAACATTGCGGACTCGACGGCACCACCATCCTCTCGTTCGTGGACGCGCTGCTGGAAACCCCGGTGCCGGAACACGCCGCGCGTTCCGGCGCGCAGGCGCAGGGGCTGCCCGCGGTCGAGCCGATCGAGTTCGTGCTGGACGCGGCGCAGCGCAGCGATATCGCCGCGGCGGGCGCGGCCTTCGCCGACTATGCCGCCCAGAACGCCACCCAGACGGTGTCGTTCCCGGACTTCGGCACCACCAGGGCCAAGCAGCTGGGCATCTCGCCGGACGCGTTCGCGCAGCTGAGCTACCAGCTGGCCCACCGGCGCAGCAAGGGGCTCACCGGCGCCACCTACGAGTCCATCGCGACCAGGCAGTACCGCAACGGTCGCACCGAGGCCATGCGGGTGGTCACCCCCGAGATGATCGCCTTCGTGGACTCGATGCAGGACCCGGACGCGGGCGCGGAGGCGAAGCTCGCCGCGGCGCGGACGGCGGCGGCCGCGCACGTGGAACGGGCCAAGCAGTGCCAGGCCGGAGACGCGCCCGAGCAGCACCTGTGGGAGCTGCAGTGGATCCAGCGCCGTCGCGGTGCGGAGCTGGGCGTCACCGACCCGATCCCGCTCTACGACAGCCCCGGCTGGACGATCATGCGCGACGACTACCTGAGCACCAGCTCGGCGCCGTCGGTGAACATCCGCTACTTCGGTTTCGGTTCCACCAGCTCCCGGTGCATCGGCATCGCCTACGTCCTGCTTCCGGACCGCTGGAACCTCTACCTCGCCACGCCGAAGCCGGTGGCCGACCAGATGCACGCCTTCGCCGACCACCTCCGCACGGCGGTCGCCGACCTGCAGGCATTGCTCGCCGGGAACTAGGCCGTCGCCGCCCGGTTCTTCCGCCCCGCCGGGGGCGGGGGAGCCGGGCGGTCGCCGGTTCCGGCCATCGTGGGCCGGAGCAACGGACCCGCATCCGGGTCTGAAACAATGGCTCATCGTGAAGAACTTCGAATCCCTGTTCGCCGAGCTGCAGGATCGTGCGGTCAACCGCCCCGAGGGGTCCGGAACCGTTGCCGCGCTGGACGCGGGCGTGCATACCCAGGGTAAGAAGGTGCTCGAGGAGGCGGGCGAGGTGTGGCTGGCCGCCGAACACGAGAGCGACGAGTCGCTCGCCGAGGAGATCTCCCAGTTGCTGTATTGGGTGCAGGTGCTGATGGTGGGTCGCGGGCTGAAGCTCGAAGACGTGTACCGACATCTGTGACGGCCGTCCGACACCCCGTTTCTCCTCCCGAAAGGACTTCCTCCCATGCTGCGCGTCGCAGTCCCCAACAAAGGCGCCCTGTCCGAATCCGCCGTCTCGATCCTGTCCGAAGCGGGCTACCGCAAGCGCACCGATTCGCGTGACCTGACCGTGCTCGACCCGGCCAACCAGGTCGAGTTCTTCTTTTTGCGGCCCAAGGACATCGCGATCTACGTCGGTTCCGGTGAACTCGACCTGGGCATCACCGGACGTGATCTCGCGCTGGATTCCGGCGCGCCGGTCCAGGAACGCCTCGCCCTCGGTTTCGGCCGCTCCACCTTCCGCTACGCCGCCCCGGCCGGGCGGGAGTGGAAGGTCGAAGACCTCCACGACAAGCGCATCGCCACCTCCTACCCGAACCTGGTGCTGAGCGATCTGCGCCGCCGCGGCATCGAGGCCGAGGTGATCCGCCTGGACGGCGCGGTGGAGATCTCCATCCAGCTCGGCGTCGCCGACGCCATCGCCGACGTCGTCGGCTCGGGGCGCACGCTGCGTCAGCACAATCTGGTGGCGTTCGGTGAATCGCTGTGCGACTCCGAGGGCGTGCTCGTCGAACGCAAGGACGCCGACCAGGACGACCGGGCGCGCAACCAGCTCGTCGCCCGGGTGCAAGGTGTGGTCTTCGCCCAGCAGTACGTCATGCTGGATTACGACTGCCCCAAGGACCTGCTCGACCAGGCCTTCGTCATCACCCCGGGACTGGAGTCGCCCACCGTGGCGCCACTGGCCGACACCGGCTGGATGGCGGTGCGCGCATTGGTTCCGCGCAAGCAGAGCAACGAGCTGATGGACAAGCTGGCCGATCTGGGCGCGAAAGCGATCCTGGCCACCGACATTCGCTCCTGCCGCGCATTCTGAACGCCGGATTCGTCCGATCCGCCTGATCCGTTCAGGCTGAGCGCAATCGGTGTGCACTGTGACCGGGTATTGCTACCGTGCGGCCTCTCGATGAGGAAACGCAAGGAGCCCCCGTGTCACAGTCACCACCCGAGGAGCAGTCGGGCAGCACATTCACCTGGAACGAGGACTGGCTGGCGGCGATCGCCGGGCTGATCCTGATCGCGCTGGTCCTGCTCGGCGTGATTCCGGACTGGCTGGTGCCGTGATGGCCGAGACCGGCGCTGGAGCGGCGAAGGATTCGAAGGCCCCGGCGGACAACGAATCCGGCGCGCAGGCGGCGCTTGGCCGGGTACCGTTGTCGGAAACCGAAGCGGTGCAGGCGGTGTCACGGCCGACCGCCGGGGCCATCGCGGTCGGCGTCGCGGTCGTGATCGTGCTCGGCGCCCTCACCCGCTACTTCGAGACGCAGGTGCCCCAATGGGCGGTGGACACTCCGTTCCGACGAGTCGCCAAGTCGATCGAATACCCGGTGTACGCCATCGCGCTCGGCTTGATCGGCAACGTCGTGCTCACCAGGCTGGCCTTGCGCGACCGGCTTTCGGCGGGCTTCCGTACCGAGTTCTTCATCAAGACCGGCGTGGTGCTGCTCGGCGCGTCGATCAATCTGAAGATCCTGGTCACCGCGGCGGGTCCGTCGATCCTGCAAGCGCTACTGCTGATCACGGCCGTATTCGGCTTCACCTGGTGGCTGGGCGGACGGCTCGGGCTGGACGACAAGCTGCGCGCGCTGCTGTCCTCAGCGGTGTCGATCTGCGGTGTCAGCGCGGCCATCGCCGCGGCGGGGGCGGTCCAGGCGCGGCGCGAGCAGATCGCCTACGCGGCCTCGCTGGTGATCGTCTTCGCGCTGCCCTCGATCTTCCTGCTGCCCTGGCTGGCGGAGGTGCTCGGGTTGCCGGACGCGGTCGCGGGCGCCTGGATCGGCGGCAATATCGACACCACGGCGGCGGTCGCGGCCGCGGGCGCGATCGCGGGGGAGCAGGCGCTGCAGATCGCCACCATCGTCAAGACCACGCAGAACGCTCTGATCGGCGTCGTCGCGATCGCGCTGACCGCGTACTTCACGCTGCGCGTCGAGCGGACGCCGGGGGCGGTGCGGCCCTCGGCGCGCCAGTTCTGGGAGCGGTTTCCGAAGTTCGTGCTCGGCTTCATCGCCGCGTCGGTCATCGGCACGCTGTACCTGCAGGCGGCGGACAAGAAGTCGGGCGCGGCGCACATCGCGATCGTCAACGATCTGCGCACCTGGTTCCTGATCTTCGCCTTCGTCTCCATCGGCCTGGAGTTCTCGCTGCGCGGGCTACGCGAAGCGGGCTGGCGACCGGTCGTGGTGTTCGGATCCGCTGCGCTCGTGAACCTCGCTGTGGGCCTGGGACTTTCGGTGTTGCTGTTCCACGACTTCAAAGTCTGAGAGCTGTCTCGTGCGGACCCGGCGCGCCGAGCCGGGCGTCGGGCGATGCGGCCCGCCCGGTCCGCATCGCGATCGCTACCGGCCACATGCCGCAGCGGAGCGCCGAGCCCATCGCCGCTCTCGGCGCACCCGGCGCGGCGCCGGAGCCGCCGTGCCGAGCGCCCGGCTGCTCGTCTATTCGGACACCGCTTCGGCCAAGGTCTCCTCCGGGGACTCGGTCACGCCGCCGGTGGGCCAGCCAGGGTAGGGCGGCGGCGTGCCGCCGAACGCCGGGCACAGCGGCTTGTAGTCGCAGTACGAGCACATCCGGCTGGTGTTCGGCTGGAACTCTCCGGTGCGGCCGGCCTCCAGGATGGCCGTCCACAGTGCCGAGAGCGTGCGCTCGAAACGCAGTAGCTCCTGCTCGTCGGGGGCGTAGGTGAGGATCTGCTCGTCGGCCAGGTAGAGCAGCCGTAGCTGGGCAGGGACGAGGCCGCGGGTGCGCAGCACCACCAGGGCGTAGAACTTCAGCTGGAACAGCGCCTTGGTCTCCTGCGTCGGCCCCGGCGCGCGGCCGGTCTTGTAGTCGACCACCCGCAAGGCCCCCGTCGGCGCGACGTCGATCCGGTCGACGAAGCCGCGCAGCACCGCGCCGTCGGCGAGTTCGACCTCCACCCGCGCTTCGCGCGACTCCGGATCGAACCGGGTCGGGTCCTCCAGCCGGTAGTAGCGGCGCACCAGCGCGCGCACCTCGCCGAGAAACCCGTCGAGCCGCTCCTCGGTGATCAGCTGCGCGACCTCCGGCTGCTCGGCGTGCACCCGTGCCCACGCCGACGGCACCAGGGCCTCGGCGCGCTCGGGCACCCGCTCGGCCGCGGGCAGGCCGTAGAGGTCCTCCAGCACCGCGTGCACCACCGTTCCGCGCACCGCGTGTACCGAGGGCTGCTCGGGGATCCGATCGATCGCCCGGAACCGGTATTTCAATGGACACTGCTTGAAATCCGTTGCCCGGGAAGGCGACAGCGCGGGCCGGGCGCGGCTCGGTGTCGCGTCGGGCTCGGACGTCCGCGCGTCGTCGGCAGGGGGCGTGGACACGGGCGAGCACATACCTGGCAGGCTATCCCGCGGCACCGACACGCCGGTGCCCGACAGTGCGGATTCCAACCAGCGGAACGGAGATTCATGACGGCCAGACGGACCGGGCCATTCACCATCGGTGACCGGGTGCAGCTGACCGATGCCAAAGGGCGTCTGTACACGGTGGTCTTGGAGCCGGGTAAGGAGTTCCACACCCATCGCGGCGGGATCAAGCACGACAGCCTGATCGGCGCGGACGAGGGCAGTGTGGTGCACTCCACCAACAACACGCCGTATCTCGCGTTGCGTCCGCTGCTGGTCGACTACGTGCTGTCCATGCCGCGCGGCGCGGCGGTGATCTACCCGAAGGACGCCGCGCAGATCGTGCACGAGGGCGACATGTTCCCCGGCGCGCGCGTGCTCGAGGCGGGCGCCGGATCCGGCGCCCTCACCTGCTCGCTGCTGCGGGCGGTGGGGCCGCAGGGGCAGGTGGTGTCCTACGAGATCCGTGCCGATCACGCCGAGCACGCGGTCCGCAATGTGGAGACGTTCTTCGGTGAACGACCGGCCAACTGGTCGCTGACCGTCGGCGATGTGGCCGACTACACCGGAGAGCCGGTCGACCGCGCGGTGCTGGACATGCTCGCGCCGTGGGACGCGCTACCCGCGATATCCCAGGCGCTCGTGCCGGGCGGCGTGCTCATCGTCTATGTGGCCACCGTCACCCAGCTGTCGAAGGTGGTCGAGGCGCTGCGCGAGCAGGAGTGCTGGACCGAGCCGCGCTCCTGGGAGTCGCTGGTGCGGCCGTGGCACGTAGTCGGCTTGGCAGTGCGGCCCGAGCATCGGATGCAGGGCCACACCGCCTTCTTGGTCAGCGCCCGCAGGCTCGCGGAGGGCACCGTCACGCCCAAGCCGCAGCGCAGGCCTTCGAAGGGCTGAGCTCGGCCCGGGCGTGCGGCGGGCCCGGTGCGGGACGCGCCGGACTCAGGCCGGGACGCAGGGGGCCTGCGCGAAGCCGAGCAGCAGGCAGCCGCTCGCGTCCGACAGCTTCCAGGTGCCGTCCACGTTTTCCCAGCTCAGCGGTACAGCGGGGCTGGCGCCGTGCGGGGAGGCGATGGTCACCTGCGCGTTCGCGGTGGAGCCCTGGGTGGTGATGTCGGCGACTGTGAAGGTGAGCGCGTAGCCCTGCAGGCCCTTGTTCATCTGGTCGATGTTGGCGGTGCGCTGCTCACCGTTGACGATCAGCTTGGACTTCTCCGGGGTGGGTACATTCGGATCGGCGAGCTTGACCAGCACCGCCTGCAAGGTCTCCGCGGTCGGCGCCCCGGTCGCATGGTCGCCGTGGCTGTGGGTACCCGATGCCGCGACGCTGGTGGTGGCCGAGGTCGCCGCGCTGGTGGTGGAGTCGTCGTCGGAGCCGCACGCCGCCAATGCGCCGGACAAGGCCAGCGCCGCCGCGGCGGTGGCAAGGGAGACGCGCAGGGTTCTGGCGGGAAGGAGCATGGTTCGGCAACCTTTCGGCTCGGGCGGCGAGCGGGCTCGCCAGGGTCGGGTTAGGGCAGGCTAACATGGATGCCCGGCCGCCGATCGCGGCCCAGATGTGATCACCAAGAAACCATGTCGGAAAGCGAGAACGGGTCGCGCCCGGTAGCGTTGATAGACCGGGACTGGGAGGAGCAGCACATGAGCCCCATCGAGAATTCGGATTCGGCGGCCTGGAGAGAGCTCGAGGCAGTGCGCGCCGAGGCGGCTGCACTCCGAAGGCAACTCGCCGACTCGCCAGATCGCACACGGGAATTGGAAGCCCGCATCGATTCGCTGACCATTCGCAACACGAAGCTGATGGACACCCTCAAAGAAGCGCGCCAGCAGCTGGTGGCGCTGCGCGAGGAGGTCGATCGGCTGGGTCAGCCACCGAGCGGATACGGCATTCTGATCGGTGTGTACGACGATCAGACGGTCGACGTGTTCACTTCGGGTCGCAAGATGCGGTTGACGTGTTCACCGAACATCGAGACCTCGACGCTCGAATACGGTCAGACCGTCCGCCTGAACGAGGCGCTCACGGTCGTCGAGGCCGGGCACTACGACGCGGTCGGCGAGATCGGTACCCTCCGGGAGATCCTCGACGACGGGCGTCGCGCCCTGGTCGTCGGCCATGCCGACGAGGAGCGCGTGGTGTGGCTGGCCGGTCCGCTGGCCAAGGTCGCCGAAATGGACGACTTGGACGATCCCGATTCCCCCATCCGCAAGCTGCGGCCGGGCGACTCGCTCCTGGTCGACTCGAAGGCGGGTTTCGCCTTCGAGCGCATCCCCAAGGCCGAGGTCGAGGACCTCGTGCTGGAAGAGGTGCCCGACGTCGACTACGGCGACATCGGCGGTCTCGGCAGGCAGATCGAGCAGATCCGCGACGCCGTGGAGCTGCCGTTCCTGCACAAGGATCTCTTTCGCGAGTACGCGCTGCGTCCGCCGAAGGGTGTGCTGCTCTACGGTCCGCCCGGCTGCGGCAAGACGCTCATCGCCAAAGCGGTGGCGAACTCCCTGGCCAAGAAGATCGCCGAGGCGCGTGGTGAGGATGCGAAGGAAGCCAAGTCGTACTTCCTGAACATCAAGGGCCCCGAACTGCTGAACAAGTTCGTGGGTGAGACCGAGCGCCACATCCGGATCATCTTCCAGCGGGCCCGCGAGAAGGCGTCCGAGGGCACGCCGGTGATCGTGTTCTTCGACGAGATGGACTCGATCTTCCGCACCCGCGGCTCGGGCGTCTCCTCGGACGTGGAGACCACGGTGGTGCCGCAGCTGCTGTCGGAGATCGATGGTGTCGAGGGCTTGGAGAACGTCATCGTGATCGGCGCCTCCAACCGTGAGGACATGATCGATCCGGCGATCCTGCGGCCGGGCCGCCTGGACGTGAAGATCAAGATCGAGCGTCCGGACGCGGAGTCGGCGCAGGACATCTTCTCGAAGTACCTCACCGAGTACCTGCCGCTGCACGACGACGATCTGGCGGAGTTCGGCGGCGACAAGAGCCTGTGCATCAACGCCATGATCGAACGGGTCGTCGACCGGATGTACGCCGAGAGCGAGGACAACCGCTTCCTGGAGGTCACCTACGCCAACGGTGACAAGGAGGTCCTGTACTTCAAGGACTTCAACTCCGGCGCCATGATCCAGAACATCGTGGACCGGTCGAAGAAGTACGCCATCAAGGCGGTGCTCGACACCGGCAACCCGGGCCTGCGCATCCAGCATCTCTACGATTCGATCGTGGACGAGTTCTCCGAGAACGAGGACCTGCCCAACACCACGAATCCGGACGACTGGGCACGCATCTCGGGTAAGAAGGGCGAGCGGATCGTCTACATCCGCACGCTGGTCACCGGCAAGAACGCCAGCGCCAGCCGCGCCATCGACACCGAGTCGAATACCGGTCAGTACCTGTAAGGTTCCGCCGGACCGCGAGGGCCGCGTCTCCACGGAGACGCGGCCCTTCGCCGTTCGGAGAAGCGCAGCGTGGCCGCTCGCGCACAGCCGTTACGAACGCCCTGTCCGGCCGTGCTAAAATTTGGCCGTGCGGCCAGAAAATGAGACGGGCGGTCAGCGCAGGTCGTTCATCGAGGAGGCGCGGCGGCGGCAGATCATCGCCGCGGCGGTGGAGGTGATCTCCGAAGTCGGGTATGCCGGCGCCTCGCTGGCGCGGATCGCCGAGCAGGCGGGGATCTCGAAGGGGGTCATCTCCTACCACTTCGACGGCAAGGACGACCTGATGACGCAGTTGGTGGTCCAGCTGTACGTCTCCGCCGCGGAGTACATCGCGCCGCGGGTCGCGGCCGCGGTCGGCGCGCGCGAGCGCCTGCTGGCCTACCTCGAATCGAACCTGGGCTTCATCGAAGCGAACACCACTTACGTGGCCGCGCTGGTCGAGGTGGTGACGACTCTGCGTGACGCGCAGGGCAACCCGAAGTTCGCCTCGGCCGACGGGGAGCGCGACATCATCGCGCCGCTGGTCGACATCATGACCGACGGGCAGCGCACGGGGGAGTTCGCCGATTTCGACGCGCTGCTGATGGCCAAGTCGATCCGCGACGCCATCGACGGCGCCGCCGGGCGTGCAGTGCGAGAACCGGGTTTCGCGATGGATGTCTATTCGGCGCATCTGTGCGCGTTGTTCGACACGGCGACGCGTAAGGCGGACAAGGATGACTGAAGTGCTGGATCGTCAATGGCAGCGGACGAATTCGGCGCAACCGCTGCCGCCGTTCGCCCTCGGCGGTGTCGGCGCGGTGGCGGCGCTCGCCGCGCTGGCGCTGCTGGCCTCGATCGGGCGGTACGGATTCTTCGGCGACGAGCTGTATTTCATCGCGGCCGGGCGCAGGCCGGCGGTCGGCTACGCCGATCAGGGGCCGTTGCTGCCGCTGATCGCGCGGACGATGGATCTGCTCGCCCCGGACTCGCTGTTGGCGCTGCGGCTTCCGGCGGTGCTGGTCACCGTGGCCGCCGTGGTGGTGGCCGCGCAGATCGCCAGGGAGTTCGGCGGCGGCCGCGCGGCGCAGGCGCTGACCGCCGCCGCCTACGCCACCTCGCCGTTCCTGCTGGTGCAGGGCGGTCAATTGGCCACCAACACGATCGACACGGCGCTGTGGGTGGTGGTGAGCTGGCTGCTGGTCCGCTGGGTGCGCACCCGCCGCGACGGCCTGCTGCTGGCCTGCGGTCTGGTCACCGCGCTGGACATGCAGGTCAAGTGGTTGATTCCGTTCTTCTGGATCGCGATCGCGATCGGGGTGGCGGTCTACGGGCCGCGTGAGCTGCTGCGCCGCCCGGCGCTGTGGTGGGGTGGCGCGATCGTCGCGCTCACCACCGCGCCGAGCCTGGTGTGGCAGGCGGCGCACGGTTGGCCGCAGCTGCGTCTGGGCGGTGTGGTCGCCGCCGAGCAGGCCACGATCGGCGGTCGCGCTGTGTGGTTGCCGCTGGCGCTGGCCTCCGCCGGTTTGATCGGCGGCATGTTGCTGGTCTACGGGGTGTGGACGTTGTTCCGGGCGGAGAACTGGCGGCCCTACCGGTTTCTCGGACTGCTGCCGCTGGTGCTGATCGTGGTCTTCCTCGCGACCAACGGACGGCCGTACTACGCGGCGGGCTGCTATGGGGTGCTGATCGCGGTGGGTGCGGTGCGCTGGACGGAGAACCGGCGGCGCTCGCGCGTGATCCTCACCGTCCCGGTGCTCGCGATGTCCGCCGCCTTGCTGGTCTTCTCGCTGCCGCTGCGTCCTGAGGCGGACATCGAGCCGGTCGACACCCAGGCCCAGGCGGGGCTGGAGATCTCGGTCTACGGGCGATTCGGCTGGTCGGAACTCTCCGCGGGCACGGCGGCCGCCTACCGGGCGCTACCGGAGCCGGAACGGGCCTCGGCCGTGGTGATCGCCGATTCCTACTGGCAGGCAAGCGCCCTCGATGTCGACCGCGCGGCGTACGGTTTGCCCGCCGTGTACAGCCCCAATCGCGGCTTCGGTTACTTCGGCACCCCGCCGGACACGGCCACAACCGTGCTGTGGGTGGGCGGGACCGAGGCCGACGTGCGCGCACGCTGCGCCGAGGTGACCGCGATCGGGCACGTCGACGCCCGGCTCGGATTCCCCGGTGTCACCCGCGGCGTCACCGTCTGGCGGTGCGCGCAACCGCGTGGGCCCTGGTCGCAAGCCTGGCCGGGCATGCTGCGGCTGAACTGATCCGCCTCACCACCAGCCGAGGATCGGCGACAGGCGCCTGCCGAGTTCCGGCGCCAGCGAGCGCGAATAGCTGGCGGTGAGGTGGTGTTCGTCGTGATAGATGAGGATGTTGCCCTCGGTCACCGCGCACACGTCGCGTGCACACAGCGCGTCCGACAGGTCCACCGGGAACACGTTGGGGAACGAGGCGGCGAATTCCAATGCCGGATTGACCTCGTCCAGCGCTGCCGAGCGCGGCATCCCGCAGCTGATCCGGTCGCCCTGCTGTGCGAGGCAATCGATGGCCCGGTACCGCACCCCGTCGCGGCGCAGCCAGGGCGTGTCGCGGATGGTGAGCACGTTGAGTCCACGGTCGGCCAGTTGGGTCCAGACGTCGAGATAGTCGGCCGGGGTCTCGTCACCGGCGCCGTCACGCGGACGGGTCGCCGTGGTGAAGACCCACTCCGGACGTTCGACACCCAGGCGGTCGATCACCTCCACGGACCAGTCCCGGCAATCCGGGATCGCCTCGCCCTTGTACATCGGTTCGGCCGCCACGGTCAGCGGGCAACCCATCTTCAGATACACCTCGACCCGGAAGGCGTGTTCGCGGGCGAGCAGGTCGAGGGCGGGCACCCAGTGCTCGGCATGCGAGCTGCCCACCACAGCCATGGTGCGCTCGGCGGTGGCATCCCCATAGGTGCAGGTGATGACGTCGCGGGTGTCCCAGTCCGCGATGCAGCCGTCGCGCGAGGGGTAGGCGGCGTCGGCGGGCGCTTCGTACACGGTCGGACGTATCGGTGCCTCGGGCGTGCCCGCGCCGTTGACCAGCGCCTCCGCCCCGGGATAGTGCACCGGGTCGAGGAAGGCCACCGCTCGCGGCGGATTGGCTCTGGTCGCCACCTGCTCGCCGGCCGACACCGCGAGCACCGCGATGCCGAGCGCCGCGACCAACCGGCCGGTGCGGGCGGGGGCCTCTTGCGCCGACCGGTCGGACCGCATCCGCAGCGGCTCCTCCACGAACCGGTTGGTCAGGGCGGCGAGCACCAGCGATGCGCCGACGACCCCGAGGCCACCGACGAGGCCTGCGGTCGCGGCTCCGGTCCGCGCCAAGACGAAGATCAGGATCGGCCAGTGCCACAGGTACAGCCCATAGGACAGTTCGCCCAGCCGCACCACGGCCGCCGCGCCCAGCAGCCGGTTGGGCAGCGGGTGCTCGGCGGCGGTCAGGTTGCCGCCCGCGACGATCAGCGCCAGCGCGGCGCCCACCGGCACCAGCGCCGCAGGGCCGGGGAACCGGTCGGCGCCGTCGATCAGCCAACCGCAGGTGAGAACGGCGGCCGAGCCGAGGACCGCCGCCGCCACCCGCACCAGGCGGGGCGGTGACAGCCAGGGCGCGACGGTCGTCAGCAGCGCCCCGGCCAAGAGTTCCCAGGCGCGGGCGAAGCTGTCGTAGTAGTTCCAGCCCTGGTGCACCGCGGTGCCGTGCGCGGCATAGACGAACGAGGCCGCCGCGCCCGCGGCGAGGACGATCGCCAGGGCGGGGCGCAGCGCTCCGGGACCCGCGAAACGCCTGCACAGGCGGGCCACCGCCGCCACACCGAGCAGTGCGAGCAGATAGAACTGCGACTGCACCGCCATGGACCACAGGTGCTGAAGCGGGCTCACCGACGGATCGGCGGCGAGGTAGTCCGACCAGGACAGCGCCAGATACCAGTTCTGGTAATACAGCAGCGACGCCAGCGTCTGCGCGGCCATCTCGCCCCACTGGGTGAACGGGCGCAGCAGCACGGTGGCCGTGACCACGGCGGCCAGAACCGTCACAAGCGCGGGCAGCAATCTGCGGACGAGCCTGCGAGCGGTGTGCGCGACGCGGACCGTGCCGGTGGATTCCACGCTCCGCAGCAGCGAACCGGTGAAGAAGAACCCGGACAGCACCAGGAAAACGTCCACTCCGCCCGAGACCCGGCCGAACCAGATGTGGAACGCCACGACTAGCGCTATCGCCACTCCGCGCAGCCCGTCCAGATCGTGCCGGTACCCGTCTCCGGCCGCCTGCGGCTCAGCCGCCGCGGTGGCGACCGCACCCGGCCGGAGGAACCGATTCACCGCTCGGGCGACCGTCACCGGACTCGCACGGCGCGGCACCGGAAAGCGACGGCTCGGCCACGGGGCGATGTACGGGACACGTCATTTCTCTTACCACGGGGTGTGAAGCGCGGTCCAACTCACGTGGTCGGGGTGTTGGGCGGCACGGTCGAGAGATCCGGACAATTCGGTCACCTGTCCATCGGTCACCGGCCCGGGGTCGATAGGGTGGTGTCGTGAACGTTGAGGTGACACCCCTGCCGGGTATCGGTGTGCGCAAAGATTTTCCGCTGACCAATACACGACGCCGGATAGGAGTGATCGATCATCGCGACGGCACGATGGACCTCATCGTGAGCAAACCCGACAACCCCGACGAGACCGAACAGGTACCGCTGTCGGGGAAGGAGGCCGCCGTGCTGGCCAGCCTGCTCGGCGCGCCTCAGCTGGTAGAACAGCTGCGCGAGGAACATCGCGCGTTCACCGGCCTGACCACTCGGCAGCTGTCCATCCCGGACCGGTCGCGCTTCGACGGACGCAGGCTGGGCGAGACCCAGATGCGCACCCGGACGAAGGCGTCCATCGTCGCGGTGGTGCGCAGCGGGCAGCCCATTCCCTCGCCGGGGCCGGACTTCACCTTCACCGCCGGTGACGTGCTCGTCGTCGTCGGCACCGTGGAGGGCCTGGAGGCCGCCGCCAAGATCCTGTTAGACGGCTGAGCGGCATGGTGGCACACGAGACCGCGCTCGCGCTGATCCAGCTGGGCGCGGTATTTTTCGGCCTCGGCCTGCTCGGGCGCATCGCGGCGCGCATCGGCATGTCGCCCATCCCGCTGTACCTGATCGGCGGCCTGGTGTTCGGCACCGGTGGCCTGGTCGAATTGCGGCAGGTCGACGACTTCATCCATCTCGCCAGCGAAATCGGCGTCGTCCTGCTGCTGTTGCTGCTCGGCCTGGAATACAGCGCCGCGGAGCTGGTCACGGGAATGCGCAGGTCATGGGCGGCGGGTGTCGTGGACATCGTGCTCAACGCGACTCCGGGCGTACTGGTCGCGTTCGCGCTCGGCTGGGGTTTCACCGGCGCCATCGCCATGGCCGGGGTCACATACATCTCGTCCTCCGGCATCGTCGCGAAAGTGCTCAACGATCTGGGCAGGCTCGGCAACCGCGAGACGCCGGTGGTGCTGTCCATCCTGGTGTTCGAAGACTTGGTGATGGCCGGATACCTGCCGGTGCTGACGGCGGTGCTGGCCGGGGTCGGCTTCCTCGCCGGGCTGAAGACACTGTCGATCGCGCTGGCCGCGGTGACCGTCGTGCTGGTCGTCGCGCTGCGCTACGGCCGCTACGTCTCCGCGATCGTCGACAGTGAGGACCGGGAGATTTTCCTGTTGAAGCTGCTCGGCTCCGCGCTGCTGGTGGCGGGCGTGGCTTCGGCGGTGCAGGTGTCGGCGGCGGTCGGCGCGTTCCTGCTCGGCATCGCGATCTCGGACTCGACCGCGCACAACGCCACCAAGATCCTGGAGCCGCTGCGCGACTTGTTCGCCGCGCTGTTCTTCGTGCTGTTCGGCCTGAGCACCGATCCGGCGAGCATTCCGCCGGTGCTCGGCTGGGCGTGCCTGCTCGCGCTTGTCACCACGGCCAGCAAGATCGCCACCGGATGGTGGGCGGCCGAGCAGGCCGGTGCGGGCCGCCTCGGCCGGGCGCGGGCGGGCACCGCACTGGTGGCGCACGGCGAGTTCTCGATCGTCATCGCGGGGCTCGCCGTCGCCGCGGGCGCGGTCCCGGCCGAATTCGCCGCGCTGGCCACCACCTACGTGCTGCTGATGGCGGTCCTCGGCCCGATCGCGAGCCGGTTCGTCGAGCCGGTCATGGCGATGGTCCTGCGGTGGCGCGCCGGGGTGTCCTGACCGAGCCGGCTGACGCCCACGGTGGCGGCGACCGATCGTCGCCGTCACCGTGGGCGTCCGGTATCAGTTACGCACGGCGGCGACGGAATCGAGCACGACCTCGACGGCAGGCGCACCGTCGCCCGAGCCGTCCTGCACGCCCGCCGCGGCGATGGACGAGAGAACCTCCATGCCCGCGGTGACCCGCCCGAACGGGGTGTAGTTCGGCGGCAGCGGCGCGTCGCGGTAGACGATGAAGAATTGGCTGCCGTTGGTGCCGGGCCCGGCGTTCGCCATGGCGACGGTGCCGGCCGGGTAGGTGGCGCCCGCCAGGTTCTCGTCGGGGAAGAAGTAGCCGGGGCCGCCCATACCGGTCGCGGTCGGGTCGCCGCACTGCAGCACGAAGATGCCCTCGGTGGTCATCCGGTGGCACTTCGTGTGGTCGAAGAACCGCTCACCGGCCAGGAAAACGAACGAGTTGACCGTGCGCGGCGCGCGGGCCGCGTCCAAGGCGATGGTCACGGTGCCGCAAGTGGTGGCCAGCGTCGCGGTGTATCCGGCGTTGGTGTCGATGGTCATGCCGGGTTCGGCGGGCCATTGCTTGCCGTTCGGCTGTCCCGCGGCCGGTGCGCCGCAACCGGTCGGCCCCTGCTCCCGAGCCGGTGCCGGGGTCGCCGAGACGATACCCGCCGTGGACGCCACCAGCGTCACACCGACGGCGAGGACCCCGAGGATCCGCAGCGATCGCCACGGTAAACCCCGGCGCACCGCGCGCCGACCGTTGACGAGTTCTCGCGCTTGCACTTCGCTGCTCACCGCTGAAAAGCTCCTTCACTCGGGGTTGCGCACCGGACGATGCAGCGCGAATCATTCCATCTCCCCCGTCCTGGTGGGGGAGTACGGCTCGATTGACCGTGCGCGCGGTCCGCAGGCGTGGGACCGCGATGGCCGCAGATCGGCCACAAATTGTTTCCCGGTGACGTATAACGAAGCATGGGAATCGTTCGAGCGGCGCTGGTCCAAACGAACTGGACCGGTGACAAAGAGTCGATGATCAAGGCGCACGAGGACTACGCGCGCCGGGCCGCCGCGCAGGGGGCGGGGGTGATCTGCTTCCAAGAGCTGTTCTACGGGCCGTATTTCTGTCAGCAGCAGGACACGAAGTTCTACGACTACGCCGAATCCGTCCCCGGTCCGACGACCGAGCGGTTCGCCGAGTTGGCGAAGGAACTGGGCGTCGTGCTGATCCTGCCCGTGTACGAGCAGCAGCAGCCCGGCCTGCTGTACAACACGGCGGCGGTGATCGACGCCGACGGTAGCTACCTCGGCAAGTACCGCAAGCATCACCTCCCGCACGTCCACGGGTTCTGGGAGAAGTTCTATTTCCGGCCGGGCAACCTGGGCTGGCCGGTGTTCGACACCGCGGTCGGCAAGGTGGGCGTCTACATCTGCTACGACCGCCATTTCCCGGAAGGTTGGCGCGCGCTCGGCCTCGCGGGCGCCGAGATCGTGTTCAACCCGTCCGCGACCTCGCGTGGCCTGTCCGGCTACCTCTGGAAACTGGAGCAACCGGCAGCCGCGGTGGCCAACGAATATTTCATCGGCGCCATCAACCGGGTCGGCGTCGAGGAGTACGGCGACGACGACTTCTACGGCACCAGCTACTTCGCCGATCCCGAAGGCAAGTTCGTCGGCGACGTCGCCTCCGACAGCGACCCGGAACTGATCGTTCGCGATCTGGACATGGATTTGATCAAGGTGGTGCGCGACCGCTGGGCTTTCTACCGCGATCGCCGCCCCGACGCCTACGGGCCGCTGATGGCCCCCTGAGACCGGGGAGAACGAGATGGCGCGCACTTTCATCCACGGCGGCACGGTGGTCTGCGCCACCGGCTCGCAACCGCTCGACGTGCTCATCGAGGGTGAGACCGTCGTCGCCGTGCTGCAGCCCGGCTCCACCGCACTGGGCGCGGACCTCGCCGCCTCCGCCGATCGGGTGCTCGACGCGACCGGCAGATACGTGATCCCCGGCGGTGTGGACGGCCACACCCATATGCAGATGCCCTTCGGCGGGACGGAAGCCTCCGACACCTTCGAGACCGGCACCCGCGCCGCCGCATGGGGCGGCACCACCACGATCATCGACTTCGCGGTCCAGAAGCCGGGAGAGCGGGTCCAGGACACCCTGGCCGCCTGGCATCGGAAGGCGTCCGGGCAGTGCGCGATCGACTACGGCTTCCATCAGATCATCGGCGAGGTGAACGACGAATCCCTGAAGGGGATGAGCGAATTGGTGGCCGAGGGCGTCACCAGCTTCAAACTGTTCATGGCCTATCCGGGCGTGTTCTACTCCACCGACGGCCAGATCCTGCGCGCCATGCAGTCGGCGGCGGAGCTGGGCGCGCTGCTGATGATGCACGCGGAGAACGGGATCGCCATCGATGTCCTGGTCGAGCAGGCGCTCGCGCGGGGCGACACCGCCCCGTACTTCCACGGCACGACCAGGCCGTGGCAGCTGGAGGAGGAGGCCACCCACCGCGCGATCATGCTGGCCGAGCTGACCGGCGTGCCGCTGTATGTGGTGCACGTGTCGGCCGAGCAGGCGCTGGCGCAGATCGCCGCGGCCCGCGACGCCGGACGCAACGTCTTCGGCGAGACCTGCCCGCAGTACCTGTACCTCTCGCTCGAAGACCAGCTGGGCGCACCGGGTTTCGAGGGCGCCAAATGGGTCTGCTCCACCCCGCTGCGGTCGAAGGCCGAAGGGCATCAGGAGCAGCTGTGGCGTTACCTGCGCACCGGCGACGTCACGGCCGTCAGCACCGACCACTGTCCGTTCTGCATGAAAGACCAGAAGGAGCGGGGTCTCGGCGACTTCAGCAAGATCCCCAACGGCATCGGCGGCGTCGAGCACCGGATGGACCTGATATTCCAGGGTGTCCGGACCGGCCGGATCTCGCTGGAACGCTGGGTGGAGGTGTGCTGCACCACGCCGGCCCGGATGTTCGGGATGTATCCGCGCAAGGGTGTGATCAGCCCGGGCGCGGACGCCGACATCGTGATCTACGACCCGCGGGGCCACACCAGCATCGGTCTCGGCAAGACCCATCACATGAACATGGACTACTCGGCCTATGAGGGATTCGAGATCGACGGACACGTGGACACGGTGCTCTCCCGCGGCCGAGTGATCGTCGACGGCGGTGAGTATCTCGGTGAGGCCGGGCACGGCCGTTTCGTCAAGCGAGAACTGTCGCAAAACCTCATCTGACGCCACCTTCAGATCATCGAAACGGAGAGCTCCGCATGGACATCGGTCTGGTGCTGCAATGCACGCCCCCGGCCTCGCGGGTGATCGAACTGGCGAGGCTGGCGGAGACATACGGGTTCTCCCACGTCTGGACGTTCGACTCGCATCTGCTCTGGCAGGAGCCCTACGTCATCTACAGCCAGATCCTGGCTGCCACCCGCAAGGTCATGGTCGGTCCGATGGTGACCAATCCGGCTACCCGGGACTGGACGGTGACCGCGTCGACCTTCGCGACGCTCAACGAGATGTTCGGCAACCGCACGTTGTGCGGCATCGGCCGCGGCGACTCGGCCGTGCGCACGCAGGGTCGGAAGCCTGCCACCCTGGCCACCTTGCGGCAATCGGTCGAGGTGATCCGGGAGCTGGGCAACGGGCGCAGCGCGCGGGTGGGCGACACCGTGGTGCGGCTACCGTGGGCGGAAAGCTCGCGGCTGGAGGTCTGGGTGGCGGGCTACGGACCACGCGCTCTCGACCTGACCGGTGAAGTCGCGGACGGATTCATCCTGCAACTCGCCGATCCGGATATCACGGCCTGGACCATCGCACGGGTGCGCGCGGCGGCCGAACGCGCGGGCCGGGACCCGGCCACGGTCCGGATGTGCGTCGCCGCGCCCGCCTACGTCACCGACGGGACGGCCGAGGCGCTGGCGCACGCGCGGCAACAGTGCCGGTGGTTCGGCGGGATGGTCGGCAACCACGTGGCCGAGATCGTGGCGAAATACGGTACGGGAGGTGATATTCCGGCCGCGCTCACCGATTACGTCGAAGGCAGGCGGGACTACGACTACAACCAGCACGGACGCGCGGGCAACGTGCACGCCGAGTTCGTGCCGGATGCCATCATCGACCGCTTCTGCCTGCTGGGTACCGCCGACGACCAGTTGTCCCGGTTGCGCGAACTGGCGGATCTCGGCGTGGACCAATTCGCCGTCTACCTCCAGCACGACGCGAAAACCGCGACCCTGCAGGCGTACGGTGAATCGGTGCTGCCAAGTCTCGACCCCCTCCTGACCGCGACCCAGCCCACCGAAGGGGGTGCCTGAAGTGGCCGACCACGTCTTCTATCCCTGGAGCGCACAGGCCGAATTGCACCCCGCGCCGATCACCGGGGCGTTCGGCTCGTACTTCTGGGACGACACCGGCAAGCGCTACCTCGACTTCTCCTCCCAGCTGGTCAACGTGAACATCGGCCACCAGCATCCGGACATCGTCGCCGCGATCGTCGCCCAGGCGCAGCGGCTGGCGACCATCTCCCCGACGGTAGCCAACGACGTGCGCAGCGAGCTGGCGCGGCTGATCGTCGAGCGGGCCCCCGGGGAGCTGAACCGGATCCTGTTCACCACCGGCGGCGCGGAAGCCGTCGAGCACGCGGTGCGCCTGGCGCGCAGCTACACCGGGCGCACGAAAATGCTCGCGGCCTACCGCTCCTACCACGGCGGCACCGGAGTCGCGATCGGCCTGACGGGCGAACCGCGCCGCTGGGGCGCGGAGCCGACCAACGTCGACGTGGTCCGCTTCTTCGGGCCCTACCCGTACCGATCCCCCTGGGGCACGGACGCTCCCGAGGAAGAGACGGCCGCCGCGCTGGCGCACCTGCGGCAGGTGATCGAGCTGGAGGGTCCGCAGCACATCGCGGGGTTGGTCCTGGAGACGGTGGTCGGCACCAACGGCGTGCTCGTCCCGCCGCCCGGCTACCTCGCCGGCGTGCGTGCGCTGTGCGACGAGTTCGGCATCGTCTACATCGCCGACGAGGTGATGGTCGGGTTCGGACGGGTGGGCGAATGGTTCGCGGTGCAGGCCTTCGGCGTCGAGCCGGACATCATCACCTTCGCCAAGGGGGTGAACTCCGGCTACGTTCCGCTCGGCGGCGTCCTCATGGCGGAGCGGATCGCGCAGCGCTACGACCACGTGGTGTATCCGGGCGGGCTCACCTACGCGGGGCACCCCCTGGCGTGCGCGGCGGGCGTCGCCTCGATCGCGGTGTTCGAGCGCGAGGGGATCCTGGAGCACGTGCGTTCGGTGGGCGCCGATGTGCTCGGAAAAGGTTTGCGCGAGCTGGCCGATCGGCATCCGAGCGTCGGCGAGGTCAGGGGACTCGGCTTCTTCTGGGCGCTGGAGCTGGTTCGCGACCCGCGCAGCAGGGAGCCGCTGATCCCGTTCGCGGCGGCGGGCGCGGACGCCGAGCCGATGGCCGCGGTCACCGCGGCGGCCAAAGCGCGTGGGCTGTGGCCGTTCAACGCGGGCAACCGCTTCCAGATCGCGCCGCCGCTGACCACCACGGCCGACGAACTGCGCATCGGCCTGGAGATCATCGACGAGGTGCTCGAGGTCGCCGACGGCTACGTCCGAACGGGCTGACCCGGCCGCTCAACGCGGCGTCAGTTCCACCACGACGCCGCCCTGCTGCCAAGCCTGGTAGATGTCGGCCTTCGAGGGGGAACCGTCCGCGGTGTAGCCGATGCCGTTGAACTTCGCGTTCTGCTTGTTGTCCCGCGCGATGATCTCGTAGAGGCGCAGCACGTCGGCCTCGGAGGCGTGGACGACCGGGTCGAACGTGCGCGCCGCGCCGCCGAACGAGGCCCGAACCGGACCGCCCGCCCGCAGGTTCTTCACCCATGGCCGCAGCGCGGTGCCGATCAGCAGGGCGTCGCCGTGCCGGGTGTAGGCCAGCGGCACGTCGTACACCGCGCCCGATTTGCGCCCGACGACGTGCAGGATCATCAGCCGCTTGCCGACGACACCGGAGAGGCCGGGGACGCGCAACAGCGTCCGCACGAATCGGTTCATCAGGGCCTGGTACGACGGGATGGGGACGGGGCCGGAGGTAGTCGGTGTGCCGTAAGGGTTTTCGGACGACGCTTGCTCACTCATGCCCCCCAGTATCCGAGCACGCGCCGCACTGTGCGGTGCGACGTCCGAGATCCGCCAGCCGGCCGCGGTGAGCGCTCTCGGTACCCTGCGTGCATGACTTCCGGGCAAGCAGAGATCTGGCACAACCCACGGTGCACCAAGAGTCGCAACGCCACGGCCTTCCTGGACGAGGCCGGTGTCGACTACACCGTGCGGAAGTATCTGGACCAGCCGCCCACCGCCGCCGAGTTGCGCGAGGTGCTGCGGCGGCTGGGCGCCGAACCGTGGGACATCACCCGCACCGGCGAGCAGATCGCCGTCGACCTCGGCATGGCGAGCTGGGGGCGGACCGCCGCGGACCGGGACCGCTGGATCGAAGCGCTGGCCGAACACCCGAGACTGATCCAGCGACCGATCGTGCTGACCGCCGACGGCGGAGCAGTGCTGGCCCGCGACGACGCCGCGCTGCGCGACCTGCTCTGACGGCGGTACCGGCAGGCCTGGACGCCCGACTGAACCGGCGTGCACCGGTCCGGTCGCGGACCGCGGTCGGACGGGCCGTGCTCCGACCGGTCCCGCGACGGGAGACGCGGCGGTAGGGTCGGCGGACATGAAGGTACAACTGCGCCACAGTCCCGCGTCCGCGATCGCGCGGTGCTTCCTCGCCGGCGGTGAGCCGATGCGGGTCGAGAGCGGCGCGATGGTGGCCCATTCGGCGGGAGTCACGTTGCAGGCCAGGGCGGAAGGCGGCATCCTGGCCGGGTTGAAGCGGTCGGTGCTCGCCGGGGAATCGTTCTTCGTCTCCACTTTCACCGCGCCGCCGCAGGGCGGATGGGTCGACGTGGCGCCCGCGCTCCCCGGCGACATGCTCAACCTGCAGATCACCCCGGATCGGCCGTTCTTCATCAGCCGCGGGGGCTGGATCGCGAACTCGCACGGTGTGCAGGTGGAGAGCAAGTGGGGTGGTTTCGCCAATCTGTTCGGCGGCGAAGGCGGATTCGGTCTGCGCGCGCACGGTGAGGGCGACGTCGTGGTGGGCGTGTTCGGCGCGATCGATGTGATCGATCTGCAGCCCGGCGAGCCCATCACGATCGACACCGGTCACGTGGTCGCCTACGACCTGGCGATGAATTTCACCATCCGCCGGGCGGTTTCGGGCCGCTCGATCCAGTCGTTGAAGTCCGGTGAGGGCTTCGTCTTCGACTTCACCGGCCCCGGCCGGGTGCTGCTGCAGACCCGCAATCCCGGCGCGTTCGCCGCCTGGGCCGGATCGGCTGCCTCGTCCAGCTGATCACGTCTCGTCCTGCTCAGGGGATCTGGCGCTCGCCAGCAGGCCGGGGATCAGCAGTCGCGTGTCGGGGACGAAGGGCCAGTCCGGATCGGCCAAGTGCGCGCGCAACTCCGCGTCGGTCCACCACCATCCCTCGGCGATCTCGTCGGGTTGGTGACGGACGGGCCCGTCGTAACGCAGTTCGTACGCGAAGAGGTGGCAGCGCATCGGCCGACCGTCCCACTCGCCGTCCCAGGAGATCGAAGCCAGCGGTTCCGAGGAGAGATCGGCGGGGTCCGGCGTGATACCGAGTTCCTCGGCCAACTCGCGTAGGGCGGTCTCGCGCGGCGCCTCGCCGGGAGCGACCACACCGCCGGCCAGACAGTCGTGCATGCCCGCGAAAACCAGCTTGATATCGGTGCGGCGGTGCACGTAAACGCGTTCGCCGTTCCCGGATCGCACGAGCACACCGGCGCTGGCATGCCACAATCCGTCGCGGTAGACCGTGGCCCGCTCGGCGGCGCCCACCGGGTTGCCCGCCCGGTCGTAGACCGCGATCGGTTCGGTGCTCGGATCCCCGGCGTGCTCGTGGTACGGCGGAGCGGACATCGGTCGAGAGTAACGTGAACACCGCACGCCACAGGGAGAGAGGATCGCCGCCCATGGTGCTTCCACACGCACTGGCGAATTTCAACCGGCATGTCACGAACCCGACCGCGGGCCTGGTCGCGGGACGGGCGCCGGGCTTCGGCATCGTGTTGCACAAGGGCCGGAAGTCGGGGCGGTCCTACCGCACTCCGGTCATGGTCTTCGAGCAGGACGGCGCCTACCGGATCGCGCTGACATACGGCCGGAATGTCGACTGGGTCAAGAACATCCGCGCGGCAGGGGATTTCGCGCTGGAGACCCGCGGACGTGTGGTCGAGCTGACGGATCCGGTCGTGCGGCACGACCCGTCCGCGGCATGGGCGCCACCGGGTGTCCGGCAGATCCTGAAGACGATCTCGGCGGAGTACTACGTCGAGTCCCGTCCGGCGGCCTGATTCGCTGTCGGCCTGCGTCCGCCGAGGGGCCGTCCGCGCCGTCTTCAGCGCGGTGGCTCGACGCCGACCGGCACGGGCCTTCTGCAGCTCGGCCCGGCTGCGTTCCTTGCCCGGCGCTGTCTCCAGCGCCGCCTTACGCATGCGCCGGGCAGCATCAGGTCGCGGGCTCGCGCGGCGCCGACTCCGATGCTCATGGTCGCCACGGCCAC
>NZ_BAFP01000086.1 GCF_000308455.1 Nocardia abscessus NBRC 100374 | reverse complement strand
GGTGCGCACCGCGGTGCGCGCCCGCTCGGCCTCCTCGGTGCGCTGGTCCAGGGTCTGGCGCGCCTTGAGCGCCTTGTCGGCGTGCACGCCTGCCGAAGTCTCCAGGCGCCGCACCGCGTCGGCCAGGTCGTCGAGTTGCTGTTTGCCCTCGTAGGCGCTGGAACGCTGGAGATTCTCCCGATCGGCGAGGGCCTGCTCGTAGGCGCGGTCGGCGTCCTCGGCCCTGGCCTCGGCCGCGGCGCGCTCGGCCTCCCTGCGCTCGCGCAGAGCGGTGGCGGCGAACAACGCGGTACCGGCGTGGGTCACCGCGTCGAGTCGCGCACGCACCTGGTCGACGTCCGTCTTGGCCTGAACAGCAAGGTATTTGCGGTACACGTCGACGAAAGCCCTGGTCGCGGTGTCGGCATGCACCAAACCCTCCAGGGTGCGGCCGACCTCCTCCATATCGCTGAACGACCGCGCGGCGTCCAGGAGCAGCTGCTCGTCGAGCGGACGCAGGCCGTCGGTGAGCGCCTGGGACAGGCCGCGCGGGTCGAGGTTCTTGGCCAGCTGCGGGCGGCGCAGCGTGAGGATGAGGTTGATCAACTGGTCGTAGCGCTGCGCGCCGAGACCGAACATGCGCGCGTCGATGGCGTTGCGGTAGTCCACCGGCCGGTCGACGATCGAATCGGTGCCGATCTGCTCGGCGAGCTGTTTGCGGGTGAACGGCCGGTCGTCCGGACCGATCAGGGAGAAGTCGACACCGACCCGGCCGTCGGCGACGAAATACCAGCGGGTCACCTTGTCCGAGGACCGGGTGGCGCGCATGCCGATGCCGACGGTGACCGCCTCGGGGTCGTCCCAGCGCCCGCGGGCGAACTCCATCCAGACATAGGAGTAGGCCGAGTCCTGCTTGCGATAGAGCAGGTTCGACTTCATCGTGCGTTCCTCACCGGCGAACGGGTTGAGCCTGCGCGGCTCGATCCGTCCGTCCAGCACGAAGGGGAACAGCACCTCGAGCGCTTTGGTCTTGCCCGAGCCGTTCGGGCCGCGCAGGACCAATCTGCCGTCGGCGAAACAGAACTCCTGGTCGCGGTAGTCCCACAGGTTGACGATCCCCGCGCGGGTCGGGGTGAACCGCACTCCGCCGTGAATGAGCGACATGCCTCAGTTCCCTTCGGTCCCGGTGCCGTAGGTGTCGGCCGCGGTGACGAACAATTCCGCGGCCCGCTTGGTGCGTACCGTGACGACCGCGCCACGGTAGCGAGCCAGTGCGGGCAGCACGAGCAGTCCGTCCTCGACCACCCGCACCAGCCGCAGCCGCTCCAGCAGTGCCACCACCTCGGTGGTCAGGCGCGCGACGTCGGCCTGCCACTGCGCGGCGAAAGTGGCGCCGTAGCGATCGGCCAGCGCCTGCACCGTTTCACGCAGCCATGCCCGGTCGACCAGCGGGTAGCCGGACGGAGCGGGTCGGTGCGCCGATTCCTGGGTCTCGTCCGGTGGATCGAGCTCGTCCGCGGACGAATCCAGCGCACGCAGCTCGGCCAGCGGCGCGAACACGGTGGACTCGGGGATGGCCTCGTCGAGCTGGTCGGCGAGGGCCTCGCCCGAGTCCGGGCCTGCGGGGCGCCGCGGCAGCGGGTGATCGATATCCAGCACGCGGTCGGCGATCTCGCCCGCCAGCAGCAAAGCGACCTGCGCGAGGGTACCGGTCCCGGGGAACCGGACGTCCGACAACCGCCCCGAGGTGTCGATCAGCGCTACTCCCTCGGCGCGGCGCTCGGCGCGCAGCCCCGTGAACAGCTCGACATCCGCGACCACCCGGTCCTGGGCCAGCACGGGGCGCTGTTCGGGTGCGAGATCCTCGGCGTACACCACCGGCTGTTCGACCAGTGCCCTGCGCACCCGGCGCGCCATCTCGGCGGTGTTCGTCGCGTGCGCGGAAACCCCGGTGACCGTGGGCTCTTCGGCGAGCAGCCCGCGGACCGTGTGCAGATGCTGCAGTGCCCGCGGCGGCCGGAACAGCGCGAAGACCACCGGCCGGTCGATGTCGTAGAGCGCTTCACCGGCCTCCGGATCGCTGGCCCAGCCGCCGGCGTCGCCGTCGGCCAAGGTGAGCGCGCCGCGCACGGTCAGCCAGCCCACCGCGTCGACGAACGCGTCGCGGTCGGCGGCCCGGTCGGTGGCGAGCTCGAGGCCGTCCACCCGGCCCGCGTAGGCGGCGACCTGATCGGCCAGCTCGGACAGCGTGATCTGGTCCCCGGCGCGCCCCAGCGCGGCGAGTGCCAGCGCGAGATAGGCGTAGCGGCGGCGGTCGAAGACGCGCTCGGCGGGCGTGCGCGCGGGCCTGCCCGCGTCGAGGCGGTCGGGCACCGGGAACACCCGCGCGGTGGTCTCGGTGACTTCGAGCCGGTAACCGAACAATTCGGCGAGGTCCTCGCGCAGTTCGGTGGCCCAGCGGCGGATCAGCGGCAGGGCGATCCGGTCCGGGTAGGTGCGGGTCACCAGATGATTGGCCAGGATGACGCGTGCGGCGCGCTGGTAGTTGTCCAGTGCGAGCGGGTCGATCGTGCGTGCGTGCATCAGCCGCGTTCCCCGTGTGGCTGCGGCCGTGTCCTGCTCGTCGTCTCGATCTTCAGCGACCGGTTGTTCAGGCGCAGCAGACCGCGCGTGGTGCGCACGACGGTCGGGCCCTCGTGCTCGGACACCGTCAGGGTGACGCCGCTGTCGGTGCCTGTGGTGCCCGCCACCCGGCCGCGCACCGGAACCCACGCGGTCGACGCGGCGTCCAGCAGCCGCAGTAGCACTTCGGTTTCCCGGTCGTCCAGGACCCGTTCGTGCAGGTCGCCCGAAGCCAGCGACCTGGCGGCCTCGGCGCGCGCCCGCTGCGCGTCCAATTGCGCCTCCCGCAGGCGGCGGATGCCCGCGTCGTTGCGGTGGATGCGCGCGGGCGCTCCCGCCGAGGGCGGGCGGCCGGTCTCGGCGAGCGTACGGGAGATCTCCAACGGCGGTGCGTCCCACCAAGATCGAATCGCCGGAATCACGTCGGCGTCCGGGTGCTCCATCGCCAGATGCCGTGGCTTGCCCAGCCCGAACACCACGTCGAACAGCGCGTGGGCGCTGTCGACCGTCGGCGCCGCGGTGAACCAGCCGGCCAGATGCCGCAGCGCCGATTCGCGGCTGACTCCGCCGCGCCGCGTCTCGGTGACCCGCCGCAGCAGCGAGAGCACCGCGGCGATGGCGCTCATGGTGGCCTCACGCAGCCGCTCCGCTTCCGTCGTCTGCGCCGACTCCGCGCTGCCTGCCACGACGAACCAGGTCCGCAGTCCGTCCCACCTGGCCTGCCAATCCGACCGGCGTTCCGCGATGCTCAGCAGCACCCGTTCGTCGCTGCGCGCCGCCCTGGCGATCAGGTCCTCGGCTCCGGTCTCCTCGATCTCGGCGATCGCGGCCGCCAGCCGCGGCGTGAACCGGGCCAGATCGAGGCTGAACTCCCGCATGTGCGCCAGCAGCGCGTCCTTGTGCGCGAGAAACGATTCGGGGGTGATCTCGGTGGTGCGGACCAGGTCGCCGAGTCCCAGATAGAAGTGCGCGGCACGGGCGGCCAGGTCGGACAGCGCGGTGTCGAGGCGGCGCAGGGTGCGGTAGACGCGTTCGGCGTCGCCGGCCCGGTTGGCCTCGGCCAGGGTGTGCAGATCGGCCAGCAGTTCCGGCAATACCAGACGGGACAACGAGGCATCGTCGAGGCGGGCGTTCAGCACACCGGCGACCGCCCGGTATGCCTGAAATCCCGCCTGGGAGAACTGGTACACGTAGTGCCGGTTACGATATTCGGCCAGCGTGGCGGCGCGGGTTCCGTCGTAACTGCGCTCCAGCACACCCCACTGGTGGAGCTGGTCGAGCAACGGACCGATCTCGGTGGCGGTCAGCCGTGGCGCCGTGGCACCGGTGATCGTGTCCGGAGAGCGGTCCGGCGCATCGGTTTCCGAGTGCCTTCTGTCGCCTTCGTGCGGATTCGGAGAGGGCGTGCGCGATTCGGTGGTGTGCGCTACGCCCCCCTGGGTCGCGACCGGTTGGTTTGTGCCGAGCAGATCGGGCGTACGCAGTGTGGCTCCGTTGCGTTCGATCCACTCCGCGACGTCGTCCGCGTGCAGCAACACCACGTACGCCGCCCGTGCGCTGTCGAACGCGCGCAGCACCCAGAGGTAGTCGGCGCGCCGCTCGGCGGTGGCGAAGGAGAACAGCCGCAGCCGGTCGTCCCAGCGGGTATCGGCACAGCCGTCGTCGGAGTCGGTCACCGGGAACAGGGTAGTAGCGGGCCGGTCGCCGCCTGCACGGCGTTCCGGTGTTCGGCGTGATCGCGTCCGGTTCGTCACCGTTCGCCGTAGCCGCGGCGCGGATCGGCTCACTCGACGGACAACGAACGCAACTGCTCCAGGTACGCGCGGGTGCGCGGGTCGCCGGGGTAGAGCTCGATGATCTCCCGCGCGACTTCGCCCGCGATCCACATCAGCGACGGCAGTGAGCGCCTGCTGCCCGCGAACGCGCGCTTGCCCTCGGCCAACGCCAGTTCCAGATCGCGATCGCGCACCGCGACGACGGCCAGCGTCAGGTGCGCCTCGGAGACGCGCATCGGGTTGCGCAGCGTGCCGTCCGGACGGGTCGCGTTGCGGATCACCTCGCGCGCGTAGGTTTCGGCGAGCCGATCCTCGCCCGCGACCCGGCAGCAGTCCATCGCGTAGAAGTCGAACTTGTTCGCGTCGATGACGAAATGGTTGTCCAAATTCGCGGGGTGTTCGAGTCGCTCCAAGATAGCTCGCCCGTCATCGAGCGCGGCTTCCACCTCGCGCGGGTTGCCCAGCCTGGCCCAGGCTTTGGCACGCTGGGCGGCGAGCTGGACGCCGACGCGAAGGTTCTGGCTTACTTCCAGCGTCGGCTGCACGGCCTCGATGACGCCGCGGTAGTTGCCCTGGGTTAGCGCGAACCAGGCGGTCATTTCCGCTGCCCACGCGGCGATCTCGGTGTTCTCCGCCTCCTGGCCGAGGGATTGGGCGGCCCGGCGGGTCGCCTCGGCGGCGGTGCGCCGGCCCAGGTCGTAGTCGACGCAGCCGACCAGGAGGGCGACCCATCCGGCGAGAACGAGGATTTCGCGGTGCTGCGCCAGAGTCAGGCGACCGTCCAGCAACGAGGTGATCCTGCGCAGCCACGCGGTGCCCTCGGTGTGTAGGTCGTGCGGGTCGGCGTAGGAGTATTCGCAGCACAGGCGCTCCGCGGTGATCCGGATCGCCTCCAGCGTCACCGAGGACACATCGGACATGCGCAGTCTGCCGACGAACTCGAGCGTGTCCATGCCCGTCGCCGAGAGCAATTCGTCGTCCCGGTTCGGTCTCACCTTGGGAAAGAACGCCGCGGTCACCGTGTCGAAGGTGGCGGCGATGATGGGCGCGTAGAAGTCGTCGGGGCGTGATTCGCCCGATTCCCAACGGCGCCAGTTGCGTAGAAGAGTACTGTCGGTCGGCAGGTTGTGCGAAGACTTCCCACGCATCACGCGAACAGCGTCGGCTTGCGACCACCCCCTCGCGTCACGCTCGGAACGCATTCGAAGAGCCCAGACGGGTCGATCGTCGGTAGCGGCCACGTCTGTAGTATCGCACCAGTTAACGTTCGGTGGCCCCAAGAGGGCAGGCAGATGTCCGTGTGTTGACAGCTACTTTCGCCGCACCGCGTTGTGCATGATCGAACTGGCGCCAAAAGTTAGCCAGCCCCTCCTGCAAGAGCAACTGCAAGTACATCTGCTCTTGCACGAAGCGCAATTACCCCGTAAAACGGGTGGATCCACATAAGAGAACAGCGATCCCAATCCAACGGAGGTTCGGGTGGAAGCGTTGATCTATGGATACTTGCGTGACGATCTGGCCGATGGCCACAGCAAGGAGCTCGAGGCCGCGATGAGCAGCCTCGCCCAGGAGGAAGGGCTGTGCTTCGCCGCAACGTTCCATGAATCGACCGGCGGTGACGGGACGGCCTTCGCCGAGCTCACGGCGGAACTCAAGCGCGCGGACGCGCATCACGTGGTGGTCCCGTCACTCGATCACTTTGCCGGTCAGACGATTCCGCGCGACATCCTGATCGCGAAGCTGGCTCAGGAGGCGGCGGCGCGCGTGTGGACCGTGGAGAGCTGAGCGCCGCGACCGAATTGCCCGGTACCGCAGTGTTCCCCGATTACGCAAACCGGTCGCCGTCGCCGTCGCGACCACACCCGCTGCCAGGGAAGCGAGCAGCCCCGCGAGCCGGTGCTGTTCGAACAGCGGGTACACCTGCCAGTGCAGCAGATAGGCGAACAGCGAGCTGTCGGCCAGCACTGCCGCGCAGGCGGCGACCACGGCGGGAACCCGGACCGCGGCGAACCACACAAGGACCAGCAAGCCCGCCATGACCAACCGTTCCCGGTCGGGAACGCCGAAATACCCGGGCACCGTGACGAGTACGACGGCGCTGACCGTCAACCGCTGCCACAACGACGTCGCCTTCGCCGCCGCCCAGCCGAGCGCGAAGAGCCACACCGCCAGCGGGGAGAACGGAATATCCTTCGCCGAATACAGACCGAACGCCTGGTATCGGAAGACGAGGCTCAGCGCGACCAGCGCCAATGCGAACCAGAACGGCCCGGCGCGTTGCCACCGGTCCACCGAGGGGATCCGGATCAGCAGCGCGGCGGCCAGCATGAAGTACACGAGCACTTCGATGAACCACAGGTGCCCGGCGGTGGCGCTGTCGTGCGGGCCGAGAATCTTGTTCAGCAACAGGACATTCTGCCAGCTGTAGTAGTCGGTGAACGTCAGTGTCAGAGCGACCCATAGCGCCGTCGGCGCCGCGATGTATGTCACGGCGCGCAGCGTGTGGCGCAAACGTTCGGCAGGTGGCGCCGCGGTCACCGCGAAGCGCGCGAAATTGAAACCCGCTACGCCGAGCGGGACGTGCGCCGCGCCCCACAGCTGGAACACCCCGGCGTGCGAGCCCACGATCAGCACGATGCCGATGGCGCGCAGCAGTGTGCCGGTGTCGAGCGTCCGTCCGAAACGCCGGTGCTCCGCCGGTATCCGTTCGAGATCCGCCACCGGCGTGGTCGGCCAGTCGGTGGGGAGGCGGCCGAGTACCCGCTCCAGCCGTGCCGCGGTGGTCACGTAGGTGAGCGAATTGCCGCCGAGATCGACGAACGTGCTGTCAGGGCGGATTTGCGCGGGGTCGATGCCCAGAGCCCCGGCGTAGAGGGCGCGGATGTCCCGCGTCTGCGGGGCGGATCCGGCCAGACGGCGGATGGCCGGATAGTCGGGTTTGCCGTTGGTTAGCCGAGGCATCCGCTCGACCGGGTGGACGCGCACGGCGGCGGCGGGCAGACCGGACAGGCGCGCGGCGATCCCGGTGGGATCGGACGGAGGGCTCTCCACCGCGACGACCAGATGTGCGTCGTCGTCGGCGCAGCACGCGGTGAAACCGGCTTTCGCCAGGCCGGATTCGAGACGCTCCAGATCGATGCGCAGGCCGAAGATCTTGGCGAACCGGCTGCGCCTGCCGACCACCTGATAGAGGCCCTCCGGTGTGCGCCGGGCCAGATCGCCGGTACGCAGGGCCTCGACCGTGGCGCCGAGCGCGAGATCCGCGGCGCAGGTGGCGTACCCCATCATCACGTTGGGTCCGCGATAGACCAGTTCGCGCGGCCCGTCCTCGTCATCGACCGGTTCGAGGGTGAATTCGCCGCCGGGAATCGGGATTCCGATGCAGTCCGGATGCGCGCTGGCCAGATGGGCGGGCAGATACGCCATCCTGGCGGTCGCCTCGGTCTGGCCGTACATGACGACGAAGTCCCAGCCGGCTTCCCGGCCGAGTTCGGCGTACTCGCGCACGCGGTCCGGAGCGAGCTTTCCACCGGCCTGGGTGATGTAGCGCAGGTGGGGCAGCGTCATGCGGGCGAAACCGATGCGGTCGAGCAGCTCGATGGTGTAGGGAACGGCGGCGAAAGACGTTGCGCGACATTCCCGGAACGCCCGCCAGAATTCCGTGTCCAATACCGACCGGTCGGTGAGCATGAGGCCCGCTCCGCGCAGCAGGTGGCTGTGCACCACCGACAGTCCGTAGCAGTAGAACATGGGCAAGGTGGTGGCCGCGCAGTCCTCCGGGCCGATGGCCAGGTACTCGGCGATGGCCGCGGCGTTGGCGCGCAGGTTCGTAGCCGAGAGCCGGACCAGCTTCGGCGACCCGGTGGATCCCGACGTGCTCAGCAGCAGGGCGAGATCCGGATGCAGGCGATGCGCCGAGTTCTCCCGGATCACGCGGGCGCGGCCTGCGACGACGATGACATCCGGATCGTAGGTCTCCCGCAACTCCGCAGTGATCTCCTCGACCGGCAACACCACGCACCCGGCGCTGAGCGCGCCGAGATACGCGACGAGTGAAGCCAGGTCGTTGCGGGCGGCGAGCGCGACGAGGCGACGGGCCGGGCCCAGCTCGGCCGCGTAGTCCTCGACCAGCGCGGCAAGCCGAGCGTAAGTCAGCGGTCGGTCGGGTGCGGGCACGGCGACGCCGTCCGCCCGGACACGGTCGGGGCAATGGACGGCGATCCGGTCGTCGAAGCTGCGCAGACACTCGACGATCGGATGGACGGTCACCGGCGAAAGTGTAGGAGGCGGTCTTTTCCCGGCCCGGAGGTGGCCCCCTGGCGAACTTCCGGTGAACCCGGCGGCGCCGGGCCCTCGGCATCGAAGGCGTCGCCGTGCAACAGATCAGAGACCGAAGCTGCCCGGACCTCGTCTGCGCAGGTATTTCTCGAATTCGGCCGCGATGGCGTCGCCATCGATCTTGGCCATCGCCTCGTTCACGTCCGCCGCGGCGTCGCCGCGCTCCTCCAGCGAGCGCACGTACTCGCTGATCTCCTCGTCACCCACGGTCATCTCGTTGACCGCGGTCTCCCAGTCCTCGGCCTGCTTGGGCAGCTCACCCAGGGGCACCTCGATGTCGAGCACGTCCTCGACCCGGTGCAGCAGCGCGATGGTCGCCTTCGGGTTCGGCGGCTGGGAGACATAGTGCGGAACGGCGGCCCAGAACGACACCGCCGGGACGCCCGCCTTCACGCACTGGTCCTGCAGCACACCGGTGATCCCGGTGGGGCCCTCGTAGCGGGTCTGTTCCAGGTTGAACCGCTCGGCCGCCTCCTTGCTGTAGGCCGAGCCGGTCACCGGCACCGGTCTGGTGTGCGGAGTGTCGGCGAGCAACGCGCCCAGGATGACCACGGTCTGGACCCCGAGTTGCTCGATGAACTCGAGCAGGTCGCCGCAGAAGCTGCGCCAGCGCATATTCGGTTCGATACCGCGCAACAGCACCACGTCGCGGTCGCTGCCGGGCGGCGAGCAGACCGACAACATCGTCGACGGCCACTGGATTTCCCTGGTCACACCGTCCACCTGGCGCACGGTCGGCCGGTTGACCTGATAGTCGTAGTAGTCCTCGGAATCGAGTTCGGCCAACGGTTCGGCGTCCCAGATCAGTTCCAGATGCTCGACGGCGCCGCTGGCCGCGTCACCGGCGTCGTTCCACCCCTCGAAGGCGGCGACCAGTACCGGATCCCGCAACGTCGGCAGTTCCGGATCGGGAGTTTCACTGGCGTTCACCCGGTCAGCCTACGGCGTACGGCGATATGGCGTGTCGTATGGCGGCCGGACGGGATGGCGTGTTTCCGCCGACGCGGTGGTCGCGCCGGGGTGTGGTCCAGGACACCGAGCCGCTACGTGGTGGGCCGGAACGTCGGCCCCGCCCACTACGCTGGAACGCATGTCTGCGTCCGTCCCCGCCGAGTTCGACACCACGCTACTCGACACGCTCCGCCGCCGTGTCGTCATCGGCGACGGTGCGATGGGCACCATGCTGCAAGCAGCCGAGCTGACCCTCGACGATTTCCGCGGGTTGGAGGGCTGCAATGAGATCCTCAACGACACCCGCCCCGACGTCCTGCGCGACATCCACCGGGCCTATTTCGAGGCGGGCGCCGACGCGGTCGAGACCAACACCTTCGGCTGCAACCTGCCCAACCTCGCCGACTACGACATCGCCGACCGGATTCGCGATCTCTCCGAACGCGGCACCCGGCTGGCCCGCGAGGTCGCCGACGAGATGGGCCCGTCCTCCGACGGTACGCCTCGGTACGTGCTCGGTTCGATGGGGCCGGGCACGAAGCTGCCCACGCTGGGGCACGCCGGGTACGCCGCGCTGCGCGACGCCTACACCGAGGCCGCGCTCGGCATGCTCGACGGCGGCGCCGACGCCGTTCTCATCGAGACCTGCCAGGACCTGTTGCAGGTGAAGGCGGCGGTGACCGGCAGCAGGCGCGCGATGGCGAAGCTGGGCCGGCGGATCCCGATCATCACGCACGTCACGGTGGAGACCACCGGCACGATGCTGGTCGGCAGCGAGATCGGCGCGGCGCTCACCGCGCTGGAGCCGCTCGGCATCGACATGATCGGCCTGAACTGCGCGACCGGTCCGGACGAGATGAGCGAGCATCTGCGGCACCTGTCCCGGCACGCGCGGGTGCCGGTCTCGGTGATGCCGAACGCGGGGCTGCCGGTGCTCGGCGCCGACGGGGCGGTGTACCCGCTCAGCCCCGAGGAGCTGGCGGTCGCGCTGCGCGGGTTCGTCAGCGAGTTCGGGCTGGCCCTGGTCGGCGGCTGCTGCGGGACCACGCCCGAGCACATCCGGCAGGTCACCGCCGCGGTGCGCGAGGTGGAGCCCACCCTGCCGCCGATCGCCGAGCGGCGCGCGCCGGTGCACGAGCCGAGCGTGTCCAGCATGTACACCGCGGTGCCGTTCGAGCAGGACGCCTCGGTCCTGATGATCGGCGAGCGCACGAACGCCAACGGTTCCAAGGCCTTCCGCGACGCCATGCTGGCCGAGGACTGGCAGAAATGCCTGGACATCGCGAAGGACCAGATTCGCGACGGCGCGCACATGCTGGACCTGTGCGTCGACTACGTGGGCCGCGACGGCACCCGCGATATGACGGAGCTGGCCGGCCGGCTGGCCACCGCCTCGACGCTGCCGATCATGCTCGACTCCACCGAGGCCCCGGTGCTGCAGGCCGGGCTGGAGCACCTCGGCGGGCGTTGCGCGGTGAACTCGGTGAACTACGAGGACGGCGACGGTCCCGATTCGCGTTTCCAGCAGACCATGCGGCTGGTCGCCGAGCACGGCGCCGCGGTGGTCGCGCTGACCATCGACGAGGAGGGCCAGGCCCGCACCGCGGCGAAGAAGGTGGAGATCGCCGAGCGGCTGATCGCCGACATCACCGGCAACTGGGGGCTGTCGGAGAGCGACATCATCATCGACACGCTCACCTTCACCCTGGGCACCGGCCAAGAGGAGTCGCGCCGCGACGGCGCGGAGACCATCGAGGCCATTCGCGAGCTCAAGCGCCGCCACCCGCGGGTGCAGACCACCTTGGGTCTGTCCAACATCTCCTTCGGTCTCAACCCCGCGGCCCGGCAGGTGCTCAATTCGGTCTTCATGCACGAATGCGTGGAGGCCGGTCTGGACTCCGCGATCGTGCACGCCTCCAAGATCCTCCCGATCAGCCGGATTCCGGACGAGCAGCGCGAGGCCGCGCTGGATCTGGTGTACGACCGCCGCGCCGAGGGCTACGACCCGCTGCAGAAGCTGATGGCGCTGTTCGAAGGGGTGTCCACCTCGTCGTCGAAGGCGTCGCGGGCGGAGGAACTGGCCGCGCTGCCGCTGTTCGAGCGGCTGGAGCGGCGGATCGTCGACGGTGAACGCGCGGAGATGGAGGCCGACCTGGACGCGGCCATGGCCGAGGTGCCGCCGCTGCGGATCATCAACGAGACCCTGCTGGCGGGGATGAAGACGGTCGGTGAGCTGTTCGGATCCGGCCAGATGCAGCTGCCGTTCGTGTTGCAGTCCGCCGAGGTGATGAAGGCCGCCGTCGCGTACCTCGAGCCGCACATGGAGGCCACCGACGACAGTGGCAAGGGCCGCATCGTGCTGGCCACGGTCAAGGGCGACGTGCACGACATCGGCAAGAACCTGGTGGACATCATCCTGTCCAACAACGGCTACGAGGTGGTCAACCTCGGCATCAAGCAGCCGATCTCGACCATCCTCGACGCGGCGGTGGACAAGAAAGCGGACGTCATCGGCATGTCCGGTCTGCTGGTGAAGTCGACCGTGGTGATGAAGGAGAACCTCCAGGAACTCAACGCCAAGGGCGTGGCCGAGCAGTTCCCCGTGCTGCTCGGCGGCGCGGCCCTCACCCGCTCGTACGTGGAGAACGACCTCACCACCGTCTACGAAGGCGACGTGCACTACGCGCGTGACGCGTTCGAGGGGCTGCGGTTGATGGACGACATCATGACCCGCAAGCGCGGCGGCGGGCTCGATCCGGACAGCCCGGAGGCCATCGCCGAGCGGGAGCGGGCCGCCGAGCGCAAAGCGCGCCACGAGCGCTCCAAGCGGATCGCCGCGGAGCGCCGGGCGGCCGAGGTGCCCGTCGTGGTGCCCGAACGCTCGGACGTCGCGGCCGACCTGCCGGTGCCGGTGCCGCCGTTCTGGGGCACACGGCTGGTGAAAGGTCTCGCCCTGCACGAATACTCGGGACTACTGGACGAGCGGGCGCTGTTCCTCGGTCAGTGGGGCCTGCGCGGGCAGCGGGGCGGCGAGGGCCCGAGCTTCGAGGAACTGGTGGAGACCGAGGGCAGGCCGCGCCTGCGCGCGTGGCTGGACCGGCTGAGCACCGAAGGCGTGCTGCAGCACGCCGCGGTCGTGTACGGCTACTTCCCTGCGGTGTCCGAAGGCGACGAGGTCGTAGTGCTCAGCGAGCCGGATGCCGATGCGCCGGAACGGTATCGGTTCACCTTCCCGCGCCAGCAGCGCGACCGCTTCCTGTGCATCGCCGACTTCATCCGGTCGCGGGACCACGCCAAGGCGACAGGTCAGGTCGACGTCTTGCCGTTCCAGCTGGTCACGATGGGGCAACCGATCGCCGACTTCGCCAACGAGCTGTTCGCGGGCGACAGCTACCGCGACTACCTCGAGGTGCACGGCATCGGCGTCCAGCTCACCGAGGCGCTCGCGGAGTACTGGCATCGCCGCATCCGGGAGGAACTCGTCCTGGACGGCCGCGCGGTCGCCGACTCGGACCCGGCCGACGTACTGGAGTACTTCAAGCTCGGCTATCGCGGCGCGCGCTACTCCTTCGGCTACGGCGCCTGCCCCGACCTGGAGGACCGCGCCAAGCTGGTCGATCTGCTCGAGGCCGATCGCATCGGTGTCGTGCTGTCCGAAGAGTTGCAGCTGCATCCGGAACAGTCCACCGACGCGTTCGTCCTGCTGCATCCGGAGGCCAAGTACTTCAACGCGTAAGCGTTCGCCGCTGCGGTGCGGCGCCGATGACCGGAGGGCCTCGGTGCCGCGCTGTCAGCGCGAACGCGGCTGCCCGGCCGTCGGCCCGGGATTACTTCTCGGGCCGTTTCGGCGCGTCTGCTTCGGCACGGGTCGGTGTGCCTGATTTTTGACGCTCCCACTCGACAGACCGCTTGGTCTGTCGAGGTGTCCGGAGTGGTTCGCCACGTGCGTGGTGTGGTGTCGCGGCCGAGTGGCGCCCGGCGAGTCATAGTGAAATGCTCTCGTCCCAAGGGCCTTTGCTACCTGCCCCGATGTCCCGTCTCGCGGGAATCGGAGCGACCTTCGGCGCGTCACCGTGCCCGGGCGCGCGGTGTTTACCTGGGCGATCGCCCATTCCACTGCCGGGAGGTGGATGTCTGTCGGGTGGATGTGCCATTGTCGAAGGCGTTGTAACTGCATCCGGGGCAGTCGGCGGATGCGTTCGCTTCCCTGCTCAGCGGTGCAAAGCAGCTCGGCGCGTACGCTTTCGGAGTCTTTCCGGGCTTGCGCGTGGAATGCGAAACGGCTAGGCGCGCACGTAGGAGAGGCACACCACCATGACGGCGGATCGATTGATCGCGGGACGGTACCGGCTCACGGATCCGATCGGCACCGGCGCCATGGGTGTGGTCTGGCGGGCCACCGATGTCCGGTTGCAGCGCACCGTGGCGGTCAAACAGGTGCTGCTCGGTCCCGGGCTGTCCGGCTCGGCGGCGCTGGAAGCCAAACGACGGGCCATGCGGGAGGGCCGGATCGCGGCGCGGCTGCACCATCCGAACGCCATCACCGTGTTCGACGTGGCCGAGGAGGACGGCCAGCCCTGGTTGGTCATGGAGTACATGGATGCGCCGAGCCTGGCGACCAAACTGTCGGGCACCCGCACGCTGCCCCCGATCGAGGTCGCCGAGATCGGTGCGCAGGCGGCCGGCGCCCTGGCCGCCGCGCACGACGCGGGGATCATGCACCGGGACGTGAAACCGGCGAACCTGCTGGTCGCCGACGACGGCACCGTCAAGATCACCGATTTCGGTATCTCCCGCGCGGTCGGCGACGTGACGGTCACGGCCACCGGCTTCCTCGCCGGGACGCCGGCCTATCTGTCGCCCGAGGTGGCGCGCGGCGAGGATCCGGAACCGGCTTCCGACGTCTTCGCCCTCGGTTCGACGCTGTACGCGGCGGTGCAGGGCGCCCCGCCGTTCGGCGAAGGTGACAACCCGCTCGCCCTGCTGCACGCGGTCGCGGGAGCCGAAATCCCGCCACCCGAGTCCGCGGGGCCGCTGGGGCCGGTGCTGATGTACCTGCTCGCACCGGCCGTCGCGGACCGCCCGACCATGCGGGAGGCGAAAGCGGCGCTTGAAGCCGTTGCTGCGGGCCGGAATCCGGAGCTGCCCGCGTCGGTTACCACAGTGATTCCCGCGCCCGTCCCGGCCGCCGCGGCGACGACCGTCCTCCCGAACCGAGCCACTGCCGTATCGCCGGAGCAGACAGGCGACAACGACGTCACCGCGGTCGTGCCCTTCGCTGCGTCGGGTCCATCCGCGCCGCAATCGGTTACGCCACCGCCGGTACCGGGGCGGGCTGGGGCGGCGGCGACGTTGCCGGGCGTTCTGAATGCCCGGCGGCGCGGCCGACTGGTCGCCGTGGAAGTCGCCGCGGTGGTCGTGGTGCTGATCCTGGTCGGCATCATCGCGACGCTGGCGACAGTAGACGGAGAGGGTGGCGCCGCGCCGACGTCGTCGGTCGTGCCTCCGGCCGCGGTGGCGCCCGAGGGCGCGCCACCGGCCGACGCGTCCGGATCGGAGCCGCGCCGAGCCCCGGCCCAGGCGCCCGCGCAAGCCCCGGCGCAGGCGCCCGCCTCGGCCGGGCCCGTGCCTACTTCTGGACCGGTGCCGGGGCCCGCCACCACCTCCGGGGCTGCCGTGCCGCCCCCGCCCGCCCCGGAAGCCACCCCTCCGGCGCAGACGACGGTCCCCGCACCGAGC
>NZ_BAFP01000087.1 GCF_000308455.1 Nocardia abscessus NBRC 100374 | reverse complement strand
CGAACACGTGCCCTGATTCGACCGGTTGAACTTCCGCATCCGGTAGCTGCGGCGGGTGCCGTCGTCGTGCATGACAGTCAGGTAGTCGGCGGAAACTTCCTCGACGACCCCGGCCTGTTCGTTCACCACCACATCACCGGCATCGATCGCGGCACGCGACTCCATGCCGGTGCCGACCAGCGGGGCCTCGGCGCGAATCAGCGGAACCGCTTGCTTCTGCATGTTCGCACCCATCAGGGCGCGGTTGGCGTCGTCGTGCTCGAGGAACGGGATCATCGCGGTCGCGACCGACACCATCTGACGCGGCGAGACGTCCATGTAGTCGACCTCGTCGGCCGCGACGAGCTCGACCTCGGAATTCTTGCGACGCACCGCGATTCGCGCACCGACGAAGCGGCCCTCGGCATCGAGCGGCTCATTCGCCTGCGCCACGACGTGCAGGTCTTCCTGATCGGCGGACAGGTACTCGACCTCGTCGGTCACCCGGCCGTCGACCACCTTCCGGTACGGCGTCTCGATGAATCCGAACGGATTCACCCGCGCGTACACCGACAGGTAACCGATCAGGCCGATGTTCGGGCCCTCCGGGGTCTCGATCGGGCACATCCGGCCGTAATGGCTGTAGTGCACATCGCGGACTTCCAGACCGGCGCGTTCCCTGGTCAGACCACCCGGGCCCAGCGCGGAGAGGCGACGTTTCTGGGTGAGGCTGGCGAGCGGATTGCGCTCATCCAGGAACACCGACATCTGCGAGGTCCCGAAGAACTCCTTGATCCCCGCGACGACCGGCCGGATGTTCATCAGCGTCTGCGGCGTGATCGCCTCGACGTCCTGAGTCGTCATCCGCTCCCGGACCACGCGCTCCATCCGGGACAGACCGACCCGGATCTGGTTCTGGATCAGCTCGCCCACGGTGCGCAGGCGACGGTTGCCGAAGTGGTCGATGTCGTCCACTTCCACCGGGACCTCGACGCCACCAGGGGCCGTCATGGTCTTGTCGCCCGCGTGCAGATGTAGCAGGTATTCGATGATCGTGACGATGTCTTCCTCGGTGAGCGCCGGTGAGCCGATGACCTCGTCGGTGTGGATGCCGAGCTTCTTGTTGACTTTGTACCGGCCGACGCGCGCCAGGTCGTAGCGCTTCTCCTTGAAGAACAGGTTCTCCAGCAGGGTCTGCGCGGTCTCTTTCGTCGGCGGTTCACCCGGGCGCAGCTTGCGATGGATATCGAGCAGCGCCTCATCGGTCCCCGCGGTGGTGTCCTTCTCCAGGGACGTCATCATGACCTCGGAGAAGCCGAACCGCTCGGTGATCTGCGCACTGCTCCAGCCGAGCGCCTTGAGCAGGACCGTCACGGGTTGGCGGCGCTTGCGGTCGATGCGAACGCCGACGGTGTCGCGTTTGTCGATGTCGAACTCCAGCCACGCGCCGCGCGACGGGATGACGCGCACGCTGTGCAACGTCTTCTCGGTGGCCTTGTCGACGGACTCGTCGAAGTAGACGCCGGGTGAACGGACCAGCTGCGAGACGACCACGCGTTCGGTGCCGTTGATGATGAACGTGCCCCTGTCGGTCATCATCGGGAAATCACCCATGAAGACCGTCTGGCTCTTGATCTCACCGGTGTTGTTGTTGATGAACTCCGCCGTGACGAACAGCGGAGCCGCGTACGTCATGTCCTTGTCTTTGCACTCATCGATCGAGGCCTTGATCTCCTCGAAACGAGGGTCGGACAGCGTCAACGACATGGTCGCGGCGAAGTCCTCGATCGGGCTGAGCTCCGCGAGCACCTCGTCCAGACCACCCGCGAGCGACTCGCCGCGCGCCGCTGCCCGTTCGCGCCACGCGGGTGCACCGATCAGCCATTCGAACGACTCGGTCTGGATCTCCAACAACCCTGGAACATCCAGGGGCTCACGGAGTTTGGCGAACGAGACCCGTTTCGGCGCCCCGGGAACTCCGGTATCGACGGGACTTCCTGCATTGACCTCGGTTTGACTCGAGACTGCCAAGATGCGTCCTTCCAGCACCTCGCGCCGCCCACGCGTTCGCGCGGTCGTCACGGTGTCTACTTATCCTGTGGGGTATCGATGGCACACCGTGCTGGACGCTGCCCGAACACGACTCGACAACGACGGGTCGACAGTGACGCGCAGGAAGCGCCACTTTTCTCCGGTCAATTCGTATTTCGAGAGTGGGACAGCGCGCGGCCCGGCGCGACGTCCCAAATTACACCCAAACCCGATCGATGTCGAGGGCATGAAAAAATAGACACCTGATTTCTCGTGTCTTCCCGGAATAATAATGACATCTCGGTCTGTCGTTCGTCAAGTCTATTAGCGGTAATTCGCCAGACCTCCGCCGAACCGGCCGGAGCTCTCTGTTCATACCGTGGCAGCACATGATCCTCGCACCGGGAATTCCTTCACTCTGAGGCGAATTGCCGCGTAGTACCCGTGCGGGGAGGGAGTCTGATCATGACTCCGACCAGTCGTGGTTGTGCTGTCGGTCCGCTGGGACGGCTCCTGCGGCGACCTGGTCGCCGGGCGTACCGAGCAGGATGCGAACTCGGCGCCGACGTAGATGTGGCAGAGACATGCCCCTCGATTATTGGGCTCGCCGGGCTTTCCCTGGCAATCGATACTGGGATCGGCCGAATGGTGACGGTTCGATGGGACCCCGGGATGCGTGGATATGTGCGTTCGATCGCAGAGCTGATCGGAGCGAGCGTGTCGTCCCGTTTCGTCCCGGAGCCGAGAGTGCCTGATTCGTCGCTCGCTCGGATAGCCGCTGATGCGACGTTGGCGGCCGAGCCGGTCCCGATCCGGACCACGGAACTCGCCGTGCCTGCCCCGAAGACGGTTCTCTTGACCGGCGCGACCGGATTTCTGGGATTACACCTGCTGAGTGAACTGGCAGCGCGCACCGAGGCCGAAATCTATTGCCTGGTGCGCGCCGCCGACCGGGGCGAGGCGCTCGCGCGGCTCGAGTCGGGGCTGCGGCACTACCGGCTGTGGCGGCCGGATTCGAGCTCCCGGATCGTTCCCGTGGTGGGGGATCTCGCCGAACCGCGATTCGGCTCGAGAGCGAAGGATTTCCGCCTGCTCTCCGAGGCGGACGCGATAATCCACAATGGTGCGCGCGTCAACCACGTCGAACCGTACGCGCGGCTACGCGGTGCGAATGTCGTCGGTACGCGAAATGTGTTGCGCTTGGCGCTGTCTCGCGGTATCCCGGTCCATTTCGTATCCACGACGTCTGTGGCAGTGGCGCACGGGCGATCGCCGGGTGAACCGGTGCCCGAGTCGGCTCGCCCGTCCCTGAGCGAGCTACCCGGCGGCGGCTACACGATGACCAAGTGGGTCGGAGAAGAGTTGATGGCGCAGGCAGCCGCGAGCGGCCTTCCGGTAGCCGTCTATCGGCCCGACCGGGTATGCGGGCGTGCCCATGTAGGTGCGGTCAGCACGAACGACGCGTTCTGGACGCTCGTGCGCGCCGCTGTCGTGCTGGGCGCGGTACCCGCCGAGGATGCCGAGATCCGGCTCATCCCAGCGGATTACGTCGCGGCGGCCGTCGTGCACGTCCTGCTGCACGGAACGATTACCCAGGTGCACCACTTGGTGAATCACACGTCGATTCCGCTCACCGACCTGTGGGCCGGCATGCGGCAGAGGGGATATCGCCTTCGTCCGCTGCCGATATCGGATCTCGCCGCTCGATTGACGTCCGGAGCCGGTGGCGATCCCGGCCTCGCGCGCGCAGTGGTATTGAGCCAGCAGAGCGGTCCGGTGCCCGCGGAGTTCGACGATGCCAACACTGCCGCCGCGCTGGCCGGATCCGCCATCAGCTGCCCGCCGATGACCATCGACCTTCTCGACCGCCACCTCGACCATCTCATCGAGATCGGATTCCTCCCACCCCCGGCCTCCGCCGGGCAGCGCGAGGGCGGCGGCTGATCGATAAGTAAAACGAAGCCAGGCCGGCCCCGAAGGGCCGGCCTGGAACTCGCGGATACAGCTCAGGCGAGGTCGAACCGGTCGTTGTCGACCACCTTGACCCACGCGGCGACGAAGTCGTCGACGAACTTCGCCCCGGCATCGTCCTGGGCGTACACCTCGGCCAGCGCGCGCAGCACCGAGTGCGACCCGAAGACGAGATCATTGGCGGTGGCGGTCCACTTGGCCTGACCGGAGGACCGGTCGAAACCTTCGTAGACGTTCTCCGCCGACTCCGACGCCTTCCACTCGGTGTTCTGGTCGAGGAGGTTGACGAAGAAGTCGTTCGTCAAAACGCCCGGCCGGTCGGTGAACACACCGTGGTCGGTGCCGCCGTAGTTGGCGCCCAGGGCACGCAGGCCGCCGACGAGCACCGTCAACTCCGGAGCGGTGACGTCCAGCATGTACGCCCGGTCGAGCAGCAGGCGCTCCAGCGGTGCCTTCTCCCCGGTTCGCACATAGTTACGGAATCCGTCGGCCCGCGGTTCGAGCACCGCGAACGACTCCACATCGGTGTGCTCCTGCGTGGCGTCCGTCCGTCCGGGCGCGAAGGGCACCGTGACCGCGTGCCCCGCGTCCTCGGCCGCCTTCTCGATCGCCGCGGACCCCGCCAGGATGATGAGGTCGGCGAGCGAGACCTTCTTGCCTCCGGAGGCCGAGCTGTTGAAGTTCTGCTGGATCTGCTCGAGCACCGGCAGTACCTTGGCCAGCTCGTCCGGCTCGTTGACCTCCCAGTTCCGCTGCGGCTCCAGCCGGATCCGAGCGCCGTTGGCGCCGCCGCGCTTGTCGGTGCTGCGGAAGCTGGCCGCCGACGACCAGGCGGTCTTGACCAGCTGGGCGACCGACAGGCCGGACTCGAGGACCTTGCTCTTCAGTGCCGCGATGTCCTGCTCGTCGATCAACTCGTGATCGACCGCGGGCACGGGATCCTGCCACAGCTGCGGCTCGGGAACCCACGGGCCGAGGTAGCGGCTGATCGGTCCCATGTCGCGGTGCAGCAGCTTGTACCACGCCTTGGCGAACGCCTCGGACAGCTGCTCGGGGTGATCCAGCCAGCGGCGGGTGATCTCGCCGTAGATCGGGTCTTCCCGCAGCGCCAAGTCCGTGGTCAGCATGGTCGGGGTACGCGCGGGCCCACCGAACGGATCCGGGATGGCGCCCTCGCCCGCGCCGTCCTTCGGCTTCCACTGCCATGCCCCGGCGGGGCTCTTGGTCAGCTCCCACTCGTAGCCGTACAGGTTCTGCAGGAAACCGTTGCCCCACTTGGTCGGGGTGGCGGTCCAGACGACCTCCAGGCCGCTGGTGATGGCGTCCTTGCCCTTGCCCGTGCCGTAGGCGCTCTTCCAGCCCAGGCCCTGCTGCTCGATCGGGGCGGCTTCCGGTTCGGCGCCGACCAGGCCGGCATCGCCCGCACCGTGGGTCTTGCCGAAGCTGTGGCCGCCGACGATCAGCGCGGCCGTCTCCTCGTCGTTCATCGCCATGCGGCCGAACGTCTCGCGGATGTCCCGCGCCGCGGCGACCGGATCCGGCTGACCATTGGGGCCTTCCGGATTCACGTAGATCAGGCCCATCTGGACGGCGCCGAGCGGACCCGCCAGTTGCCGGTCACCGCTGTAGCGCTCGTCGCCGAGCCAGGTGTCCTCCGGACCCCAGAAGACCTCTTCCGGCTCCCAGACGTCCGGGCGGCCGAAGCCGAAGCCGAAGGTCTGGAAGCCCATCGACTCCAGGGCCACGTTGCCGGCGAAGACGAGCAGGTCGGCCCAGGAGATCTTGTTGCCGTACTTCTGCTTGACCGGCCACAGCAGCCTGCGGGCCTTGTCCAGATTGGCGTTGTCCGGCCAGCTGTTCAGCGGCGCGAAGCGCTGGGCGCCTTGACCGCCGCCGCCGCGGCCGTCGGCGATGCGGTAGGTGCCCGCCGCGTGCCAGCTCAGCCGGATGAACAGGCCGCCGTAGTGGCCGTAGTCGGCGGGCCACCAGTCCTGTGAATTGGTCAGGACTGCCGTGACGTCGGCCTTGAGGGCATCGACGTCGAGCTTCTTGAACTCTTCGGGGTAGTCGAAGTCCTCGCCGAGCGGGTTGGACTTGGACGAGTGGGCGTGCAGCACCGAGACATCGATCTGCTCCGGCCACCAGTCCTTGTTGCTGCGCGGACGATGGTCCGTCTTCGCAGTGGGGGACGGGATCGCCGGATTCTCGCTCTCGCTTGTGCTCCGAGTTTCGGTGTCAGGATTGGGCGGGCGGCTATCGGATGACACAGCATTCCTTCCTGAATGAGTGATGTGGGCTGGGATCACGGCTGTGATCGGGAAGCCTGTGACTTCGCACAGTCGGGACACATGCCCCAGTAGATGACTTCGGCCTCGTCGATCGAGAACCCGCTGTCATCGGACGCGCTCAAGCACGGGGCCTCGCCGACGACGCAATCGACGTCGGCGATGACCCCGCATGCGCGGCATACGACGTGGTGGTGGTTGTCGCCGACCCGCGTTTCGTAACGTGCCACGGAGCCGGACGGCTGAATACGCCGGACCAGGCCTACCGCGGTGAGCGCGTTCAACGAGTCGTACACCGTTTGATGGGACACCTCGGGTAGATCGGATCGCACGGCACGGATGATCGAATCCGTGTCGGCGTGCGGGTGCTTGTGCACGGCGCTCAGCACCGCGACCCGGGGGCGAGTCACGCGTAGCGAGACTCCCCGCAGCATCTGCTGGAACTCCGAAGCGGTTGGCACGCACGGAAGTCTCGTCTGCTTTCTGGAACGAGTCAAGAGTCTGCGGCAAAGTCGCGCTGATCGATTCGATCGGGCGGTTCGGCTTCCGCACCGCACCCCCCGGTCGGCGGAATTCGGGAAGCGGCTCTGTTCGCGAAGCGATTGCTGTGAGTGTCGCCGGTGTGGTTGTCGGTCGCGTCGGCCGTTCCGGGAAGCGTGCAGGTGCCGGAGTGCCGCCGATCTGCCGATGTGACTGCCTCGCCGAGATATGTGACTCGCCATTACGATTCGTTAGATGTGGTCACGATGTGGCGGCTTGGGTTCGACTCGGGGCGTAGCCCTACTGCGGTCCGTGCTGAAAGTGCGGCTAATGCGCTGGTGTGTCGGCTATCTGCGTCAACTCCGCTGGATCCCCCAGGAGGGCCGAGTAAGGCGGTGTCAATTTTCGGAAAGTTGGGACGGTCGGCCACGAGGCTTGCTAAGTTAATGACTGTTCTGATCCGCGGAACGATGCGGAACGGGCGCGACCGGCTTTCATCGATCAACCCGGTGGCGCTCGGGCTCAATGAGGAGTGAGGAAGACATGGATGGACTCAGCAGGCGCAACGCGTTGAAGGCCGGAGGAGTATTGGGTGCGTTCGGCGCACTGGCCATGGCGACCCCGGCGCGGGCGGAGCCGTGGACGTGGTCTCCCGAGGGCTCGGTGGCGGGCAGTGGAGACGGGGCTGATCCGCTCACCGTCTGGGACCCCGAGGCCGACCAGCTGGTCGCCTCACTACTGGACCGGGGCGAAGTGCCCAGGGTCAACGAATTGTTGCGGACCTGGACCAGGAATGGTCAGCCGTTGCCGGCCGGTCTGCCGTCTGACCTGCGGGACTTCATGGAGTATGCCCGTCGGCTGCCGCAGTGGGCCGATCAGGGCAAACTGGCCACCGCGGTCGAGTTCAACAAGAAGCGGGGACTCTATCTCGGCGTGCTGTACGGGCTGGCCAGCGGAATGATGAGCACGGTCATCCCGAAGGAGGCCCGCGCGGTCTACTACTCCAAGGGCGGTCACGATCTGAAGGATCGAATCCTGAAGACCGCCAAACTGGGTTACGACATCGGGACCGCGAATGCCTACGGCCCCAACGGCGAAATGGTCGTGACCTGTCTCAAAACCCGGCTGGTTCATTCCGCGGTGCGTCACCTGCTGCCGCAGTCGCCGCACTGGGTGCACTCGGCCGAAGAGGACATCCCGATCAGTCAGAACGACATGATGGTCACCTGGCACAGCCTGCCCACTACCGTCATGAAGCACCTGACCGCGTGGCGGGTCCCGATCCCCGCCGCCGAGTCCGAGGCGTTCCTGCACTCGTGGCAGGTCTGCGCGCACATGCTCGGCATCCGCGACGAGTACATTCCGAACTCGTGGGCCGAGGCCGACTCGCAGGCTGCGCAGGTGCTGGATCCGATCCTGGCGCCGACCCCGGAGGGCGCCAAGCTCGCCGACCGATTGCTGCGACTCGGGGTCAACCTCGATTTCGCCGTCCTGAGCAAGCCGGTCCTCGGCGCGTTCACCCGCTTCCTGCTCGGCGACAAGATCGCCGACGGGCTGGCCATCCCGAGGGAACCGGTCTGGGACCCGCTGTTGCGGGTGAGCTGGGGCCCGTTCATCGCGGTTCGCGAAGGTTTGCTCCCGGTCGTCCCGCTGGCGCCGGACGCCTACTGGCTCTTCGACGAGTTCCTCCGTCAGGCCGCGCTGATCTACCTGGCCGAACTGCGGATGCCGATCAGCATCGAACTCCCGGTGATGAATCGGGATATGAGCAAACCGCCGCGCTGACCTCGTGACGCCTGGCGTTCCGGCATCCGTTTCGCGGCCCGACCGCGAGTCCGATCGATTTCGAGGCCTCGGGTGACCCTATGTCGTGTCGGGTCGCCGTGCCGGGAACGGAGGCCGGACGGCGGCGTCACGCCGTCGACCTGGCTGCAGCGACGTCTCCGCGAGGCCGCGGAAGCCGAGTGACCCGGTGGCGAGCGGCGAACGCCCGTGTCGCGAATTATCGTGGGGTCGTGCGGATTCGATTGCGGCGGCGGGTGTACCTGGGCGCCGAATACGCGACACTGTTCTTCGGTGGAGCGACCGTCTACAACGCGGTGTTGCGCGGCAGGTCGCCGATTCCCGCGCTGCTGGCGCTGGCTGCGGGCGCAGCGATCTACCTGCGGCGCGCACCCGATTTCGATCGCGCCGCGCTGTGGCGCAGCGCGGCCTTGCGGACGCAGGCGCGCTCGATGGCGGCTCGGGCGGGGTCGAGTGCGGTGGCGCTCACCGCGGCGGTCGCGGTGTCGCGACGGGAGGATCTGTTCGACCTGCCACGACGGAACCCACTGCTGTGGCTGGCGGTGATGGTGCTCTACCCCGCGTTGAGCGTGTACCCGCAGGAGTTGATCTTCCGCTCCTTCCTGTTCCATCGGTACGCGCCGGTCTTCGGCGAGGGGCCCGTGCTGGTGCTGGCGAGTGCGGCCGCGTTCGGCTTCGTGCACATCGTCTTCGGTAGCTGGTTCTCGGTGCTCGCCAGCGGGGTGGGCGGCTGGATCTTCGCGTCGCGCTACCTGCGGACGCAGTCGCTGTTCACCGCTTCGGTAGAGCACTCGGTGTACGGAATGGTCGTGTTCACCGTCGGTTTGGGCCGGTACTTCTATCACGGCTCCACGCAGCCGGCTCGCCTCGGAACGAACGGGCGTGTACCGGCTTGACGGCCGGAAATCGACGTAGTGCGATTCTCCACGCGACGGGTATCCGCCCACCGTGGTGGATTCTCTGCGACGGGTCGTCGGTACGCCCCTGCTGTTCTTCTTCATCCTCGGCGACATCCTGGGCGCGGGTATCTACGTGCTGGTCGGGGCCATCGCGCGGCAGTCCGGCGGCGCGGTCTGGTTGCCGCTGCTGGTCGCGCTCGGTCTCGCCTGCCTCACCGCCGGTTCCTATGCCGAGTTGGCGACCAGATATCCGAAGGCGGGCGGCTCGGCCCACTACACCGGCCGGGCGCTCGGCCCGGCCGCCGGATCGTTCGTCGGCTTCTGCATGCTCGCGGCCGGTGTCGTCTCGGTCGCGGCGCTGAGCAGGGCGTTCGCCGCGGACTATCTGCACGCCTTGGTGGCGTTGCCGACGGTCGCGGTCGTGGTGGTGTTCCTCACCGCACTGGCGTTGCTCAACGTCTACGGCATCAAAGAGTCCCTGGGCGCCAACGCGGCGGCGACGCTGGTCGAGCTCGGCGGCCTGGTCGTGGTCATCGGGCTCGGAGCGTGGGTGATAATCCGCGGCGACGCCGATCCGGGCCGGCTCACCCAAGTGGGGACAGCCGAGCACGGAGTCGTCGGCGCAACGCTCGCGGGCGCCGTCTTGGCCTTCTACTCGTTCGTGGGGTTCGAGACCTCCGTGAATCTGGCCGAGGAAGTCGCCGATCCACGCCGGTCCTACCCGCGCGCCCTCTTCGGGGCGCTGCTCGCCGCCGGTGGCGTGTACTTGCTGATCGGGGTGGTGGCCGGTGCGGTCGTACCCACCGATCGGCTGGCGAACTCGAGCGCTCCGCTCCTGGAGGTGGTGCGCCAGGCCGGAGGTGTTCCGCAAAGGTTGTTCGCGGTGGTCGCTTTGGTTGCGGTGGCGAACGGCGCGCTGCTGACCGGCATCATGTCCTCGCGCTTGGCCTATGGCATGGCCCGCGAGGGGCTGCTTCCCGGTGCGCTGGGCCGGATCCTGCCCGGCCGTCGCACGCCGTGGGTGGCGATCGTGACGACGGCGACGGTGTCGCTGCTGCTCGCCCTGACCGGTGAGGTGGCCGAACTTGCCGAGACACTGGTGTTGTTGCTGCTGATCGTGTTCGCGGCGGTCAATGGGTCGGTGCTGATCCTGCGGCGCGAACGCGACGGGGCGGAGCACTTTCGCGTGCCCGCGGTCGTGCCCTGGGCGGGTCTGGCCTCCTGCCTGTTCCTGTTCACCCGGATCGGCGGGGAAGTGTGGCTCCGAGGCTGTGTCCTCATGGCCATCGGAGTCCTGCTCGCGGTCCTGAACGCGGTCCGTGCGCGCCGGTCCGAGCCGCACGGGCGCAGCGCTTTGCCGGCGAAGCGCGAAACGTGACTGTTCGCCCGAGACCAGGTACCGGACGACACGAACCTGCCTGACCTGGTGGGACAGGAAATCTATTAGTAAAAGAGTAGATTTTCTTTCAGCCGCAGAACTGGTGCCCGCGCGTCGTCCCGGTTCCTCGGCAACGGCGCCGCGGCGGCGATCACAGTACGGAGATCGGATCGGCATTCACTGCACACGCACCTGTCCCCGGAGGTTCCTACGCAATGACATATTCAGCGCACGGCAGCTTCTTGCTCGGCAGCGGAGTCCACGGCCACACCCGGCCGAGAGGTAAACGAGATTCGGAGCGCCTCCGTGCCGTACCGGACCGTCCCAGCGAATGGCACCCGGGGATGCTCTGGTGGGATGCGAGCGCAGTACTGGTGACCTACCCTCGGCCGGACTCGACCGGGCACTGGAATACGGTGCCGCACCTCGTGCTGCCGATCGACCACGGCCGCTTGGCTTTCCAGGTCTCGTCGCATTCGAGCGAGGCTCGGTACCTGGCCCGCGAACATCGGGTCATCGTGCAAGCCGCCGACTGGCGCGGCGCGCCGGCCCTCGGGTCACGACAGCACCCAGGCGCGGCCGAATCGGTGCGGACGGGGCCGCTGTTCGATCAGGTACGTGACGGCATGCGCACCAAATACGGAAGACGCGTCGGCCTGGCGCGCCTGGCGCACCGGCTGGCCATGGGTGCGGCGCCCTACGGTGACGTCGTGGTCGTCGTCACCGTGCGCGAAAACCGCCGCTCCGGCGCATGACGTTCGCGCTGCTGTGACATCTGCCGCGTCCGCGGATGCTGCTTTCTCGCCGGACTGGACACGTGCACGGAGTGCTGTCCATACGATGGGTTCGTCGTGTCGCGGAAGGCGTGGCGCACCGATGGCCGGCGGAGGTCGCTGTGAAGGTTCATCTACAGGTCACCGGAGCGCCCCGGCAGGTCGCGACCGACGCGCGGAAGCTGGCCGAGACCGGGGCCGACGGCCTGTTCACGTTCGAGGGCCCGCACGACGTGTTCTTTCCGCTCGTCGTCGCGGCCGGTGCGACGGGGCTGGAACTGATGACGAATGTGGCGATCGCCGGGCCGCGCAGCCCGATGCATCTGGCGCACTCGGCCTACGACCTGCAGATCTACAGTGCGGGCCGGTTCCGGCTCGGGCTGGGCTCGCAGATCCGCGCGCACATCGAGAAGCGCTACGGCAGCTCCTGGGGCGCACCCGCGGAGCGCACCGCGGAGAGCGTGGCGGCGGTGAAGTCGATCTTCGCCGCGTGGGAAGGACTGGCGCCGTTGAAATTTCGCGGCAAGTACTTCACACACACGCTGATGCCGCCCACCTTCGATCCCGGCCCGAACCCGTTCGGGCCCCCGCCGGTGCTGATGGGCGCGCTCGGGCCCGTGATGACCCGCAAGGCCGCCGAAGTCGCCGACGGGCTGCTGGTGATGCCGTTCAACAGCAAGCGGCACTTCACCGAGCGCACCCTGCCCGCCCTCGCCGAGGGCCTGCGCCGCTCCGGCCGGACCGCGGCGGACTTCCCGGTGATCGGTCAGGTCATGGTCGCGCTGGGGCGCACCGAGGAAGCTCTGGCCGCCGCGGTAGGCGGGGTGGGCTCGCTGATCGCGTTCTACGGGTCCACCCCCGCCTATCGTCCGGTCCTGGAGGTCGAAGGATGGGCGCAGTTGCACGACCGGCTCAACGCGTTGTCCAAGACGGGCGCGTTCGCCGAGATGCGGGCGCTGGTGACCGAGGAGATGGTGCGCACGATCGGGGTGGTCGGCACGCCGGAGGAGTGCGCGGCGCAGATCCGGAGCCGCTTCGGCGCCGGCATCGGCGAGGTGTGCTGCTATTTCCCGGGCTATCCACCGGACGCGGCGGACGTAGCCGACCTGGTGGACGCGTTGCACGCATGACGCGCACCGGCAGCAACAGACCACCCGGTCACCTGTTCGGCGCACGGTGCGCGAAAGAGTAGTGAGCCGGGGATCGGGTGGCTTTGAATACGCAGATGCCTGTTCCACCCCATGCTCGCGGCTACCAGGATTTCGGCGGATCGATCGGTCGCACCACCGCCGATTCCACTCCCGAATGGAGCTATCCGCCCACCGCCCCCGAGGGTGCTCCGAACATCGTCGTGGTGCTGGTCGACGACATGGGATACAGCGACATCGGCCCGTTCGGCTCCGAGATCGAGACGCCGACGCTGGACCGGCTGGCCGCCAACGGTCTGCGGCTGACCAACTATCACACCACCCCGCTGTGCTCGCCCTCGCGTGCGTCGCTGCTCACCGGCATCAACGCCCACCGCACCGGCTTCGGATTCGTCGCCAACGCCGATCCCGGATATCCGGGTCTGCGTCTGGAACTCGCGGACGACGTACTGACGCTGCCGGAGATCCTGCGCGCCAACGGTTACGCCACCTACGCCGTCGGCAAATGGCACCTGGTGCGCGACGCCACGATGAACCCCGCCGCACACCGCGATTCCTGGCCGACCCAGCGTGGCTTCGATCGGTACTACGGCTCGCTCGAGGGCCTGAACTCCTTCTACTCCCCGAATCAGCTGGTGTCGGACTCCTCGGTCGTCGATGTCGAGGAATACCCGAAGGGCTACTACCTCACCGACGATCTGACCGACCGGGCCATCACCTACATCAAGGACCTGCGCGCGCACGACGCCGCCAAGCCGTTCTTCCTGTACTTCGCCCACGTCGCCATGCACGGCCCGCTGCAGGCGAAACCCGCGGATCTGGCCAAGTACCGCGGTCGATACGCCGAGGGGTGGGACGAACTGCGGCGCAGCAGGTTCGCCGCGCAACTCGCTCAGGGCCTGTTCCCGGCGGGTACGCAGCAGAAACCGCGCAACACCGAACCGGGATACGAAGCGGCGGAGTGGGATGCGCTGACTCCCGCCGAGCAGCGCCGTTTCGCCCGGTACATGGAGGTGTACGCGGGCATGGTCGACAGCATCGACCAGAGCCTGGGGCGCATCCTCGACACACTCGAGCAGCTCGGCGAACTCGACAACACCATCGTGGTGTTCACCTCGGACAACGGCGGCACCGCCGAGGTCGGACCGGAGGGCACCCGCACCTACTTCGCGGAGTTCGCGCACATCACCGATCCCGACTGGGTGGGCGACGTTCCGCACGACGAGGAGTTGATCGGCACCGCGAAGCTCGGCGTGCACTATCCGCGCGGCTGGGGTCAGGCGTCCAATACTCCGTTCCGCTTCTACAAGGGGCAGACGTTCGCGGGCGGCGTGCGCGTACCGTTCCTGCTGTCCTGGCCCGCGGGGCTGCCGCGCGGCGAGGGCGACAACGGCATCCGGCACGAGTACACCTACGTCACCGATCTCGCGCCGACACTGCTGGAGCTGGCCGGATTACGGTGGCCGCCCGTGCGTAACGGCTTGCAGGCCAAAGAGTTCGACGGCGTCTCCGCGGTCGAGACGCTGCGCGATCGGCGAGCGCTGTCCGCACACACCGAGCAGTACTCGGAGATGGTGGGCAACCGGGGCTTCTACCGGGACGGATGGAAGCTGTTGTCGTTGTACGAGCCCGGGACCGACGTCGATGAGCCGCAGTGGCAGCTGTTCGACGTTCGCACCGACCCCACCGAACTGCACGATCTTTCCGAGCGGTTCCCGGAAAAGGTCGCGGAGCTGGCCGCCGCCTGGGACGAATCCGCCTGGGCGAATACGGTATTCCCCCTGGTCACCCGGCAGGACCTGGCGCGGCGGCGGCCCGAGGAGGAAAGATTCTCGGCCCCCGTCCGGCTGCTGCCCGGCACGCCGACCCTGGAGCGGTACCGCTCGCAGCGGCTGATCGCCTACCGGGACTTCGTCATCGACGCCGAACTCGACGGCTACCGGGCCGGTGACGAAGGGGTTCTCCTCGCGCACGGCGATCCGCTGGGCGGCTACCTGCTCTACATCGAACACGGCCGGATGACGTTCGGGCACAACAGCTACGGTCGCTACGACACCGTGACGACGGAACCACTCCCGGCGGGCGTGCGTCACATCACCGTGCGCGCCACGGTGCGGCCCCGGCTGCGGTCGGACTTCGCCATCGAGATCGACGGCGTCCAGGTCGCGCGGCTGCTCGATCAGGTCCAGTTGGTCGGCATGTCGCCGTGGACCGGAATCTCCGTCGGCGTCGACGCCCGCGGCCCCGTGGCGTGGGACCTGCGGGAACGCCGCGGAACCTTCCGTTACAGCGGCGCTCTGCGCTCGATCACCTACATCCCCGGCCCGATCCGGGTGCCGCGACGAACCATCGAGGCGGTGGAACGCGAAGCGGAGTTCGTCGCCGAATGAATGCCGCCGGACCCGGGTCTCGCCGGTTCGCCCACCGCCGGATCAGCCGGCGTTGCCGAACAGGTGCCCGGCCATGCGCAGCGAATCGTCCACGGCGGCGAATCCCCGGGGGAGCATGACGCGTTCGTAGGCGGCGACCGCCTCGCTGAACGGCTGCTCGCCTCGTGCGGCCCCGAGGAGCTCCCCGGCGAGCGTCGCGGCGTCCTGGAGCGCGGTGTTCGCCCCGGCGCCGGCTGAGCGGCGAGCGGTCACCGCTGTTCGACCAGTGCGATCCGGCGTCGAGCACAGGATGCGCGATCGGCGAACTGCCCGCGAGATCGCCAGAGGCGGTCAGGGAGGGCGGGCGCACTCGGAGGGGATCGAGCGCACCCACCCCCGCGCCTCGGCGGCGGCCGAGCAGCGGGCACGGCTGCCGCGGGCAGCATCGGGACTGACCGACGGAGACAAATGCGAGAACCCCCGGAAACCCCGACCCTGAACCGACTTTAACGCCGCGAACCCGGAAATGGCGTCGGAACGCGAAGGATATCGCGCGGAAATCCTGAAACGGATTTCAGGTGACTTCAGGCTGCCTTAAGCCACTGCCTGCGAATGTGATCGTCATCTTCGAGACGACGACTCCCGCAGGAGGTTTCACTATGAAAGTCACAATCCGCCGTGCACTTCCGGGTCGGCGCAGGCTGCTGGCTGTCGCCGCTGTCGCCGCTGTCCTCGTCGGTGGCCCCGTGGCGTTGTATGCCGCCACGAATCCTCAGGTGCCCGGTCGGCATGCCATCGCCGCGTCTCTGCCGGACCATGACTGGGCGCTCACCGCGGCTCCCACGATCGGCAGGCAGCAGGCCATCGACAAGGCGCTGCAAGCCGTGCCCGGTAGCACCGCGGTCTCCGCCGAACTCGACGCCGAGGGCGCGACCACGGTGTGGGAGGTCGAACTCCGGACGCCCGACGGTATCGAGCACGAGGTGACGGTCGACGCGAACAGCGGCGCCGTGCTGGGCACGGTGAAACAGGACTGACGGCAGGGCGTTCGAAGCCGACGAATCGCACCATTCACAACAGAGGTCAGAGGTTTCCGAGAACATGGGTTTGCGTAAGATCGCCACCGTATCGACGCTCGCCGTCGCGATTGCCGGCGTCCCGGCCGCACAGGCCGGGGCCGCACCTCAGGATGCCGGTGGTGAAGTCGTCAACTACACCGCCACCACCTCCGAGCAGAGCGTGGTCGTACACATCGACTCGGGCTCGATGCAGGTCGAGAACGGTCTGTTCGCCATCGAGGCGGCCGACGGCACCGTACTCGCGGGTACGCCGCTGCAGTTCCGCGTCGACGATTTCGTCTTCCCGATCACGGCCGACATCAGCGGCCGCAGCGCCACGCTCACACCGCGATTCGATGTCGAGCACGCGGAGTACCGCCCGGTCGCCCTCCCCTTCGAGGACACCGCGCACTGGCGAACGCCGTACGAGCGGGAAGTCGCCGCGTTCACCCGGCTGAAGGACACCATCGCGACGGGCGCCGCGATCGGAACCACCGTCGGCGGTCTCGGCGGCGGTCTCGTCGGCTGTGTGCTCGGCGGTATCGCCGGCGCCACCGTCGCCGCCGCGACGATCGTCGGTATGTTCGGTCCGTTCATCCCGGCCGCTGCCGTGGGCTGTCTCGGTGGCATTCTGGCCGTGGGCGCACTGGGCACACTCGCCGGTCAGCTCTTCATCACCGCACCCGTTGCCGTTGCCGCCCTCGTCCAATACTTCACCACGGTCAATCAGCCGTTCGTCCCACCGAACAAGTAGAAATCCAGCGGGAAGCTCCTCATGCCGCGCCAGGTCGTACTGCCGGGTCCTGGCGCCGGGCGCCCACCACATCCGATCCCGCCCGGTTGCCGGAGATCCGCGCGGTGGCTCCTATGTCGATCCCCGCGTCGTGACGGCTTTCGAGGACGGTACGACGGTCGCCGCGGCCCTGCGCCGCGCTCGCCGGGCCGACTCCGCCGACGCGGAACGGGCGATCATCGACGGCGCTGTCATCCGGATGCTGCGCCGGATGCGCTGAGCCGTACACGCGGCAAATTCCCGCCGGCCGAGTGCACGGCTCGCCGGCCACCGCCGATAGGCGCCGATCCGCCTGGAAAATACAACCTGCACAGTCGGTTTCCGCATTTTCGCGCAAATTCATCGGCTCGAACGAGCAACATCGCAGCCATCGACAGCCGATACTGATCGAGTAGGCCGTTTCGATGCCCTACGAGCTGATCTGGTCAGTGATGCACGAAAATCGACAGGATCCGGCGATGCCCAAGATCAAGAATTTGAATCCGCTTCCGATGGCCGACATCGGCGGCTCGGATCTGTTCATTCCCTTCCGAATGCCCAGTGGCGAGATCGGATACCTTCTCGGAGACACGTTCTCCGGCACCGAACCGAGAGTGGGCGGCCCGAATTGGCGTTCGCCGATGCTGTTGCGCAGCGATACTCACGATATGGCCGGCCCGATCGTGTTCCGATCGGCGGCGCGGGACGCACGACAACTCTGGGACTACGTGCACAACAACCCGGAGTACTCCACGATCCTGCCCTGTGACGCGATAACGATCGGCGGCCGAATCTACCTGTGGGTGATGGTCACCCAAGGGCTGGCGAACGAGCGCTGGTGTGAAATCCGTTTTTCCGACGACAACGGAGAAAGCTGGATCAATACCGCTGTCCGGTGGTCCACAAGCGCCTACGGCGGGAAACGCACCATGATCTCCTGGGAACGCGGCGGCGACGGCTATGTCTATGTCATCTCCACCGGCGGGCTCGCCCGGAACAAGAACATGCTGCTGTGGCGGGTAGGCGAGAATCATGCCGCGCTCACCGACCCGGCGGCTTGGCAGGGCTGGGGCTGGAACGGCTACGACTGGGGCTGGGGCCGGGACCCGGGCAGCGATCCGCGCTTCGGCATCCTGGCCGACAATACGAGGCTCGGCGAGATCGGATTGCGGCGAATCCAAGGCAATTGGGTGATGTCGGGTTTCGACGCGGGGGCCTATGGTGCGTTCGTCAAGGTCGCCGCCAGAATTACCGACAACTGGCGCGCGGCCTTGACCTATCGGCCGGTGAAAGGGTCTTTCTGGGCGCCGGGTGGTCCGGATATCGTGCCGCGTCTGTACGGTTGCTATGCCCATCCGGACAGCCGGTTCGACGGCGCGTTCTGCCTGATCGTGAGCGAGTGGGCCGAATCCGGAATGCCGTATCGCGGTATGCAATTCCGAATATACGGCGTCCGGTCCGCAGCTCCCATCGGCTAGCGGGTGCCAGCGGCGAAGTCCATCGATTCTTCCGGTTCGCTCATCATGCGGGAGGGCAGGCGGTCATGTACGGCCGAGCCCGCCTGAGACCGTCGCTGTGGGGTCAGCCGGCAATACGGCGGTTCGTCCCCCGCAACGGATTGGCCACCGGGAAAGTGATGGCAGGCAGCGTCACCGACATCCGGACCGTCGTGCCCGGCCCGGAGTGGTCGATATCCAGCTCCTCGGTCAGCGCGCGCATCATATCGATGCCGCGGCCGCGATAGCCTGGATCGGAAGCCCGTGGTTTCCAGTCACCGGTGTCGGTGACCACGATGACGACGGTGTCGATATCGCAGGTGGCCGACAGCCGCACCCGGCCCTTGTCGTCGTTGCGGTAGGCGTGCTCGATGCTGTTGCTGCACGCCTCGTTGGCCGCGGCGACCAGGTCGGCGGCGAGGTCGTGCGGCACCGCCGCGGCGGCCAGCCACCCTTTCAGCGTGCGGCGCAGCACCGCGAGTTCGTCGGCCCGCGCGGGCACGTCCAGCCGCAGGGGCGCGGGCGGCTGGCGGTAGACCACCATGGCCACGTCGTCGTCGTAACCCGCGGCCGGCCGCAGGCGCGACAGCACCGCGTCGGCCACCTCGCGCGGCAGCCGTCCCGAAGTGTCGGCGAGTACCGTGGCGATCTTGGCGAACCCGTCGTCGATGTCGACGCCACGATGCTCGACCAAGCCGTCGGTGAACAGCACCAGCGTCGAACCGGGCGCCACCGCCGTGGTGGCCTCCGGGCGCCGCGGCGGATCGAACGTCGCCAGCGGCACCGACCGTCCGCCCTCGAGCAGCCGGCCGGTCTTGGCCACGTCGGCGAGAATCGGCGGCATGTGGCCGGCACTGCTGTAGCGGACCAGCCCGCGCACCGGATCCAGCACGGCGGCGCACACCGTGGTGCACATGGCGCCGGGAATGCGCGCGGCGACGGTGTCGAGTTCGGCCAGCAGTTGCGCCGGTCCCGCACCGCGCAGCAGCAGCGCACGGGCGGCGGTGCGCAACTGCCCCATCACCACCGCGGCGGACAGGCCACGACCGACGCAGTCGCCGACCACGACGCCGATGGTGCCGTCGCGCAGCGGCACCACGTCGTACCAGTCGCCACCGATTTCCAGCGGCGGCAGAGCGGGCTCGTAGTGCACCGAGAAACGCGGCGGCAGATCGATCGGGCCGAGCATGGCGCGTTGCAGGGTCAGCGAGGTGGCGCGGGCCTGGTCGAAGTTGCGCGCCCGCTGCACGGCGAGGCTGAGGTGGCCGATCAACAGGGAGAACAGCGTCCAGTCCGCGGCGCTGATCGCGCGGGGCGCGGCGAAGCGCAACCACATCGCCGCGTCGCCGACCTCGCCGAGCGGCGCGACGATGCCCTCGGAGCTCTCCGCCCCGTCCGGAATGGCGAGCAGGCTGCGCGGCGGCCTGCGCCTGGCCCGATCCAGCAGTGCGCGCGACGGGTCGTCGAGGGAGGCGATGCCGTCGTGCGACGCGCCGTCGGCGCCCGCGCCGGAGACGTACACCTCCGGTGCGGCGTTGCGGCTGGGCCACACCGCCACCACCGCGGTCTGGGCGCCCACCGTGCGGCGCAGCTCGTCGAGCCCGACGGCGAGCACTTCGACCACGCTGGTGGCCGCGCCGACCGCGGTGGCGAGCCGGGACGCGGCCTGGTCGCGTGCCTGCGCGTCGTGTTCGGCGGTGACGTCGCGGATGGTGCCGACGAAGATCCGCTCGTTGCCCTCTGGTCTGATCAGCGCGCTGGTGCTCACCGCGAGCCACACGTTGCGTCCGTCGCGGTGGCGGATCGGAATCACGAAGCGCTGCGCCTCGGTTCCCAGATCGGGATAGCGCGGACCCTCCGGGCTCGACCACGGATGCGGCAGCGGGTAGGGGACACCCGCCGCCCCGTAGCCGGTCAGCGCGCCGAAGGCGGTGTTGACCTCGATGATGGTGCCTTGCGCGTCGGCGATGAAGAAGCCGTCCTGTAGCGATTCCACCAGCGCGGTGCGGAAGGCGTCGCGTCCGGCGAGATCGTCGGCGCGGGAACGCTGCTGCTCGTAGCGGCGGGTGCCGTCGAGGTAGCCGCGGGTGGCGATGTCGAGCGGGACGAGCGTCTGCAACAGGAATTCCAGCGCGGTTTCCGGCAGGCGAGCGCCGCCGGATTCGCCGCTCTCGGCGGAGATCGCGTGCTGTCGCTGCTCCACCTCCTGGACCACCCGGAAGTGGTTCTCGGTGAGATCGAGCAGGCTGATGCCTTCGACCAGAGCGCGCCTGCCGAGCTCGTAGCCCTCCGCGAGGCCGGCCTGGGTGGGCGAATCCATGTGCCGCCGTAGCGCGTCGGCGTAGGCGTCCAGGAAGTCGGCCAGCAGGGCGCTCATTCGGCGGTCCCTCGCGCACCGCGGTGCCGCGCCGCCAGCACCAGCGCGTCGTCGGTGTCCTTGGCGTGCTTGGCGAGTATGTCGGCGGTGATATCGGCGGTGGACTTGGAAAGGTCGATCAGCGCGGCGGATTCGGTGACGATGCCGTCGGTGGACATCAGCAGCAGGTCGCCGGGACGGACCGAGACCGACTGCGGCTGGAGGTTCGCCGGCAGGCGATAACCGACGATGCCCGCGGTGAGCAGGACGGTCGCGTGCACCTTGAGGCCCGCCGGACCCGCGGTCAGCACCTGGGATTCGACATTGCCGACGCCGAGCCAGCGCACTCGGTCACCCTCGTCGAACAGGGCCAGCGAAATCGCCGCTCCCCGGGTGTCGGCGATCGCCCGGTGGCACAGCACCATCAGCACGTCCAGCGGTTCCGCGCGGTTCTCCGACAGCACGCGCGCGGCGCGGTCGGCCGCGTCGGCCGCGGCGGCGCCGTGCCCGAGGCCGTCGAGGACCGCGAAGAGGACTGTGCCGCCACCGGTGTCGAGGACGACGCCGCGGTCACCGGAGACCTGTTGACCGGGCAGTGCGCGACCGGCCACCGCCCACTCGATCCGGCCGATGAACCCGTCCTCATGCACCGTTCGGTACCCACTTCCACATCTCCACCAGCGTCCCGCGGCCCGGCGCCGAGTCGACGGTGAGCCGGTCCATCAACCGCCGGGCCCCGGGAAGCCCGAGCCCGAGACCGCGTCCGGTGGAGTAACCGTCCTCCAGCGCACGGGCGATGTCGTTGATGCCGGGACCTTGATCCTCGGCCTGCACGACCAGGGCTTGACGGCCCTCGCGGTCGTCGACCAGCAAGCGAATCTCGCCGCTGCCCGCGTAACTGGTGATGTTGCGGGCGATTTCGGAGATCGCGGTGGAGATCATCGTTCGGTCGGTCAGGGTGAATCCGAGCTTTGCTGCCAGTTCGCGTCCGGCCTGACGTGCGGTCACGATGTCCCCGGACACCCTGACCGCGATCACCACGTTCTCAGCGGCCACTGTCACGACCGTCTCGCTGGCGACGGGCTGGGGTCTTTCGGTCCAACCAGGCGAGTCCCTCTTCCAGATCGAGGGCGGTGTGCATGTCCTCGAAGGTGAGACCGAGCTGCACCATGGCGAACGCGACTTCTGGTTGCAGACCGACGATCACCGTTTCGGCGCCGCGCAGCTGCGTCATGTGCGCGATGGTACGCAACGATCTCGCGGCGAACGAATCCATCACGTCGATGGCGGTGACATCGACGATGATGCCGTGTGCCCGATATTTGCTGACCTGTTTCATCAGGTCGTCCTGCAGGCGTTCGGTATCGGCGTCGGTCAGCGCGGACTGCACCGACGCGATGAGATATGTGCCCTGTTTGAGAATCGGAACCGGCATGTGCCCGCCTGATCAGCGGCCGTCGCGTTCGGTGACCCGTTCGGTGGCGCGAGAAACCTCGTAGCCCAGCAGGCGTTCGGCTTCCTCGATACCTCCCTGCAGGTCGCCGACGGCGTTCATCTTCGACAGATCCAGGCCGATGGTCACCAGGGTGAGCGCGATCTCCGAGGACAGGCCGGTGATGATCACGTTCGCGCCCATGAGCCCGGACGCGTCCACGGTCTGCACCAGGTGGTTGGCCACCGTGGAGTCGATCTGGGGGACACCGGTGATGTCGATGACGACGACCTTGGCGCGGTTGGCCCGGATCGCGCGCAGCAGCTGCTCGGTGAGCTGGCGGGCGCGCTGGCTGTCCAGCACGCCGATGATGGGCAGGATCAGTAACTGCTCGCGCACCTGCAGCACCGGCGTGGACAGCTCGCGGATGGCTTCCTGCTGCTGCCGGATGACGCGCTCGCGCTCCTGGACGAACGACACGCCCACGGTGTTGGCGATGCGGTTGGCGGCCGGTTCGTAGGCGTCGAGCACCGCGTTGAGCAGCTCGAAGTCCGCCTGATACTTCTCGAACAGCGACCGGGCGAGCACGTCGCGCAGCAGCAGCACGATGCCGAGCACCTCGTCGGTCTCGACGCCCCTCGGGATGATGCGCTCGGACAGGTCCCGCGCGTAGGCCTGCAGCGCCTCGACGCTACCGGTCTCGAGCACCTCGACGTAGTTGTCGTAGACCGAGGTGGCTTCGGAGAAGATCTCCTCGGGGGTCATCGCGGTCAGCAGCTGGGCGTCGGTGATGCGCCGGGCCCATTCCTCACGCAGCGCGGTGCGGTTCTGACGCAGGTGCTCGACCAGCTGCGGGAGCAGATTGTCGACCGGTCCCACGGTCAGGGAATCCGCCGAAAGGCTCATGGACACCTCGGACATGGAAACTCCTGCCCCTTTCGACGGTTGAGTCGGAATCTTCGTGCGTTCGGCGCTAGCCGATCCGAGCCTAGTCATACCCCACCCGAGTCACCGACGAAACCTGCCGGTTGTTCGCCTGATGTTCGAGTGCGACGGATCTCACGGCACCGTAGCGAACCCGCGTTCCAGCGCTGCGAGCGCCTCGTCCAAATACACGGTGAGGTCCGCGTCGGCACGGGCCAGCCAGGCGTCGAACGCGGCCCGCGCCGCCGCCAGCGTGGTCCGCCCGACCGCGAGGGGGATGAGCGCGTCGGCCGGTTCGCCCATGCGCCCGGCCGCGAAGGCGCTCACGGCGCGCTCCCAGGCGTCGTAGTGCGCGCCCGCGGTGGCCGACAGCGCGGGGACGGTAGCGACCAGCTGCATGCGGGTGCGCAGTTCGGGCACGTCCTCGGCGCGATATTGGTTGGCGCTCACCACGACTCGGCGCACGGCGGTCATCAACGGCACGTCGTCCGGCACGGTCGCGAACGCGGCGCGCAAGGCCGCGACCTCGTCGTCGAACTGCCACCAGAGCACCTCCGCTTTGGTGGGGAAGTAGCGGAAGAAGGTGCGTCCGCTGATGCCCGCGGCGGCGGCGATCTGCTCGACGGTGGTCTCGTCGAAGCCCTGTTCGGTGAACAGCCGCATGGCGATCAGTTCGAGGTCGCGCTTGGTCGTGCCCCGGGGGCGGCCGCGCGTGGTCCGGTTCTCCAGCATCGTCTGATTGTGCTCGGCCGACCCGCGCCCTTGATTATGTCAGTGACTGACGATAATCTCGCGGCATGTTGGCGGATCTCACCTGGCCCGAGGCGGGCGTGCGCGCCACCGCGGGTGCGATCCTGGCCGTCGCGGTCGGGGCCACCGAGCAGCACGGCCCGCATCTGCCGCTGTCCACCGACACCGACGTCGCCACGGCGTTGTGCGACCGCCTGGCCGCGGCGCGGCCGGAGGTGCTCGTCGGTCCGGCGATCCCGTACGGCGCCAGCGGTGAGCACGCGGGCTTCCCCGGCACGCTGTCGATCGGGCAGGCGGCGCTGGAACTGCTGGTAGTCGAGCTGTGCCGGTCGGCGACCGACACCTTCGACCGCGTCCTGCTGGTCAACTGGCACGGCGGCAACATCGAACCACTGCGCCGGGCGCGAGATCTGCTGCGCTCCGAGTCACGTGACGTGCGCCTGTACCTGCCGCGCTTCGACGGCGACCCGCACGCGGGCCGGTCGGAGACGGCACTGCAACTGGCGCTGGCGCCCGAGCGGGTGCGCGGCGACCGCGCCGCGGCGGGGGACACCCGCCCGCTGGCCGAACTGCTGCCGCTGCTGCGGGCGGGCGGAGTGCGCGCGGTGAGCGCCAACGGCGTACTGGGTGACCCGTCGGGCGCGACCGCCGCCGAGGGCACGGCCCTGCTCGATCACCTGAGCGCCGACCTGATCGACCGAACCCGGCTCTGGTGGCCGGAGAACTCCCCGGAAAGGACCGGAACATGAACCCGTGGTTCGAGACCGTCGCCGAAGCGCAGCGGCGGGCGAAGAAGCGGCTGCCGAAATCGGTGTACGGCGCGTTGATCGCCGGCTCCGAGCGCGGGCAGACCATCGAGGACAATCAGAAGGCGTTCACCGAACTGGGTTTCGCGCCGCACGTGGCGGGCCCGATCGGCGAGCGGGACCAGTCGACGACCGTACTGGGACAGCAGCTTTCGATGCCGGTGCTGATCTCGCCGACCGGTGTGCAGGCGGTGCACCCCGACGGTGAGGTCGCCGTCGCCAGGGCGGCCGCCGCGCGCGGCATCGCGATGGGCCTGAGTTCGTTCGCCAGCAAGCCGATCGAAGAGGTGATCGCGGCCAACCCCGCGACGTTCTTCCAGCTGTACTGGTGCGGCGGCAAGGACGAGATCGCGCAGCGGATGCAGCGGGCGAAGGAGGCGGGCGCGGTCGGCTTGATCCTGACGCTCGACTGGTCGTTCTCGCACGGGCGGGACTGGGGTAGCCCGGTCATCCCGGAGAAGCTCGATCTGCGCACGATGCTGAAGTTCGCGCCGCAGACGCTGGCGCGCCCGAAGTGGCTGGCGACCTATGCGCGGTCGGGCAGCATTCCCGACCTGACCGCGCCGAACATGGCTGTCGGCGATGGGCAGGCGCCCGGGTTCTTCGGCGCATACGGCGAGTGGATGGGCACGCCCGCGCCGGACTGGGCGGATGTGCGGTGGATCTGCGAGCAATGGGACGGTCCGGTCATGCTCAAAGGCGTGATGCGGGTCGATGACGCGCACCGGGCGGTCGACGCGGGCGTCGCCGCGATCTCGGTGTCCAACCACGGCGGCAACAACCTCGACGGCACCCCGGCCGCGATCCGGGCGCTGCCGGTGATCGCCGACGCGGTGGGTTCGCAGATCGAAGTGGTGCTCGACGGCGGCATCCGGCGCGGCAGCGACGTGGTGAAAGCGGTGGCCCTGGGTGCGCGGGCGGTCATGATCGGGCGCGCCTACCTGTGGGGACTTGCCGCGAACGGGCAGGCCGGGGTCGAGAACGTGCTGGACATCCTGCGCGGCGGCATCGACTCGGCGCTGCTGGGCTTGCGCAAGACGCGCGTCACCGAGCTGGACCGTTCGGACTTGGTGGTGCCCGCCGGCTTCGAGCGAGCGCTCGGCGTGCCCGAAGCGGCCGGTGCCGCAAGCGCTCCCGCCGATCACGCGGCCACGCCCGCCTGAGCGGTCAGCTCTCCGCCGCCGGTCGCCGGTGATGCGCGAGCAGGGTGTCGTAGATGTCGGCCAAGGCGGCCAGCTGCCGGCGATCGAGAATGTCGATCATGTGCCTGCGCACGCTGTCCACGTGCGCGGGCGCGGCGCCGGTCAGCACGTCGGCGCCGCGCGGGGTGAGCTTGGCGGCGGTGCGGCGCGCGTCGTCGGGGATCGGCTCGCGCACGACGAGGTCCCGTTTCTCCATCCGGGTGATCTGGTGGGAGAGCCGGCTCTGCGACCATTCCAGCTTGGCCGCGAGTTCGGCGAAGGTGAGCCGGTGGTCCGGCGCTTCGGCCAGATAGGCCAGCACCGAGTATTCGACGTAGGTGAGGTCGGACTCCCTGGTGGAATCCCGCCCGACCGCCGCGGCGATGATGTCGCGGGTGCGCACGAAACCCAGCCAGGCGCGCATCTCGACGTCATCGAGCCAATGGGGATCGGTCACGATAGCGCTCCAAACTCTGACGTGTCCCGAACGTTCCGCGTCACGACGTGCGGCGCGCGAACAGTGTGCGCGCGGATGGACCCGGACACGGGCGTTTTCTCAGAGATGAGAGGTAGCATCACCGGGGTTGAACGTGCAACCTTTCGGACCGACTGTCCGAGATAGGGTTGCCTAACCAGTAGTGGCGTGTACGGCGGTGGCTAGGCTCGCTGTGCTCGTGACCAGCCCGGCCGTCCTGTGTTCGGGCCCATCCAAAGGAGTGCGACTGGTGACCGCGCCGGACTTCCGCTATTCAGATCTGCTGCCGACCGGCGCGGACGACACCCCATACCGGCTGCTCACCACCGAGGGCGTCAGCACTTTCGAGCACAACGGGCGCAGGTTCCTGCAGGTCGAGCCCGAGGCGCTGCGGCTGCTGACGGAAACGGCGATGCACGACATCAGCCACTTCCTGCGCCCGGCGCATCTGGGTCAGTTGCGCAAGATCATCGATGACCCGGAGTCCAGCGGCAACGATCGCTTCGTCGCGCTCGATCTGCTCAAGAACGTCAACATCTCCGCGGGTGGCGTCCTGCCGATGTGCCAGGACACCGGCACCGCGATCGTCATGGGCAAGAAGTCCGAAGGTGTGCTCACCGGAGCCGACGACGCGGAGTGGATCAGCCGGGGCGTGTTCGACGCCTACACCAAGCTGAACCTGCGCTACTCGCAGCTGGCGCCCATCACCATGTGGGAGGAGAAGAACACCGGCTCCAACCTGCCCGCACAGGTCGAGCTGTACTCCACCGCAGGCGATCCGGCGAACCCGTCCTACAAGTTCCTGTTCATGGCCAAGGGCGGCGGTTCGGCGAACAAGTCGTTCCTGTACCAGGAGACCAAGGCCATCCTGAATCCCACGCGGATGCTGGAGTTCCTGGACGAGAAGATTCGCTCGCTCGGCACCGCCGCGTGCCCGCCGTACCACCTCGCGGTGGTCATCGGCGGCACCAGCGCCGAGTTCGCCTTGAAGACGGCGAAATACGCCTCCGCGCACTACCTGGACAATCTGCCCACCGAGGGTTCGTTGTCCGCGCACGCCTTCCGCGACCTGGAGCTGGAGGAGGAGGTCTTCAAGCTGACCCAGTCCTTCGGCATCGGCGCGCAGTTCGGCGGCAAGTACTTCTGCCATGACGTGCGGGTCGTGCGCCTGCCCCGGCACGGCGCGAGCTGCCCGGTCGCCATCGCGGTCTCCTGCTCGGCGGACCGGCAGGCGCTGGCCAAGATCACCGCCGAGGGCGTGTTCCTGGAGCAGCTCGAGCGCGAGCCCGCCCAGTACCTGCCCGAGCAGACCGACGCCATTCTCGGTGGCGACGTGGTGCGCGTCGACCTGAACCGGCCGATGGACGAGATCCGCGCCGAGCTGTCCAAATACCCGGTGAAGACCAGGCTTTCACTGACCGGTCCGCTGGTCGTCGCGCGCGACATCGCGCACGCCAAGATCAAGGAGCGGCTCGACGCCGGCGAGCCGATGCCGGACTATCTGCGCGAGATGGCCGTCTACTACGCGGGCCCGGCCAAGACGCCGGAGGGCTACGCGTCCGGTTCCTTCGGCCCCACCACCGCGGGCCGGATGGACTCCTACGTCGACCAGTTCCAGGCCGCGGGCGGCTCGTTCGTCATGCTCGCCAAGGGCAACCGGTCCGCGCAGGTCACCAAGGCGTGCAAGGAGCACGGCGGCTTCTACCTCGGTTCGATCGGCGGACCGGCCGCCCGGCTGGCGCTGGACTGCATCAAGTCGGTCGAGGTGCTCGAGTACCCCGAGCTGGGCATGGAAGCCGTGTGGAAGATCGAGGTCGAAGATTTCCCCGCGTTCATCGTCGTGGACGACAAGGGCAACGACTTCTTCGCCGAAACGCAGAAGCCGATCGCGCTGCGCGTGCGCACCCGTTCCAAAGAGCGCGTCTGAGCCTTCCTCGACCGGCATGCGGCAGTCCGCGGACACGCCGATGTCCTGCCGATCACCGGGGCTTCGACGTGGTCGCAGCGGGCACGCTTAGCGGAGTACACCGTTGATTCCGGCACCGATGCAGGTCGAGGGGAGCTATGAGCATGTCCAGACCAGTACCGACGGCATTGTGTATCACCGAGTCGGCCGCCCTCCGGTTGGCCGATCGCGCTGCCCGGGAGGGAACCAGCTGTACCGCACTGCTCGATCGGCTGATCCACGAGGGCGTCGATCAGCTCGACCACCCGGGGATCGTCTTCCGCGGTCCGTTCGACGACCGCCGCGCCGCGCTGGCCGCGGGCCCGGAGATCTGGGAAGTCGTTGCGCGCCTGGGAGAATTGGACGGCCCGGTGGAACGCCGGATCGCCGTGCTCAGCGCGAAGTCGGACCTGAACGCGAGCAAGATCAGGGTGGCGCTCGCCTACGCCCGGGCGCACGGCGGCGGGATTTTGGATCGGATCGCGCGCAATCGGCAAGCGGCGGAGTCGATTCGCCGGGGCGGCGTTCGGGTGGCTGCGGCGCGGCTGGGTCCGAGCGTACTGGACGGTCCGCCGTGCGCGTGATTCAGTCGGAATGTCCGATGCGGCCGATCTTCACATAGCTGGGGAGGGAATGTGAAATTCCCTACACCTGTGGATAGCCCACTCGACCCGCGGGCGGCTGTCGGCACGAGCCGATAGCCGCCCGCAGTGCTTGTGCGGCTCGGTGCCGCTCGCCGACTTTGGGCCGCAGCGAAATTCGGCCTGGTGTGCCATAGCGTCGTGGCCCGTCGCCGACGTTGCGGCATACCGGCCGAAATGGACGAATCTGGCCCGAAACGATGTCGATTCGATCGCAAATCGCCCAAAACCCCCGTCGATTCCGGCAATTCGGGAGTGGTAGCCGCCATGGCATCACTGTGATCCACAGCACTGGAATAGATTGTGGACAGGCGGTTTTCCATGCGGCGCGAAATGTTTGCTACATCAGGACAATTGGGTGCATATCGGGCATGTCTTCTCGACATTATCCCAAGCTGTGGAGTTCTCTGTGGAATTCGCTGAATGTTGTCCACACTCTGGGGGCTGCCTGTGGAGCCGGGGCGTGACGGGTCGGGGAACTGGCGGAACGTCGGCCGGGGAGGCAGGCGACCGTGTGTCTACCGCGATGTCGTGCCCTGGCCCGGGGGACCGGAGGAGCGCGGTGGCGTTGCCTGGCGGCGCGGCGGGAGCGGCCGTCGTCGGCGCCGCGCGTGGGTTCCGATCAGGGCGTACCCGGCATAGGTGACCGCAGGCGATAGCATCGCCGCATGGTGCTCGAGAATGCTGGGCGGAGTCGGATGGTGGCGGCGCTATCGGTGGCGGTGCTTCCCCTGCTGGTCGCGACCGGTGTACTGGCAGGGGAGGCGCGGGCGGACGTCGTGGTCGTCGATCAGCGGGAATCGGTGGGCTCGGCGACGGGGACGGAGGGGCTCGATCCCGCGTTGGCCTTGGCCTACACCCTCGCCGAACGCGAGGCGCGCGCGCAGGGGGTGCCGCTGTCCATCACGTCCGGATACCGGACGCCCGCCGAGCAGCAGGCGCTGTGGGAGGACGGTGTGGCGACCTACGGTCCGGATGACGCGCGCCGCTGGGTGCTGCCGCCGGAGGAGTCCACCCATGTGTCCGGGCAGGCGATCGACGTCGGCCCGCAGCAGGGTGCGCGCTGGCTCGAGGCGAACGGCAACCGTTGGGGGCTGTGCCGGACATTCGAGAACGAATGGTGGCATTTCGAGTTGGCCACCGTCCCGGGCACGAACTGCCCGCCGATGAAGCCGGACGCGAGTGTGCGCTGACCTCACCGGCCGGCCGGGCGCTAGACCATGGGATCCGGAATGGCGGTGATCAGCCCGCCGTCGACGAGCAGGTCCTGTCCATTGACATAGGACGCCTCACCGGATGCGAGAAAGGCGACGGCGTCGGCCACGTTCTCGGCGGTGCCGACGCGCCCCGCCGCCACTGTGGCGCTGATCGCGGCCTGCGCTTCGGCGGAGACGTTCGCGCGGAACGACGGCGTCGCGATGTAGCCCGGGCTGACGGAATTGACCCGGATGCGCCGGGGCGCCAGCTCGGCCGCGAGGCTGCGCGCCAGGTTGTGCACCGCCGCCTTGGTCGCCGAGTAGAGCGATGCGCCGGGCACGCCGCGATGCAGTGCCCAGGAGGCGTTGACGACGATCGCCCCGTGATCCGCCACGAGGGGGAGGGTCTTCTGGATGGTGAAGAACACTCCTTTGAAGTTGGTATCCACCACGCGGTCGAACTCGGCTTCGGTGACGGTCTCGGTCGGTTGGAACGCCGCGATGCCCGCGTTCGCGAAGACGACATCCAGCCGTCCGTGCCGCTGCGTCACGGCGGCGACGAGCGCGTCGAGGTCGCCGAGGTCGGCCGCGTCGCCGGCCACCGCGAGCACGCGGCCGGCGTCGCCCAGTTCTTCGGCCGCGGCCTCGAGGCGGCTCTTGTCGCGCCCGGTGATGACGACGTGCGCGCCTTCGGTGAGCAGCCGTCGTGCGGTGGCCAAGCCCATGCCGCTGGACCCACCGGTGATCAGTGCGATCTTGCCGTCGAAGCGGTCGCTGCCGACGCCCACGAGAACCTCCCGAACGATTCAATTGTACGAATAAATACGTACAGTTCGACTATACGCCAACCCCGCGCTAGCCTGGTCCGCGTGATCGCGGCACATCCCGAGCGAGCGCAGATCCGGTTGACCAATGTGCTCACCGCACTGGGCAACCCGCTGCGCCTGCGGGTGGTGCGGATACTGGCCGACGGCGGCGAGCACACCTGCGGCTCGGTGTTGCCGGAGGTGGCCAAGTCGAATCTGACCCACCACTGGCGGGTGCTGCGCGACGCCGGAGTCATCTGGCAGCGCCCCTCCGGGCGAGAACTGCTGCTGTCGTTGCGCCGCGACGACCTCGAAGCCCGCTTCCCCGGCCTGCTGGACGCCTTGCTCGCCGCCGCCCGCCGCGAAACCGCGGACTGAACCGGCGCGCGACCCGGGGCCGTCTTTCCGCGCGGCGATGCCGAACGGCTACGTCACCGGCGTGAGTTCCAGCCCGCCCTCGATCGTGCTGGGTACCCGTCGGCGATCGGGGGAGCCGAGTGCGGCGGTCAGATCGGTTCCCTCGTGTTCGGCGAGCAGGTCGCCGCTGTCCCAGACCAGCAGTGTCGCGCTGACGGTGTTCTCCGCCGCCGCGTGCGCCAGGTCGTAGTGCGCGCACGCCGGGACGTGCGGATAGGTGATCCACAAGTCGTAGCCGGTCATGAACAGGTCGAGGTCGAACTGCACGCTCAGCCCGAGCAATTCGCTGCGGCCGTTGTCGTCCACGCCCGCGAACGCCTCGTCCAGCGCCAGCAGGCGCGGGGCCTGCGGGTCGGCCGAATCGAGCATGACGTGGGCCGCGGCGAACAGCGGCAGGTGCAGCGACACCGACTGCTCACCACCCGACAGCGCGCCGTGCCTGGCGACGGTGAGCTTGTCCTCGCTGCCGTCGGCGGAGATCAAGGTGAACGAGAACACCCGCCACCTGCGGTAATCCAGGGTCGCCGCGAGAATTTCGGGGTAGGAGCGTTCCGGGTGCGCGGCGCGGGCCGCCCGGATCTCGGAGGCGAAATGCGCCCGGATCGCCGCCAGATCCTCCGCGGTCAGCGCCGAGGCATCCCGGTCGAGCAGCTTGCACATCGCACGCGCCGCGTCGGACAGGCTGTCGGCGAGCACCCAGTGCACGCCGATGGTGTTGCCCGAGGACATTCGCCGCTGCTTCATCTCCGCGCCCATTCTGGCGATGAGATCGCGGGCGTCGCTGGTGCGTTCGTGGATCTGCTGGGCCAGGCCGGTCAGCAGGGCGTCCTCCAGGATGCGCCGCTCGGCGTCGGTGAGGAGCAGTTCCTGATCACGGCGTGCGGCGTCGATGCGGGCGGCGAAGTCGGCCAGCGCGGAGACGCCGTGCTCGTCGTGCACCTGCACGACGGTGAGACCGTCGGCGGCGTCCCATTGCAGCCGGTAATCACGGCCCGATCCGGATAGCGCGGCGTCGAATTCCTGCAGCGCACCGGTCACCGCGGTGCGGGTGGTCTTGCGCGTCGCCTCGCTCGCCCGCACCGATGCCGTGGCGGTGGCGAGACTGTCGAACAGCGCGGCGACTTCGTCGGGTAGCACCCGCGGTGGCGCATCCGGCCCCGCCGTCGAGATCCGGTACAGCAGTTGCTCGGGCGTCGACCACGCGGCGTCGCTGGTGGGCCAGCGTCCGTCGGCGGGCGCGCCGAGCAGCGTCAGCAGATCCGGCCGGGCATACGGGGCAAGGGCTTTCACTTCCGCCAGCACCTCGGTGAGCGCGGTGGCGAGGGACTCGTGCGCGGTGCGGTAGGCGGCTTCGCCGTCGCCGACCGCCTCGATGGCCTCGTTGGCGGCCTTGCGCGCGGCCTTCTGCTCGGCCTTGGTCGCCTCGATCCGCCGCCGGGCCTGCTCCAATTCGCGATCGATGTCGGCCGCGCCCGCACCGAGCGCCTCGCGCAGGGTTTCGAGCTTGCGCACCTGTTCCTGGTAACCGGATCGCGCGGCCTCGGCCTCTTCGGCGAACGCCTCGGCCAGGTCGGCCGCCTCGGTCGAACGGTCCTCGGCTTCGCGTTCCCGCTCCCGTTCCCGTTCGTGATCGCCGCGCAGCCGCAGCAGTGTCGCGCCGGTGTTCTCGAAGTGCCGGATGGCCGCGGCGAGTGCGTCGATCTCGCGCGCGCTGCGCGGCATGCGGTGTGCCGTGGCGGTCGCACGCAGCTTCTTCTCCGCGACGGACATCTCCGCGACCGCCTGGTCGAAATCGCGTTCGGCCTGGGCGGCGGCCTCCGCGCGCGACCGCAGCACGCCCGCGGCCTCGGCGACGGCGCGCAACGCGGTGGTCACCGCGGCCGGTCGGGGAAGCGCTCTGGCGGCGGCCGTGATTCGCGCGACTGTGGCGGTGGCATCGGCCTCCTGTTGTTCGGCGGCGCGCAGATCCTCCTGCGCGGAGGTCAGGGCGGCGGTCAGTTCGGCCGCGCGGATCTCGCGGCGCCTGGCCCGCGCGGTGGCGCCGATGAACTCGGCTTCCGCCTTGCGGTGCCTGCCCACCTGCACGCCTTGCCGGAACGCGCCGTCCGCCGCGATGGTCACCGCGCCGCTCGATTCGCCCGGATAGTCGTCCAGGGCGATGGAGGCGAGCACGTCGGCGACGACCTGCCGGGGCACGGCCAGAGTGTCCGAATCGTCCTCGACGACAAGTACGTCGGCGAGGGTACGACCGGCCGGTCGGTCCGGTGCGGGCAGCGGCACCAGGAATTGGTCGGATCGGTCGTCCGGCGGCAGTTCGCCCGCCGGGCAGACCCAGCCGTCGAGCAGATTCGCGGCGTGCAGCGCGGCCTCGATGCCTGCCGCGGCCTCGGGGGTCACGTCGTCCGCGAAGCGCACCAGCCGCCACAGTGCGGCGCCGGGCAGGTCCCCGGTCCGGGCGGAGCGGCCGGCGAATACCGGTGGCGCGTCGTCTCGCCGGGTCGTGACCCGTTCGCGTTCGGTGGTCAGTTCACTGATGCGTGCGGCGGTCGCAGCCGCACGGGCGCGCGCCTCTTGGCGCCGCGCGCGGATCTCCTCGAGCAAGGGGTCGGCGCGCTCGCTCAGCACCTCGGCGACCGTCGGCGCATCCGAACCGGCTTCGGCGAGAGCCGCGTTCAGCGCTTCGAACAGGCCGGACCGCACGGGAGCGTAGACCTCGCGGTGCTCGTCCCACCAGGCGCACAGCGCGGCCGCGACCTCGGAGCGGGTCAGCGCGACCGCCG
>NZ_BAFP01000088.1 GCF_000308455.1 Nocardia abscessus NBRC 100374 | reverse complement strand
TTGGTATTAGAGTTCTGTTGCCCCTGGTGAGAGCTGGGAGGGACGATGAGAGACATGGCTGGTCGCAAGCGGCAGTCCGCGGAGGTCATCGTGCGCAAGCTGCGCCGCGCCGATTAGCCTCGATCTTTCGCCGGCCTTCGGCCCGACCTGCTCGGGTTCGGATTGGTTTTCGGCGGCTGATCAGCAGCTGGTGGGCAACACTGGGTAGCCCGGTCAGCGGGTGGCTGCCGGGGTTCCACGGGCCCGGAGGAAAGTCCTTTCGCGGATCGTTGGTGCGGTTTGGTGCTGGTCAGCCTGGTTGTAGGCGGTCCAGGGCGGTGACCAGTAGGCCGGCGTGCGGGGCGTGAGGGGACAGGCGCAGGTGGGTGCGCCGGGCATGGCGGGCGATGCGGGCGGGATGGTCGCCCAAGGCGATGGTCTGGCACCAGGCGGTCAGTTCCAGCGCGAGCACGACGATCGCCAGCCAGATCCGGTTGGCGTCGAAGCTGCGGAACGGGAGGTTGCGCAGCCCGGTGTCCTTGGCGGCGCGGATGCGGTCCTCGCAGCGGGCGCGGCGGCGGTGCCGTAACTCCAGGTCAGGGAGCTGACCGCGGCGAGTGTTGGTGACGAACGCGGTCAGCCGCAGGCCGTCGACGTCGGTGAACCGCAGCCCGACCGGAATCGATCACCCGATGAGCAGCTTCGACCTTGTACTCGGCCGTGAACCACCGACGCTTGCGAGGAGGCATAACGAACATCCTTACCAGCAGAACCAACGAGCCTGCTAACTCGGTGTCCACTCCCCGGGGTGAACCTCACGGTGCCCAACAGGAACGGAAGGTCGATGCGGGTCAAGTGGAGTTCGTTGGCCGTGCGCAGCGCAGTCGTCAGTAAGAGGGTGCCGACGAAGGCCCCCGCAGCGGTTCCCCAGGGATTCATCGGTCCGCGGCCTTTCCGGTGACCGTGTCGATCGCGCATGCGGCACTGATCAGAGCCAGATGCGTCAGCCCTTGGGGTAGGTTTCCGAGGAACTCGCCGGAGTCCGGTCGATTTCCTCGCTGTAGAGTCCCACATCGTTGGCTTGGCCGATCAGCTCATCGGTGAGGGCGATAGCGCGCTCGACTCGTCCGATCCGCGCCAGAGATTCGGCAAACCAGAAAGAGCAGGCGAGGAACGCTCCTTCTGCACCCTGGACACCGTCCTCGCCGGTATACCGGTAGACGAATGGACCGTGCCGTAGCTCACGGTCCACGACCTCGACGGTGGCCCGCATCCGCGGATCGGACCCGTCGGCGTATCCGTAGAGCAACCCGAGCAGGACCGCGACGTCCAACTCCTCACCGCCGGCGTAACGCACGTAGCACCCACGCCGGGAAGAAAAGCAGTTTCCCTCGATGAATGCGCGGATCTGCGCTCGGGTAGACCTCCACCGATCCACCCGGTGGTGGCGTATCAGCCCCTGGTCGTGGAGCCGGATGGCTCGGTCGAGCCCAACCCAACCCTGAGTCCGGGCCGGCTCGACGGCGGCCCGGTCGGTCGCGAACGGGAGTGGCCGCTGCACGGATACCGGGGTTCTCGCCCGGTCCGGACCGGAAACGCGGCCGCCGAGCAGGTTCAGTTGGACACCTACGGCGAACTGCTGCAAACCGGCTTCCTGTACGCGAACGCGGTGGGGCGACTGGATGCCGACGTGGCGCGGCGGTTGGCACAGCTGGCCGATTTCGTCTGCGCGAACTGGCAACGGGGCAGACTGCGCAGTCCGTGCGTTGCGCACGGCTCGACGGGCGCGAGTTCACCGCGGCTGGTATGACGGGACGGAAGAACAGGCCGCGTAGCGTAAACAGGATGGCAGGGGCACCCAAGTACACCGGGCCCTCGGCGGGGACCCGGCAGCTGGCAGTCGAATGTCGAGCTGAGCTGCCTGCGCTGACCCGGCGCCTGATGTCGGCGATCTTCACCGATATTCCCGAGTGGACCGATTACTCGCCGGTGAGCCGGGACGACTTACGCGCCGGATGTCACAGTTATCTGGCCAGAGTGCTCGACCTGTTGGCTGGTGATGTGGTGGCGGCGGATGGCGACGACGTTGCCACAGCGATCGGTCGCAATCGCGCGGCCCAGGGCGTGCCGTTGGAAGTCATGCTGCGGACTTTCCGGCTTGGGGGCCAGATCGTGTGGGAGGCACTCCTGGACCGGGCCGGCGAACTGTCATCTGCCGAAGTCCGGAAAATCGGCGCAGCGACCTGGGCAGCGATCGACGGCATGTCGTCCGCGCTGGTCACCTCCTATCGAAGCACCGAATTGGAGCAGGTGCGTCGCGACGAGCGACATCGTCACGGGTTGATCGAAGATCTGCTTGCGGGCAGTGCGCATGACGCGAACTTCGCTGCGCGGGCGGCGCGCGAGCTGAATCTGCCCACCCACGGTGGCTATCTGGTGGTCGCGGTGCGTGGCGCACGTCCAAACGTCGAGATGGGTACCGAGATGGCGTTGGCTGCCGTGGGTATTCGTTCGGTGTGGCACGATCGGGTCGACACCATGGTCGGACTCGTTTCGATGGAGCAGCGCGAGAGTTCTGTGGTGCTCGATCAGGTCAGGAAGCGGATTCGGGGGCGGGCTGCGGCCTCGCCCGTCGTCGCCGGGCTGGCTCAGATCGGTACCGCGCATGCGTTGGCGACCCTCGCGCTGGAGACCCTCTCCACATCGGCGCAGGGTCTGGTGTCGCTGGAAGATCGTTACCCGGAGGCGCTGTTACTGCGTTCCCCTGATCTGACCGAGCTGATGATCGCTCGCACGCTCGGTCCGGTGCTCGAACTGTCCGCCAAGGAACGCGAGATCCTGTTGAGCACACTGGCTATCTGGCTGGCGGAGAACTGCTCGGCGGCCCACGCCGCGCCGCGGCTGCACTGTCATCGAAATACGGTGATCAACCGGTTGCAGCGGATCTCCACTCTGCTGGGGCGGCGGTTGGAGGGGCAGCGGTCCCACCTGGAGCTCTCGCTGGCATTGGCGGCGTTGGAGATGGACCCCACCACCACTGACTGAACGGTCGATCACGTTTCTCGCATTGGGCTCTGCGCCCACTTTCAGGCCATGAAGTCTGGGCTGTCTGTCCGTTGATTGGGCAATAACGGACCGTGAGACTCGATGAACAGCCCGCACTGCGACCGCGGATGGGTTGATCCTTCGAGCTGAGGAGCACCACGAGTGCTGGAATTCGATCTATTGGTCATTGGTGGTGGACCGGGTGGATACGTGGCCGCCATCCGCGCCGCGCAACGCGGCCTACGGGTCTGTGTTGTGGAAAAGGAGCGCCCTGGCGGCGTGTGCCTGAACTGGGGTTGCATTCCCACCAAAGCGATGCTGCGCTCCGCGGAGGTCTTCCACACACTCACCAACGCAGCCGAATTCGGAGTCCTCGCCGACAACGTGCGGTACGACTTCGCCGCGGTGCGGCAACGCAAGGACGCCATCGTCAAAGAGCTGACCGACGGTGTCGCGGGCCTGCTGAAGGCCAGCGGGGTCACGCTGATCGAAGGGCATGCCCGGTTCGTCGAGCCGACCGTCGTGGAGGTCCACGAGGTCGACGCCTCACCGATCTTCGACGGCGGCCCCCGCTACGCCGCTCCCGCGGGAACGGCGATTCGACGGGTGACCGCGCGCGACGTGATCGTCGCGACCGGTTCGGTGCCCGCGCAGTTGCCGATACCGGGCGCGGGATTGCCCGGCGTCGTCACCTCCGACGGCGCATTCGGACTTACCGAGGTGCCGCGACGGCTGGTGATCATCGGCGGCAGCGCGGTCGGCGCCGAATGGGCCACCCTGTTCGCCACGTTCGGCAGCCAGGTCACGGTCGTGGAGATGCAGGACCGCCTGGTTCCATTGGAGGACAAAGGGATCGGCGACGCACTCGGCCGATCGTTCCGCAAGCGTGGCATCACCGTCCTCACCGGCGCCACCGTCACCGCGATCACCGAGGGCGACGCACTGCGGGTATCGGTCGGCGGTCCGGCGGCGCACGAACTCGACGCTGACGTCGTGCTCGTCGGCGTCGGGCGGCGCCCCAACACTTCTGAACTCGGCCTGGACGTAACTGGAATCGACACGAATGCAAGCGGTTTCATCGAAGTCGACGATCGACTGCGGACCAGTGTCGAGCACGTCTACGCCATCGGCGACGTGACCGGGCGGGCCATGCTCGCCCACGTCGCCTCACACCAGGGCATCACCGCGGCTGAGGTGATCGCCGGGCACGACACCCACATCGACTACTCGGTCATCCCGGCCGCGACGTTCACCCACCCGGAGATCGCCAGCGTCGGTCTCACCGAGAAAGCGGCTCGTGCGGCCGGCCACGAGGTGATCACCGCCAAGTTCCCGTTCGCAGCGCTCGGCCGAGCCAAGACCTTTGGCGAGACCGAGGGGTTCATCAAAATTGTTGCCGGGCAGTCACATCAGGAAGTGCTCGGCGTGCACATCATCGGCCCGTCCGCCAGCGATCTGATCGCCGAGGGCGCGCTCGCGATCTCGCTGGAAGCCACGCTCGACGAGCTGGCCGACACCATTCACGCCCACCCCACTCTCGGCGAGATCGGCATGGAGGCGGCCATGGCCGGACTCGGACTGCCGGTACACATCGCGCCACGCAAGCGTTGAGGAGCTCGACATGACCACGACCACCGCGCGGAGCAAGCCCGCCCGCAAGCTGACAAAACCCGATCCCGTGCCCGCGGCAGACACCACCGGCCCCGACGTGGAATCCGCTGTGGCGGCGGAGGATCCCGAGACCTTGCGTGGTCTCTACCGCGACATGCTATTCGTCCGACGCTTCGAGGAGCGCACCGCGCAGAGCTACCAGCAGGCCAAGATCGGCGGTTACTGCCATCTCAACCTCGGCGAAGAAGCCACGGTCGTCGGCCTGGGCGCCGCGATGCGCCCCACCGACTACCTGTTCACCAACTATCGCGAACACGGCTACGCGCTGGCCAAGGGCATCGAACCGGGTCGAGTGATGGCTGAGCTGTACGGCCGCTCCACCGGTACCTCCAAGGGGTGGGGCGGCTCGATGCACATGTACGACACCGCGACCCGGCTGCTGGGCGGCTACGCCATCGTGGGCGGACAGGTTCCCCTGGCCATCGGCGCGGCGCTGGCCATCGACTACCACGACGGCGACGACGTCGTGGTGTGCCAGATGGGGGAGGGCACCACCAACATCGGCGCCTTCCACGAGTCCCTCAACATCGCCGCGCTGTGGCGGCTTCCGGTGGTGTTCCTGGTGATCAACAACCAGACCGGCATGGGCACCACGGTCGAGAAGTCCTCGGCCGAACCGGATCTGTGGAAGCGCGCCGCCGCCTATCGCATGCGCGGCGAGCGGGTGGACGGAACCGATATGCTGGCCGTGCGTGACCTGGCGAGTGAGCTCATCGAAGGCGCCCGCCGGGAAGGCAAACCCGCACTGCTCGAAGCGGTGAGCTACCGACTCAAGGGCCACTCGGTGGTCGACCCGGCCAAATACCGCAGCACCGAAACCGTTGCCACGGCACGTGAGCACGATCCGATCGTGTTGTGGCAGCAGCGTTTGCTCGCCGCCGGTGTGCTCACCGAAGCGTCGCTGGTCGATCTCGACCGCGAGGTGGCCGACGGTGTCGCCGCCGCCGTCGAATTCGCTGATTCGAGCCCGCATCCGGAGCCGTCGAGCCTGTTCGACTACACCTACGCCACCCCGGTGCCGGGCGATTCCCGCCGTCTGCCCGCCGATCCGCTCTTCACCCACTGAGGACTCCCACTGTGCCTGTCATGACCTACCGCGAAGCTCTGCGCGAAACCCTGCGTGAGGAGATGCGACGCGATGACGACGTTTTTCTGATCGGTGAAGAGATCGGCGTCTTCGAAGGCTCCTACAAGATCACCACCGGTCTGCTCGAGGAGTTCGGTGAGAAGCGAGTGCGCGATACCCCCATCGCGGAGGAAGGATTCGTCGGTGCGGCGATCGGCGCCGCGATGCTCGGCTTGCGCCCGGTCGTGGAGATCATGACCATCAACTTCTCGCTGCTGGCGCTGGATCAGATCGTCAACCATGCCGCGAAGATCTACGGTATGTTCGGCGGCCAAACCAGCGTACCTCTCGTTATCCGGACACCCGGTGGCGGCGGCCAGCAACTCGGGGCGACGCATTCGCAGAACATCGAACTGTACTACGCCTTCGTGCCCGGCCTGAAGGTCGTGGCGCCGAGCACGCCCGCCGACGCGCGGGCATTGCTCAAGGCCGCGATCGAGGACGACGATCCGGTGTTGTTCCTGGAGAATCTGTCGCTCTACAACACTAAAGGCGAAGTGCCCGAAGAGCTTCCGGCCGCCCAGATCGGCAAAGCCGCCGTCGCCCGCGAAGGCACCGATATCACCCTCATCGGTTACTCCCGTATGGCCGCTGTCGCCACGCAGGTTGCTGATCGTCTCGCCGGCGAGGGTATTTCGGTTGAGGTGATCGACCTGCGCAGTCTGCGTCCGCTGGACCGAGACACCATCGTGGCCTCCGTCCGCAAGACCGGGTGCGCGGTCATCGGCGAGGACGACTGGCTCACCTACGGCATCGGCGCGGAAATCGCGGCATCGATCTCCGACGGCGCGTTCGACTATCTCGACGCCCCCGTTCGCCGCGTCGCCATGGCGGAGGTCCCGCTGCCCTACGCCAAACCACTCGAAAAGCTCGCCTTGCCGTCCGCGGAATCGCTCTACACCGCAGTGACGGAAACCCTGGCGGCCGTCGGTAAGGACACACGCAATGCCTGACATCATCATGCCCCGGCTGTCGGACACCATGGAAGACGGCGTTGTCTCGGCTTGGCTCAAGAACGTGGGTGACCAGATCACCCGCGGCGAAATCGTCGCCGAAATCGAGACCGACAAAGCCCTGATGGAACTCGAAGCCTATGACGACGGCGTCCTCGAAAAGATCCTCGCAGAGCCTGGCGTTCGGGTTCCGATCGGCGAGCCGATCGCGATCGTCGGGGATGGCACTGCATCGGACGAGGTTTCGGCTGTACGCGGTACTGCTGCCGCGGCGACGCGATCGAGCGACGCGCCATCCGGCGTCGGCTCGGCGGCCCGAGACGCCGCGCCACAGCGCGTTTCACACAGTGACACTTTCTCGGGCTCGTGCCGGACCGATGTGGTCAAATCTTCGCCGCTCGCTCGCAAGATCGCGCGCGAGTTGGGGGTCGACATGGACTCTGTCGTGGGAACCGGCCCGGGCGGGCGGGTGACGAAACGAGACGTGGAGGCTGCCCACAGCGCCGCCGAGCCCGGCTCGCCCACTGTCATCGTGACGCCTCCTGACGCGAGTGCCATTGCTGTGCAAGATGTTCCAGCGTCTGGAGAGTTCGCGGAGGTCGTGCTGACCACTATTCAGCGCGTCTCCGCGACCAGGCTCACCGAGAGCATGCAGCAGGCACCACACTTCTACCTGACCAGTGCGATCGACGTGACCGAGTTGTTCGCCTTCCGTGCCCGGATCAACGCGACGCAGGACGCGGCGAGCGACAGCAAGGTCAGTGTGAACGACCTACTCGTCAAGGCGGTGGCCGTCGCGCTGCGCAAGGACAGCTCGGTCAATGTCAGTTATGCGGGAGACAAGCTGCTGCGGCACAAGGGTATCCACATTGGCATCGCAGTCGCGACCCCGGCCGGACTGCTCGTTCCGGTCATTCGTGACGCGGACCGCAAACGCATTTCCGAGATCGCGACCGAGAGCCGTGACAAAGCGACCCGTGCCCGCGATCGCAAGCTTCGCGCAGATGACATGACAGGCGGCACCTTCACGATCTCCAACCTCGGTATGTTCGGCATCGAGCAATTCACCGCGGTCATCAACTCGCCGGAGTCCGCCATCCTCGCCGTAGGGGCAGCAGCCGACGAACTACGCCTCGAGAACGACGAAGTAGTTGCCCGCAAGATCCTTCGCGTGACCCTGTCGGCAGACCATCGAGCCATAGACGGCGCGGTCGCAGCCCAGTTCATGGCAACCCTCAAGGAACTGATCGAAAACCCGCTGCGGATCGTGACATAACGGACTCACGGGCATGTTCGGCCATCTTTGGAAGGCCTGCAGCCATTCCAGGGCCTCTCCGCGATCACGTTTCCACGCATCACCCAGACGGGCCGTTCCGGGTCTCGGTCGAAAGCGAGCGACGACATGGTGCATCATGATGCTGATCTGTCATTGCCCATCCGCCAATGCGAATCGCGAGGACGATAGGCACAGTCTCGGGTTGCGGATGCCGCCGGTTTCTGGGGGCAAGCGAACACCGAATGATCTCCCGAGCGTCGCCGGCGTCACCAGAGTGCGGGCCGGATCCTGGCGATCTCGACCGCCACGTGCGAATTCGAGCAGCTGCTCGTCGCCGATCCGGTGCCCTCGGGCGGTTGGGGTCCCTCGGCGGACGGCAGGGCGAGCCGTTCGAGCGGCTTGGCGTAAGGCAGCAGCACCTCGGCCATTGCCACGCGGCGGATCGGGGCGTCGAGGTAGTCGAAGGCGAGGGATCGTGGCCGTCACCGGCTCGGTATGACGTCGGCGAACTCGATTCGACGGACTTTGTTGCCGATTCCGTTCGAGCCTGGATGACACACCGAACCGGACACCGTGCGACCCCACAAGGCCGTGGGCTGCGGATATGGGTGCGCGAGTGGGTGTCTTCACGCATGTCGCCGCAGGACCGGACCTGTGATGCTCATGTCATCAGTTGTGGTTGCGGATAGGAGGCCAACGATGCATGAAGTCGCAGATCGTGCGGAACGAAGTCCGGGCAGAACGCGGCTCGAGCGCGCTGAATCACCAGCCGTGCCGGCCTCGTATCCCCGAGCGTGGTGTGTCGACAATGCTCGCACCGGGTGTGAGCTACGCGTACGGCAACGGGTGATCGGAGATGGCTGATGTGCGCCGAGTCGAAGTCGACGGACTGCGGGCTTCGTGGTGCGTGTCCGAGGGCCATTTGATTTCGATCATCGCCGTACACAAGGCATCCGCCGCCGCGCCGGTCGTGTCCTTCGGCCCCGAGATTTATCCGGATCTCGTGCAGGCACGAGAACTCCTTCCGGGATTGGTGAAGCTGTGGGACGCGGTGCGCCACGATTTCTGGAACCAATACATTCCGGCGCACCCGAGGTCCCGCACTCGAGAAGACGGTACGACCTCGGGATTCCTCTCGGACACTGGTGTCGCAGACGGGTCCGTGTCGTGAAGCGACTACCACTCCCAAGGAGATAGAAAGGCACCCGGAGTATGTCTCAGTGCTGCCCTACTCCGGAGTTTCCTGCCCGAGGTGCGGGGCATTCGACCCCACGCTGCCCGGCAACGGCGCCGCCGGCGGTTCACAACGGCGTGGACCTCGGGACGGATACCAAAACAATAACCCACAGATACGCACGGACAGGTTCACGGCATGATCGAGATGTATTGCTCGCGATGCGGAGAAACATTGCAATCGCAGACGGATCGATATCAACGTGTGCACATTTCCTGCCTCCGGCCGACGGAACGCGCGGACTCGCGACCGATTGCGGATGATTCAGACGGCCGTGACGGCTTGGAGGGAGTCGAATAGAGCCGGCGCCATGGATGCGCGGGCCGCCACATCGAAGAGGCGGCCGACCGTCTGCACACCCATGCGCACAGCGCCTCTTCGGGGCGGTGATGCGGCTCGCGGTTGGCTCCCCGGCCGGGCCGAGGACGCATCGAAATAGTCGCGCCGGATGCCTTCGGCGCGGCTAGATTGGTCTTATGGCGCGACGTAAGCCTCGCGTGGTCGGTAACGTGCCGTTCCCGATCACCAGCTTCGTCGGACGGCAACGGGATATCCGCAGGGTCCGGGAGCTGCTCGCGACCGCACGACTGGTCACGCTGACCGGTGTGGGTGGGGTCGGAAAGACGCGGCTGGCCACCGAGGTCGCGGCCGCATCCGGCCAGTCGTTCCCGGACGGGGTGTGGCTGGTGGATCTCGCTCATGTCGGCGACGCGGATCTGGTGGCGCGTGCGGTCACGACCAGCCTGGGCGTCGTCGATCTGTCCAACCGCCGCGCCGAGGAACAGCTCGTCGGCCACCTCGCCGACCTGAACGCGTTGCTCGTGCTGGACAACTGCGAACACCTGGTGGAGACCTCCGGTGAACTGTGTGCCCGCCTGCTGCGATCGTGCGCCGAGCTGCGGATTCTGACCACCAGCCGGGAAGCGCTCGGGATCGTGGGCGAGCACGTGTACCCGGTCCTGCCGCTGTCGATGCCCACCTCGGACACCACGCTCACCCCGACCGGACTGACCGCTTACGAAGCGCCGACACTACTGCTGGAACGCGCCCGAGCGGTGCGCCCGGAATTCACGGTGACCGAAGTCGACACGGCCGCGGTCACGCGGGTCTGCCACCGGCTCGACGGGATCCCGCTAGCCATCGAGCTCGCCGCGTCCCGGCTACGGTCACTGACGCTGCAGGGCCTGGTGGAACGACTCGACGACCGGTTCGCCCTGCTGACCACCGACACGCGGGCCGCGGTGCCGCGGCAGCGGACGCTGCGAGCGCTGATCGACTGGAGCTACGAGCTGAGCCGACCGGCGGAGCGGCTGCTGTGGGCGCGGCTGTCGGTGTTCGCCGGCGAATTCACCCTGGCCGCCGCCGAGGGCGTGTGCGCCGGTCCCGACCTACCGCGCGAGCAGATCCTGGACCTCATCGACCGCTTGGTCGCGCAATCGATCCTGGTGCTCACACCGTACAACGGCCTGCCGCGCTACCGGATGCTGGAAACGCTCCGCGAGTACGGATCACACCGGCTGACCGAACTCGGCGAGACCGACGCCCTGCGCAAGCGGCACTGCGACTACTACCTCGTACTCGCCGAGCGCAGCACCGAGGCATGGAACGGGCCCGGGCAGGCGGCCGGTCTGGCCGAGGTGCGCGCCGAACACGCCAACCTGCAAGCGGCACTCGACTGGGCGACCACTGAGCCCGCCGCCACACGCCAGGCTCTGGCGATGGTGACGGCACTGCGCTACCACTGGTGCGCCGATGGATTCCTCAGCGAGGGACGACGGTGGATCGAGCGGGCGCTGCGCAACGCCGACCACAACACCCCCGAACGGATCCCGGCGCTGTGGGTCGCGGCCTGGGTAATGCTGATGCAAGGCGACCTCGACCAAGCCGACGAGGCGCTCGACGAGTGCACCACCCGTGCCGCCGCCGTGGGCGACCACCGCGCCCTCGGCTGGGCGAACAGTTTTCGCGGCATGTCAGCGCTGTTCCGCGGCTACCTCGCGGAGTCCATCGCGATCTGCGAGCACGTTCTCGCCGATTTCCCCGACGATGACAACCTGGCCCGGTTCACCCTGTTCCATCTCGCCTTGTCGCAAGTACCCGCCGGAGACGACAGAGCATCGCAGACCGCCCGGCAGGCGATCGCCTTGGCCGACAAGTGCGGCGAACAATGGAGCAAATCATTAGCCTTGTCGGCGCTGGGCTTCGACCAGTACGTCCACGGCGAGCACGACAAGGCGGCCGCCACGACCTGCGCTGCACTGGAGATCCAGACCGGGTTCAACGACCGCGTAGCCACGGCAGTGATGATCGAACTGCTGGCCTGGATCGCCGCCGCCCGCGGTGATCACCGGCGTGCGGCGCGGCTGCTCGGCGCGGTCGGATCGGAATGGCGGCGCATCGGTACCTCGATCACCGCGTTCGGACCCTCCCTGCGAAGGCCGCACGACACCTGCGAGCACGCCACCGCCACGTCCTTGCCCGAGGCGGTGCTGCGTGCGGAACGCGCACGCGGCGAAGTCCTCGATCACGACCAGGCGATCGCCTATGCACTCGACCGCCACGAGCGCGCCGCCGAACCCGCGCAGCGCGACGACGCCGTGCTGACCGCGCGCGAGCAGCAGGTGGCCGAGCTCGTCGCCCAAGGCCTGAGCAACCGGCAGATCGCCGAACGACTCGTGGTATCCCCGCGCACCGTCGACCGGCACCTCGAGAACATCCTCGCCAAGCTCGGCTTCTCATCGCGGACGCAGATCGCCGCCTGGACAGCGCTCTCCCACCGAGCGCGGTAGCCGAGGTCAGCGCGGCTTGGCTACGGTTCGAGGTACAGCCGTTCGGCAGGTAATCGGCTCAGGCCCGGCCGTCAGGCCGGTCTTTCTTGGCTCAGTCCCATAACCTCGCGCACGGCAGAAACGGCAGATCGGGGCGAACGTCGTCGTCGACCGTGATCACCAACTGCGGAAACCCTTGCGCCAATTCATCAGCCACGTGCTGCGCCTGCTCAGTGCTCGCCTGGTAGTCCAGGCTCAAGACACCCGACTCGATATGGATATGTCGTAGTGCTGGTCGCATTACAGTTGCCTCACTGGCTATTTGGCCGGTTTGGGCCGTTACCGTGGAGTCAGCTTCCTGTACTCCTCAGCTCACAGCGCCTCGGCATCGGCGCGCGAGCTGTCCTGCGGGCGGCGTGTGTGGTCGGCGCATGTGCGCGTCGACGTGGTGGGTGCTCGAAAACTCCCTGACATGGGCTGGCCGGGTGCGTCGAGCCGAGGGTCAGTAGAAGAAGACGTCGTCCGTGAGGCCGACGTGCAGTGCTCGGTAGCTGCCGGTGTAAAACAGCAGGGGCGCGCCGTCGTGGTGGTCGAGGTGTTCGACTTCGCCGATGAACAATACGTGGTCTCCTGCACGATGGCGGTCGACGATACGGCAGCCGATTTCGGCGAGGCCGCCTGGGATGAACGCGTACTCGCCACGCCGTGTGAAATCAATGGACAGGCCGGGTTGGGTTCGTCCGCCGAAGTGCCGGGACAGGGTTTCCTGATCCTCCGACAGGAGGGTGATGCCGTATCGCTCACCGGTGGTCAGGTGTTCGGCCATGGTGCAATGGCCGAGGGAAACAAGCACCAGGGCGGGGTCGAGAGATACCGACATGAAGCCATTCGCGGTCATGGCGTGCACGCCGGCGTCGGTGTCGGTGGTCACGACGGTCACCCCGGTAGCGAAGCGGCCGAGCGCGTTCCGGTAGGCCCGTGAGTCGGAACCCACGGGCCGAATGTCTGTAGACCGCGCATTCATGGCATGTTGTCCTGGACAGGGGGACTGATCGTCGCGTAGTGGACGATGTGCGCGCCGCCCGTGGCGTAGTTGGGGACGTCCTCGGCGACCGCGCGTCCTTGCGGTGAACCCATCGCGTCGGCAACCGCGTCCGCGGAGTCGAATTCACCCTCCCAGATCGCGAAGTATGGGCTTGGGCCGTCGAATGTGGCGAGGTCGAAGCCGTAGCGCATGGCCCGTAGACCGGGCAGCTGAGCGGCGAGCGGCAGATGATGCTCGACGTAGTACTTCCGGAAATGCTGGGGATCGGCGGGCGGCGGGTAGAGAACAGTCAGTCGGTACACGATATGCCTTCCCTTCACAACGCGGCCGGAGCCGGACGGACACCGTGGCGGGCCAGGAAAGCGTCGGTGCGCTCGGGGGTGGCGAGTATCTGCCACTGCCGATCGGGGTAGTCGAAGTTGTGGGTGAACTCGTCTGCGATCGCTTGGTTCTCACTCATCGCAAGGAATAGCCGCTGTAGGTGTGGGGGAGGCGGGCCGAGCATCAGATTGGTCCACTGGGCGGCGCCGAATACGACGTCGGCGCGGCGCGCGGCAACCCGCCGGCAGAACATCTCGTCGAAGCCGAGATCGCCGACGATGGCTTCACCCGTGATCCATGCCGAGTGCGAGGCCGAGTTGGCGCCCTGACCGGCCAGTGGGTCGACGACGGTGTGGACGTCGCCGATCGCCAGTGCGTATTTGCCGCCGGGGAGTTTCGCGTAATCCTCACGGACGGTGGGGACGATCGCGCCCTGCAATATGTCGAGTGAACTGTTCAGTGCGAACTGCCCAGGATCGACTCGTGCGAAGGTTTGCGGGTGGTGCTTTGCGAGTTTGTCCAGGACAGTCCGCTCGAAGGCGGCGGGATCCTCGTCATATCTCATCTTGGACAGGATTTCCAGGTCTCCGCCGGGGATATTCTCGAACAGCAGCGCGGTGAGGAAACCGTCCGCGGTGTAAATCGGGATCTCCAGAAGATCACCATGGCCTGGGGAGACACTGATGGTGACGCCTTTCGGGCTGGACTCGGTGATTCCGCGGTACAGCCCGACACACAGGACGCGCTGCGGCGCATCGTACGGGCTCAGGTCCGCGCGGCGGGGGAACAGCGAGGCGAACGCACCCCGGCCCGCGGCGACGACCACCAGGTCGTGGCGTGTGGCGATGGGTTCGATGTCGTCGGCCTGAAGCATCCGGATCTGCAGGTCGCCTCCTCGTTCCTGGAATGCCTCCATCAGTTTCGGTAGGTAAAGGCGGTAGTCGATGGCACTGGACCAATCGGCGAAGTCGCCGCGGAACGACAGGGGGTGTTCGCCCCCCATGTAGTGGTGGTGGCAGGAGTAGCCGTAGTCCTGGACCGGCCAGAAGTGAACACCGAGTTCACGCTCACGAGCGAGCGTGGGGCCGTGATGTGCGACGCTGTTGAGCAGGCGCCCGCTCGCGAGCTGGTGTGCGGTCTTGTCGGTGTAGATGGTGACGGGTATGTCGTGTTGGCGCAGCTTCAAACCGAGTTGAAGCCCGCCGATACCGGCGCCGATGATCCCGATGTTCGGCATGGTGTGGATGCCCTTTCCAGATCAGTTGCCTTCGGCAACATGAATTCGTGGTGATCCTGTCGACAATTCCACCTCCGCGGGGCGGCAGTCATGGCATGGAGGGAACTGTGCTTGACGACTACTGCACAGGCGGGTGCAGCAACGGGAAATCTTGGTCAAACGCCGTTCGGGCTGCTGAGAGTAGTGCGCCGGAATTCGCCCGGGCTGATGCCGAATTGTGCTTTGAACACGCGACTGAAGTGCGCCGGGTCCGGAAACCCACATTTGCGGCCCACTGCACTGATGGACGGTATCGCCCGGGCGCTGGACAGTTCACGGCGGCACTGATCGAGGCGGCGTTGGCGAATCCAACTGGCAACCGGCCGACCGTCGGCTGAGAACAACTTCTGTAAGTATCTGGTGGAGATGTGCACGGCTGCGGCGACGACATCGGGGGTGAGGTCGGGGTCGCCGAGGTGATCGTCGATGAAGGCTTTGGCCTGGACGAGCAACGCCTGGTGGGGCAGCGATTCGGGGGTGCCGAAGTCGTCGGCGAGCAGGGCCGACAAGAGATCTACGACGGCGTCGGCGATGACGGGCGTGGCGTGGAGCCCGCCCCGGTGTTGCTGCTCGACCAGCCGGATCAGTAGCGGGGTGACCAGTGCGCCGACGTCGTCGCGGCCACCGATCCGGCGTGCGAGGATGTCGCGGTCGGCATTGAGCGGCAGATGCAGTCGCTCGCGCGGGAACATGAACACGGCCATGTCCGTAGGCGCCCCGAAGTCGAGGGTGTAGGGCAGGTCGGTGTCGTAGAGGGCGAAGTCGCCGGAACCGAGTACGGCTTCGCGCCCGTCTTGGACGAGGAGTGCCACACCGCTGAGTTGGAGACCGAGCTTGTAGAGGCCGCGCTCACTGTCGGCTATGAGGGATTTGCTGCGTCGGACAGTGTGTGGTGCGGCGGAGACCCGCGACACCGTCATCGTTCCCAGCGTGCTCACCTGCAGGCGGCCGGTGAAGCCGGTGGCGTCGGCAGCGGTCGCCGACAGCGGAACGAACGCGCGCGTGACCGTTTGACGCCAGTATTCGAGGCGATCGGCCGGCTCTACCCCGTCGGTTCCAAGAACTCGGGGAAGTGCGCTCGGCGCGGAAGGATCCATGATGGTCCTTACCTTCCTTGGTGGGTGGTGAGGGCACCCAGCTGGTGGCCGATGAAGCGGTCGGCTCGCTGATCGGTGGCGAGCGCCTCCCATTGCCGGTCGGGGTGATCGAAGTTGTCAGTGAATGTGTTGGCCAGTAGAGAGTTTCGGGCCGCGGCGCGCAGCACACGCTCGATCCGGGGGTGCTGCTCGAGGGTCAGGTTCGTCCATTGGGAGGCGCCGATCAGAACGGCCTCACGGGTACGGGCTACCTGAGTGCAGAACAATTCGTCGTAAACGACGTCCGGGCCACAATGACTGGCGACCACCGCGGCGCTGTATGCCGCGATGTTGGCACCCTGCCCCATCACCGGATCGACCACGACATGCGCGTCTCCGAGCGCGAGGGCGTAGACGCCGTGCTCGATGTGGAAATAATCGCGGCGCACGGAGGGAACGATCCCGCCCTGCAATAGGTCGCGGAGGTCGGTGAGTTGGAATTCGGCTACGTCGACGCGCTCGAAAGTACTGGGGTGGTGGGCGCGCAGTGTGTCGAGGACGGCGCGGTGGAAGTCAGCGGTGCCGCCGGGTTGCTGCAGTAATGCCGCGGTTTCGGTGTCCGGAAGAGTCTCGAACAGCAGCGCCGTCACCCAGCCGTGCCTGCTGACGAGTGGAATCTCCAGTAGTTCCCCTACATCGGGCGCGATGCTGATGCCGACCCCCTCCTGCGCGGGGCGTGTGACACCGGTGTACAGGCCAACGCAGATCCGCCGCTGTGGCCGGTCGAATGGTGACAGCGCTGCCCGGCGTTCGAACAGGCCACTGAGGAGGCCGCGACCGGACGCGACGACGACGAGATCGTGCTGGGCAGCCAATGCCGACAGATCGTGCGGCCCGATCGGCAGGACTCGCAGGTCGCCGCCGCGCTCGGCGAAGTCCGCAGCCAGGGCAGGTAGATACAGCCGATGATCGACAGCTAACGACGGATAGGTGAAATCGCCGGTGAACCGGACGGGATCGCTCCCGCCGAGGCTGTGGTGATGGCGGCTGTAGCCGTACTCCCGCGTATCCCAATGCGCGACATCCAGTTCCCGCTCACGAAGGACGGTGGGGTGGTGGTGGACGACGGTGTTCAACAGCGGGCCCGCGGCGATCTCGTCGTAGTCACGGTCGACATAGAGCGTCACCTCGGACATCCCGGTCGGACGCAACGCCAAACCGAGGTGCAATGCGGCTATTCCACCGCCCACGATTCCGATACTCATAGCTATCTGCTCTACTATCGAGAAATGTTTCTCTGATATAGAGTCGAGAATACGCATGTGTGACTACGGACACAAGACTGTGGGCGGGTGACAGGAGCGACAATGCCCCCATCGGACAAGTCGGGAGTGACCTCGCAGACCCTCGAGCGCGGCCTGGCGGTGCTGGAGATGGTCGCCGACGCCGGCCCGTGCAGCGCCGCCGACGTCGCTCACGCGTTGGGTCTGCACCGGTCGATTACCTATCGCCTGCTCACCACTCTCGAACTGCGGGGATATGTGGAACGCGACGAAGCGGGCCGCTACCGGGTGGGTGTCGCCTCGGCCATGGTCGCCGGCACCGTCCGCCGTGATCTGCGTGCCACCGCGGAACCGGAACTTCGGCGGGTGGCGGAAAGCTTGGGCACCACGTCATTCCTGGTCGTACCGCAGAACGAGGATGCCCTGAACCTGTTGTCGGCCGAACCGATCGACGCACCTGTGCGCATCAGCTATCGCCCTGGACTGCGGCATCCGCTGACGCGCGGAGCTCCAGGGCTGGCGCTCCTCGCGGCGCTTCCACCGCGTCCGGAGGAACGCCCCGAGGTGACGCTCGCGAGGGAGCTGGGCTATGTCCGCACCACCGGCGAGGTGGTGCCGGGCATGAGCGCGCTGGCGGTCCCGGTGTCCGCGGCTTCCCAGACTGCAGCTGTGTGCACGATGTATATGCCGGGGAGCATCGATGAGAAAGTGGCTGTGGCCGAACTCGTCCGAGCCGCCGAGGCGTTGCGGTCAGAGTAGGTGGAACGTGGCCGATAGCGGTGATGCGGGTCGCGAAGTCCTCCGCGACGCGCTCGTGGACGATGAATCGGTGGGCGGCGGTGCAGGCTTGGCCGATGTTGCGGAACTTCGCCGCGAGCGCCCCTTCCACGGCCTTGTCCAGGTCGGCGTCGTCGAATACGACGAACGGCGCGTTGCCGCCGAGTTCCATCGACACACGCAGCACGTTGCCGGCGGCTTGGGCGATAAGCGTGCGGCCGACCTCGGTGGAACCGGTGAACGACAGCTTCCGTAGGCGGGGGTCGGCGATGATCGGTTCAGCGACGCGGCTGGAGGAGGCGGAGGTCACGACGTTGACGACGCCGGCGGGCAGTCCGGCCTCGGCAAGCAGGCGCGTGAAATACAGGGTGGTCAGCGGCGTCAGCTGCGAGGGTTTGATCACCACGGTGCATCCGACGGCGAGGGCGGGGCCGATCTTGCGGGTTGCCATAGCGAAGGGGAAGTTCCACGGTGTGACGAGGAACGAGGGGCCGACCGGCCGCCGCGAGACGATCATCTGGCCGGTTCCCTCGGGATCGAATCCGTATCGGCCGTGGATGCGCACGGCTTCTTCACTGAACCAGCGCAGGAACTCGCCACCGTAGGTGACCTCGCCATAGGACTCGGCGAGTGGTTTTCCCATCTCGACTGTCATGAGCAAGGCGAGATCGTCCGCGTGTTCCTCGACGAGTTCCCAAGTGCGGCGCAGAATTTCACTGCGGGAGCGCGGTGCGGTCTCGGCCCAGCCGTCCTGTGCGGCCACAGCGGCGTCGAGTGCGCGGATCGCGTCTTCGGCGGTGGCGTCGGCCACCTCCCGGACGACGTGACCTGTGGCAGGATCGCGCACGGCAAACATGCCGCTGGACGCGGCATCGATCCACTCACCATCGATGAACAACCGATTCGGCACCGCGGCAAGCAGTTCGGCTTCACGGTCGGTTACAACTTCCTGCATCGTTCGGGGTTCCTTGTCGATCGGGCGCACTCACTGGAGGGCGCGCGCGGTCCTGGGTCGGTGCGTCCGATATAGGTTTGGGCCAGTGCTTCCGAGCCCCGGGCAAGCAGGGCTACGTCGGCTCCGACGAGGATGAAACGGGCGCCCGCTGCGGCGTAGTCGCGGGCGGTGTCGGAGTCGAACGCGTTGACGCCGAAAGGCTTTCCCGTGGCGTCTATGTCGGCGAAGGCGTGTTTCACGGCGGCGACGACATCGGGGTGTGTCTGCTGCCCGATCAGGCTCATCGACGCCGCGAGGTCACTGGGTCCGATGAAGACGCCATCCCCGCCTGGGGTTGCGGCGATCGCCCGGGCGTTGTTCACGCCCTCCTGCGTTTCGATTTGGACGAACAGCGAGACATCTTCGGCATCGTCGCGCAAATATCCCTCGACGCGGTTCCACCGAGCCGAGCGAGCGAGCGCGCTGCCGACACCACGCGTGCCGGTCGGAGGGTAGCGGATCATCGCGGCCACGGCTTTGGCCTTGTCAGGCGTGGAAATCATCGGCACGAGGATGTTCTGTGCGCCGAGATCGAGCACCTGCTTGATGATCACGGTCTCGCCGTGGGGGACCCGGACAACCGGTACGGACGAATAGCCGGATACCGCGTAAAGCTGCGCGAGTACCGACTCCAAGCTGTTGGGCGCGTGCTCCATGTCGATGAGCAGCCAATCCAGTCCGGATCCCGCCATGATCTCGGCGATGAGGGGGAGCCCGAGCAGGCCCATCCGCCGAAGAGGGCGCGGTAGGCGGTGGCGAGCCGGTCCCGGAAGGTCGGGTTCAGGCGAAGCGGCATGAGAGGGTTCCCAACGGTCCGTAGTCGGCGAGCACGGTATCGCCTGGCTCGACCCACAACGGGCGGGTGAACGACCCGGCCAGCACGATCTCGCCGGGTTCGAGGCGATCCTCGTGCTGGGCGAGCTTGTTCGCCAGCCACGCCACGCCGGTGGCCGGGTGATTGAGCACCGCCGCCGCGACGCCCGACTCCTCGATCGTCTCGTTGCGGTAGAGCAGCGCGGCCACCCAGCGCAGGTCGGTGTCGCCGGGCTCGATCGGGTTGCCGCCGTAGACCAGGCCGCCGAAGGCGGCGTTGTCGCTGATAGTGTCCACGATTGTGCGGCCCGCCAATTCGATTCGCGAGGAAAGGATTTCCAGCGCCGGGACGACGTACTCGGTGGCGCGCAGGACGTCGAACACCGACACGTCCGGGCCTTGCAGAGCGTCGGCGAGCACAAATGCGAGCTCGACCTCGATGCGGACGTTGGAGAACCGGCCGTGCTCGATGACCGCGCCGTTGTCGAAGACTGCGTCGGCGAAGATCGCACCGTAGTCGGGTTCGGTGATGCCGGTCGCGGCCTGCATGACTTTGCTCGTCAGCCCGATTTTACGGCCGACCGGCCGCCGCCCGGCGGCCATTGCGCGGCGGCGCCACTCGTTCTGCACGGCGTAGGAATCCTCGATCGTCATTCCGGGATGTCGTGCGGTCAGCAACGGCACGGTGCTGCGGTCGCGTTCCGCGCCCGCGAGTTCGTCGGCGATCGCCGTGATGGTTGCGGCGTCCAACGCCATCGCCAAAATCCTTTCCTGTTCGGCCGGTTCGGACGGTCAGAGCTGATGA
>NZ_BAFP01000089.1 GCF_000308455.1 Nocardia abscessus NBRC 100374 | reverse complement strand
CCGCGCATGGCCGGAGCGAAGGCGGAGGTACGCCTAATCCGGTTCGGTGACGAAATCGATCAGGCGCTCGACGGCGCCGATGAGTGGAGCCTCCAGATCGCGGAAGGAGGTCACCGCGCCGTACACCCGCCGCCAGCCGTCCTGCGGCGTACCCCAGCGCAGGCGTGCGCAGACGCCGGTCTTCCAGTCCTCCTCGCGCGGCACCTGCGGCCACTGCGTGATGCCGACCGTCGCCGGGCGCACGGCCTGCCACACGTCGACGAAGGGGTGCCCGGTCACCAGGACGTGCGGCCCGAGTCCGGTGGTCAGTTGGGTCTCCTTCGATCCGGTCACCAGATGGTCGACCAGCACGCCGACCCGCCTGCCCGGGCCGGGCTCGAATTCGCCCAGCCGTGCGGCCAGATTGTCCAAACCTTCGAGCTGCTCCACCACCACGCCCTCGACCCGCAGATCGTGGCCCCACACCCGCTCGACCAAGGCGGCGTCGTGGACGCCCTCCACCCAGATCCGGCTGCCGCGGGCGACCCGGGCGCGCAGCCCCTCGACCCTGGTGGAGCCGGAGGCGGAGCGGTGCGGCGTCTTCGGCGGGGCGGCCGACGGCCGTACCAGCGTCACCGGCGCACCGTCGATGAGGAACGCGGCCTCGCGTAGTGCGAACAGACGCACCGCGCCGCGGGCGTCCTCCAATTTCACGAACTCGCCGTCGTAGCTGCGCTCGAATCCGACCACCGCGCCGCAGAATCCGGTGGCGGCGTCCTCGACGACCAGATCGCGTTCCGCGCTGACCGTCGGCACCGTCCTGTTCTTCGATCGAGGATGTCCGGAGAAGATGTCGTCATACCTGTCACGCCCGCTCACCTGCCTGAAGCTAGCACCGCCGCTGCGGCTTTCGGCGCACCCGGGTCACCGCACGCCCGCGCCCGGAATTCATCCGGAGTACTCGCGAAGGTCGCGCCCCAGATCATGACCGGAGCACTACAGTGGTCGTGTGGCCGCAATTTTTTGGCTGGTCGCGGGCATTCTGCTCGCGGCGGCGGAGATGCTCACCGGCGACTTCACCCTGCTGATGCTGGGTGTCGCGGCGCTGGGCACGGCGGGTGTCAGCGCGGCGGCGGGTACGTCGCTGGTGGTGGACGCCATCGTCTTCGCGGTGATGTCGGCGGTGTTGTTCCTCGGCGTACGCCCGATCATCCGGCGCCGCTTCGGAACTCCGCCGCCCACGCCGACGAATGTGGACGCCTTGCCGGGGAAGACCGCTCTGGTGCTCGAACAGGTCGCGGCGCATTCCGGCCAGGTGAAGCTGGGCGGGGAGGTGTGGACGGCGCGGCCGATGGACACGACCGAAGTGTATGAACCGGGTACGACCGTGTATGTCATGAAGATCGACGGCGCGACCGCCGTCGTCTGGAAGGGGCCTTGATGGCTGTACTGATCGTTGCCGCCGTCCTCGTCTTGCTGGTCGTGGTGGTGGTCTTCAAGTCGATCGCGCTGGTGCCGCAGGCCGAGGCCGCGGTGATCGAGCGGCTGGGCCGGTATTCGCGTACCGTATCCGGCCAGCTCACGTTCCTGGTGCCGTTCGCCGACCGGGTCCGGGCCAAGGTGGATCTGCGGGAGCGGGTGGTGTCGTTCCCGCCGCAGCCGGTGATCACCGAGGACAATCTGACCCTGCACATCGATACCGTGGTGTATTTCCAGGTGACCAGCCCGCAGGCGGCGGTGTACGAGATCAGCAACTACATCGCCGCCGTCGAGCAACTGACCGTGACCACGCTGCGCAACGTGGTCGGCGGCATGACGCTCGAGCAGACCCTCACCTCCCGCGACGCGATCAACGGCCAGCTGCGCGGCGTGCTGGACGAGGCGACCGGGCGCTGGGGTCTGCGCGTCGCGCGGGTCGAGCTGAAGAGCATCGATCCGCCGCCGTCGATCCAGGAGTCGATGGAGAAGCAGATGAAGGCCGACCGCGAGAAGCGCGCCATGATCCTCACCGCGGAGGGCCAGCGCGAATCGGCGATCAAGACGGCCGAGGGTTCGAAACAGGCGCAGATCCTGTCCGCCGAGGGCGCCAAGCAGTCGGCGATCCTGGCTGCCGAAGGTGAACGGCAGAGCCGCATTCTGCGGGCGCAGGGTGAGCGCGCTGCCTCCTATCTGCAGGCGCAGGGCCAGGCCAAGGCCATCGAGAAGGTCTTCGCGGCCATCAAATCCGGCAAGCCCACGCCGGAATTGCTTGCCTATCAATACATGCAGACACTGCCCATGGTCGCGCGCGGGGACGCCAACAAGGTGTGGTTGGTGCCCAGCGATTTCGGCAAAGCGCTGGAAGGGTTCGCCAAGAGCTTCGGCAGTCAGGGCGAGGACGGCGTGTTCCGGTACGAACCGCCCGCCTCCGACGGCGCGGAAATCAAGCCCGAGGACGACTCGGATGTCGCGGACTGGTTCGACACCGCGCCCGACCCGACCATCGAGCGGGCCGTGCGCGCCGCCGAGGCGACGGCGCGGACTCCGGTCGAGGGGCTGACTCCGACACCGCCTCCGCAGGGCTTCGAGCCCTCGCCGCACCAGCCGGTCATCCCTCCGCAGGAGGCTTTCCCGGCACAGCAGCCGCCGCAAGAACAACAGCCGCCGCAGCAACCCCCGGCCCAGCGACCGGACGACCCGCACGGCCGTCCTTGGCAGCCGCCGGAGAACTTCTCGAAGTAACACCACGCCGACCCGCCCCGGACTCCGCCCGAGTCCGGGGCGGGTCCGTCGGAGCAGGCGAACGGCTCAGCCGGGCAGTCCGGCGGCGCGGATCGCCGGGAGGACCACGTCGGCGACGCCGCGCATGCCCTGCGGGGTGAGGTGGTAGGGGATGAGTGTCTCGGTGGCGATGACCGGGTCGATCCAGCGGATGCCGACGGGCGCGCACGCGTCTCGGCCTTCCGAGGCCGCGCGGGTGTCGACGTAGACCACGCCCTGCGCCGTGGCGACGCGGGCTACCACGGTGTTGAGACGGTCGAAGGCGGCTTGGATGCGCGCGGCGTCGGGCGGTCGAAGACCGACCAGCTCGGGACAGCCGCCGTCGCGCACATAGAGCGGCCAGCCGTCGACCACGATCTTCGCCTGCGGTGCCCGCGCGGAGATCTGTTGCAGCGCGGTCGCATATGACACAGCGATCGCGTCGATGGCGGTGTCCCAGTCCGGACCGGCGCACACACCGACTCCGACCAGGCCCGATACGTGGCAGCCGACGACGTGCTCGGCCATCAAGGCGTCGTTGGCGCCGATGTGCACCGTAACCAGTCTGGTGCCGGGGCCGAGCGCGTCGAACTGGGGCGGGATGCCCGGTTGCTGGGCAGCGGTGAGGTCCGGGATGCGCGCCGAGTTGCAGGTGCGGTCGTCGAGCCGCAGCCCGAGGTCCCGGGCGATCAGCTTCGGCGTGTTGGCGGTCGAGCGCAGGCACCGCGGTGGGGCCGAAGTGTCGAAATTGCGCACGCCCGTAGTGGCCGCGCCGGAATCGCCGAGAGCGACGTATTCGGCCCCGCCGTCGGTCGGCGCGGCGTGCGCAGGCGCGGTGGAACCCGAGGCGACCAGGCAGGCGGCGACGGCCATGGCTCGCGCAAGATTCGTCATGTCGGGTCCTGTCCGTCCGTTTCTCGGCGCGATCGCGGGACATGCACGTCTCTTTGTGCCGCACGCTACTCGCCGAAGCCGATCCCGCGGGTGGAATCGAGTGGCAGACTTCGACGTATGACGACACCTGGATGGGCCGACGTAGACCGCTACCTCGTGGAAACGCTGGTGGTGGATCCGGCTTCGGAAGCCGCGCTGGAGGCGAACAAGGCGGCGGGCCTGCCCGCGATCGACGTGTCGGCGCCGCAGGGAAAGTTCCTCCATCTGCTGGCCCGGACGGTCGGAGCACGACGGGTGCTGGAGATCGGCACACTCGGCGGGTACAGCACGATCTGGCTCGCCCGTGCGGTCGGGGAGAAGGGACGCGTGGTGACGCTCGAGTTCGCCGCGCAGCACGCCGAGGTGGCGCGGGCGAACCTGGAACGGGCCGGTGTCGGCGATCGGGTGGAGATCCGGGTGGGCGCCGCCCTGGACAGCCTGCCGGTGCTCGCCGAGGAGGATCCCGACCCGTTCGACCTGGTGTTCATCGACGCGGACAAGGTCAACAACTCGAACTACGTGCTGTGGGCACTGCGGCTGACCCGGCCGGGCTCGGTGATCATCGTCGACAACGTGGTCCGCGGCGGTGCGATCGCCGAGGAGCATTCCGAGGATCCGAACGCACAGGCCAGTCGCGAGCTGGTCGAGTTGCTCACCGCCGAACCGAGCCTGGACGCGACGGTGGTTCAGACCGTCGGCAGCAAAGGGTGGGACGGCTTCGCCTACGCGGTGGTCAACGGCGAGATCGACGAGTGAACCGCTTCGGCTAGGGCGTCAGCACCACCTTGCCGGTCGTCGCGCGGGTTTCCAGCGCGCGATGCGCGGCGGCCGCCTCGGCGAGCGTGAAGCGATGGACCGCGGGGCGCAGCCGGCCCGCGGCCGCCTCGGCCATGGCGCGGTCCTCGAGGACGCGCAGATCGCCGCCGACGCGCGCCAGCATCGGTGGGCCGATCACCATCTCGGAGGTGATACCGCGTGCGGCCAGAGCGTCGGCCGAAAGCCGCACCCGGCCGTCCTGCTCCGACTTGCCGGACCAGCCGTAGACCAGGTGCTGCCCGCCCGGTGCGAGCAGATCTATGCCGGTGCGGGCGACCGCGCCGCCCACGGAATCGAACAGCACGTTCGCCCCGTGCTCGCCGATGCGCGCACGAACCCGGTCCGGCCAGTCCGGCGCCAGATAGTCCACCGCCAGGTCGGCGCCGTTGCGCCGGACCTGATCGACTTTCGCGGGGCCACCGGCCAACCCGATCACCGTCGCTCCGGCGTTCTTCGCGTATTGCACCACCAGGGTGCCGATGCCGCCCGCCGCGGCCGTCACCAGGACGACGCTGCCGGGCTGCAACTCGGTGAACTGAAGAATTCCCATCGTCGTGCGCCCGGTGCCGATCATCGCCACCGCCTCCGCCGCGTCCAGGTTCGCCGGGATCTCGTGCAGCCGGGCCGCGTCCGTCACGGCCAGTTCGGCGTAACCGCCGGGCACTGCGCCGAGATGGGCGACCACGCGTGCGCCGAGCAGGCTCGGCGCCACGTCGGCGCCGACGCGGTCGACGGTGCCGGCGACTTCGCGGCCGGGGATGGTCGGCAGTTCCGGCACCGGAAACGGGCCGGCGTCGCCCCGGCGCAGCGCCGTATCGATCAGATGCACACCGGCCGCCGCCACCGCGATACGCACCTGGCCGGGGCCGGGCACGGGATCGGGAACGGATTCGTAGCGCAAGTTCTCGGCCGGGCCGAAGGCGTGGAGGCGAATGGCGTGCACGGTAACTCCTGTCGTGGGCGGTCGCCGACCAGCCTGCAACCTCGAGTCAGGTCGAGGTCAATCGGTCGCGCCGTAGGGCTCGCGCCGCGAATCCGTCGCACAGCGCGTCGAGCCCGTCGTAGAGCAATTCCTTCTGGGTCAGATCGCTCACCCCGCTGCCCGCGAGATCGGCCAGCGCGGGCGGGACCGGTCCCGCTGCCGCGCCGTTCAGCAGCGTCCGCAGCGCGTTGTCGCCGCCGGGATCCATGCCTTTGCGCGCCATCAGTTCGGCGCTGATCTCCGGCAGCGTGGCGCCGGAGATGTAGTTCCACACGGTGAAGGCCATGCCGGTCGCCTCGCGGGTGGACACGCCGAGTTCCAGAAAACCGTCCACCAACCAGGCGAGGCAGGCCAGACTCTGCGGCCCGAAGCTGTAGCGGGGCGTGGCGAAGGTGAGCAGCACCCACGGATGTTGCCGGTACAGAGCCCAGTCGACCTCGGCGGCGATGCGAACCCGCTCGCGCCACGTCCACTGCTGTCCCTCGGGGGAGGGATACGGGTTGCGCCCGGCCACTTCGTCGGTCATCAGCGCGAGCAGTTCGTCCTTGTTCGCGACGTGGCGATACAGCGACATCGCGCCCACCCCGAGCCGGTCGGCGATGCGCCGCATGGACAGCGCATCCAAGCCCTCGGTATCGGCGAGTTCGATCGCGGCGTCGACGATGGCGGCGCGGTGCAGCTTGATCTCGGTCATCCCATGTCCTGCTTTCCGTTCTCGGCCGGGGTTGCGTACACTGTACCCGGGCTCATGCGTACGACGTACGCGCCAGCGAGAGGACTTTCGGAGATGACAGACGTGCAGCCGGTGCGGACCGCGCCGTCCACGACGGGCTCGCGCCGCGCCTGGCTGGGCCTCGCGGTCCTGCTGTTGCCGGTGCTGCTGGTGTCGATGGACATCTCGGTGCTGTTCCTCGCGCTGCCGACGCTGACGCTCGACCTGGACCCGTCGGCCGACCAGCAGTTGTGGATTCTGGACATCTACGGCTTCCTGATCGCGGGCCTGCTGATCACCATGGGCAATCTCGGCGACCGGATCGGGCGGCGCAATATCCTGCTGGCGGGCGCCGCGGTCTTCGGCATCGCGTCGGTGATCGCCGCGTTCGCGCCCAGCGCGGGCGTGCTGATCGCGGCGCGGGCGCTGATGGGCATCGGCGGCGCGACGCTGCTGCCGTCCAGTCTGGCGCTGATTTCGAGCCTGTTCCCCGACGCGCGGGAGCGCGCCGCCGCGATCGGCGTGTGGACGGCGTTCTTCGCTGGTGGTTCGGCCGTCGGGCCGATCATCGGGGGAATACTGTTGCACCACTTCTGGTGGGGCTCGGTGTTCCTGATCAACATTCCGGTGTTGCTGATCCTGCTCGCGTTCGGCCCGTTCGTCCTGCCGGAACACCGTGCCGGGGTGCTCGGGCCGCTGGACCTGCCGAGCGTCGCCCTGTCGATCGGCGGCATCCTGCCGGTGGTGTACGGCATCAAGCACGCCGCCACCGAGGGCATCGACGCGCAGGCGGTCGTCATCGCGCTGATCGGCGCGGTGATCCTGACCGCGTTCGTCCGCAGACAGCGACACCTCGAAGAACCCCTGCTCGACCTGCGGTTGTTCGCCCGTCCCCAGTTCTCCGTGGCGATCGGCGCCAGTCTTACCGGGATGATGTCGCTGGCCGGTATGAGCTATCTGACGAGCATCTACCTGCAGTCGGTGACCGGGCGCACGCCGTTGGCGGCGGCGCTGCTCGGCATTCCGATGGCGATCGCGGTGTTCGTCTGCTCGATGGGCGGCGCACGGGTCGGACATCGTTTCGGCGCCCGCGCCACATTCGTGTTCGCCTTGCTCGCCTCCGCGGTGGGCAATCTGATGCTGCTCGGCGTCGGCGCGCACGACGGACTCTGGTGGTATCTGGCCGGGTCCACGATCGCGGGTATCGGCTACGGGCTCGCGTTCACCCTGGTGTCCGAGGTCTCGGTGGCCTCGGTGCCGCCGGAGCGGGCCGGATCGGCGGTGGGCATCTCGGAGACCAGCTTCGAACTGGGCAACGCGCTGGGCCTGGCGCTGCTCGGCTCGCTCGCGGCGCTGATCTTCCGGTCCGGCGGCGACTACGCGGCGACGCTCGGCGAGACCATCCAGCGGTCCGGCGCAGACGCGGCACTGGTCGAGGCGGCGCGCGGATCCTTCGTCGACGGCATGCACGTCGCGGTGGCCGTCGGCGCGACGGTGCTCGCGGCGATGGCGCTGATCGCGCGCTTCGCCTCGCCCGGCCCGCGCTGAGCCGCGCGGCCGGGGTCAGCGGCCGAACACCGCCGCCACGACCTCGGCCGCCCAGCGGTTCATCGGCCGGACGATCGCCTGGTGCACCCAGCGCACCGGTCGCGCCACCAGCGCGTTCCAGACGACCGCGACGGCGGCGAACATTGGGCGCAGCACGTAGCGGTACAGCGCCCGGCACGGCGCCACGACGAGCACGCCCACGATGACGGTGGCCACCCGCCACCCGTACCGCGCGGTCGCACGCACCGCACGCCACAGCGGATGGAGTACCCAGCGCCACAACTGCGCCAGCGGCCAGACGATCAGCCACTTGACGATGCGGTGGCACACCCAGGCGATCGCGTACCCGACGGGGTACACGATCCAGCGCAGCAACCAAGCTCCGACCGGGCGAATCACTCTGCGCCACAGGAAGACTTCCACCGCGCGCCGCAGCGGTCGCAGCAGGTACTCCAGCAGGAGCGACAGCAGCGGCGTGAGCACCAAGCCCCACAGCAGATGCTGCACCACCCAGCCCCAGAGGAAGTCCTTCGCGAAGATCCACACCGGCCGCAGCACCCAGTGCCAGATCAGTTCCGCTGCCGGAACCAGCAGCCGCCGCGCGACGAACCCGAAGACCGCTCCGGTGACGCGGCCCAGCAGGACGATCCCCTCCCACAGCAGCCGGATCGGAACGAGCACCGCGATCGCGATCCCGCGCGCGATCCACTGTGCGACCGAGACCTGCGTGTCGGGCGTCGACATGGTGTTCCCCCTCGGCTGGCGCGCCGGGGACTACCCCTGGCGAAAAAGTTTGTGTACTACCCACATTCGAACACATGGCCGCTGCCGGCGCGTGAGTAGAAATGCTCGAGCCCGTGCCCGCGGACTCACCGCCCCGCACGCGACGCCGGCCAGCGGGTTCACCATTGATCTCGGCGGCTTGTTTCGGCGCACTGGAGATGTCCCTCGGCGACGCGTCAGCGACTGCCTGATTCGGCGCGTCGGCGGCGTCCTCGGCATCGCCGCCTGTCTCGCCCGGCCGGACCTGCCGCGGCTCGTGCGTGCGATGTCGCGCGAGGAGTGATCGCACGAACCGCGAGTGGCCGCCCTGGTCTGCGCCTACAGTCGAATTCGTGAACCACACCCGGGCCTCGGACAACGGGCGGCCCCTCGCCGAACGGGTGGCGACGCGCCTGCTGTATCCCACGTCGCGCCCGCGCGAGCACGCGTTGCGCGCCGCGGTCGGCGGCAAGATCGTGCTCGTCACCGGTGCGTCGCACGGCATAGGCAAGGCCGGCGCGCGCAAGCTGGCCGCGGCGGGCGCGACCGTGCTGCTCGTCGCCCGCTCCGGCGACGAACTCGAGCGGCTGGCCGCGGAGATCACCGCCGCGGGCGGCGTCGCGCACACCTATCCCACCGATCTCACCGATATGGACGCGGTCGAACGCCTCGGCCGTCAGCTCCTCGACGAGCACGGCCACCTGGACGTGGTGATCAACAACGCGGGCAAATCGATTCGCCGCCCGATCGACGAGTCCTACGACCGTTTCCACGATTTCACCCGCACCATCGACGTCAACTACCTGGGTCCGGTGCGCCTGCTGCTCACGCTGCTGCCCGCCATGCGCGCTCGTGGGCGCGGCCACATCGTGAACATGTCCACCTGGGGTGTGCGGATGCCGCCCGCGCCGCGCTGGGCGGCCTACGGCGCGTCCAAGTCCGCCTTCGACGTCTGGTTGCGCAGTGTCGCGGCGGAGGTGGCTCGCGACGGCGTCACCACCACCTCGATTTACCTGCCGCTCGTGCACACCAGAATGAGCGCGCCCACCGACTTCAGCCGTATCCCCGGGCTCACCGTGAGCGAGGCTGCCGATCTGGTCTGCCACGCGGTGACCGCCAAGCCACGGGAAATCGCCCCGTGGTGGTCGGCGCCGGTCCAGGCGTGGACCGATCTGACCCGTACACACGCCCAGCGATTAATGGAGCGCGCCTTCCGCCGCTGAGCGGCAAGGTCCGGACGCCCGGACGACGCGCCGGGACATAGGATCGGCGGATGCGTGAATCCGCTGCGACCGGTCCGGGTGTGTCCGGTCTCACGACGGTGCTCGCGCTCGCCGACTCGCGGCTGCCGATCGGCGGGCACGTGCACTCCGGCGGCGTGGAAGAAGCCGTCGCCTCCGGCTTGGTCCGCGACGTCGCGACCGTGGAGCTGTACCTGCGTCGCCGGGTCCGCACCTCGGGGCTGGTGGCCGCGTCGCTCGCCGCGGCGGTGTGCGCGGGCGAACTGGATCCGGCGCGGGCGGAGGCGGAAGCCGACGCGCGCACGCCCGCGCCCGCGGCACGTGCCGCGTCCCGCGCGCAGGGCCGCGGACTGTTGCGCCTGGCCAGACAGCTGTGGCCGTGTCACGACTGGTCACCGCTCGGCCGCACACCGCATCTGTCCTCGGTCTTCGGAATGGTCGGCGCGGCCGCCGCGGTATCGTCCCGGGAGACCGCGGGCGTGGTCGTCTACACGACACTCACCGGCGCGGCCACCGCGGCCCAGCGTCTGCTGGCCTTGGACCCCGCCGCGATCGCGGCGTGCACGATCCGGCTGGCACAGCTGTGCGACCGGGTCGCCGCGGAAGCCTCGACCGGTCTCGCCGCGATGTCCGATCCGCTGCAGGACGTGCTCGCCGAGCGTCATCGGCAGCGTGACATGCCCCTGTTCGCGAGCTGAAGCCCCGGAAGAAGGAGACCGCGCCATGCCCCCGCACCTGCTCGACGGTGAGCCGCACGACCACGGTCACGATCGGCCGAAACGGACCCGCACGCCCGGGGAGGCGCTGCGCATCGGCATCGGCGGACCGGTCGGCTCGGGCAAGACCGCCCTGGTGGCCGCGCTGTGCCGACAACTGCGCGACGAGCTGTCGCTGGCGGTGCTGACCAACGACATCTACACCACCGAGGACGCCGATTTCCTGCGCAGGCACGCGGTCCTGCCGGACGAGCGGATCACCGCCGTGCAGACCGGAGGCTGCCCGCACACCGCCATCCGCGACGACATCACCGCCAACCTCGACGCCATCGACGATCTGGTGGCGGCCAACCCGCCGCTGGATCTGATCCTGGTCGAATCCGGCGGCGACAATCTCACCGCGACCTTCTCCTCCGGCCTGATCGATGTCCAGATCTTCGTGGTCGACGTGGCGGGCGGTGACAAGGTGCCGCGCAAAGGCGGACCCGGGGTGACCTTCTCCGATCTGCTGGTGGTGAACAAGACCGATCTGGCGCCGCTGGTCGGCGCGGACCTCGGCGTGATGGAGCGGGACGCGGCGCGGGTGCGTGCGAACCGCCCGACCGTGCTGGTCTCGCTCACCGAGGACCCGGCGGCGACGCCGGTGCTGGCCTGGGTGCGCGAGCAGTTGCGCACGGTCGCCGAGCAGGACCGGGCGAACGCCGACGAGTCCGCCGCCGCGCACTGAGATCCACTGTTGCGCACGGAGTTACGCATAGTCGCGACCACGTCGGCGCTTCCGGAGGTCCATGCGAGCGGCGGATTGTCGGCCCGCCGCACCGGTCCGAACACGGTGCACCTGATCGGTACCGCGGCGACGCCGTTGGGCGGTGACGAGCTCGACATCGTGATCGCCGTCGCGCCGGGCGCCGAACTGGTGGTGCGCTCGGTCGCGGCGACGCTAGCCCTGCCGGGCGCGGCGACGCCCCTGTCGTTCGGGCGCTGGCACCTCGAGGTCGGGAGCGGGGCCACGCTGGATTTCGATCCCGAACCGATGGTCGTGGCAGGCGGCGCGCGACATCACACGGTCACCACGATCCGGCTGGCTTCCGGTGCCCGGCTGCGCATGCGCGAGCGCGTCCAGGTCGGTCGCGCGGGCGAGAACGGCGGTGAGTGGCGGGGAGACCTGATCGCCGACGTCGACGACATGCCCCTGCTGCGTCATCGGCTGGCCTTGGGCGCGGGCACTCCGGCCGATGATGCGCTGGCCGCCCCTCGTGCCCTGGAGAGCGAACTCGTCTATCCGGACGAATGCGCCGCGACGACAACCGGATTGACGCAGACCCGGCTGCCCCTTGCGGGGGGTGGCAGTTTGTTCACCCGCACCGGGACGCTGCTGAGCATTTCGGGGTGAGATGAATCGAGTTTCGGCGCGAAGGGCGCCACGTACCGGGAGCGGTGACGAACGGTCCTGTGCCGCATACCGACATCGTCCAGAACAGGTGTGATCAGGCCGAGACCTGGAGATAGAAAAAGTGGGAGCCCGACAGCGTCGTCGAACTCCCACCTTCCGGCTTGCTCCTGGACAGTGGCATCCGATCAGCCGTCGGCCGCCTCGGCGGCCTCCGCAGCCGTGTCCGTGCCCTCCGGCGCCGGTTCGGTGGCCTTCTGGCCAGGGGCGACCGACTCCGGCGCGCTGAGCGCCCGCGGAGGCGCGCTGAGGGCGTGCACCGCACCGAGTCCCGCTCCGATGCCCGCACCGATGGCGGACAGCGGGGCGGCCATCAGGGCCGCGCCGTAGGCGGCCCCGATCGGGCCCGCGGCGAGACCGATCGGCGCGAACGGCAGACCGATGGCCAGGCCGAGACCTCCGCCCACGGCCGCCCCGATCAACGCGAACGGGCTCGCGAACACGAAGCCCGCCGCCGCGCCGATCGCGGCGGCGCCCATGGTCTGGCTCGCGACGCGGTCGGACCTGGTGCGCTCCATCCCGATCGAGTCGAGGAATGTCGCCATATCGGCCTCGGCCATCGCGGCGCTGTCGTTGATCTGGATCGCTTGCTCCCGGTAGAGCCACTCCGGTGCGTCGACCTGCACGTCACCGAAGCGCAATTTCCCGGCGGGCGGTGCGATCGGCGGCACCGGGGCGACCGGGGCGGGCGCGTGCAGCCCTACCAATGGGGCCAGGTACTCGTGGGCCGGCAACGGACGTGCCCACTGCAACGAACTCAGCGTGTCGTCCGGGATCCGCACACCCTCGTACGGGCGCACGTTCGGCGCCTCGGCGCCGGGCCACTGGGCAGCCGCGTCGCTCAGGGCGCCGAAGTCGAACCGGATCACCGGTACGGACCGATCGGGCTCGGCGTTCGCGGTACCGGTCCCCACCAACGCGAGGATCAGCGGAACCGTCCCCGCCGCGACGATCGAACCCACCCTCGGTCGGTTCGATTCGGGTGCTCGGTGCTTGCCTGTGCCCATAGATCACCTCTCATCCGGAAGGAGACGTCGACGCCCCACATTCGGATCTGTCGGCGACCTGGATTGGTCGGGCCCGCTACGACACCGATCAGCCGGCCTTGGCGTCGGTGTGCGCCTTGTCCACGGCGACCCTGCTGTTGGTCGAGCCGCCGAGGGCGGCGGCCAACTCTTCGGCGTCTTCGTCGTCGCCGTTGCTGATGGCCTCCAGGGCTAGTCGGGCGAACACCCACTGCTCGGTGGCCGCCATCTGCCCCCGGCTGCGACCGAGGAAGGTGACGAACCACTGGATGACGGTGACGATCCGGCTGCGGTAACCGACGAGGTAGTACAGATGCAGCGCGAGCCAGGCCAGCCACGCGATGAACCCGCCGAATTCCAGCTTGCCCACCTGGCACACGGCGCTGAACCGCGAGATCGTGGCCATGCTGCCCTTGTTGAAGTACTTGAACGGCTTGCGCTCCTGCGGCGCCTGGCCTTTGAGTCCGGCCTTGATCTGCCGGGCGGCGTAGGTCGCGCCCTGGATGGCGCCCTGGGCCTGGCCTGGCACGTTCGGCACCGACATCAGGTCGCCGACCACGAAGACGTTCGGGTGGCCCTTGACGGTCAGGTCCGGTTCGACCACGACCCGGCCCGCGCGGTCGACCTCGGTGCCGCCGGACTGGTCGGCGATCATCTTGCCCAGCGGGCTGGCCTGCACGCCTGCCGACCAGACCTTGCACGCCGACTCGATGCGGCGGATCGTGCCGTCGGAGTCCTTCACCGTCACGCCGAACGCGTCGACGTCGATCACCATGGCGTTGAGCTGGATCTCCACGCCCATCTTCGCGAGGCGGCGTTCGGCCTTGCCGCCGAGCTTCGGCCCCATCGGCCCGAGCACCGCGCCCGCGCCCTCGATCAGCACCACCCGCGCGTCGCGCGGATCGATGTTGTGGAAGGTGCCCTCCAGGGTGCGGTCGGACAGCTCGGCGATCTGCCCGGCCAGCTCGACGCCGGTCGGTCCCGCGCCGACCACGACGAAGGTGAGCAGCCGGTCGCGCTCCTCCTGTGTGGTCGCCAGCTCGGCCTGCTCGAACGCGCCGAGGATGCGGCCGCGCAACTCGAGCGCGTCATCGATCGTCTTCATGCCGGGCGCGTAGGTGGCGAATCGGTCGTTGCCGAAATAGGACTGCTGCGCACCGGTCGCGACGATGAGGCTGTCGAATCGGGTGACGGTGTCCTGGTCGAGCAGGCGTGAGGTCACCGTCTTGGCGGCCAGGTCGATGTCGGTGACCTCGCCCATCAGTACCTGCGCGTTCTTCTGCTTGCGCAGCACCAGCCGGGTGGCAGGCGCGATCTCGCCGACCGACAGGATGCCGGTCGCGACCTGGTAGAGCAGCGGCTGGAACAGGTGGGTCGAGGTCTTCGAGATCAGCGTGACGTCGACATCGGCGCGTTTGAGGTGCTTGGTGCCGAACAGGCCGCCGAAGCCCGAACCGATCACCACCACCCGGTGCCGGCCGTTCTCGACAGTCTGAGTACTCATCGTCCTGCTCCTCGATGGACCTTGGGGGTCGTCCCCGGCAACGATTCCTGACACGCTAAACCGTAGCCGCCGAGCCGGGCACCGTCACGACGAGATCCCCGTTCCTGGCGTGTTGCGGTGCGAAGTCTCACCGCCGACGGGCCGAGGCGGGGAGGATCGGGGCGAACGAACCGGCCGAGCGAACGCGGCCGAGAGCCTACGATGGTTACTGTCGCTCAGGGAGGATTGCCATGGTCGCCGGTGACCGTGCGGTCGGCCGGAAGCCCAGCGTGCAGGCCGAATCGGAGAACATCGCGCTGATCGAGGTACCGCACGGCCATCTGATCGACCGGGCGCTGGGACTGCTGCCGGAACGACGCCAAGTGCTGGCGACCCCGCCGCGGGGCAGCGCCACGGTCCCGGTGCGCGGCGATGCCGGACTGCCCTATCTGGGCCGGGCGCTGCAATACATGCGCTGGGGTCCGGCCGAGATGATGGAGCGCTACCGCCGGTACGGACCGGTCTCGCTGAACAGCTCGCTCGGTGTCGACCGGGTGCTGGTCTCGGGACCGGACGCGCTCGACGAAGTGCTCGGGCACCGGCGCCGCGACTTCGGCCAGGGCTGGGACTACTTCATCGGCCCGTTCTTCCGGCGCGGCCTGCTGCTGCTGGAGTTCGACGAGCACAAATTCCACCGCAGGATCATGCAGCAGGCGTTCACCAGGGACCGGCTGGAAGCCCACCTGGCCGGGCTGACTCCGGTGGTGCGGGCGAGCATCGCCCACTGGGTGCCGCGCGAGCGCGACGCCGAACGCACGGTGCGGCTGTATCCGACGATCAAAGAGCTGACCCTCGACATCGCGGCGGAGAGTTTCATGGCCGCCGACGTCGGCCCGCAGCGCAGGCAACTGATCGACGCGTTCATCGACTGCACCCACGCGGGGCTGGCGATCATCCGGCACTCGGTGCCGGGCGGACACTGGCGGGCCGGGCTGCGCGGCCGGAAGGTGCTCGAGGACTACTTCACCGCGATGGTGCCGCAGAAGCGCCGCTCCGAATCGGCGGACTTCTTCTCCGGGCTGTGTCACGCCCGCAGCGAAGACGGCGGCGTCTTCGGTGACGCGGACGTGGTGAACCACATGATCTTCCTGATCATGGCCGCGCACGACACCACGACGACGACCGCCACTGCCGTCGCCTACTACTTGGGCAAGCACCCGGACTGGCAGCAGCGGGTGCGCGCCGAGGTGCTCGACATGGACGCACGGCTCGGCGACGCGCCCCCGGCCATCGCTGACCTGGAGGCGCTGCGCGACCTGGATCTGGTGGTCCGGGAGAGCCTGCGGCTGATGCCGCCGGTTCCGGGACTGTCGCGCCGCGCGGTGCGCGATACCGAGGTGGCGGGCCATTACATTCCGGCGGGCGCCCCCGTGGACCTCGCCTACCAGGTGAACCACCTGTTACCGGAACTGTGGACCCATCCCGAGCGCTTCGATCCGGAGCGGTTCGGCGAGCAGCGGCACGAGGACAAGTCGCACCGCCTGGCCTGGATGCCGTTCGGGGCGGGCGCGCACAAGTGCATCGGGATGCACTTCGGCACGTTCGAGGTGAAGACGGTGACCGCCGCCCTGGTGCGCGAATACGAGTGGCGGATCCCCGAGCAATACCGGATGCCCTGGGGATTCACCACGATTCCTTTCCCCAGGGACGGTGCGCCGATGACATTGCGCAGGCGCGCGGGCGCCTGAGGCGGCGCGTCAGCGCCCGGCGAGCAGGATCTCCGCGAGCTTGGTGTCGGTGTCGGCGCCCTCGGTGTAGCCGCCCGCGTCACCCAGCGAACTCATGATGGCCAAGGTGTAGTGCTCGCCCGGTCCCGCGAAACCGACCGAGTTGACCACCCAGCCGCCCTGTTCGGCCGACCAGCCGTTCTTCAGTCCGGGACGCATGCTCGCGCCCGCGCCCCACACGCCCCAGTGCTGGTTGGAGTCCACCGCGCGCATCCGGTCGACCAGGTAGTTGCGGTCGTCGGGATGCATGTGGTTGAGGATGTGGTCCATCAGCCGGTCGAGGTCGGCGGCGGTGCACTTCTGGAACGACCAGTCCGGGAACAGCGCGGTGTTGGTGGGCTGCGGAACCAGCGAGGACATCCCGTTGGCGCGGAAGGCGTTGTTGAACGCCATCCGGTCGAATCCCGAGTATTTGGTCCACAGCAGATCGGCGGCGCCGTCGTTCGAGGTCGCGAGCATCCCCTCCAGCAGTCCGCGGTCCTCCGGCGATAGCGAGATGGCGCCGACCCGGGCCCGGTTGAGCAGATCGGCGGCGATCGCGAGCTTGATCGTGGACGCGGTCCAGACCGCGTTCTCGGCGTTGGCGTTGGCGTAGACCCCGCCCGAGACCCGGTCGCGCAGGACGTAGCCGGTGACCCCGGGACGGCTGTTGAGGTAGGCGTCGGCCTTCGCGATGCGGCTGCTCATATCGCAGTCGAAACCGGACAGGCACCCCTGGGTGTGCGCGAGCGGCGCGGCGCCCGCGATCGGTAGTGCGGCGGGCAGGCTCGGGGCGATGATCGCCACGGCGGCGAGGACACAGGCGGAGGCGGCCACACGGGGAACGGTTCGGGTGGCGGCGGACGGATAACGCACGAGGGACCACGATCGCACATCGCGGGTCCGGACGCACGTCTTGAGCTCGGCCGCGGGGTGTGCTAACGCCCATTTCGGGCACCTGCGGCGCAAAAGTTTTCGCACGACGCCGCAGGCCGGGGCACGTCAGCGGAAGGCGGCGCGCAGTTCCTCGACGGTGCGTCCGTTGAGCCGGTAGCAGTGCTCGAACGCCTCGGTGTGCCGATCCCGGGGCCAGGAATGCAGAACGACGGTGCGACCGTAGTTGCGCGAGTTGACGAGCTCCCAGCGGTCACCGACCCGGCGGACCGTGAATCCGCCTTTCGGGACCAGGGGAATCACCATCGCATCCATGAACGCGAACCAGCCTTTCGGTGCAGCTCTCTCGTTCCGCCCCGGTGCAAACTCTTACCTCCCCGGTGCAGCACTGTCGCACACGGCCGCGGCGGTCCCCGCGTGACACGGCGAAGTAATCCGTTCTCGTGTGGTCTATTTCACTGGCGTCCGGGTGGGGCGGTGCAGTTGCGCGTCGGTCGCTGGGCGTATAAACGTGCACGAAGTCCGAGGCCAGCGCACCCGGACACCATCGATCGAGAGGGCGCAGATGCCGCTGCACATCCACCGTGCCGAGCGCGCCGACGTTCTCGCCCGGGCGCTGGCGGGAGTGCTGGCCCAGCCGCAGGAAGACCCGTTCGCGGCCGAGGTGGTGGCGGTGCCCGCGAAAGGCGTGGAGCGCTGGCTGACGCAGACGCTCTCCGGTGTGCTCGGCGCGGACGGTTCGGCCGACGGCGTGTGCGCCAATGTCGCTTTTCCCTCGCCTGCCGCGCTGGTCGGCGAGGTCTTGGCCGCGGCGAGCGGCGTGCTGCCCGCGCAGGATCCGTGGGCGCAGGAGCGGGCGGTGTGGACGCTGCTGCGGGTGATCGATGCGTCGCTGGCCGAGCCGTGGTGCGCGGTGCTGGCCAGGCACCTCGGCGCACGGGACAGCGCGGGCGCCGCGCACCGCGTCGGCCGGCGCTACGGGACCGCTGCCCAGATCGCCGCGCTGTTCGACAGCTATGCGGCCCAACGGCCCACGCTGATCACCGAGTGGGCGGCGGGTTCGGACACCGACGGCGCGGGCGCCGCGATGCCCGAGGACCTGCTCTGGCAGCCGATGCTGTGGCGCGGGCTGCGCGCCGAGATCGGGGAGCCGAGCCCGGCCGAACGGCTCGACGCCGCTTGCGCGCGGCTGCGCGCGCGGCCGGATCTGGTCGCGCTGCCACCGCGGTTGTCGCTGTTCGGTGTGACCAGATTGCCCAGCGACCAACTCGCCGTGCTGTCGGCGCTGGCCGCCGCCCGCGACGTGCATCTGTGGCTCGTCCATCCGAGCCCGGTCCTCTGGTCGGCCCTGCGGGAGCTGCCCGTGGCCCGTACGCGCGCCGAGGACGTGAGCGCCACGGCGGTCGCGCACCCGCTCCTGGCGGGACTGGCCCGCGACGTCCGGGAACTCCAGCAGCGGCTCGCCGCGCCCGCCGCCGACGGCTCGGACACCTATCATCCGATTGCCGCGGCTCGATCCGAAGACCTTGCGCCGGAGACCGCTCCACCTCCGACGTTGCTGAAGGCGCTGCAGGCGGGTATCCGGGACGATCGGTGGCCGCCGGCGCCGGGGGCGGTCGGCGCCGACGGCACCGTACAGGTGCACGCGTGTCACGGCCCGGCGCGACAGGTGGAGGTGCTGCGGGAATGCCTGCTCGGGCTGTTCGCGGCCGACCCGACGCTGGAACCGCGTGACGTGCTGATCATGTGCCCCGAGGTGGAGGCGTACGCGCCGCTGGTGCGCGCGGCGTTCGGGCAGCGCACCGCGGGATCGCCCGAGCCGCAAGCCGATGCGGAGCATCCGGCGCACCGGTTGCGGGTGCGCCTGGCCGACCGGGGGCGCGGGGTGACCAATCCGCTGCTCGCGGTGATCGCGGTACTGCTCGAGCTGGCCGACGGCCGGGTGACGGTTACTCAGGTGCTCGATCTCGCCGCCGCCGAAACCGTCCGGCGGCGTTGCGGATTCGACGACGACGACATCGAGCGGCTGCGTGAATGGGCCGCCGAGTCCGGCGCGCGGTGGGGGATCGGGCAGCGTCAGCGCCAGGCGTTCGGGCTCGCCGATTTCGCGCAGAACACGCTCAACAGCGCGGTGGACCGGATCCTGCTCGGCGTCACCGCGGGCGAGACCTCCGACGACTGGCTGGATCTCGCGCTGCCCTTGGACGACGTGGACAGCAACGACGTCGACCTGGCCGGACGCTTCGCGGAGTTCATCGATCGGCTCGCGGTCTGCCTGCGCGACCTGCGCGGGCCCCGGCCCGCGCACGAGTGGGCGGCGGCGCTCGGCCGCGCGCTCGATCTGCTGACCGACGTCCCCGACGCGCAGGCCTGGGTGCGCACCGAGGCCAGGCAGGAACTGGCCGCCGCCACCGGGCACGCGGGCGAGGTGCCGTTGCGGCTGACCGATGTGGGCGTCCTGCTGCGTTCACGGCTGGCGGCGCGCCCCACCAGGGCCAACTTCCGCACCGGTGAGCTGACCGTCTGCACGATGGTGCCGATGCGGTCGGTGCCGCACCGGGTGGTCGTGTTACTCGGACTGGACGACGAGGTGTTTCCGCGCGCGAGCGCCGCGGACGGCGACGACGTGCTCGCTCGCGAACCCCTGCTGGGCGAACGGGATGCGCGCAGCGAGGACCGGCAACTGCTGCTGGATGCGATCCTCGCGGCCCGGGACACGCTGCTGGTGTTCCACACCGGCGCCGATCCGGTGAGCGGGGCGCACCGGCCGCCCGCCATTCCGGTCGCCGAAGTGCTGGACGCGCTGCGGGTCCATGTCGGCGCCGCGGCGATGCGCGCGGTGGTGACGCGGCATCCGCTGCAGTCGTTCGACCGCCGGAATTTCCGCGCCGAGCAGCCGTTCAGCTTCGACACGGTGGCCTTGGCCGGCGCGTACGCGGCCGACGGGCCCGCGCGGCCGCGTCCCGATTTCCTGGCCGCGCCGCTGCCCGCCGCGGAAGCGGCGGATGTCGCGCTGACCGACCTGATCGCGTTCGTGGAGCATCCGGTGCGCGCGTTCCTGTGGCAGCGTCTGGGCCTGCGGGTTCCCGAGCACGACGAGGACATCGCCGAACGGCTGCCCATCGAGCTCGACGGCCTGGCCAAGTGGGAGCTGGGCGAACGTTTGCTCACCGCCCGCCTGACCGGCGCGGACCCGGCCGGGCTGCGGGCGGCGGAATGGCGGCGCGGCACGTTGCCGCCGTTCGGGTTCGGCGCCGCCGTGCTCGACGAGGTCGAGCACACCGTGGACCGGTTGGTGCGCGCGGCGCAGGCGGACTACGCGGGCCAGGTCCGCGCGGTGGACATCGCGGTCGATCTCGGCAACGGGCGCAGGCTCACCGGCACCGTGCCCGAGGTGCGCGGCGAAACCCTGGTTCGCACCACCTTTTCCCGGCTGGCTCCCAAACACCGCATCGGAGCATGGGTCTCGCTGCTGGCGCTGACCGTCACCGAGGACCGCTCCTGGCGGGCGGTGAGCACCGGTCGCGGCCAATTCGGCCGCCCCACCTGGCGTTGTGAGCTCACCGCGCCCGACGTGGCGGTGGCCGGGCAGATCCTGCGCGAACTCGTCGCGTTGCGCGACGCGGGCCTGACCGAACCGCTGCCCGTCGCGCCCACCGCCAGCGCGATCTACGCCGAGCGCCGTTTCCGCGGCGCGGGCACCGACGACGCGATCGCCGCGGCGGAACGCGAATTCAACGGCGGCCCCAACGGTCCCGGGCCCTTCGGCGATCACACCGACCGCCACCTGCGCTACGTCTGGGGTCCGGCGCCCCGGCTCGAGAACCTCATGGCCGCGCCCGCTCCGGCGGGCGAGCCCGGTGAGAGCACCCGCTTCGGCGCGCTGGCGCGGCGGATGTGGGCTCCGCTGCTGGCCGCGGAAAGCCAGGGCCAGCCGTGACCGATCACGAGAGGGCCGGTCGCCGGCGGGACGTGATGTGGTGCGGAAGACCGGGATACACCGGCACGGCGCGTGTCGGTCGCCGGTGGGCGCCCGGGCGCGCGGCAGAATGTCAGCTCGGACAGTCGTTTCGGGAGCGAGTCCGTGCGGCGTGGCCGGTCACCGGGAAGATCGCGACGACCGCGGACCGCGTGACCACCGGCCGCGCAGGAAGGAGGCACGCATGACCGTGCAGGAGACCTCCTTCCCGGCAAGCGCTTTCGCCGCCGCCGCGTTCGAGGCGTACGGGCCCTTGCCCACCGGTACGACCGTGCTGGAGGCCAGCGCGGGCACCGGCAAGACGCACGCGATCGTCGGTCTCGCCGTGCGCTACGTCGCGGAGGCCGGCATCGATGTCTCCGAGCTGCTGCTGGTGACGTTCAGCCGGGCGGCGACCCAGGAGCTGCGGGAACGCACCCGCGACCGATTCGTCGCGGTCGCTGCCGGATTGGCTGATCCGGCAGCGGCGCGGGCGCACGCCGACGAACTGGTGCGGTATCTCGCGCAGGCCGACGAGGGCGAGGTCCGGCTGCGGCAGCGGCGGCTGCTGACGGCACTGTCGGATTTCGACGCGGGCACCATCGCCACCACGCACAGCTTCTGTCAGCGCATGCTCGACGAACTCGGGCTCGCCGGTGAACACGATCCCGGCACCCGGCTGGTGGAGACCGTCGACGACCTCGTCGGCACCGTCGTCGACGACCTGTATCTGCATCGCTATGCCCGCGCCGAACCGCCGTTCTCGGTGAAAGAGGCCCGCACGCTCGCGCTGGCCGCGGTGCGGGACCGGCACGCGGCGCTCGTGCCCGACGGCGAATCCGGCGCGGGGGAGCGGGTGGCGTTCGCGCATGCGGTGCGCGCGGAGACCGAGCGCCGCAAACGGCTGGCCGGGCTGCGCGACTTCGACGATTTGCTGGTGCTGCTGCACGAAGTGCTCGCCGATCCGGAGCACGGCCCGCGCGCGTGCCTGCGCATCCGCGCGCGCTACCGCGTCGCCCTGGTCGACGAATTCCAGGACACCGACCCCTTGCAATGGGACATCCTGCGCAAGTCCTTCCACGGGCACGCCACCCTGGTGCTGGTCGGCGATCCCAAACAGGCGATCTACGCCTTCCGCGGCGCGGAAGTGCTCAGCTACCTCGACGCCGTCGCGCACGCCGACACCCGCAGGGAGCTCACCACGAACTGGCGCAGCGACGCGGGACTGCTCGCGGCGCTGGACCACCTGCACGGCGGCGCGGCATTGGGCCACGAGGAGATCCGCGTCTACCCGGTCGCCCCGACCAGGCCGTGGTCGCGGCTGTCCGGCCCCGGCGAACTCACCACTCCGATGCGTGTCCGATGCCTGCCGCGCACCGGCGCCGGGCCGCTGAACAAATCCGGTTTCCCGGCCGTCGGTCGGATGCGGGCCAAGGTCGCCGACGATCTCGCCGCCGACATCGTCCGCTTGCTCGAATCCGGAGTGCTGCTGGACGGCAAGGCCGAACCCGCTTCCGCCGATGGCGATTCGATCCCCGACCGCCCGGTGGACGCGGCACGCGGACCGATCGGCCCCGGCGACATCGCGGTGCTGGTGCGAACCCGCTCGCAGATCGACGTGGTCCGCGCGGCGCTGGATCGCGTCGGCGTCGCTTCCGTGCTCGCCGGCGGCGTCAGCGTCTTCGCGACCAGCAGCGCCACCGACTGGCTGTGGGTGCTGCGCGCGCTGGAACAGCCGCACCGCGGCGACCGCGTGCGGCTGGCCGCGTGCACACCGCTGCTGGGCGTGACCGCGGCCGAGATCGACAGCGGGGGCGCCGATCTGGTCGGCCGGATCAGCGCCCAATTGCGCGAGGCCGCGCGGTTGTTCACCCGCGCGGGATTCGCGGCCGTCTTCGAGAAGCTCTCCGCCGAAACGGGACTGGCACAGCGGCTGCTCGCCGTGGAGAACGGGGAACGGCAGCTCACCGACCTGCGGCACATCGCGCAGCTGCTCGACCAGGTCGCGCTCACCGAGGGTCTCGGGCTGACCGCGCTGACCCGGTGGCTGGCCGACCGGGTACGCGACCCCGCCTCCGGCGCCGTCGCCGATCGCAGCCGCAGACTCGACCGGGACGCCGCCGCCGTGCAGATCGCCACCGTGCATGCCAGCAAGGGACTCGAATTCCCGGTCGTCTACCTGCCGTTCGCCTGGGACAGCGCGAAGAACCCCTATCCGGCGACGTTGCTGTTCCACGCCGACGACGGTGCGCGCGTGCTGGACGTCGGCGGACCGGATGCCCCGGGATACGCCGAACGCAAGGCACGCAGCGAAGCCGAGGAGGCGGGGGAGGAGCTGCGCCTGCTGTACGTCGCGCTGACCCGGGCGATGTGCCAGATCGTCGCCTGGTGGGCGCCCGCGATCACCACCGCGGCCTCGCCGCTGCACCGGATGGTCTTCGGGCGTGCCGATCGTGGCGCCGTCGTCGCCACGCGCGCGCCGGTCCCCGCGGATACCGTTGCCGCCCAGTCGCTTTCGGCGTGGGCGCAGGACGCGGCCGCGGCGATCTCGGTGACGGCGGTGGCCGGAACCGACGACGTCGCCGTCCGGCGGGTGCGCACCGCGGCCGCGCAGGGCGAACTGGCCGCCGCCCGATTCGACCGGGTGCTGGATCAGCAGTGGCGGCGCACGTCGTACTCGGCCCTGACCGCCTCGGCGCACGAGGCGGTCGTACCCGAATCCGGCAGCGAACCGGAGGATCCCAGAGGGCTGGGCGACGAGCCCGCCGGTACTCCCCTGATCGGCGCGGCGGAACCGCAGGAAACAAGCGCGGCCTCGCTGATGAACGCGCTACCTTACGGCGCGGAGTTCGGCACCCTGGTGCACGGCGTCCTGGAGCGGATCGACACCGGCCGTGCGGATCTGGCGGCCGAGGTACACGACCGGTGCCGCGAGGCGGTGGACGAGCTGATGGCCGACATGGACCCGGACGTGCTGGCCACCGCGCTGCTCGCGGTGCTGCGTACCCCACTCGAGGGCGGCTGCCTGGCCGACATCTCGCCCCGCGACCGTCTCAGCGAACTCGAGTTCGAACTGCCACTGGCGGGCGGGGAACACGTCGGCGCCACCGCGGCGACACTGCGTCGCATCGCCGACCTGCTGCGCGGGCACCTTCCGGAGGAAGACGAGCTGTCCATGTACGCCGACCAGCTGGCGGCGCTGGAGGACATACCGCTGCGCGGGTACCTGACCGGCAGCATCGACGCGGTGCTGCGCGTCGACGGCGGCGCGGGCCCGCGATTCGTGGTCGTCGACTACAAGACCAATCGGCTGGGCACCGGCGATCTCACCGTCGCGCACTACACCCGCGACCGCATGGCCGCCGAGATGCTGCGTTCGCACTATCCGCTGCAAGCGCTGCTGTATTCGGTTGCGCTGCACCGGTATCTGCGCTGGCGGCTACCCGGTTACGACCCCGCCCGGCATCTCGGTGGAGTTCGGTACCTGTTCGTGCGCGGCATGATCGGACCGCAGACACCGGCGGGGTGCGGCGTCTTCGACTGGTACCCGCCCGCCGATCTGGTCGTCGCGCTCTCCGCGCTGCTGGCCGGGGAGGCCGCGCGGTGACCTCGATCCAGGTGGCGCAGCGGGGAACCGGTCTGCTGCGCATATTCAACGAGGCGGGTGTGCTGTCGGCCGCCGACGTGCACGTGGCGTTGCGGCTGGGCAGGCTGGGCCGGGAATCGTCGGAGCCGGTGCTGTTCGCCGCGGCTCTGGCCGTGCGTGCGGTGCGATCCGGCTCGGTGTGCCTGGAGCTGCACCGGATGCGGGAGATCGGCGTCGACGCCGACGAAACCTGGGACGCGGGCGTCGATCCGGCGACCCTGCCGTGGCCGGACATTCCGGCGGTGGTCGCCGCGCTGCGGGTGAGCCCGCTGGTGCTCGGCGGACCCGGGGGGCCGCTGCGGCCGCTGCGGCTGGTCGAATCCCAGGGGCCGGGCGATTCCGGTCCGCTGCTCTACCTCGATCGGTACTACCGGCAAGAACAGACGATCCGGCGGGTGCTCACCGAGCGATCCGCCCACCACCCGGTGGTCGATCCGAAGATCGTGCGTCGGGAACTGGACCGGTTGTTCGACGCGTCGACCGGCCCGGCGCCGGACCGCCAGCGCCTGGCCGCGGCGCTGGCGGCGACCCACTGGACCACCGTGGTCGCGGGCGGGCCGGGTACCGGAAAGACCCACACCATCGCACGGATCATCGCCCTGCTGGCCGCGCACCGCGAGACCGAGCCGAAGCTGCCCGCGCTGCGCATCGCGCTGGCCGCGCCGACCGGGAAAGCGGCGGCACGCCTGCAAGAAGCCGTTCGCGAACAGGCCGTTTCGCTCGGACTGCCCGAACTCACCGCTGCCACCCTGCACCGGCTGCTCGGCTGGCAGCGTGGTCGCAGTACCCGGTTCAAGCACCACGAGTTCAACCGGCTGCCCTACGACGTGATCGTGGTCGACGAGACCTCGATGGTCTCCTTGACCATGATGAGCAGGCTGCTCGCCGCCCTGCGCCCGGACACTCGCCTCGTCTTGGTCGGCGATCCGGACCAGCTGGCCTCGGTCGACGCGGGCGCGGTGCTCGCCGACCTGGTCGCCGGACCGGTCGCCGCCGTTCCCAACCCCGTTCTGGACGACATCCTCGGCCCGGAGCCGACCGCCGATCACGCCGAAGCCCTGACCGCGCTGGAGTGGACTCGCCTGCGCGGCGGCATCGTGCGGCTGACCCGGGGCCGCAGATTCGGCGGCCGGATCGCAGACTTGGCCGTAGCGGTGCGGGCCGGAGACGCGGACGCCGCGCTCGAGCTGCTGCGCGGGGGCGGCGACGAACTGTCCCTGTGCGCACCCGATGAGCTGATCGCGGTGCGTGCCGACGTGGTGCGGGCCGCGAGCGCGGTGAGCGCCGCCGCGCTCGACGGCGACGCGGCGGGCGCACTGAGCGCGCTGGAATCACACCGCCTGCTGTGCGCGCACCGGCAGGGGCCGTTCGGCGTCGAGCGCTGGGACCGGATGGCCGCCGAATGGGCCGCCGCGGGCGGCGCGGGCCCGGACTCCCACCAGGCGCCGTGGTATCCCGGGCAACCTCTGCTGGTCACCGCGAACGATCACGAGGCGCGGATCTACAACGGCGACACCGGCGTCGTGGTGCGCATGCCCGACGGCTCGCTGCGCGCGGCGCTGCAACGCGGCAGCGAACCCTATCTGGTGCATCCCACGCAGTTCCCCGCGGTAACCACCGTTTTCGCGATGACCATTCACCGCAGCCAGGGCAGCCAGTACGACACCGTCTCCGTCGTGCTGCCCGAGCCCGAATCGACCCTGCTGACCAGGGAACTGCTGTACACCGCGATCACCAGGGCGCGCCGCCACGTCCGGATCATCGGAACCGACGAATCCATCCGCGCGGGTATCGCACGGCGGGTACTGCGCGCCAGCGGGTTGTCCCGCCGCGAAGGGGAACCGGAGACTCGATGACGGAATCTCACGTTCCCGGCGCCCGCGGCGTCTACCCGGTGTGAGCCTGCCCCCGTTCGAGGAAGTTGTGGCCGAGTACGGCCCGATGGTGTTGCGCGTCTGCCGTGCGGTGCTCGGCCCGTCCGACGCGGCCGACGCCTGGTCGGAGACGTTTCTCTCGGCGCTGCGCGCGTATCCCGGCCTTTCCGAGGACACGAACCTCGAGGCGTGGTTGGTGACCGTCGCGCATCGCCGCGCGATCGACGTCGGCCGGGCGCTGACGCGCGCGCCCGTCCCGGCCGAGACGCTGCCGGAGCGTCCCACCGCGGCCCCCGGCCCCGCCGACTACGACCCCGATCTCTGGGCCGCCCTGCGCGCGCTGCCGACCAAGCAGCGCCAGGCGGTCGCCTACCACTACCTGGCCGGGCTTCCCCACGCGGAGATCGCCGAACTGCTCGGCAATTCTCCGGACGCCGCTCGTCGCGCCGCCGCGGACGGCCTGAAGACCCTGCGCAAGCTCTACCCGAAGGAGGACGCATGATGGCCAGCCTCGACCGCGACGACCTGAACGCGTTGTCGCACGCACTGACACCCGACGCCGACCTGCTCGCCGACCTGCACACGCGACTGGCGCTCGAAGCCGAAGCCGCGGACCTGCTCGACGTCGCCTACCGCACCGTCGACACCCCGGTAGGAACGCTGCTGCTGGCGGCGACCCCGGCCGGATTGGTCCGCGTCGCCTACCCGGCCGAGGACCACGCGGCGGTGCTCGCCACGCTGGCGGCGCGGATCAGCCCTCGGATACTCGCCGCCCCGGTTCGGCTGGACGCGGCGGCCCGGCAGCTCGACGAGTACTTCGCGGGCAGTCGGACGCATTTCGATCTGCCGCTGGATCTGCGGCTGGCCGCGGGGTTCCGCCGCCAGGTGATCGAGCACCTGCCCGCCATCGGCTACGGGCAGCGCGCGAGCTACGGCGCGGTGGCCGCCGCCGTAGGAAACCCGCGTGCGGTGCGCGCGGTCGGTTCCGCGTGCGCGCGCAACCCGCTGCCGGTGGTGATCCCGTGTCACCGGGTGGTCCGCGGTGACGGGGCGATCGGACAATACGTCGGCGGCGTCGCCGCCAAGCAGTCGCTGTTGAGCTTGGAGGCGGCGGCGTGAGCGGGCGAAGCGCGGACGCGGGCGCGACCGCACAGGCCTCGAGGCGATCGAAAGCCGCTGTCGCCCTGACGGATCGTGCCGACGCCCAACCGTGGGCCGCGCTGCTCGATGAGGTCGATGCCTACGGCTGCGCGGCGACCGGGCCGATCCTCACTCCACCGGAGTGCGCCGCCGTCACCGCCTTCTGGGATGACATCCCGCGCTTCCGGTCCACCGTCGACATGGCGCGCTACCGCTTCGGCGAAGGCACCTATCGGTACTTCGCCGAACCGGTGCCGGAGCCGATCACCCAGCTGCGGGCGGCGTTCTATCGAAAGCTGCTGCCGTTGGCACGATCCTGGGCCGAGCGGCTCGGTGACCCGGCCCCGTGGCCGGACGAGTTCGCGGACTGGCTCGACGCCTGCCACGCCGCGGGGCAGACCGAGCCGACGCCGATCCTGTTGCGCTACAGAGCGGGTGACTGGAACGCCTTGCACCGGGATCTGTACGGTGAGCTGGTCTTCCCGCTTCAGGTCGTCATCGGCTTGGACCGGCCCGGGACCGACCACACCGGCGGCGAATTCCTGATCGTGGAGCAACGGCCGCGCGCCCAATCGAAAGCGACTGTGTCCGTTCTGGAGCAAGGACACGCGTTGATCTTCACCACCCGCGATCGGCCGACGCCGTCCAGCCGAGGTTGGTCCCGTGCTCCGGTTCGCCATGGCGTCAGCCGCGTGCGCAGCGGCCTGCGCCACACACTGGGCCTCGTGCTGCACGACGCGCGGTGACCGCCGGTGTACACCTTGCTCGGCGGTGACGGCCGACCGTATGTCAGCGCCGTACCCGGCCGCTACGGCGGCCATCGCCGCAGCCGGATCTACGGTCGCCTCGATTGCCCCTCCGCCCTGCGCGCGCTGGCGCGCGGCGCATATCGCGCACATCGCGTCTTCTTCGCGACCGAGATCGACGCGACGACCGCGGGTTATCGTCCGTGCGCGGTCTGCCTGCCCGGACCCTACGCAGGTTGGAAAGAGCATCGGTGACCGCACGGGGCCGCCCTGCTCGCAGGCTGCGCGAGCAGGGCGGCTCGAGGGTGTCAGCTGATCTGGGTGCCCGACCAGCCGAAGCTGAAGCTGTGGCCCTTCGAGGTGCAGACCAGGGCGCCCCGGCCACCTCCGGTGCAGCTGGCGCCGCCGTTGGTGAGGGTGCCCGCGATCGGCGGGCTGTCCGCGCGGCCGTGCGGGCCGGTGAGACCGAAGGTCGGGTGGGCGGGCAAGAACGGCAGATCGATCACCAGGTCGTAGATCGTGAATCCGAACAGATTGGTGCCGTTGGGGATATCGCAGCCGACGTCACCGTTCGAATGGATCGCACAGTTCGAGCTGGCGTAGCGGAAGTACACGGTGTCGTCGTCCACGGACTGCGCCGGGGCCGCGCTCGCGACCGCGGTGCCTGCCAACGTGAGTGCGGCTGCGAAAACCGCGGGTGTGGCGAAGTTACGGAGATTCATACTATGAACCTAGCCAAAGGCCGGACGCGGCAAACAGTTTCGGCACCGGTCGAGTCGCCGGGTGCACCTCCCGCTCGGTGCGAAAGTGGAGCAGCGCACCGTCATCGAGGTACCGGCCGGACGCATCACCAGCTGGCAGGTCCGGTTGCGGCCGCGCTTGTCCGGACTGAATGCCATGGGACCCCCGCGGCCTCCTGGAACTGGTCGCCTAACTCCCGACCGGCGAGTGGCACATGGTCGAGACGAAGACCGGGAGGACTCTCCACCATGTGCCACTCGGACGAGTCAGGTGGGGGTGGGGGTGCGTTCTTGGACGGTGGTCGGGATGATGCGGCGGCGGCGGGGCGACCACCAGTTGGCGGGGCCCATCAGTTGGACCAGGGCGGGGACCAGGAGCATGCGGACGAGGGTCGCGTCCACGACGAGGGCGATGATCATGCCGAGGCCGAGGAAGCGCATGGGGGTGAGCGGGGACAGGGTGAACGCTCCGGTGACGATCACCAGCAGGGTGGCCGCGGCGGTGATCACGCGGGCGGTCTTCACCGTGCCTGCCCGCACCGACGCGGCGGTGTCGGCGCCCGCGTCGTGCGCCTCGACCATGCGGGACAGCAGGAAGACCTCGTAGTCGGTGGAGAGCCCGAAGACGACCGCGATGATCAGCACCAGCATGCCCGCGGTGATCGGTCCGGTGCCGACACCGAGCACGCCGGCCAGGTGTCCGCCGCAGAAGATCCAGGTGAGCACACCGAACGTCGCTGCCAAACTCAGGAACGCCATGGCGACGGCCTTGAGCGGCAATACGATCGAGCGGAACGCCGCGAACAGCAGCACTATCGTCGCCGCCACCATGACGAGGATCATCAACGGCATCCGCGCGACGATCGAGCGCACGCTGTCGACGGTGGCCGCCGTATCGCCGCCGATCCACAGCGCGGTGCCGTCGGGTGGAGTCAGTTCGCGGATGCCACGAACGGTGTCGCCCGCCGCTTCGGTGCGGTCGGTATTGCTCAGGAATGCGTGGAAGACCACGAAGTCCTCCGCACGACCCACTTGCACCACCTGCCGTACCCCCTCGACCTTGCCGAGCGCGGACACGGTCGCCTCGACGGCGCCCGACTGCGGTGGGCCGTTCACTCCGTGCAGCACGGCGGTGACCCCGCTACCCGCGGCGGGGAACTGTGCGGTGAGTTCCTCGACGACGGTGCGCATCTCGTTGCCCTCGGGCAGCGCGCGATGGTCGATGTCGCCGAGCCGCAGTCCGGTCAGCGGGGCCGCCAGCACCAGCAGGACGGCGCCGACGACCACGGTCACCAGACCCGGCCGCCGCAGCACGCGGTCGACCAGGCGCCCCCAGAACCGCTCGGAACGATCGGTGGCCCGCGCCGTGCCGATGCGCGCGCCGAACAGCACGAGCAAGGCGGGCAGCACGGTGAGCGAGAGCGTGGCCGCCAGCGCCACCGCGGTGATCGCGCCGATGCCCAGCGACCGCAGCACCGCCTGCGGAAAGACGAACGTGCCCGCGAACGCGCAGATCAGCAGGAGTGCCGAGAACGCGACCGTGCGGCCGGCCGTGGCGTAGGTGCGAGTGATGGCGGTCTTCAGGTCGTGCCCGTCGGCGACCTCCTCCCGGAACCGGGTGACCAGGAACAGCCCGTAGTCGATGGCCATGCCCAGCCCGAGCAGCGAGGCGACGTTCACCGCGAATGTGCTCACCTCGGTGAACTCGGCGAGCACGCGGATCGCGCCCATGGCACCGAGCACCGTCAGGCCACCGACCACCACCGGGAACGACGCGGCGATCAATCCGCCGAAAACCGCCACCAGGATCACCAAGGTCAGTGGCAGCGACAGGGATTCGGCCCGGAGTAGATCGTGCCGGGACTGCTCGTTGATCTCGGTGGAGATCGCGCTGTAGCCGGACAGATCGGTGGCGATACCCGGAACCCGGAGCTGGGGTTCGATGTCCGGATAGGCGCTGACGCGCTGGTTGGCGTCACCGGCGAGGTACACCACCGCCAGCGCCTGCCGATTGTCCGCCGACCGGAGGAACTGCCTGCGCGCGAAACCGGCGTTCCAATAGGTTTCGATCGGTCGTTGCAGCATGGCCGGGTCGATCCGAGCCAGCGTCTCTTGGACGCGGGGGCCGATGTCGTCGACCGTCTGTCCCTCCGGTGCGGCGTACCGCACGACCACGTCGGGGTTCTGCGGGCCGAAGTGCTCGGATACCAGCTCGTCCACTCGCGCCGACTCGCTTCCGGGATCGACGAATCCGGCCGCGGTGACTTTGTCGGACGCTCCGAGTCCGAGCGAACCGGCCAGCAGCATCACTCCGGCCACGACCGCGAGCACGATGCGGGGCCGGGCGAGGACGACGCGGATCGCGCCGGTCATCGCGCGACCACCTCGGGCGCCGCGAGCTCGGACTCCAGCCGCGCGGCGATCTTGTCCAGCAGCGCCTCCAACCGGACCTCGATACCGGCGCCATTGCGGCAGGAGACGGTCAGCTCCAGCTTCCCGCCCGCTTCGGCCATGGCGAACAGCAGCGGCATCGCGCCGCTGTGCTGAGGTAGCAGCCGCACGTCGGTGGGTGTCCAGCCGGGCACCGCCATCTCGTCCAGATCGAACGCGCCCATATGGGACACGGTGGCCGACACCATGTTCCGGTTCAGGCGTGCCCCGAGCCAGTTGCTCATCCGCAGCACCCCGCGGATCACGCCGGGTGGGAATTTCGACAGCCGGCCATTGTCGAGCTCGTTCAGCTCCCGCCGGTCCCGCAGCCCGCTGCGCATCCGGCCGCTGATCGTCTCCCAGTTCTCGCCGGGGGTGACGTCCAGGAACAGCGGCAGCGCCAGGTTGGCGGTGGAGCGCAGGACGGGGTCGTGCCTGCGCAGGTCGACCGGAATCATGAAGCGCGACTTGGCTCCCGACTCCGCTGCCAGGATCGCCGCTACCCGAGCGACGATGCCCTTTCCGGTCGCGTTGATCGTCCGGTGGCGCAGCAGCCAGCGCGCGGCATCCCGGTTCTGGCGTCCGCGCCCGGTCGCCGCCTTGAAGGTGGGCAGCACCAGGGTCGGTTTACCCGGCGTGCCGATCCGGGCCACGAGTTCGGCATCGGCGATCGGATCGGGTGCGCCGAGCGGCGGGCATCCGCGCAGCGCGCGGAATACGTCGTCCACCCAGAGACGCAGGCCCATCCCGTCCATCACGCCGTGGAAGGCGCGGAACACGATGGTGGTCTGTTCGCCGGTGAGCAGCAGCACTTCGGTGGTGCGGTCCGGCGTCGGACCGATAGGCGTGTTCAGCACCGCGTCGTTCTCCAGCGCGGCGTAGTTCAGCGACCAGCCGGGCACGTGGCGCACGGTGGCGGCCAGACCACAGTCCACCCAGTCGTCGCCGTCGCGGACCAGGCGTGCACCGGGGCCGGCCGCCGACGCCACGTCGACGGCCCGCTGCAACGCGGCCGGGTCCAGGCTGCCGTCGCCGTGGACGGCCAGGTGCATGACGAACGGCGGAGTCACCGCGCGCGTGAAGAAGTACAGACGTTCGGTCGGGGTGATCTTCCTGCGGAAGACGGTGGCGTTGCTCATGCTGGCCTCCGGTACCGGTGGGGTGTTCAGCGCAGATTCCGGGTGAGCTCGACCGCCCCGCCCTGGGTTTCCAGCCACGCCAGCAGGTCGGCCAGGCCGCGGTCGCGGTCGACGACCGGCTGGTAGCCGAAATCTCGTGCGGCGGCGGTGGTGTCGTAGGTGGCGCTGCGCGACAGCAGCGCGACGGCGTAGCGCGACAGCGGAGGCGACCAGCGGGTCGCGACGGCCGGGATGCGCCAGATCGTCTCGACGACCCGGACCGCCGCGTTGATCACCGCGGGGTTGGGTTTGCGCGTCGGCGGCTGGTACCCGAGCCGGGTGGCGACCTCACCGAGGAAACGCCAGACATCCGTCTTCTCGGCATCGGCGACAAAATACGCCTTGCCGCCCACCGCGTCCGAGCCCGCCGCCTTCACACAGGCGTCGACGATGTTGTCGACGTGGCAGAGCGAGGCGTAGACGGTGCGGCCGAAGGACAGGTCCGGCAGTTTCCCCATACCGGCGCGGCCGAGCATCCGCACGATCGGACCGGACCGGTCGCCCGCGCCCCAGATCGCGCGTGGGCGCAGGGCGCAGGTGCGGAATCCCGGGCTGTCGGCGGCCAGGACGGCTCGTTCGGCCGCGGCCTTGGTCTCCGAGTACAGGTTCAGGTAGCGCCGCGGATACGGCACCGATTCATCGACGTCGACCTGGTCACCGCCGTAATAGTCCATCATCGCGCTCGGGCTGGAGATGAATACGAACCGTCCCGATCCGCCTCGACGGGCTGCCTCGAGCAGCCGTTCGGTGGCCCGGACGTTCTCGTTCCAGAACTGTTCCCTGGTGCCGCGCTCGTCCACCCGCGCCGCGCTGTGGAACACGATGTCGACGCCGCGGGTCGCCTCTTCGAGCGAGGCGGGGTCGGTCAGATCGCCGTAGATCAGCTCGATCTTGTCGATGTCGTCGCGCAGGTCGGCCAGGTTGCTGGTGCGGCGCACCAGGATCGACACGTCGTGCCCGCCGTCGCGTACCAGCCTGCGCACCAGCGCACCGCCCAGAAAGCCGGACGCGCCGGTTACCAGTATTTTGCTCATTGCACTCTCTCCTCGCCGGGCTGGGTTCGCCACCAGGTCAAGCCGAAGATCTGCGTCAACACCGCGGTCTCCCACCGGCCACGGCCCGAGCCTTCGGCGGCACGCAGGGCCGCCGGGATCTGAGCCGCGTGCACCACGATGCTGAGGAACGCGTCGATCCACCACACCGTGCGCAGAAGCAGGCTGTCCGGGACACGGTCGGTTGCCGCGGCCAGCGCGCCGCCGGCCAAATACAGCCACCCGATGACGGGAATTGCCCGAAATACAGTTGTTTTCATTTGTTATGCGTCCGTTCCGAGCCGTTCGGCGGCCCACACCGCGAGTCGTTCGCGTCCGATCTTGGCGTTGTGCCGGATATCGACCGGGAAGGACGGATGGACCAGGAAGTCGGCGATCGTCCTGGTGAGGTCGAACTGTGCGCCGCAGGCCCGCAGCGCGGGTTCGACGAAGTCCGGGTCGGCGCCCGGCTTCACTTCGACGCAGAGCACCGGCCGCTGTGCCCCACGCGGGCCGATCCCGACCAGAGCGGTACGGGCCACGCCCGCGACGGTGTTGAACACCTGCTCGACCTGAACGGTGAACATCGGTCCATGCGCGGTGACCACCCGCTGGCTCTTGCGTCCGCAGAACCAGATCCGGCCTTGCTCGTCGATCCACGCGAGATCGCCGGTGCGGTGCCAGATCCGATCGCCGTCGATGATCTTGCCCAGCGCGTTGGCCTGCTCCGGCCAGTAATAACCGGTGCTGACGTTCGGCCCGGTGACGACGAGTTCGCCGATGCCGCGGGTGGTCTCCAGCTCGCCGGTCAGTTCCTCGGCCCGAGCCATGGTCGGAATCGGCTCGTCGGTGATCGCCACGATCCGCGCCTGCACTTGGTAGGCCGGTCTGCCGACGCAGGTGCCCTCGCCGTGCTGTGCTCGCTCGACCAGTCCGTCCAGCAGTTCGCGGGATTCGATGGTGGACATCGGCAGCGCTTCGGTGGATCCGTACCCGGCGAAGACCTCGGCGTCCTCGTGGAGCACCTCGCGCAACCCCGCGATGCACCAGTCCGGGACCGGAGCCCCGCCGGAATAGATACTGTCCAGCGAGGACAACGTAACCGGGTGCGCACGCAGGTACTCGAGCAGCGGGATCAGCACGGCGGGGGAGGCGAACATGGTTCGCACGCCGAAGTTCTGGATCGCGTCGACCACGTGGGCGGGATCGGTCGCTCCGACCTTGCTCGGGATCAGCGGCGGCAGCACACAGCGCGAGCCCAACAGCAGGTCGAGCACGCCGACCAGCGGAAGGGTGATCAACGAAGCCTCCGGCGCGATCTCTCCGCGCGCCATGTGCACCTGGTCGACCATCGCGGCCAAATTGCCGTAGGTCATCTGCACGGCTTTGGCCGGTCCCGTGCTACCGGTGGTGAACGCGATCAGCAACAGGTCGTCGTCGGTGGCCGGGCTGCCGGGTGGCACCGGAACCGTTGGTGTCCGGCCCCATGCCCGCAGCGATTCGCCCCGCCAGAACCAGCGTCTGCCGACCGTGACCGCGGTACGGACGGTGCGGAAGCTGCGCCGGAACAGCACGCGCAACGCGTGCGCCTGCGGGATGCCGATGAACGCCTCGGCGTCCACGGCGCGCAGGCAGCGCAGCATCTTCCGCACGCCCATGCCCGGGTCGATCACCACCGGCACCGCCCCGAGCTCGAGCAGCGCGAACATGATCGCGTACAGCTCGGGGCTCGGTAGTACCAGCACGATCGTGCGCGTTCCGGTGCCGACACCCGACTCGGAGAGCCGTCCCGCGATCGTTTTCGACCACAGGTCCAGCTCGCGATACGTGAGATGCCGGTAGGCCGGCAGGCCATCGGGGCCGACCCCGTGCGCGTAGCGAACCGCCACACGGTGGGGGTCAGTGCGGACGACCGCACGAAACCGATCGATGGCCTGCCAGTATGTTCCCGTTGTCACGCAGGCGCCCCGGCGAACACGGGCAACCGGTACAGCACCGCCGCTGCCGCCGGACCCGCGCCCGCTGCGACGAACAGCACCTGGCGGTACTCGGCGAGGCCGTCGTCCACGATCGCCGAGTCGTAGGCCGCGGTGAGCGCGGCCGTGTGCGGGTCGCCGTCACGCAGATCCGGTAGGCGGACCGATCGCTGGTCGATGCCGAGGGCGGCGGCCAGCTTCTTCGGGAACTCCGGGCTCGGCGTCGACGCGATCAGCGCGATCTCGCTCAGCGAGGCGTGGTCCGACTCGGCGAGCGCTCGGCGCGCGGCGTCGAGGGCCACCTCGAGCAGGCGGTCCTCGAAGCCGGGCTCCCGCTCCACGGTGATCAGGTTGCGGCCGCGGTCGCCCATCGTCGAAATGTCGAGATAGCCTTCGACCGCCGGCGTGCCCTCACCCTTCACGGTGTGCACCGTGCCGAAGCCGTCCGGTTCGTCGGTGCGCTCGAGCAGCAGCGCCGCGCCGCAGGTGGAGTACGGGAACTCGTCGTCGGCGACCGAGCGGGTCATCGACGGATGGGTGTCGCCGGACACGATCAGCACGTGCTCGGCGCTACCGGTCTCCAGGACCGAGGTGGCCACCTGGATCGCGTTGACGACACTGACCGCCCCGTTCATCAGATCGAACGAGAAGGTCCTCGGGTCGTCTTTGGCGTATTCCAGGCCGATCCCGGCCGCCTTCTGGATCAGCGCCGACACCGCGGGTTCGACGGTATTCGCATCGCGGAAGATGCCCGCGTTGATCAGCAGGCCGACCTGATCGGAACGAATTCCGGCGCGCTCCAGACTCTGCCTGGCAGCGCGGGCGGTGTGTTCGACGATGCTGTAGGTGTCGTCGGATCGGCTGATGCCGGTGGACTTGATGCGCACGCTCATGACTGACCTCAGACCTTCAGCGACGAGATGGTGGTGGACACGAACCCGGTGACGATGCCGGAGGCCGCGGGCACCAGCAGCAACTTCGATCCCGCGGGGAGGTTCTGCTCGCTGAGCTGATCGTGCAGGACGATGAAATGCGAAGTGGTGGAGGTGTTTCCGTACTTCTCGATGACCCGCAGATCCGGCGGCATCGGGCTACCGAACTCCCGTTCGGCGATGGCGTTCATCCACGGAATTGCGGCGGCGCCGAACTGGTGGTGGATGACGTAGTCGAACTTCTCGTCGGCGAAGGTCTTGCCCCGCGCCTCGAGGAATTTACGCTGGGTATTGGTGCCGAGCAGGAAGCGGTCCTCATTGTGCATCCGGCGGTTGTCGGTGTACATCGCGACGCCCTGGGATTTGTCGCTCGGCATGCCGAGGCACAGGTGCGCGTACTCCGCGGCGGTCATCATCTCGATGTAATGGATAACGTCGTTTTCATCGACGGCCTCGTCCAACACGATCGCGCATCCGGAGTCGCCGACGGTCAACGCCGCGAACTGCGGATCGTACTTCTCGGAAATCTCGCGGACCGCGGTGTCGGCAATTTCGGTAATCGCCTCGCCGCTGACTACGAGTCCGTTCCGGACGGCGCCGGATCGGATCATACGGTCCAGGATGTAAGTACCGGTGAGCATTCCTGCGCAGGCGTTGGAAATGTCGAAGACAATGGCGTTCTTCGCGCCGATAAGACGGCTTATCGACATCGCGAACGAGGGCTCCATATACATGCGGGTGCCATGCTTGCCTCGCGAGATCGAGGTGGAGATGATCACGTCGATGTCCTCTGGACCGTACTGTGACCTGGACAGACAGTCTTCGACAGCCTTCATCGCCAGGGTGAAGGAGTCTTCGTAACTTTGCGGTCGAGTGTCGCGTACCCGGCGTTCATGGACGCCGGTGATTTTCTCCAGATCGAACGAAGGGGGTTCCTTCATCCGGGACAGCAGCTCCTCGGTGGTAACGACAGTCGAGGGCAGATAGGCGCCGATGGATTCGAAACGAGAATGGGGAGACACGAGCGCTCCTGAAATCGTTGACATATACGGTTCCGGATCGACTCTGATCGTCGGTGCATTGAACACTACCCGACAGTAACAACAAATGGCTATATCCCGTGGAGGCCATGCGTCTGAGACGGGAATCACTCGCGCAGGTATCTGTTTCGTGAGGTATCACTAACCGGTGACCCCCTGGCTATGGCGTTCGCAGTATTGCGATGTGACTGCCCGTTTCGGTTTGGCGCGGCTTTTCGAGTCCCGGGCGCGGTGGACCGCCGTGCGCGGGTCGATGCGACGCTTTCGGAACGGCAAGCGATCGGCTATTGCCGGATGGTGGCAATTCGTGAGTGGTCGCCGGGACGGCTCCCTCGGCGGATGTGAGTGACTTCACTACGATCGCGGCGTGTGCGACCGCTCGGTATCGCGCATGTGTCCCTCCGGTGTGCGCATCGAACCCTGTTGCGGCGTAAGGGAACACGCAACCCGGATGACTCGGCTCCGATGCGTGTCTCGAACCTGTCACCTGGCCCGATAGGCTCAGGGCAGACGGGTGCAGCGCCGCGGCGTGCCCGGACGTACGTCGGTGATCGGAGGAAGGGGTTATGGCGACCGGTGTGGAGCATGTCGACGTCCTCATCGTCGGCGCCGGTCTCTCCGGCATCGGCGCGGCCTGTCATCTGAGCCGGGCGTTGCCCCAGCGGACCTACCTGCTCCTGGAGAGCCGGGCCGCCCTGGGCGGAACGTGGGACCTGTTCCGCTACCCCGGCATTCGCTCCGACTCCGACATGTACACCCTCGGCTACCGGTTCAAGCCGTGGCTGGGCGAGGAGTCGATCGCCGAAGGGGGTGACATCCTCGCCTACTTGCGCGAGACCGCGGCCGAACACGGCGTCGAGCGCCGGATCCGCTTCCACCATCGCGTGCTGGGCGCGGAGTGGTCGAGTGCCGACAACCTCTGGACGGTGCGGGCGGAGCGCACCGACACCGGCGAAACCGTCACGATCACAGCGGGATTCCTGTTCTCGTGCGCCGGGTACTACCGCTACGACACGGGATACTCGCCCGGCTTCGCCGGCTCCGAGCGCTTCGCGGGCCCCATCGTGCATCCGCAGTTCTGGCCGGAGCACCTCGACTGCGCGGGTAAGCGGGTGGTCGTCATCGGCAGCGGCGCCACCGCCGTGACGCTCGCTCCCGCGCTCACCGCCGGAGGCGCGCGGGTGACCATGCTGCAGCGCAGCCCGAGCTACGTCATCTCCGCGCCCGCACGCGATCGCTTGGCGCTCACGGCGCGCCGTTTCCTGCCCCCGCGTGCCGCGTACGCGCTCGCCCGCGCCGAGAACATCGCGATCGCCACCGCGTTCTACCAGCTCAGCAGGCGCGATCCCGCGGGTACGCGCAAGCGTATCCGCGGCTGGCAGCAGCGCTGGCTGCCCGCGGGCTACGACATCGACACCCATTTCACGCCCCGGTACAACCCGTGGGACCAGCGGCTGTGCCTCGCACCCGACGGTGACTTCTTCCGCGCCATCCGCCACGGCCTGCTCGACGTGGTCACCGACCGGATCGAGACCTTCACCGAGCACGGTCTGCGATTGGCTTCCGGCGCGAGCTTGGACGCCGACATCGTCGTCACCGCGACGGGCCTGAATCTGCAGGCCTTCGGCGGTGTAGAGCTGGTCGTGGACGGCTCGCCGGTGGCGCCGCGGGAACGCATGGCCTACAAGGCGATGATGCTGTCCGACGTACCGAACTTCGCGTTCGTCGTCGGCTATCCGAACGCCTCATGGACGCTGAAGGCGGACCTGGTCTCGGAGTACGTCGTCCGGCTGCTGAAACACATGGACGAACACGGATATGTGCGGTGCGTGCCCGTCCGCGACCCGTCGGTGGGCGCCGAGTCGCTGTTCGGCGGCTTCACTCCCGGTTATGTCCGGCGCGCCGCGAACCTGTTTCCGGTGCAAGGTGATCGGGCGCCGTGGCGGCTGCGCATGAACTATCTGCGCGATCTGGTCACCTTGCGCTATGGCCGGATCGCGGACCGGGTCATGCGGTTCGAGCGGGCGCCGGGCGCCCGCGACTAGGCCTCGGTGCTCAGCGACGAGCGCGCCGTGGCGATCCGCTCGATGACGTCCGCGGCGTGCGCGTCGAAACGTTCCCGGGAGACGGGGATCTCGCCGTCGAGCCAGGGGCGATAGAGATAGGCCAGCGCGCCGAAGATGGCGCTGGCGTTCAGCGCGTAGTCGTGCTCGTCGGGGACCGGTTGGGTGTAGTCGCCCGCGCTGATGGTCAGCGCGATCGGCGCGGTGAACAAGCCGATGAGTTCGTTGGCGCGTGGCATCAGCACCGGAGTGGCCTGCGATTCGACGAACATGATCCGCCCGCGGCGGCGGTCCTCGAGCAGATAGTCGGTGAAGACGGCGACCATGTGGCGGAACATCGCGTCCCGTTCGATGGGCGCGTTGGGCAACTCGTCGAGCAGGCGGTCGCGCGCGCCGAGGACCACCGTGTCCAGCACTGTCGTCAGCAGCGTGTCCAGGTTCTGGAAGCTCTCGTAGAAGTAGCGCTCGGTCAGTCCGGCCTGGCGGCAGACTCCGCGCATGGACGTCTCGGCGGCGCCGACGGTCGACATCAGCTCCGTGCACGCCTCGACCAGCTGTTCCCGGCGTGCGGCGACGCGATCGGCGGGGGATTGCCCGCGCCAGCGGCGCATGCCCGGAATCGACCCGTCGGCTTCGTCCATGGCGTCATCCTCTCATAGCGATCGAATTGACATCATGTGATGTTGACAGCATGTGATGTCACCAATACATTGCGAAGACACCGATCGACTACGAGGGGTGCGAGATGGGCTCTGCCGCCGTATACGCCGACCAGACTCACGCCATCACCGCGCGAGCCGTGGAGTTCGACTTCGCCACGGTGCCGATGCACTACATCCCCGGTGAGGCGATGGCCACCCACATCATCAACGTGATGCACCTGGTGCTGCCCGAAGGCGAGCGCGCGATGGCGCAGGCGCTGGCCGAAGCGCTACCGCTGATCGAGGACGAGCGGCTACGCGAGGAAGTCCGCGGCTTCATCGGCCAGGAATCCATGCACGCCAGTTCGCACGAGAAGGCGCGCGAGCAACTGGAGCGGCTCGGCCTCGACGTCGGCCCGATGGTCGACCGGGTGACCTGGCTGGTCGACCGGGTCCTCGGCGATCACGGCCTGAGCGGGCGGGCCAAGCGGGAGTGGCTGTGCGAGCGGCTGGCGCTGTTCGCGGGCATGGAGCACTACACCGCGGTGATCGGCGAGTGGCTGCTGACCAACGACAAGCTCGAAGCCAAGGGCATGCATCCGGCGATGCTCGACCTGATCCGCTGGCACGGGGCCGAGGAGGTCGAGCACCGCAGCGTCGTCTACGACGCGTACATGCACGTCGACGGCGGATACGCCCGCAAGGCGAGGCAGGCGCTCATCGCGAGCGCGGGCTTGCTCGTCCTGTTCGTCATCTCCGGCGGCTACCTGTTCCACAAGGACCCGTCGAAGCACAAGGGACGATTCTGGCCGCTCCAGCTGGCCAGCGCGTCGGTGCGCGGTGTGGTGCCGAGCTTCACCACGTTCCTCACCGAGATCCCGCGCTATCTGCGACCGGGCTTCCACCCCTCGCAGCTCGGCCCGATGGACAACGCGCTGCGCTACCTCGCGCAGTCGCCCGCGGCACGGGCGGCGAACAAGTGACCGCCGTCGGAGAGCGGTTCGAACCCGGCGCCGCGCTGCGGTTGATCGGCTCGGCGGCCGACGCCTACAAGCGCCTGTTCGTCGAAGGCGATGCCGCCCGGCTGCTTTCGCGACCCCGTCCGGTGCGGCGCAGCGGCTACGACTTCGAGGTGATCATCGACCGGATCGGGCAGGAGGCCGACGGGGTGGTCAGCTTGTGGCTGCGCCACCCGGAGGGTGGTGCGCTGCCCGCGTGGACGCCCGGCGCGCACCTGGACGTCTTCTTGCCCTCGGGTCGTCAGCGCCAATATTCGCTTACCAACGATCCCGCCGACCGTGGGTTCTATCGCATCGCCGTGCGCCTCATCGCCGACGGCGAGGGCGGCTCCGCGGAGATCCATCGGGAGCTGCGGGCGGGTGACCGGCTGGGCGTACGCGGTCCGCGCAACGCGTTCCCCTTCGTCGCGGCGCCGAGCTACCTGTTCGTCGCGGGCGGCATCGGGATCACCCCGATCCTGCCCATGGTCGCCGCGGCCGAGCGCGCCGGAGTGCCCTGGCGGTTGATGTACCTGGGCCGGGCCCGCTCGCGCATGCCTTTCCTGTACGACTTGGCCCGCTACACCGGCGGCGACGTGGTGGTGCGGCCGGACGACGAGTTCGGCGTACCCGACGCACGGATGATCTTCGAGCAGACGCCGCCCGGCGCGGCGGTATACGTCTGCGGGCCGCCGCCGCTGGCCGAGGCCGCGCGTGCGGTGCTCGCCCTGCACGAGCCGACGGCCTCGCTGCACACCGAGCGGTTCTCGCCGCTGCCCGTGCGGGACGGCGAGCCGTTCCGGATCAGGTTGCACCGCAGTGGGTTCGACGTGGAGGTCGCCGCCGACGAGTCCGCGCTCAGCGCGATCCGGCGAGTGCTGCCCGGCGTGGCCTATTCCTGTCAGCAGGGCTTCTGCGGCACCTGCAAGACGCGGGTGCTCGCGGGCGCGGTGGACCACCGGGACCGGTCGCTGCTCGAATCCGACCGCGCGGAGGCAATGCTGACCTGCGTCTCCCGGGCGCGTGGCGGCGAACTCGAATTGGATCTGTGAGCTCGGCGGGCAACGGCGCCCGCGGGTGGGAGGAAGACATGACCGAAGCTGCGGATCCGGAGCACGTGCCGATCGCTGTGATCGGTGCGGGCATAGCCGGTATCGGTTTGGCGGTATCGCTGCGCGAGGCGGGGATCGATGACTTCCTGCTGCTCGAGCGCGCGGATGATCTCGGTGGCACCTGGCGGGCGAACACCTATCCGGGCTGCGCCTGCGATGTGCCCTCGCACCTGTATTCGTATTCCTTCGCGCCCAATCCGAATTGGTCGCGCACCTACGGCACGCAGCGGGAGATTCTCGAGTATCTCCGGTCGGTGGCGGTGCGCAACGACGTGGTGCGGCACATGCGGTTCGGGGTCGAGTTGCTCGAGGCGCGCTGGGATGACGCGGCCACGCTGTGGCGGCTTCGCACCGGTCGCGGTGATCTGACCGCGGATGTGCTCGTTTCCGCCGTCGGGCCGTTCAGCGAGGCCCAGATCCCGCGGGTACCGGGCGCGGAGACCTTCGCGGGGACGCAATTCCATTCGCTGCACTGGGATCACGAGCACGATCTCACCGGGGAGCGCGTCGCGGTGATCGGAACGGGCGCCTCCGCCGTGCAGTTCATTCCCGAGATCCAGCCGGTGGTCGGCACGTTGACGGTGTTCCAGCGTTCGGCGCCCTGGATCGTGTCGCGGCTGGATCGCCGCACGCTGTCCGCCGAACGCGCGCTGCTGCGCCGGATGCCCGTGCTCGGCAAAGCGATCCGTGGTCTGTACTACACCGGAATCGAAGGGTTCGGCCTGGTCGGCTTCGTGGACAAGCGGTTCCGGCATCCGTACGAGGCGCTCGGGAGGTTGCAGCTGCTACGCCAGGTGCGCGATCCGGCGCTGCGCCGCAAACTCACCCCCGACTACGTGATCGGGTGCAAGCGAGCGATCTTCTCCGACGCCTACTATCCGGCTCTGACCCGACCGAACGTCGAGGTCGTGACCGAAGGCATCCGGGAGATCCGGGCCCGGTCCATCGTCACCGCCGACGGTGCCGAACATTCGGTGGACACGATCATCTGGGGCACCGGATTCGGTGTGCCGCCCGCGGTTTTCGACCGGGTGCACGGACTGGGCGGGCAGTCGATCGGCGACCGGTACCGCGAGCGGCCGAGCAGCTATCTCGGCACGACCATGGCGGGCTTCCCGAACTTCTTCTGCACCCTCGGACCGTTCGGTGCGGCGGGCAATCAGTCCGCGATCTATATGATCGAGGCACAGGTGCGCTATATCGTCGATGCCGTGACCACCATGCGTGCGCAGAACATCCAGCGGATCGATGTGCGCGAGGAGGTGCAGCGCGCCTTTCTCGATGAGGTGACCGAGCGCAGCCGCGACACCGCCTGGCTGACCGGCGGTTGCCGCAGCTACTACCAGACGGCCGACGGCGGCAACGCGGGCCTGTACCCGGACTGGAGTTTCGAGTACCGGCGGCGCACAAGCCGATTCGATCCGGAGTCCTACCGGCTGCGGGCGGGGTGAGCGCCGTGGTCGTCGACCTGCTGCGTCAGCTGCTGTCCCCGCCCGCCGAGAACCGGCTGGACGTCCGCGATCGGGTGGTGATGATCACCGGCGCGGGCACCGGCATCGGCCGGGCGCTCGCCGAAAAGCTCTATGCCTCGGGCGCTTCGGTGGCGCTCATCGATATCGATGAAGCCGCCGCCGCGGGGGTCGGGCGTTCCATGGGCGACCGCGCGCTGGTCGTGCGCGCGGACGTCTCCGATCGGATAGGGATGCGCGAAGCCGTCTCTCGGGTACGCCGGCGGTTCGGCCGGATCGATGTCGTCGTAGCCAATGCGGGAGTGGTGCCCCAGCCGGCGACGATCCGGACGATGAACCCGGGTGACTTCGATCGGGTCATCGGGATCAACGTGACCGGGGTGTTCAACACCGTGCACCCGGCCCTGGACGACATCGTCGCCGCCAAGGGGCACGTCGTGGTGGTCTCCTCCGCCGCGGCGTTCGCGCCCGGCATGGGCGGTTCGCCCTACATGGTGAGCAAAGCCGCGGTCGAGCAGTTCGGGCGGGCGCTGCGGGTCGAGCTGGCCGCGGTCGGGGCCACCGCGGGTGTGGCGTACTTCGGCATCGTCGACACCGCCATGACGCACGGCACCCTCGACGAGGACGAGCTGGGCGCCGACCTGGGCGCGTTGCTGCCGTGGCCGCTCAACGTGCGCATCACCGTGCGCGACGCGGCGGAATCCATCGCCGACGGCATCGCCCGCCGCGCGCCGCGCACCATCGCGCCGCCGCAGTGGGAGCCCTACGCGCTGTTGCGCGGCGTGATCAACGTGGTGCTGGACAGCAGGCTGGCGCGCGACCCGCGCGTGCACGACCTGATCCACCGGGTGGAGCAGCGCGTCATCGACAGCAACCCCGTCACCCCGATACCGCGCTGACGCAGGCGGGCCGGTCTACGGCTCGGCGGGGAAGATCGTGGGCAGCGTCAACGCGTACTCCAGATCCGCCCGCGTGCCGAGCGTGGTGAGCAGCACCCGGATCATCGTCAGGCGAGCCGCCGCGACGGTTTCCGCGTCCGGTTCGGCGCCGGGCGCGGTGCCCGCGGAGATCCGGTAGACCACGTACTCGCACAGGTGCAGCGCGGCGTCCAGATCGAGCGGGCTCGGTACCGGGCGGCCCAACTCGGTGAACGTCTCGCGCACCAGGGCGCGGATGTCGTCGAGCGCGCGCTCCCGGTACGCCGACACCGGCGAGCCGGGATCGTGCAGCTCGGCGAACAGCGGCCGCAGCATGGGGCCGTGCCCGCGCGCCCAGTCCAGGTAGGCGTCGATCAGCCGGATGCCCAGCTCGACCGGCTCGTCGGTGCCGGTCAGCGCCGTGCGGATGCCGCCGACCAACCCCTCGTTGGAGACGTCGAGCACCGCCAGCAGCGGTTCGTGCGCGTTACCGAAGTAGCGGTAGAAGGTCGGCCGGGCCAAGCCCGCCTGCTCGATGATCTGCGCGACGCTCAGGCCCCGGGATCCGGTGCGGGTGAACACTTCCGCGGTCGCGAGCACGATCCGGGCGCGGACCTCTTCGGCCTGCTCCTGTGTCTGCGGCGGCCTTCCGCGCCGCGCGGTCGTGGACTCAGCCGACATCGTGCCGCCTCACAACGCGGCCCCCGGGATTTCTGTGCGCCACGACGAACAGCTTGACACGAGGTGTGACATGAACATTAATCTAACACCACTGTTCATTTAATGAGGCGCGCCTGCGGCGTAGCCCACGTCCTCGAGAGGACCGCCCATGACGACCACCTCGCAGCCGGTTACCGCCGACGCGCTGCCCTCGTCGCTGGTGCAGCCGTTGCTCGCGCACGCCGTCGCCGGCGGCGCCCCCGCTGTCGAGGTGTTCGCTCCCGCGACCGGCGCGAAGATCGCCGACCTGCCGCAGTCCTCCACCGAGGACATCGAGACCGCGTTCGCCACCGCGCGGCAGGCGCAGCGCGAGTGGGCGCGGCGTCCGGTCCGGGAGCGGGTCGCGGTGCTGCGCAGGTTCCACGACATCGTGCTGGCCGAGCAGGACGCCATCCTCGACATCGTGCAGACCGAGACGGGCAAGGCGCGGGCGCACGCCTTCGACGAGGTCGGCGACGTGGCCGTGAACGCCAGGTACTACGCCTCGGTGGCCGCCCGGCTGCTGGCCACACGCAAACCGCGCGGCGTGCTTCCCGTGCTCACCCAGGTCGACGTGCGGCACCGGCCCAAGGGTGTGGTCGCGGTGATCTCGCCGTGGAACTACCCGCTGGCCCTCGCCGCCTCCGATGCGCTGCCCGCCCTGGTCGCCGGCAACGCGGTGGTGGCACGCCCGGACAACCAGACCGCGCTCACCGCGTTGTGGGCCATCGACGCCGCCGTGCGCGCCGGATTGCCGCGCGGCCTCTGGCAGGCGGTGCTGGGCCGGGGCTCGGTGATCGGTGGCGAGCTGATCGCCCGCGCCGACTACGTCGACTACACCGGCTCCAGCGCGACCGGACGGACCATCGCCCAGCAGGCGGGTGAGCGGCTGATCGGATACTCGCTCGAACTCGGCGGCAAGAATCCGCTGCTGGTGCTCGCCGACGCGGACGTGTCGCGCGCGGCCAAGATCGCCATCCGGGCCTGCTTCGCCTCGGCCGGGCAGTTGTGCGAGTCGATGGAGCGGATCTACGTGCACGACAGCGTCTACGACCGCTTCGTCGCCGAGTTCGTCGGGCACGTCGAAGCCATCCGGCTCGGCGGCGGTCTGGACTACGACAGCGACATGGGATCGCTGACCTTCCAGCGCCAGCTCGACACGGTGACAGCGCACGTGAACGACGCGGTGGCCAAGGGCGCCACCGTGCTCGCGGGCGGCCGCGCGCGCCCGGATCTCGGACCGTATTTCTACGAGCCGACCGTGCTGGCCGGAGTGCGGCCGGGGATGACGGTCCACCGGGAGGAAACCTTCGGCCCCGTGGTCTCGATCTACCGCGTGAGCAGTGACGACGAAGCCGTCGAACAGGCCAACGACACCGCCTACGGCCTCAACGCCAGCGTCTGGACCAAGGACACCAGCCGCGGCCGCGCGGTGGCGGCGCGGATCGACGCGGGCTCGGTGAACGTCAACGAGGGCTTCATCGCCGCGTGGGGCAGCGCGGACGCGCCGTCGGGCGGGCTGGGCATCTCCGGCACCGGACGCAGGCACGGTCCCGAGGGCCTGCTCAAGTACATCGACACCCAGACCATCGCGGTGCAGCGGATGCTGCCGATCGCGCCGCTGCCCGGTATGTCCGAAGCGGTATGGGCCAAGACGATGACGCTGTACTTCGGCGTCATGAAAACGCTTCGGCAGAAGTAACTCCCACGACTCACGGATCAGGAAGCAGTACGGATGAAACTGGACACGGTTGCGGGCAAGAGGGTTCTGGTCACGGGAGCCGCGATGGGCCTGGGCAAATTGTTCGCCGAGCGCGCGGTACAAGAAGGCGCCGACGCGGTGGTGCTGTGGGACATCAACGAGGCCGCTCTGAAGGACACCGCCGCCGAGCTGACCGGCCGCGGCAGCGCCGTTCATCACCATGTGGTCGACGTGGCCTCGCCCGAGGCGATCACGGAGGCGGCGGCATCCGTTCGTGAGCAGGTCGGCGGTATCGACGTCCTGGTCAACAACGCGGGCATCGTGCGCGGCAACAGCTACTTCTGGGAGACCGGCGACCGCGCCGACATCGACAAGACGATGGCGATCAACTCGCTCGCCCCGATGTACGTCACGCTGGAGTTCCTGCCCGCCATGGTCGCGGGCACGACCGAGGCGCGGGTGCTGACCATCGCGTCCTCGGCGGGTCTGGTGTCCAACCCGCGCATGAGCGTCTACGCCGCGTCCAAGTGGGCGGCGCTGGGCTGGTCGGACTCGGTACGTATCGAACTGGAGCAAGCCGGCCACGATCACGTCACGATCACCACGGTCTGCCCGACCTACATCAACACCGGAATGTTCGAGGGCGCCAAGGGATTCCTGTTCACCCCGATCCTGGAACAGCACAAGGTGGTCGACACCTCGTGGCGCGAGATGAAGAACGGCACGCCGCTGGTCGTGCTGCCGTGGACCTCGCGCCTGAACAAGGCGCTCTCCGGCCTGCTGCCGATCAAGCTGCGCGACCTGTTCCTCGATACGGTCGGCGTCTACCACTCGATGGACCAGTTCACCGGCCGCGAGAAGTAGCAGGGTCCGATCGGGTCTCGGTCGCCCCACGATCGAGGCCGAGCGGGCGGCGCGCCGTCGTCAACGGGGGCGGCTGCCGATGACCACGGTGGCGTAGTGCTCTTCCGATTCCGCGACCAGTCCGTCGAGGCCGTGCTCGGCCAGAACCGCGAGGGCGAGCGGCGCCTGATTCTCGCTGGACTCCACGAGCAGATGCCCGCCGGGGGACAGCCAGTCGGCGGCTTCCGCCGCGACCCGGCGGAAGACGTCCAGCCCGTCCGGGCCGCCGTCGAGGGCGGTGCGCGGTTCGTGGTCGCGGGCCTCCGGCGGCATCCGCGCGATCATCTCCGACGGGACGTACGGCGTGTTGCAGAGCAGGACGTCGATGCAGCCGCGCAACTCCTCCGGCAGAGGCTCGAAGAGATCCCCTTCGTAGACCGGTGCGCCCAGCGGCGTGAGGTTCTTGCGAGCGCATTCGACCGCGACCGGATCGATGTCGGAGGCCGCCAGCGTGACCGGACGGCCCTCGGCGGCCGCGCTCGTGGCCGCCGCGAGGCCGAGCGCTCCGGAGCCGCAGCACAGGTCGACCACCACCGGATGCCCGGCCCCGGCGTGGATCAACTCGACCGCGCGGTCGACGAGGAACGCGGTGCGCTGTCTCGGCACGAAAACGCCGGGAGACACCAAGACCCGCACCCCGCGGAATTCCGCCCAGCCGAGCAGGTGCTCCAGCGGGCTGCCGGTGACGCGCTGGGCGACGAGCGAGTCGAGCGCCACACCGGTCTCCGCGGCGGCTTCCGTGAGCAGCCGAGCCTCGTCCTCGGCGAACACGCAGCCCGCCGCCCGGAGTCTGGCCACCACGTCGCTACTACCGGCTGACGTCACCCGGCCATCCTGCCGCGCGCACAGCCGATCCCGCCAACCGTTTTCCCAGGGCGATCGGGACCGGTGGCCGTGGCCGCGCGTCCCGATCGCCCGGCAGGTCAGCGTGCCGTGCTGAGCTGGAATGTGCGGGTGGCATCGAGATAGATGCCGCGTTGCGCCGGCCTACCGGGCGGCGGCAGTTGTGAGACCAGTTGTTCGAGCGAGGTCGTCGCGCCGACGACCCTGGTGCCCGCGACGATGAAATCCGCGACGGCACGGCGGATGTGGTTGGGCGAGGTGACCACGATCGCGCTCGTCGCACCGACATCGCGCAGCAGCCTGGTGCTGAACAGGGCGTTCTGCACCGTCGAGCCCGCGCGGCTCTCCACGTGGATGCGCGTCGGCGGCACGCCGTGGCCGACCAGCCAGTGGCGCATCGCCTCGGCCTCGGAGATGCCGTTCTGCGGATTCCCGCCGGTGACGACGATCGGCGACAGTGGCGCGACGATCGACTGCAACCACGCCGCGGTGAGCCGGTTCACCAGTTCCGGGCGCAGCGCCCCGTCCGGCAGCAAGCCGTAGCCGAGCACGACGATGCCGGTCTGCGGTCCCGCCAGCGCGGGCAGTGGATTCGGCAGGGTGCCCACCGCGGCGCGGATGGCGCCGAGCACGTTGTCGGTGCCCTGCGCGAGGTCCGGATCCACCACGTGCAGCCGTGCCATGGCGTCCAGGAGCCCGGGCAGGTCACCGGCGTAGTCGGACCAGATCGCCTGCAGGGCGAGCGCTTCGGCGTCCCCGGGATCGGCGCCGATCAGGTTGCGCAGGTCGGCGCGGCCCGCGGCGTCGTCGCCGTTGGCGAAGTGGTGCTGGGCGGAGTTGTACAGGGTGTTCGTGTCCGGTACGGCGTGCGCGGGGACACCGGCCAGACCGGTGAGCGAGAACGCGGCGAACGACGCCGCGACGAGAAGTTTCCAATGCCTCGAGATCATCACTACAGTCGTCACCTTTCCGCTGAGGAACGGGTTGGCACGTGCTAGCAGTTAGCTGGGGGCAAGCACGGATTACGATACGGGCGAATTAGCCCGCTATCCGGCAATTTGCGCACGGAGTGGTTCGATGTCGTCGCAGAAGGCCGTACGGCCTGCATCCGGTCAGGAGACGGCTTCGCCCGTACGGGTCCGCCGCATGATTGCCATATATTTGCGCGACTCGATGCGGGCGGCGGAGGAAGTCGTCCGGCCGCGCCCGATAGGCTGTGTCAACGTGGATACCGTTTCGCTGTCCGGCAAGGAACTCGCCGCCGCCGTCAACGCCGATACCAAGGCCCGCGCCGCCGCGCTCACCGACCGCGGCACCACCCCGCGCCTCGCCCTGATCGTGGCGAACGACGACCCGGCGAGCGCCTGGTACGTCAACTCGCTCCGCAAGGCGGCCGAACGCCTCGGAATCGCTTGCGACACAGTCGATCTCGGGCCGGAAGCCGGTGTGGCGCAGATTCGTGCCGAGCTGACCGCGCGCGGTGCGGACGCCGCGACCGACGCGATCATGCTGCAGACCCCCCTTCCGGCGGGTGTCACGCTCGACGACGTGAGTTCGGCGATCGTCGCGTCCAAGGACGTCGACGGCGTGAGTCCGCTGTCGCTGGGCCTGCTCGCGGCCGGGCTGGACGGTTTCGTTCCGGCCACCTCCGAGGCCGTGGTCGAGCTGCTCGAGCACCACGAGATCCCGCTCGCGGGCCGCCACGTGGCGGTCGTCGGCCGCTCGAACGTCGTCGGGAAGCCGCTGGCTCAGCTACTGCTGGCGAAGGACGCGACCGTCACGGTGTGCCATTCCCGCACCGCTGACCTGGCTGCCGTCACCGCCGCCGCAGACGTGGTCGTCGCCGCGGCGGGCCGCATCGGACTGATCTCCGGCAAGCACGTCCGCGAGGGCGCGGTGGTCATCGACGTCGGCACCAACGAGGCCCCCGACGGCAAGATCGTCGGCGATGTGGACGCGGACTCGGTGCGCGGCAAGGCCGCCGGACTCAGTCCCGTCCCCGGCGGCGTGGGCCCGGTCACCACAGCTTTGCTCATGCGTCACGTCGTCATCGCGGCCGAATCTCGCTGAGCGAGCGCTCTTCGCGCGCGCGGAGTCTTCTCACGCGCGCGCGATGGCGCTGATCAGGGTGCGGTCGCCGTCTTTGGTGGTGGTGACGAGCTGCGGGTTGTAGGTGACCGGTTGCTGCCCGGGGCGATGTTCGGTGACGACCACGATGTATTGGCCCGCGAACGCTCCGGGCGTGATCGCCACGCAGTGGGTGGTGCCCGCCGGGATGGTGTCGATACCGCGCTGGATGGCGTCGGCCGTCTGGACGGCGGCATCGGCGGTGGTCGTGGAGCGCACCTGCTCGCCGGACCGGGTCACGTAATAGGCGTGTTGGAAGGCGAAGATCACCGCGGGCCCGGAATCGAACCCTCCTACGCCGCTGCCCTGGATCCGGTTGCCGACCCGCTCGGCGGGGCACTGGGCGACCGGCGCCGCAGGGGCGGTGACCAGCGCGGACGGCGCCGGTGCGGTGGCCTGCGGGTCGGAGCCGCCGCTCCCGAACTGCATGTAGGCCGCGAAGCCCAGCGCGGCGACACCGAGCGTGCCGAGCACGGGTACCGCCCACCGCCGTCTCGCACGAGGCGCGGGGGAGCGGTCGATGAGACCCGTGAATTCATCCTCGTACCGGTCCGGATCGGGCTCCGGTGTCGGCACGGGAGCAGGCAGCGGCGCACCGGCGGGCGCTTGATCCATCCACGCGGACCACTCGCCGCGATACTCCTCGCCCGCCGCGGGCGCTTGTCCCGGCCCCCCGGCACCGTACGGATTTCCGCGATCATAGCCGGGTCGCGCACTCATCTCCGGTCGATCCATTGCCCCGCCCTTCATCAGGTCCCCGTCAGGTTATCCCCATCGCCACGATGCGGGAACGCCCTGCCACCTTCACAATTGAGCCGTCACGCACCCCGGAGGATACTGCCCGACACCCACATGGCTACTGGTTCGCCGCTGTTGCCGTGGCGGCAGCAGGCAGCGCCTCATCGCGCGTGAGTGGCTTCCCAGAGCTTTGCGGGCGCGTCGAGATCGGTATCACCGCAACAGAGTCAGCCATTCGTGCTGCGGATAGTGGTCGGACACATACGTCCGGATCGTGGCGCGCTGGGTGGCGTTCAGCTTCGGCCAGCTCCGCTCGAGATCCGCGCGGTCCTTCGGTCTGGCCTGCTTGACCTTGAAGATCAGAACGAACTCGGGACGAAGGTACCGGACGCCGTCGTCGGCGATCCAGGTCACCTCGTCGAGCGGTGCGATCATGGAACGATCGCGCCGGTTGACCCACGCCCCGTCCTGGCCGGGATTGAGCAGGAGATCGATCAGCCACGGTGACCGCGCGTCGGCCCGCAGCCAGACCTGATCGGCGCTGTCGGCCACGTCGGGGAAGCGGTCGTCGACGGGGCGGATGCCGTCGGGTCCCGCGGACCAGATGTGCAGGCGGCCCCGGGCGGCGGTGCGCAGGGCGGGCAGATCGGTGCGGAACATCGCGACGTCGATATCGCTGTGTTCCCGCCGGGTTCCGGTGAATGCGTCGATCGCCCAGCCCCCGGCGACCCACCATGGGGCTGCGATGTCGGCGAGGATCTCGCCGACATCGGTCGGCGTCACCAATGCCCAAGATCCCCAAACATTTTGGAACTCCGCCTCGGCCGCGTCACGCGGCGGTGAAATCGGAAATTCGCGCACGCAGTGGGCCTCCCATCGGATACGTCTGCCGACGCTACCCGGAGGAGGGTGGCACTCACCAGTGCGTGACGACCGGGTCGCCGATGCCGATCGTGTGATAGACCCATTCGGCGTCGTCGGGGGCGAGGTTGATGCAGCCGTGGCTGACGTTCGCGTAACCTTGCTGGTCCACCGACCACGGGGCCGAGTGGATGAAAACGCCGCCCCACGTGAGGCGTTCGGCGAACTCGCCGTTGATGATGTAGCCCTCCGGCGAGTTCAGCGGAATGCCGATGGTGCGGGAGTCGAACACGATCGAGCGGAACTTCTCCAGCACCGGCCAGGTGCCGGTCGGCGTTTCGTACCCCGGCTTGCCCATGGAGGCGGGCATGGTCCGGACGACCGTGCCGCCCACGGTGACCGTGAACGTATGCGCCGACATGTCAGCGTCACCGAAAACACCTGCGTTGGTTCGGAATTCCGTGCGAGTTCCGGCGACCGAGACGAGGATGGCGGCGTCGGCGGGCAGGAACCCGCTCGGCGTCCATACCACTTCGCGATCGTCGGTCCACGCGAAAGTGCCCGGCAGTGGCCGGGTAGTTCTGATATCGATGGACTGTTCCGTCTGTGCGCGATCCGTGACAGGCGCGGCGAACCGAATGGTCACGGGATGAGCCACGCCCACCACCTGGCCGTTCGCGGGTCCGATCGCCGCCACCGGAGATATCGATGGCTTTCCGATCATCGTCGCTGCCGCCGCGCCCGACCAGAACGCGGCCAGTGCCACGATCACGGTCGCGAGGAACAGGTACCGAATGGCGCTCCTCATGGCGTCCACCCCTTCGAGATGGTGTGGTAGGCAAGGAACATCTTAGGCCCACATGATCAACTCGGCCACGGATAGAACTGGTCCGCGGTCCGGTTGTGATCGGGCACGCCCACCACAGACCGCGTACCCGGTCGAGACCGGTCGAAACGGGGCTGCGCCACGGAGTGCGATGATCCGTCAGGGGGAGGGGCCGACAGGCAGTGGTTCCGGTTCGGTCGTCGCTCGGGCGTCGAACTCCGCTCGCGCGGCGAGGATTTGGTCCTGATGCTCGACAGCCCACACGCCCATGGCGTGACTGATCGCGCCGATGCTCCTGCCGAGTTCGGTGAGCGAATACTCCACTCGCGGCGGCACCGTGGGATAGACCGCGCGGCGCACCAAACCCTCGCGCTCCAGGTTGCGCAGCGTTCGGGTGAGCATCTTCTGCGTGATGCCGTCCAGGCGGCGGCGTAACTCGTTGAAGCGGATCGGCCCCTCGTGGTCACGGAGGACGCTCAGCACCAGCATCACCCACTTGTCGGCGAGGACGGCCAAGACCTCCCGCGCGGGGCAGTGGTGCAAGTAGCTCTCGACCAGGCCGGCACTGGACCGGTCACAGGCAGTATCCATCGGGTACCTCGATATCAGAAAGGTGCCTTCTATCGAAAAGGTACCAGGTGCCCGCAGAATCGGTGCATGCTCGCAATCAGGCAGTACACGTTCGGTGGCCCGGAAGTGCTCGAAGTGGCCGAAGTCGATCGGCCGCGGCCCGGCCCAGGAGAGGTGCTGGTGCGGGTCGCCGCGACCAGCGTCAACGCGGCCGACTGGAAAGTACGCGCCGGACTGGTCGGAAAGCTCGGCGATCCACCGCTGATCCTGGGGCTCGACGTGTCCGGTGTCGTCGACGAACTCGGTCCCGGCGTGGACCGGTTCGCGGTGGGAGATCCGTTGTACGGCATGGTGTTCGGCGGCGCCAACGCGGAGTATGTCGTGGCGCAGGCCCACACGCTGGCGCCGAAGCCGAAGAACATCGACCTTGTCCAGGCCGCCGCACTGCCGACGGCAGCGCTGACCGCATGGCAGGCCCTGGCCGCGCTCGGCGCCGGTCAGCGCGTTCTGGTGCACGCGGCCGCGGGAGGCGTCGGTCATCTGGCGGTGCAGATTGCGAAGCATCGCGGGGCGTACGTGATCGGCACCGCGCGCGCGACCAACCACGGATACCTGCGCGGGCTCGGCGCCGACGAGGTGATCGATTACACCGCGGTCGATTTCGGGTCTGTGGCGCGCGACGTCGACATCGTGTTGGACCTGGTGGGCGGCGAGTACGGATCTCGCTCGCTCCCGGTGCTCGGTCCGCACGGCAGGCTGATCGACACCCAGGGCTCGGACGCGGAAGCCGATCCGCGCTACGAGCGTTTCTATGTCGAGCCCGCCGGGGTGTCACTGCGGGAGATCACCACGATGGTCGAGCGCGGACACTTGCAGGCGACGATCGACCGGGTGCTGCCGCTCTCGGAAGCGGCACAGGCGCACCGGCTCAGCGAAGCCGGACGAGTGCGCGGCAAGATCGTGCTGGTCGCGTGGAATCCGCCCGCCTGAGCACCCCGAGTCGACCGTCGGGCCGCGATCGCGGAACTATTTGCGAACGGCGTGCACGACGTCGGCGTGCAGGGCGTCCGCCCGGGCGGTGAGCTCGTCGACCCGCATCAGGACCGGGGCGAACCGGTCGCCCTCGGCGGCGGGCAGCGACGTCACGTTGATCTCGATGTTGAGCTGCGAGGTGGTGGCGGCGGCGCGGCACGCGGCGGCAGCCGCGCCGATGTCGGTGACGACGTTCGGGTTCCCGATCGGGAACAGCTCCGCGGCCAGCGACAACACCTCGTCGGCCTCGTCGATGACCGCGGCGGGCACGCGGGCGGCCTCGATCAGCGCCGCGTTGATCGCGGCGGTGCGGGCGGCGAGGTCCTCCGGTGTTTCCTTCGGCAGCTTGTAGGCGGCGCCCACGGCCGTGAACGCGGCGGCGTCGGCGTCGGCCAGCGCGAGTGCGCGTCCGCGGGCCTCGTCGGCGGCCTCGATGATCCGGTCTACCACCGGGCGGTTCTCGGCATCCTTGGCGCGCGTGGTGTAGCGCGCGACCATCGCCACCAGCGCGGCGGCCTGCGCGGCGTGTAATGCGGCCACCGCGCCGCCGCCCGGTGCGGGAAGCTTGGCGGCCAGATCGCTCAGATACTGCGCGAGGGTGACCTCGCCGAAGGACGGCGCAGTTTCCGTGGACGACGTGCTGGTCTGCGACACGGGGATATTGCCTTTCGTTCTGCGGCGAGGACCGGACTACCAGAAGAACGCTACCCCGTGGCGCCGATCGCTCGGTCGCGACCACGCCTTGCGCGGCGTTCGCACGTGGCCGGTGCGCGCCCGAACCCTACTCGCCGTTATGTTGAGTGCCATGCGGATCGGATTGAGCATCAACTACTCGGGGGGCTTCAAAGAGGCGGCCGCCGAAGTCGCCGACCTCGAGCGGGCGGGCCTGGATGTCGTGTTCGTGCCCGAGGCGTACTCGTTCGACGCCGTGAGCGCGCTCGGCTACCTGGCAGCAAAGACCACCCGTTTGCAGCTGGCGTCGGGCATCCTGCAGATCTACACCCGCACCCCCAGCCTGACCGCGATGACCGCGGCGGGTCTGGACTTCGTCTCCGACGGGCGCTTCGTGCTCGGGCTGGGCGCCTCGGGCCCGCAGGTGATCGAGGGCTTCCACGGCGTGCCCTACGACGCGCCGATCGGCCGCACCCGGGAACTGGTGGAGATCTGCCGGAAGGTCTGGCGGCGCGAGCGCCTGGAATACCAGGGCAAGCACTACCAGATCCCGCTGCCCGCCGGGCAGGGCACCGGCCTCGGCAAGCCGCTCAAGCTGATCAACCACCCGGTGCGCGAGCGCGTCCCGGTGCTGCTGGCCGCGCTCGGCCCGAAGAACGTGGAGCTGGCCGCCGAGATCGCCGAGGGCTGGCAGCCGATCTTCTTCCTGCCGGAGAAGGCGCAGCAGGTGTGGGGCGACTCGTTGGCCGCGGGTCTGGCCAAGCGTGATCCCGTCCTGGGTGAGCTGGACGTGTACGCGGGTCCTGCGCTGGCCATCGGGGACAATGTCGAGCCGCTGCTGGAGTTCGTGAAGCCGCATCTGGCGCTCTACATCGGCGGCATGGGCGCCAAGGGCAAGAACTTCTATCACGCCCTGGCGACGAAGTACGGCTACGGCGCCGAGGCGGACCGCATCCAGGAGTTGTACCTGGCGGGGGAGAAGGAGGCCGCGACCAAGGCGGTCCCGGACCAGCTGGTCCGGGACGTCTCGCTGGTCGGCTCGGCCGGTTACGTCAAGGAGCGGGTCGCGGCTTTCAAAGAGGCGGGCGTCACGGTGCTGAACGTGGTCCCGATGGCGGCGACCGCCGCCGAGCGCGTCAAGCTGATCGAGCAGTTGCGCGAACTGGTGTGAGACATGCCGCTGCCGCCGTCACGCGAGGCGACGGCGGCAGCGGCTGGGGTCATCTCTGCCGGAGCGCCGCCAATGCGGCGTCCAGCGTCGAATGCAGCGCGAACACCTGGTCCAGGCTGGTCATCTTCAGCTGTCGGCTGGTCGCCGGGCCCTCGGCGACGACCGCGATCGCGGTGGCCGCGCCCGCGCGCTGGTGGGCTGCCACGAGCGTCGCCATACCCGCCGAGGCGAGGAAGCTGACCGCGGTGAGGTCGATGATCAAGGCCGCGGGTTTGCCGCTGAGAATGGCATCGATCGCGTTCTCCAGCGCGGGGGCTGTCGCCAGATCGACCTCGCCGGCCACCGTCAGCACTGTCGCGCCGTCGTGCGCCGCGACCGTGGTGGTCATCGTGTCCGCGAGGGGATACGCGTCTCCGGAAGTGTTGGTCACTTCACCACAACACACAAATAGCAGCGAATCCGCAACCTCGGAGTGTTCATAGATTCAAACGATACAGTGATGTGGCGAACCAGGCGGAGGTCGCGGAGGGTGCGGCAGATGGTCTGTAGCAGGTTCTGCATCGATCGATGCAGAACGGGTAGGCTGCGGGGGGTGGAGACCGAACAGCGCCGCCGGACCGGCCGACCGCGTGGATTCGACGCCGACGAAGCGCTCGAGCGCGCCCTGCTGGTCTTCTGGGAGCAGGGCTACGAGGGAGCCAGTCTGGCCACCCTGACCGACGCGATGGGCATCTCCACCACCAGCATGTACTCGACCTTCGGCAACAAAGAGGAGCTGTTCCGCAAGGCGCTGGAGCGCTACACCGAAGGGCCGAGCGCGTACCTGGTCCGCGCCCTGGAAGAGCCGACCGCTCTCGGCGTGGCCACCGCAATCCTGGCTGGCGTCATCCGGACTACCACGCGCCCGGCGCATCCCCACGGATGTCTCGGTGTCCAGGGCGCCTTGGTCACCAGTGACTCCGGGCGCGGGGTCCGCGACCTCCTCGTCGTATGGCGCAGCGACGGCCACTCCCGCGTCCGGGAGCGGTTCCAGCGAGCCGTCGACGACGGCGACTTGCCCGCGGAGGCCGACCCGGCGCTGCTTGCCCGCTATGTCACCACCGTGGCGTACGGCATCGCGGTACAAGCTGCCAGCGGTGTCGATCGCGACGAACTCCAGGAAATCGCCGCCGCCGCCCTTCGTGCCTGGCCGCCCTGCTGACAATCGCCCGGCGATCGCCTCGGTGAGCGAACCGCGTCATCGCGAGCGGTGAGCTGTCGCGCCAACTCTTCTGTAGCGATCGATGCGGAACGTGTTAGAGTCGAGTTCAGCATCGATCGATGCGGAACTCGACGAGTACGCCATCTATGTCCGCGAAGGGCGCTTCGTGCATATGACGGCCCTGCGCGACGCCGGCGAACTACTCCGGCAACCGGCCGGCTGAACACCGGGATGAACCGGGCCCGACGGCCCACGCGGGCCGCATCTTTCGAGAGGAAGCACATGACCGTCACACTGATCACCGGAGCCAACAAGGGCATCGGTTTCGAGACCGCCAAGCAGCTCGTGGAGCTGGGGCACACCGTCTACCTCGGCGCGCGAGACCGCGAGCGCGGCGAGAAGGCCGCCGCGGAGCTCGGCGCCCGATTCGTGCAGCTCGACGTGACCGACGACGCCTCGGTGCGCAGCGCCCTCGCAACGATCGATGCGGCCGAGGGCCGGCTCGACGTTCTGGTGAACAACGCGGGTGTCCTCGGGGACGGCCCGATCGACGGTCCGGCGGCGCTGCGAGTTTTCGACACCAACGCGGTGGGGATCGTGCGCGTCACAGAGGCCGCGCTTCCCCTGCTGCGCAAATCCTCGAACCCCACCGTGGTGACCGTGTCGAGCAGCGCCGGGTCGTTCTGGGCGGTGAACAACCCCGAGCGGCCGGAGTACCACCTGCCGCTCGCGCTCTACTCCGCGTCCAAGTCGGCAGCCACCATGCTGACCGTCCAGTACGCCAAGTCCCAGCCGGGTATCAAGTTCAACGCGGTCGAGCCCGGCACCACCGCCACCGACATGACCGCAGCCTTCGGAATCGGACGATCGCCGGAGGAGAGCGCCAGAACTGTCGTGCAACTCGCGACCCTCGGCGCGGACGGCCCGACCGGAACGTTCCAGGACGAAACCGGCGAATTGCCCTGGTAGGCGTGCAGGGAGGGCCCCTGGTCTGTGGTTCCGGAGAGGGCTGGGTCGGGGTGGCCGCGAGGCTGCCGAGCAGCGGCGTGTCTGCTGGACGCTTTCACCAATCGTGCTTCGGTACCAGCTCTGCCTTTGCTTCTGCGAGGAGGTCGCGTTGGAGCGACGAGCAATGCGCCCACCAGTCAGGGTGGGTCACAGGGTCTCGAACGACGTCGTGCAATCCCCGTGCATGAGCAACTACGCGGTCCCGCAGAGTGTCTGAGCAGATGAGCTCGACCCGCTTCTCTGCTAGCCAGACGCATTCGATAAGTCGCTTCAGATCGGCAGGGCTACCTCCGCGCTCTCGGATATCGAGTTCTCCCTGCAGTCGCTGTGCTGTCTCGAAGTAGTCGATGATCGCTGACTTCAACTCGTCTCTGCCGGCAAGGCGACTCTCTGCGAGGAACTTCATCTTCGCGGCCCGCGCCGAACTCCGTTGCACCATAACTGTTGCCGATGCGCCGAGCCCTGCGCCGAGTAGTGGCAGCAGGCCCGTAACCAACGTTGAAGCGATCCCTGTCGACATGACGTCAATTCTCGCGATCGGTTGCCTGTCTTGATCCCGAATGCTCACGATTGGAACCACGTGGATCGCGGCGACCGTCCGTGGCGCCGCGATCCACATGGTTGTCCGACCCGGCTCATCGAACACAGTCCGACGTCACGACCCGCGGCCTTCGGTGAAGTTCAGGCCGGTACCCGGTCGCCGGTGAGGAAATCGTCGACGAAGCGCAGGGCCCGGTCCTCCAACGCTGCGAAGTGGGCGTCGCGCGCGGCGCCGGTGAGCGCGTTGTCGAGCAGTAGATTGCCGTCGGCGTCCAGGCGCTGCGGTTTTTCCTCGGCTCCGGGCAGCAGTCCCACCGTCGACTGTGTCAGGCCGCAGTAGTAGGCGATTCCGTCGTCGAGTTGTGCGCTCATTGCCTGCTGCATGATGTCGACGACTCCGTCGTCGTCCGCCGCGCCGGCCAGGCCGAGCCACAGCATCCGCTTGCCCGCTAGCCGGGGTTTGCTGCGGCCGTAGGCGAATCCGTAGTTCCACACGCGATCGATCCAGCCTTTGAGGATCGCGGGTATCTGCATCCAGTACACCGGGAACACCGCGACGATGACATCGGCGGCGAGGATGCGCCGCATATGCTTCTCGACCTCGGGGGAGTAGGTCTTGTCCCGGTTGTTCCAGTCCGGTAGGTCGGCGGCCGTCATTCGGGGATCGAAGCCCTCGGCGTGCAGATCGAGCAGGTCGATCCGGTAGCCCGCCGCGGTGAGTCGGCCGACGGTCAGCTCGGCGATATGGGCGGTCAGCGAGTCGGGACGGGGGTGGGCGACCACGACCAGCGCGGTGGGAGTGGTCAGGGCGTCCTCGATCGAGTTGCTCGGCACGGGGTCCTCCATTGCGGTCCGGTTTTCCGGACGATCGGTTGTGCGGTCGAGTTCCATTCCACACGCGATCCGGTGGACGATCTATGGGTAAAGATCTACATTCGATAGGAGTTCGTCTATTCTCGTGGCGTGGATCCCTTGAGTAAGTTGCTGGGTGGTATCCGTGCCGAAGGAGCCGTACTCACCCACGCGGTTCTGGAGGCGCCGTGGACCATCCGCTTCGCCGACCGTGCACCGTTGACCATGGTGACGGTGCTGCGCGGCGGTGGCACGCTGTTGCTGTCCGACGGTGCGCGGCAACGGATCTCGGCCGGAGACACCGCGATCGTGCGCGGTCCCGAACCGTTCCTCCTCGCCGACCGACCTGATTCGGTCGACCTGCCACACGCCGAATACGAGGTCGCCTGCTTCGCGGCGGATGCGGAATGCGAAACCGGTCTGGAAGGTGGACGGTGGGGTAACGACCCGGCCGGCGAGACCGCTCTGATCGTCGGTGCCTATCGGGCCTCGGGCCGGCGCCATGAACGGCTTCTGCGCGCGCTGCCACCCGTTTTGGTGGTGTCCGACGACGTGGAGGTATGCGCCTGGATGGAATCGGTTGCCGCGGACGCGGCCGCGCGGCCGGCCGGAGCACAGGCGCTGATGGACCGGCTGCTCGACTGGGCACTGGTGTGCACACTGCGTGACTGGTTCGAAAAGGAGGCCGCCGAGGCGCCGGGATGGTATCGCGGACCGGCCGACCCGGTGGTCGGGCCGGCGCTGGAGGCGATGCACGAGCAACCCGCCGCCGGCTGGACCGTGGCGTCCCTGGCGTCCGAGGCGGGCGTGTCGCGGGCCCTGTTCGCGAGGCGTTTCACCGAGGTGATGGGGCAGTCGCCACTGGCGTACCTCACCGAATGCCGGATGGACGACGCGGAGGAACTGCTCGCCGACCGCACTCTCACCGTGGCGCAGGTGGCGAAGGCCGTCGGCTATGCGGATGCTTTCGGTTTCAGCGCGGCATTCAAACGGCACCGGGGCATGCGCCCGAGTGACCTTCGCGCCACTTCTGATGTCGGAGCGTAAGCCGCAAGGGCGGCCCGGCTCCGTTGGTCCGCGGCTCCGGCGCGGCGTCTCGTGGACCCCGGTCGAACCCGTCGGTCACGGACTCGGCTGGGGCACGTTGCAATCCGTGACCTTGGGATTGAGGCCCAGGTAATTCAGTGGACCGGCGAGTACCGTCAGGGCAATCGACCCGAAGCCGGCGCAGTTGATCGGTCCCCTGTCGAAATAATCGCGTTGACCTGCCGCGATCAGGCCGATGATCAACCAGGCCAAGATCAACAGGCTCCCGAGGCTCATGTTCTTCACGTGCATCGCTGCGGTCCTTCTCGCGTCGGTGAGCCGATTATGCGTCCCGGCGCGCGACGCGCCCGCAACTTCGAAACCGATCGCGTGCCGGACACGCGATCGGTTCGATTGTTCCTCCGTGGCTCGTCGCTTGCTAACGATTCGATAAACGATGGCTATGAATTTGCCGGGTGGTAGGTGCGGATTTGCTCTCCCGAGGATCGCCACCGCTCCCGCTCAGCGGCCGCATTGCCGAAAAAGGTCACGGTCCGGTATCGGAGTCGGGCCGCATCCGAGTGTGATGCGGGCAACGTATTGCATCCGTAGCGTACGAAGCAGACTGATCCGCAGTTGGTCGCCAGCCGACTCCGATTCGATACCGATCGCGGTGCCGGGCGGAGGATTCCTTCCGCGGCATGGCGGCCCGAAGACCCCGACGTAGGCGATCGTCGACCGAGGCTCCCGCCGCGGGATCGCAAACCCGGTCGACACCAACGGCCGCCTGGAGGACACCATGGTCACCAGAGTTTCCGCCGATGTATCGAATAACGACAGGTCAGGGCGCGGCGGCTGGAGCCCCGCGCACCGCCCCTCGACGCTGCAGCAGGCCGGTGTCGATGACGACCTGGCGCCACTGGGTGTGCCCGCTGTCGTGGTGGGCGCCGTGCTGCTCCTCGTGGGGCTTACCGCAGCGGGGTTGTTGAGCGGCTGGGTTCACGAGTACGGCCTGCTCCTGATCGCCGTCTACACGGGGTACATGGTGCTCGCCGCCGCACTGACCGGCTGGGGCACGCACATGATCTACAAACGGCGCACCGGCGTGCACAGCCGCGAGTGACCCACGTGTTCGACACAGATCGAAGTTCCTGGTCGCGGCTGGCGCAAGGCCCCGTCACCGAGGCGGGGCCGACCGCCGCGACAGACGCCCGCGAGACGCTCCTCGCGGGCCCCGTGCACCGTCTTCGGCTCGAAGTGCCCAGCTCCGGTCACCCGCACCGATGCCCTAGACCGTACTGACCACCTCGTCGTAGTCCAGTCGCGGTGAACGCGGGAACCACGCGCTCCGTCCCGGCTTGCCGATATTGACCACGACGAGGCCGGTGTGGTTTCCGTCCGGGAAGAAGTCCTTGTCCAGGCCGGGTCCGTCGAAACCGTTCATCGGACCCGCCGCCAAGCCGGCTGCTCGGACGCCGAGGATGAAGTAGCCGACCTGGATCAAGGTGTTGGCGCGCGCGGACTCGGCGCGTTGATCCGGATCGGCGAAGTAGTCCTTGGCCTCGGGGGCGTGCGGGAACACCTTGGGCAGGTTCTCGTGGAAGTTCAGGTCGGCCGCCAGGATCGCCGACAGCGGCGCGGCAGCGGTCTTCGTCTTGTTGTTGTCGATCATGTGGGTGACCAGCCTGGCGCGAGCTTCGGCGCTGCGCACCAGAACGATCCGCAGTGGTTGCTGATTCATCGATGTGGGGCCGTATTTGACCAGTTCGTAGATCGCGCGGATCTGTTCGTCGGTGACCGGCTCATCGGTGAAGGTGTTCGCCGTGCGAGCATCCCGGAACAGCAGGTCCTGGGCGTCGGTGGCGAGCGTGAGCAGGGCTGGCTGAACGGAGTTCACGTGGGTTCTCCTCGAATAGTGGTCGGGAAACAGTCGAAATCAGTCGTGGGCGACGCGCCGCGACCGGGTCAGCAACGCTCCGTCGACGTAGACCAGCACGTCGTGCACGACGCAGCTCGGCGCGATCTCCGGCTTGCTGCTCGGGCGGATCTTGACCACCAGGCAGTAGGCGGTGGACACGATGGTGCCGTCGTCCTGCGGCTGTAGGTTGATCATGTTGAACCAATGCCTGCGCTGCATCGGGTCGGTCTCGAAGCGCTTGTGGAACTCGACCAGGTCCGCGATGATGCCCGCTCTGGTGCGGGCGGGCGGGATGCCCGGCGTGTGCTCGAACTCCGCGTCCTCGGTGAAGGTCGCGGCGTAGCCGGGGATATCGCGGCTGTCCAGCCGCTGCATCTGCTCGGCGTAGAACTGCTGGACCTCGGCGTACAACTCGGTGCGGCTTGCGACGGTGGCCATGGTTGCTCCTGTGGGTGCGGCGGCGCTCGGCTGCACGCCACAGTGGCCGACGCCGCTAGAGCCTCGGTTGAGCCGCGACTCGCCACCGGTGGTTGACCGGATCTATAGGACGCCGGTCGACCCTGGTGATCGAAAAGCCCGGCGAGTTCGGAAGATCTACCGATGGAGGAGTCATGGCGGAAAATCGGCGCGTCGCGCTGGTCACCGGAGCGACCAGCGGAATGGGCCTGGAGATCACCAAAAGCCTGGCGGCCCAGGGCATCGCGGTGTTCCTCTGCGCCCGCGATCAGCAGCGGGTGACCGACACGGTGAAAAGCCTGCAGGACGAGGGGCACGAGGTGGACGGCACCATCTGCGATGTCGCCGACGCCGCGCAGGTTCGCGAGTACGTCGACGCGGGTGTGCGGCGCTACGGCCCGATCGACATCCTGATCAACAACGCGGGCCGCAGCGGCGGCGGCGTCACCGCTCGAGTGAGCGACGAACTGTGGTTCGACGTGATCAACACCAATCTCAACAGCGTGTTCCTGATGACCAAGGCGGTGCTGAACGCGGGCGGCATGCTCGAACGCGGCAGCGGACGGATCGTCAACATCGCTTCCACGGGCGGCAAACAGGGCGTCGTGCACGGCGCCCCGTACTCCGCGTCCAAGCATGGGGTGGTCGGTTTCACCAAGGCGCTCGGGCTCGAACTGGCCAAGACCGGCATCACGGTCAACGCCGTCTGCCCCGGTTTCGTGGAGACGCCGATGGCCGAGCGAGTGCGCGAGGTCTACTCCGGGCTGTGGGGTGTCGACACCGACGAGGTGCACGCCCGGGTCAGCGCGCGGGTACCGATCGGTCGATACGTGCAACCGTTCGAGGTGGCGGCGATGGTCGACTACCTGATCGGTCCGGGCGCGGGCGCGGTCACCGCACAGGCGCTGAACGTCTGTGGCGGTCTCGGTAATTACTGACAAGGAGCGACGGCAATGACCGCAGTGGACGAAAACACCGCCGACGCCCCGGCCACGGGGCACGAGGACTACCTCCGGGTGCTGGAGGCGATCCAGACCGGCGCGTTGCAATTGCTCGCGGGTTTCCCGCAGCAGCCGAGCGCGCTGCGATTCCAGGTGGGGGAGGTGACCGTCGAGGCCGAATGGCAGGCCGCGGTGCAGGCTGCGCCCGCCGCGATCGCGGCGACTACGGTGGAAACTGTTGCCGCCCAGGATGTTCCAGCACTGGGTGCGGTAGTGCGCGCACCCAGTGTCGGTGTGTTCTATCGGTGCCCCGAGCCGGGGGCGGATCCGTTCGTCGAGGTCGGCGAGCGGGTGAGCGCCGGGCAGCAGATCGCCATCGTCGAGGCGATGAAGTTGATGATCCCGGTGACCGCCCAAGCGGGCGGGGTGATCAGCGGGATACTCAAGCAAGACAACGAACCGGTTCAATTCGACGAGCCTTTGTTCTCGTTTTCTCCGGAATGACAACGTGGTTCAGGCGGGCGGTCCGCTGCGGCGCCAGGTGAGTACCCGCCGCTGTGTCCGCCCGCCGACCTGGGCGGAGCCGATCAGCGTGAGCACGTCGCCGTTCAGTGACATCTGCCGCACCTGCTCGGTCTGCGCCCACGCGGGGTTGGAGCAGACGCTGATCGCGTGCACCATCTCGGTGCCGGACCGCCGCCACGTGCCGGCGTAGCCCATGAACGGGTTCGCGCCCGGGGCTCCGTCCGTGCGCATCATGCTCACCGACATGTAGCCGTGCGCGCTGTAGATCAACAGTCCGCGCGGCGAGTCGCCGAGTGGCCCTCGGCTGGTCGTGTCCTGCTCGTCGATGTCGTAGTAGGACAACAGTTCCCAGGTACCCACAAGATCGGTTGCGTTCATGGCACCGACGATGGCGGCAGCCGCTCTAATCACGCTGTAGCCGCGTGGCGGGCGAAGCCGTGACTGATCCGCACCAGCTGCCAGGCGACGTCCAGCTCCGTACGGTCGCGCGGCCCGTAGACCATCACTACCGTCCCGGGCAGGTAGCCCTGGCGGGCCATCGGATGGGGTTCGGCCCAGCAAAGCCGGATCGCCTGTGCCACGACGTCCTCCGGCAGGCACATGTGCAGACTGCCGTCGCCGTGCCCGTGCAGGTGGGCGAATTCGGTGCCCGCGAGGTATGCCTCGGCGGGCCCCTGGGCCATGGTGGGCCGCAGGTGCAGCGCGCGGGTGTCGGGCAGGGATACTCCGCTGTGGCCGAGCAGAACGCCGTCGAGCGTGCTCATCCGTGACCACAGTTCCTCTTGCAGCACGGCAGGCGCGATCTGGCTGAGCTGCTGGTGCGGATTGTGCTCGCGGGTGCTGGGCCGATCGCCGGGGCGGCGCGGCAGGTCCAGGCGTCCGGCCACCGTTGTCGTCGTCATGACTGTGCTCCTTCGGATTTCGCGTATGCGCGAACCTGGGAACAGGTTACTTTCCGAAGTATAGTAGTAACCAAGGGGAAAGTGACTTACCGGGAGGACGTATGACCGCCGCGCCTGAAACGCCCATCGACCCCTGTCCGATCACGCCGGTCATCGACCTGGTGTTCGGCCGCTGGTCCACCCAGGTCCTCTGGGTCCTCATCCACGACGGCAGGCTGCGCTTCACCGAACTGCAACAGCGAATTCCGGGCCTGACCCCCAAAGTCCTCACCCAGCGCCTCCGTCAGCTCGAACGCGACGGCCTGGTCGCGCGCACCTATCACCCGGAGGTCCCGCCGCGCGTCGAGTACGAGGCGACCCCGCTTGCCGCGACGCTGACTCCGGTGTTCAGCAGCATCGTGGCGTGGTCCGGCGAACACCTCGGCGAGGTCCTCGCGGCGCGCGCCGCCTATGACGCCGCCGGGACGCCGGGCTGATCCCTCAGCTTCCGGCCGTCACGGAGGGACGCCGAGCACAGCTGCGCTCGGCGTCACCGTCCGATCGGGATCGAAACCGCGCCGTTCCGCTCACCAGCCGGACATTCACGGCGCCGGTGCTGGTCGAGGGGAGAGCTCGAGCAGGTATCCGGCCAATTCGCGCGGCATCGTGATCATGCAGTCGTGCCCGGTGGGCAGCACGTGGAGCCGTTCGGCGGGCAGGTCGGCGGGCGGCAAGGTGCGGGGCATGGCCGCGCGCATAGCTTTGAAGTCCTCGCCGCCTTCGCTGCAGTGGACGTGCGTCACCGGAATCGCGGCCAGCGCCTCGGGATCGGTCAAGGTCATCGGCTGCTGGAAGGTCTTCAGCGATTGCGGTGTCTGCATGGACGCCACCCAGCCGAGGTCGGGTTCCTCCGTGACCCCGTACAGCCCGCCGTCGCCGGCCGGTTCGGTTTGCGGCGGCACCCGCCAGCCGTCGCCGGTGGCGGCCGCCGCGGCGGCGAAGGCCTCGACCATGCCGGGCATGATGTCGGCCACCGCTTCGCCGTCGCGGGGCACGAAGGTATCGATGTAGACGAGTTCGGCGATGCGGTCCGGCACGGCGTCGGCCAGGGCGGTGACCACGATGCCGCCGTAGCTGTGCCCGACGAGGACGACACCGGTCAGGTCCTCGGAGGTGATCAGATCGATCAGGTCCTGGACGTGGGTGTCGAGGCCGACGTCCGCGGTGAGCAGGTCCGCGCGGTCGCCGAGACCGACCAGCGAAGGGGCCACGACGCGGTGGCCCGCGTCTTCGAGCAGGGGGGTCACCCGCTGCCAGACCCATCCGCCATGGAAGGCGCCGTGGATGAGCAAGTAGGTCGACACGATCAGTTCTCCCTGAGTTTCGTGAGGGCCGAGGTGGTTCCGGTCGAAGTCATGGCGGGCGGCACCGGCTCGGGGCGGACACCGAGGCCGATCACCCGGGCCACCAGCCGGGGCAGGCGCGGGAAACGGCGGAGCAGCCGGACCAGCAGCGGTTTGTCGGTTGCCGCCCGTCCCGCGCTGGGGTAGAGGTCGGCCAGTAGGTGTAATTGCGCGAATTGCACGACGCGCATGGGGAATTCGCGGCGGCGCTGGATGGCGCGCAGCTGTGCCGTGGTGGCGGTCGCGCCCGTAGTGAGGATCGGCGCCAGCAGCCGGGCGGCCGCGATGGCGTCCTGCACGGCCAGATTGATCCCGACTCCACCGGCCGGGGACATCGCGTGCGCCGCGTCCCCGATCGCCACCAGCCCCGGCCGGTACCAGCGGCGCAGCCGGTCCACCCGGACGTCGAGCGGCTTCACGTCGCCCCAATCCGAGATCTCCGCGTCCAGATGTGGCGCGAGCGCAGGATAGATGGCGGCCAGATCCGCGCGGAACCGCGCCAACCCCGCGGTCCGGATCGTCGCGAAGCCGCCCTTCGGGATCATGTACGCGACCTGAAGATAATCTCCGCGGTCGATACAGACGATGAAGAACCCTTTGCCGCTGCGCACGGTGGGCAGGCGTTCGCCCTCGGGTTTGCTCACCCGGAACCACAGCACGTCCATCGGCGCCGCGCTGGCGGCGACCTCGAGCAGGCCCGACCTGCGCACGATCGAGTGCCGTCCGTCAGCGGCGATCACCAGGTCGGCGGTGATCTCCACGGGTCCATCGGGCGTCTCGGCGCGTGCGCCGACTACCGTGCCGTCGCGCTGCACCAGCTCGGTGACCTCCGCCTCCTGGACGAGGCGGAAGCCGGGATAGCGGCGGGCGGCCTCGGCGAGGAAATTCAGCACGTCCCACTGCGGCATGAACGCCACGAACGGAAAAGGCCCGGGCAGAGCGCTGAAGTCCGCGAACACCACCGGACCGGTGGCGGTCGCCATCGGCAACTGGGGCAGCTCGACGTGCGGCAGCGCGAGGAACTCCTCGGCCAAGCCGAGTTCGTTCATCGCCAGCAGCGTCGAGGTGTGCACCGTGTCGCCGCGGAAATCCCGCAGGAAATCCGGATGCTTCTCCAGCACGAGCACGTCCACGCCGGAGCGCGCCAGCAGCAGTCCGGTCATCAGTCCCGCGGGGCCGCCGCCGATCACGCAGACCCGCACCGACTCGGTGCTCAGGCCAGGCATGCCGGCACCTGCCCACCGTTGTAGAGCACCATTTCGTCGAAGATCGCCAACACGTCCAGCGGCTCGCCGAGCCGGCCGCCGGTCAGTTCCGCGTCCGCGCGATACAGGTTGCCGACCAACCGCTCCTGATCGACCAGTTCGGCGAACTCGCCGTGGTCGGCCTCCAGCGCGGTCGCCAGCGGCGTCAGACCCAGTGCGCGTCCCTCCGCCGCCAAGTTCTGTACCCAGCTCAGATACCGCAGCGTCTGGTCGAAGATCTCCGGCCCGGTGACCGGGCCGTGCCCGGCGACGACCGTCTCCGCGCCCAGCGCGGCCAGCCGCCGGACCGCCGTGATCGAACCGCTGATCGACCCCATCAGGCAGAACGGCGCCGCGCCCGCCATCACCAGGTCCCCGGCGAACAGCACGCGTTCCTCGGGCAGCCACGCCACCACGTCATTGGTGGTGTGCGCGGCGGCCCCGAAGTGGATGAGCTCCACCCGGCGCTCGCCCTGGTGCAAGGTCAGGTGATAGCTGAACGTGATGCTCGGCAACGTGACCCGCACATCGCCCCATTCGACGTCCGGCCACAGCTTCGTCAGCGCCAGCCCCGTCTCGATCATCTCGGGCCGGATCCGGTCGTGGCCGATGACGACGGCGGTCGGCCCGAACAGGTGGTTGCCGAAGTTGTGGTCGCCGTGATGGTGGGTGTTCACGACGGTGCGCGCCGGGCCGGTACCCAGCCCGTCGACGAACTCGACGAGGGCCCGGGTGCGTGCCTCCGTCGCCAGCGTGTCGATCACCACCGCGCCGTCCGGCCCGGTCAGCACCCCGGCGTTGCTGACACACCAGCCGCCACGGCTGTGTGTGTAGGCGTAGACGCCGTCGGCGACTTCGTGCACGCGCGGTGTGGCCGCCGTCTCGGTGGCTGTCATGTCGGCGACTTCGTCGTCGCGGCGTAGCGCTCCGCGCACCGCAGCGTATTGCGGCTGTTGCTCGATAGCGCCTCGGTGAGATATGCGCGGCCGTCGGCGAGATCGGTGTTCGCACCGAGTATCTCGCGCGCGGCCGCCGGATTGATCGCCACCGTGTGCCGTGCGGTCACCATGGCGCCGTCCGGACCTTCGGCGAATTCCCAAGCGCCGCTGTGGCCGAACAGTATCGCGGGCGGAACCAGCTGCTTGTAATCGATCCGATCGCCGGGGAAGCACACTCGGATCGACTTGGTGGTGTGCGGAATCCCGCCCGCGGTCACCGTATCCATCTCCATCAGCTGCACGCCCTCGGCGTCCTCGGTGAGCTCGATACGGCCGACGTGCGGCACCTGCTCGGGCCAGCGTTCGCTGTGGTAGACGAAGTCGTACGCCTCGGCGGCCGAGCACTCCAGCGGCACCGTGTCCTCGAAGGTGTGAATCACCTCTTGCACCGGGTGGCCGAGTTCGGCGATGCGGGCTAGCGCCGCGAGCTCGGTCTCGCTGTTGCGGTCCACCGATGCGGCGACCTGCTCGGGTTCCACCCCGTCCACCACCGTGAAGTGGTGATCCAGCGTGACTTTCGTCGTGCCAGGACCGACCTCGCGGAACGACCAGCCGCCGCCCATCGAGGCGATCGGCGCCTGGCTGCGTTCCTGCTCGAAGGCGATGCGGCGCTGCCCGGCGTCCAGCACCCGCCGCGACGTCCAGTTCTTCACCGCGCCACCGACGGTCGCCCACAGCCGGAAACGCTCCTCGTCCGGACCGCGGTGCAGGTGGCGCACCAGCACGCTCGGCTCGAAGATCACCGGCCACCTGGTCACGTCGGCGACCAGGTCGTAGACGACCTGGGGCGCGGCGTGCACCACCTTGGTGTGGCTCATCACGCTGGGGTTCATGCTCTATCCTCCTCGGCGGGTGCGGGCATCGCGTGGTCACACGCGCTGCCGCCGTCGGGCCTGACCCTCATGCCGCGCCCCGCAGTTGGGCGTTCACGATGTCGACCAGCTCCTGTGGCGTCTTGACCTCGATGAGCTGCTCCTCCGGGATCATGACGCCGAAGTCGCGCTGAATCCGCGCCGCGGTCTCGATGAGCGCGAGCGAGTCGTAGCCCAGCTCCTCGAACTCCGCTGCGGCGATGTCGCCGTCGAGTTCGGCGAGGTCCTCGCCGCCCGCGCAGTCCACGAGAATCCGGCGTAGTTCGGTGATGGTCATGGTCATGATTCGCTCCCTGGGAGTACTCGGTCGGATACGGCGCGCACGACGACCGCGGAGTTGAAACCCCAGCGCCCGCGGGCCAGGACGAGCGCACCGCCGACGGTGGCGGTGCGCGGTGCGCCGAGGACCAGATCGATCCGGTAGTTCTCGGCGAGCGTGGTGGTGTGAGCGGTCGGCGGGATGACCGAGTCGCGCATCGCCAGCAGTGCGGTCACGATGTCGAGCGGGCCAGCACCGGAGAACAGGCGTCCGGTCAGCGGTTTCGACGCGGTGACCGGAACGCCGCAGGGCCCGAACATCGCCTCGATGGCGGCGGCCTCGTCGCGGTCGCGGTCGGGTATGCCGGAGGCGTCGGCGAACACCACATCGATGTCACCGGGCGTCATCCCGGCATCGGCCAGCGCGAGCTCGGCGGCGCGGCGCAGACTCGACGGGCGCCCCGAACCGGGCGGCGGGTCGAAAGTCGAAGCGTAGCCGGCGATTTCGCCGTGTACCTTCGGTACACCACGGGCCCGCGCCGCGGCGGCGTCCTCGACGACCAGCATCGCGCCGCCCTCACCGGGCACGTATCCGGCGGCGGCGGCGTCGAACGGCAGATAGGCGCGTTCGGGGTCGGTCGCGGTGCTCACCGCGCCGCTGGACACGTGCGAGGCCCAGCCCCACGGATCCAGCGCCGAATCGACGCCACCGGTGACCACCAGCGGCGTCCCGCGTCGCACGGTGCGGCGCGCGTGGCCGATCGCATCCAGCCCGCCGGCCTGCTCGGCGACCAAGGCGCTGCTCGGCCCGCGCATGCCGTGCCGGATGGAGATCTGGCCGGTGTTCACCGCGTAGAACCACGCGAAGGACTCGTACACGCTGACGTGCCCGGAGCCGAGCGACCACAGCTTGTTGAACTCCCGGTGCGTGAATTCGAAGCCGCCGGAGGCATTTCCGGTCACCACGCCCATGTCGTAGTCGGTCATCACCGCGGTGTCGACCTTCGCGTCGTCCAGCGCCCACTGCGCGGCGACCAGCGCCATCCTGGTCGAGATGTCGGTCTGCGGCAGCAGCCGGCTCGGCAGGTGCTCGCCGGCGTCGAAATCGGTCACCTGGCCGGCGAGGCGCGCCGCCGAGCGGCCGGCGTCGAACCGGGTGAGCGGCGCGATGCCGCCGCGTCCGGCCAGCACGGCATCCCAGAAACGCTCCACGCCGACTCCGTTCGGCGCGAGCACACCCATTCCGGTCACCAGCATCATGCCGCCACCGCCTCGGGCTTGCGCAGCACCATCGCGCTCTGGAATCCGCCGAACCCGCTGCCCACGCTGAGCACCGTGTTCATCCGGTGGTCCCGGGCGACCAGCGGAACGTAGTCCAGATCGCACTCCGGGTCGGGCTCGTGCAGGTTCGCCGTCGGCGGCACCACCTGGTATTCCAGCGCCAGCAGCGAGGCGGCGATCTCGACCGATCCGATCGCGCCGAGCGAGTGCCCGACCATGGACTTGATCGAGCTCATCGGCGTGGCGTAGGCGTGCGCGCCGAGACTGCGCTTCACCGCGGCGGTCTCGTGCCGGTCGTTCTGCCTGGTGCCCGAACCGTGCGCGTTGATGTAGTCCACGCCGGTGGGGTCGATCCTGGATTCGTCGAGCGCGACCCGGATCGCCTCGGCCATCTCGCGACCGTCCGCCTTGAGACCCGTCATGTGATATGCGTTGCAGCGAGTCGCGTAGCCGGAGATCTCGGCGTAGATGCGTGCGCCGCGCTTGCGGGCGCTCTCGTATTCCTCCAGCACGAACATCGCGGCGCCTTCGGCGAGGACGAACCCGTTACGCGAGTTGTCGAACGGCCGCGAGGCTACTTCCGCTTCGTCGTTGCGCGGTGTGGTCGCCTTGATCGCGTCGAAGCAGGCCACCACGATCGGTGTGATGGGGGTGTCCGACGCGCCCGCCACCATGACGTCGGCCGAGCCCTCACGGATCAGTTGCACCGCGTGCCCGACCGAGTCCAGTCCCGACGTGCACCCGTTGGAGACCATCGCCACGGGTCCCTCCGCCCCCACGCTCCAGGCCACCTCCGCGGGCATCACGCTGGGGATCATGTAGTCGAACATGTGCGGGGAGAGATACGTTTCATCGACCAGCCAGTTCTTGCCGGAGTCCGACAGCACCAGGTATTCACGCTCCAGGCTGGTGGCCGCAGCGACCGCACTGCCGAGGCTCACGCCGAGCCGGTGCGGATCGACCGCCGCGAAGTCGAGCCCGCTGTCGGCCACCGCCTCCCGCGCGCAGACCACGGCGAACTGCACCGCACGGTCCATGCGCCGAATCTCCCTGGGCGACAGGCCCTCCCGCACCGGGTCGAAGTCCGCTTCGCCGGCTACCTGGGACCGGTACGGCGAGGCGTCGAAGAACGAGATTCGGCGCGTCGCGGTACGGCCTTCCGACAAAAGCTTCCAGAACTCGTCCTTGCCCGACCCGCCGGGCGCGCGGACCCCGAGCCCGGTGACGACAACGCGGCGGCTCATCGCGCACCACCGGATGCTTTGGTACTCATGGCGATTCTCCCTTCGATGGTGTGATCGAGCATCGAGGACGGCCCTCGAACATCGCTCGAGCGAACGAATCGAGTTGTTCTCGAGCGGCGGGGTGCACGCTGTCGTTGTGATCGCCCGGCCGGCGCTGCCCGGATCGATCACCCGTTCCCCGAGCAAGGAGACACGCGTGATGAAGTCAGCACACGGCCGAGATGGCGCCGCCGCGGACTGGGTGCTCTGCCCGGCATGCCTGATCCCGCTGTACGGCAAACGGTTCGCCCGCGACCTCGGCGTCTGCGGCGAATGCGGCAGGCACACTCCGATCACCGCCGAACAGCGCGTCGTGCAGCTCGCCGACGACGGACGCTTCGAGCCGCTGCCGGTCGCCGCCACCGACGACGACCCGCTGACCTTCACCGACACCAAGTCCTATCCGGATCGGCTGGCCGCCGCGCGCGCCCGCACCGGCATGCCCGACGCGGTGCTGTGCGCGCTGGCCGCGATCGAGGGCAGGCCGGTGGTGCTCGCCGCCATGGACTTCCGCTTCCTGGGCGGCAGTCTCGGCATCGCGGTGGGCGAGATGATCACCGCCGCCGCCGAAACCGCCTTGGCCCGGCGTATCCCGCTGATCATCGTCACCGCGTCGGGCGGCGCCCGGATGCAGGAGGGGCCGCTGTCGCTGATGCAGATGGCCAAGACCAGCGCGGCGCTGGAGCAGCTGGACCGGGCGGGCATCCTCACCGTCAGTGTGATCACCGACCCCACCTACGGCGGCGTCGCGGCCTCCTTTGCCACCCTCTCCGACGTGCTGATCGCCGAGCCGGGTGCGCGTCTCGGGTTCGCCGGGCGCCGGGTGATCGAGCAGACCATCCGGCAGGAATTGCCGCCGAAGTTCCAGACCGCCGAATTCCTGCTGGAACGTGGGTTGATCGACATGATCGTGCCGCGCGCCGGCCTGCGGCAGGCGCTCGGCGCGCTGCTGCGGGCCGCGGGCCCGATCGATCCGGCCGAGCCCCTCGTCCCCGCGGACGCGGGAGCGATCACCGATCCGGCCCGCGTTCCCGCGACCGATCCCTGGACGCAGGTACGCCGCGCGCGGGCCCCGCAACGACCGACCGCGCTCGACTACTTCGCGCTCGCTTTCGACGAGTTCCGCGAGTTGCGCGGCGACCGGATCTCGGGCGACTGCGCCGCGGTGGTGGGCGGAACGGCGTGGCTGGGCGGGCAACCGGTAGTGGTGATCGGCCACCAGAAGGGACACGATCCGAAGGAGCTGATGGAACGCAACTTCGGCATGCCGACCCCGGCCGGCTATCGCAAGGCGGCGCGGCTCATGCGGCTGGCCGAGAAGCTCGGACTGCCCGTCATCACCTTGATCGACACGCCCGGCGCGTATCCGGGGGCGACCGCCGAGGAACAGGGGCAGGCGATCGTCATCGCGGAGAACATCCGTTTGATGTCCGCACTACGGGTGCCGGTGATCAGTGTGGTGATCGGCGAGGGCGGCAGCGGCGGGGCTCTGGCGCTCGGTGTGGCCAACCGGGTGCTGATGTTCGCGAACGGGACGTACTCGGTGATCAGCCCGGAGGGTTGCGCGGCGATCGTATGGAACGACCCCGCCGCCGCACCCCGGGCCGCGGCCGCGCTGGCGCTCACCGCGCGTGACCTCCTGCGTCTCGGGGTGGTCGACGCGGTACTGCCCGAGCCGGGCGACGACGTGGGCTCGGCACCCGTGGCCGCGGCCGAGCAGTTGCACCGCGCTCTGGCCGCGACCCTCGGCGAGCTGGTCGGGCGCAGCGGTGCGGAGCTGGCCGACGAGCGGCGCGCCCGCTTCCGGCGGTTCGGTGCGCGGCAGCAAGTCTTGGTCCGGTCGGTCGCGTAGGAGTGGCGCCATGTTCGAGAAGATCCTGATCGCCAACCGCGGTGAGATCGCGCTGCGTGTCGCGCGCACCTGCCGTGAGCTCGGCGTGCGCACGGTGGCGGTGCACTCGGTCGCCGATGCCGACTCGGCGGTGGTGCGTTTCGCCGACGAGGCGGTGCAGATCGGCCCGTCCGCGGCCAAGCGCAGTTATCTGAACGCCGCGGCGATCCTCGCCGCCGCCGAGCTCACCGGCGCCGACGCGATCCATCCGGGATACGGATTCCTCTCGGAGTCACCGGATTTCGCCGACGCCTGCCGCGCGGCGGGCGTCACGCTGATCGGGCCGCCCGCCGACGTGATGGCCCGGCTCGGCGACAAGCAGTCGGCGCGCACGCTGATGGCGAAGGCGGGACTGCCGCTACTGCCGGGCAGCCTCGATCCACTCGAACTCGACGAGGCGCACGCACTCGCGGATTCGATCGGCTACCCGGTGATCATCAAGGCAGCAGCGGGCGGGGGTGGGCGCGGCATGCAGGTGGTGCACGAGAGTGCGGCGTTCCCGCGCGCCTATCAGCAGACCAGGGCGACGGCGCGGATGTTGTTCGGCGACAGCCGGGTCTATCTGGAGAAGTATCTCGCCGCGGCGAGGCACGTCGAGATCCAGGTGCTGTGTGACGGCCACGGCAACGGCGTGCACCTGGGTGAACGTGACTGCTCGGTGCAGCGCAGGCATCAAAAATTGATCGAGGAATCGCCGGCTCCGCTGCTGCCCGAAGGTCTTGCCGATCGAATGGGCAGATCCGCTGTGAACGGTGTGTTGGAGGCGGGCTATACCGGCGCCGGAACAGTGGAATTCCTGGTCGACCGGGAGGGTAATCACTATTTTATGGAGGTGAACTGCCGAATTCAGGTAGAACATCCGGTCACCGAAATGGTGACCGGCATCGATTTGATCGCCGAGCAGATTCGTGTCGCGGCAGGGCAACCTCTCGGCATCGCGCAGGAAGATATTGTCCTGCGCGGCGCGGCGATCGAATGCCGGATCAACGCAGAAGACCCTGCCGCCGAATTCGCGCCCGCCCCGGGAGTCCTGGCGGAATTCACGCCGCCCGGAGGTCCTTTCGTCCGTGTGGACACCCATGCGCACGCCGGTTATTCGATACCCCCGCACTACGATTCGCTGCTGGCCAAGCTGGTGGTGTGGGCGCCGGACCGCGACCGGGCGCTCGCCCGGATGCGGCGGGCGCTGGAGGAATTCCGGATCTCCGGCACCCGCGTCGCGACCACCCGGGATTTCCTGCGCGAGGTGCTCGACCACCCGGCGATGCGTGCCGCGACACATACCACCGGGTTGGTGGACGAGCTCCTCGGGCGGGGATGAGCGCGCCGGACCTCCGCCCGGGGCTCGGCCCGCGGCCGACTTCCGCGCCCGGCGACGGCGTCAGGCGGGCTCGGCGGCGGCGGTGCGGAACTCGGGGGAGTGCCACCCGATCAGATAACCGGCGTGACGGCTGTTGAGCATCGCGCTCACCGAGACGTCGGAGGCAGCCAGGATGTCCCGGTGCAGTTTCTGCAGCTTCTGGCACGGATCCAGCCCCAGCTCACCCTGCATGAACCTGCTGAACTGCTGATAGGCGGCCAAGGCGCGGGCACGCTGCCCCGAGCGGCACAGGGCGAACATGTAGTACGCCTGGAGCCGCTCGTGTAGCGGGTGCTGCATGGCCAGCCGCGCCAGATCCGGACACACCTCGCGATACCTGCCCAGCCGCAACTCCGCCTCGACGCGCAGCTCGATGTTGGTCAGCCGCAGATGGTCCAGATGCGATATCTCGGCGGCGAGCGGGATACCGCCCTCCACATCCACCAGCGCCGGACCGCTCCACAGCGCCTCCGCCGCGCTGAACAGATCCACCGCCCGCTGGTCGTCGCCGGTCTTGGCGGCGCATCGGGCGGCTTCGGACATGGATTGATAGTCGCGCAGATCGAACACGCAGTCCTTGACGTCGAAGGAATAGCCCTTACTGCGCGTGCGGAGAAAACGTTCGGCCACCTCTGCCTGCCCCACCCCGAGCTGCGCAGCCATCTTCTTACGGATTCCGAGGACATAGGTCTGCACGACTGTCACCGCGCTGCGCGGCGGATCGTCGTTCCACAATTCTTCGATCAAGGTCGTCACCGGTACAACGGTGTCGTGCCGGACCAAGAGTAATGCCAGCAACTGCCGCTGCTTCTGGGCAGTCGGTGTCGCGTTGTAATTATTGATAGCAAGCGTCAATGGACCGAGCACGCGAGCGCAAACTGGATACTTCACTGGGAACTCCCCTACGGGCGACTGTTTTCCCCCGGCCGATGTGAGATTCTCGATTCCCACCGCTTTGTAGGCTCCGTCAACAGTAGCGAGAAATCCGTATCGACACCATGAATCCTGAGTAATATCGGAGTAAACACGCGGCGCTGCGACGACGAATTCTCCTTTGCCGCAAGGAGATTCGCTCGTTATTTGCGCCCGGCTCGGTAGCGGCGAGTTCGCGCGTGCGCGCCCGGTTCATCGGGCAGGGTGGACTCGGCGAGGTGGCCGCGCTGAATCTTGCCGCCGCATCGACGCGCCCTTCATACCGCCGAGTACCGTGACCAGCTGCTGTGCCGTCTGCAGCGTGGAGCGCTCGGCGAGAATCCGCCGGGCTTCTTCGGTTCTGCCGAACATCGACAACCGGGTCCCGACACCGCGGACGGCCTGTCCCGCGGCCGAGCCGCCGAGGCGGCCACTTCTAGCCAGACGGCCTACAGGTCAGGCCGGGCGGCGGGTGCCGGCCGGTATCTCGCTCGGGTCGCCGTGAGCGGATGAGGCGATGAGCGCGGAGCGCAGGTACCAGACTCCTCTACCGTCGGCGGGGTCGAGGCTGGTGAGCTGCGCGATTCGCCGCAATCGGTAATCGACGGTGTTCGGATGGACCTGCAGTCGCCGGGCTGTGCGCAGGCGGTGCATGCCCGTGTCGAGATGAGTTCGCAGTGTTTCCAACAGGTCCGGATGGTCCATCAGCGGGGCCAGGTGGGTGCGGAGCCGGTCTCGCCCGGCTCCTGGGCGGGTCAGTTGATAGTGCAGCGCCAGCTCGGTGAATCGGTACAGCCCCGGTCCGCGCCCCAGCTGTTGCACGGTGTCCAGCAGTTCGTGGGCTTGAACCGCCGCGGTGGAGACTTCGTCGGGAGCTGCCGACACGACGGTGGCGGTCACCGGCACTTGCGCTGCGGCGCACAGTGTTTCAACGACCTCATCGAGGCCGGGGGCAGCGGGACGCGTGCGGGGAATGAGGATGGTTCCCCCGTCGACCGACAGCAGTGACAGCGCTCGGTCATCGAACAGGACCGCGAGGGCGGCCTGGAGGCGGCGGAGCTTGCGCCGCGCGACGACCTGGCTGTCGAGCCCGGGTCGGCTTTCGTCGGGATGTGCGGGCACGGCGAGAGCGAGCACGAAATATTCCTCGGCGAGGGGTATTCCGCATTCGCGGGCCATCGCGGATGTCGCGTGCCCGCCCAGCAGTGCCGAGGTCAGGGTGTGCACCGCGGTGTGGTGTTCGGCAGCGATGGCCTTGTATTCGCGGACGTAGGCTTTGCCGACGGTCGCTGTCAGCAGATTCGACAGCTCCACTACCGTGGCGGCGCCGGTTGCTATGTCGACGCGATGCCGGGATCCTCGGTCACCGCACAGCAGGTCCAGCCCGAATTTGAACCCGGCGTGAACGGCGTGCAGGACGGTGTCGATCGGGATCCCCTCGCGGGCCCACCCCGCTGCCGCGGCCTGCAAACAGTCGATGCGGTCCGGCACGGCCTGCCCGTCCAATCGCTGGATCGCCCACTGCAGGCACGCTCGGACCACCTCGGCGACGTCGGTGCCGACCGCACCACGCGGCAGTGTCCGGCAGGGCGCCGCCGAATCGACGATGTGCGCGACCACCTCGCGCGCCAGCCGGCGCACCTCGGGCAGAGGCCGGATGATCGGCTGCCCCTTCGGATCGACAGCAGGACGAACGATGCCTTCGATCATCACCTGTGACCTCCTCGTCACCGCGCAGCCGCGGCCACGTCCAAGCTCAACCCTTCCGGGGTGGAGCAACTACGCGGCGCCTCGGCGTTACCGGTTGTTCACTCCGTCATCAACGGTAATCCGAGCTCACGATCAACTACTACTCCGCTTTCGGCAGGTGGCGGATGCCCTCGAAATAAGCTGCCGAACAGGAGGAATAGGGCACGCACAGTCGGGCCCGAGGAGTGATTCGGCACCGAAACCTGGGGAGGTGCTCACTTTTGAGCACGCATCTCTCAGACGGCGGTGGCCTTGGCTTCGGCCTCGATCCAGGCGCCGATCATCCGTCCGGTCATATCGATCGCCTCCGCGCGGGCACGGCTGTCCACATCCAGAGCCGACGCGCGCAGGACCGCCGCGAAGCCGGTATTGATCATGACGAACGTCATCACGTCGTACTCGTGATCGTCGCCCGGGCCGAGGATCTGGATCAACATCACCTTGACCAGCAGGCGCAGCCGCGGCTCGAACTCGGGGATGCCACTGCTGTAGAACTGCACTCCGCCGACCAGCGCACGGACCAATTGCGCGTTCGCGACCAGTTCCGCGGTGATCACCTGCAGGATGTCGATGACGATCTGCTGGACGGATTTCTCCGACAAATGGAAAACCTGCTGCGTGAAGCGCCGCTCGATGTTCTCGAGCAACCGCTCGAGCAACTCCTCGACCAGGACAGCGCGATCAGCGAAGTACCGGTAGACCGTGCCGATGCTGACCCCGGCCTCCACCGCGATCCGGTTGGTCGAGGTATCGGCGATACCGCGCTCCCCGAACAACCGCGCCGCCGTATCCAGAATGTGCTCCCTGGTCGCCTTGGCACGCTCCTGCGTAGGACGACGGCGCTGACCGACAACCTTCGGCGGCATCGCGCCCTCCCGCTGATCATTCAAAGTGAGCGACGCTCATCTTACCGACCGCAAGTCGCGCCGCCGACGCAAACATCGAGGTGGGGCCACGATCACTGCGGCGGCGCGGATTCGTAGGCGCGGCAGCCGGATTCGCACGGTCGCGGTGCCGGTCCGGTGAAGTCGGCGCAGGCCCATTGACGACCTCGTCGCGGTTATTCCACCCGAAGTGGGCAATACGGGTTCATGAGAGGTGAGAATCATGAGCTTGTTTCGAAGTGCTCCTAGGTATCGATGGCGCCGTACCGGCGGAGTAGGACGCCGCCGGTGGCGCGGGGGCTACGGCAGTCGGTGGCGGAGCCGGTACGGCGGCCGGTGGCGTCGGCGTGACAGTCGGGTGTCGCGCAGGTCTGCGGGGTCCGGGGGGCTCGCCGGGGCAGCGCGATTCGGCTTCATCGCACGCGGTATCGCCTACATCGTGATCGGCATTCTCGCGTTCATGCTGGCTGTCGGCACCGCGCAGCACGAGCCGAACGCGGGCGGGGCGCTCGCCGCGCTCGCCGGTGAGCCGCTGGGTTATCTACTGCTGTGGATCCTGGCCCTCGGATTCGCCGCCTTGGCGGCTTGGCGGCTGGCGCAGGCCGCTACCGTGCCCGCGGGAAGTCCGAACGGACTTCGGCTGCGCGCCTCAGCTCTCGGGCTCTTCTACGCCGTAGCGTTCTTCGTGGTCCTTCGGTTCGTCGTCGACGGCCGGTCGCCGCAGCCCAGCGACGCCGTCGCACGCGACGTGACGGCCCGCATACTCGGCTGGGACGGGGGACAGGTGGTGGTTCTCCTGATCGGCCTGGCCGTTCTTGCCCTGGGCGTGCTGATAACCCTGCGCGGGCTTCGTCTCGCCTTCGTCGATGACCTGCGGATGGGCTGGATGACCCAGGCGTCGCGCGACAGCGTGATCTGGTTGGGCCGGTTCGGTTATCTGGCACGGGGCGTGATCGTCGTGGGCATCGGACTCGCCACAGTGGTGGCGGCCGCTGACTACGAGCCGGCGAATGCCAAGGGGGTCGACGCCGTACTGCACGACTTCGCCGACAGCGCCTTGGGGCCTTGGCTGCTCATCGTGGTATCTCTCGGCCTGATGGCCTTCGGCGTCCTGTCGTTCCTCCAAGCGAGATACCGGCGGACCTACGGCGGTGTCCCGGTGTGATTCGGATGGCGCCGATCGGCTCCGCTATCCCAGGTCGGACGCGCGCACCTGCTCGACCGGGCTCGTGGTGCGCTGACGGTGCCCCACCAGAACGACACCCACCGCAGCGGTCGTGAAGGCGGTGCCGCACCACAGCGCCGTGGCGGGATGACCGGTGCGGTCCACGACGAGACCGGCGACGGCGGGACCGAGCACGGCACCGATATTGAAGGCGGTAGTCGCCACAGCGCCGGCGATACGTGGTGCCGTTGGTGCGGCGGTCTGCACGACCGTCGCGATCAGGGTCGACCCGACGCCGAACGCGACCGCACCCGTCACCGCCGCCATGATCAGCACCCCGATCAGCGTGTGCGTGGTCACAGCTGCCAGCAACCACACTCCGACGAGTACCGCCGTTCCGGCGGTGATGATCCGTCGGCGGTGACGGTCGCTGTAGCGGCCGGTGAGCGTCGACCCGGCGAATGAGCCGACACCGAACAGGGCCAGCGCCAGCGGAACCCACCGCGTGCCCGCCCCCGGGACGCCGGCAGTGATCGTGCCGAGGTAGGTGAACCCGGCGAATGTCGCGGCATTGACGAGGATCCCGGCCACAACGGCGACCAGGACCGGCCGCTGGCCCACTACTGCCCATTCGCTTCGCATCGACAGTTGCCGCTCGCCGGGCCGATCACCCTCGCTCACGTCGCGGCCGACCATCACCCACACCGGTATGAGCGCTGCGATGCTGACGACGGCCACCGCCCAGAACGCGGAACGCCATCCCCAGAGCTGCCCCAGCAGTGTGCCTGCGGGAACACCGGCAATGCAGGCCACCGTAACCCCGGACACCACCACGGAGGTCGCGCGTCCGATCGCGGCCGAGCTGACCAATCGCGGCAGCGCGGCCAGCGCGATCGCCAAGAACCCGGCGTTGGCGACCGCCGCGACGACCCGAGTCACCAGCAAGAGCGCGAATCCGGTGGCGACAGCACCGATGACATGAGCGGCACAGAACAACGCCAAGAACGCCGCGACCGAATACCTGACCGGCAGCCGGCCCGCCGCCACCGCCAGCACTGGCGCACCGAACACCATGCCGACCGCGAACAACGAGGTCAGCAAACCAGCAGTACCGAGCGAGAGTCCGAAATCGGCCGCGATCTGCTCCAGCAATCCCGACACCATGAATTCGGACGTGCCCTGCGCGAAGACAGCGACAGCCAGCACGAACACCACAACGGGCATAAGAAGACAACTTCCCGGAGACAGGGCGCCACGGTCACGGCACGGCGCCCGAGTTGGTTGCGGAATCGGGCGATCCATCACCCGACAGCAAGAAATCGACATCGTCCGGCGTTGCGAGATATCGAGCATCACCAGCCGCTCGGCGAGCAGCGGGAACCACGCTCACAACGCCGCCCGGCGCACAGGCCGGGCGGCTACCGTCTGGACGCCTCCGGAGAACTCACGCCGACACCGTAACAACCCACGCACACCGAGCCAACACAATTACGACGACGTCATGCCCCGCGACCTACCCCTGGGACTCAACGATTTCGAGTGCCCCGGACGGGCACGCATCCAAGGCCTCCCGCACTGCCGAGTGACCGCGCTGCGGTCGTGGGTCGAGCAACCGCACCCTGCCGTCGTCCTCGTCCTGATCGAAGATCTCCGGCGCGAGAAGGGCGCACATGCCCGCGCCGATACAGCGCTCCCGATCCGCAGAGATTCGCACTTCGTTATCACCTTTCATGAGCGACGGATAGGGAATGGGTGACGCGCTCGGCCGACGGTTTCACCGGGACGTTTCCGTCCAGGTGACCGGCAGTTCGTGGACGCCGTAGATGTTCATGTCGGTCCTGAGCTTCACCTCACCGGCGGGGACGGCGAGTTCGAGGGTCGGGAAGCGACGCAGCAGTCCGGCGAAACCTGCGCGCATTTCGATGCGGGCCAGTTGCTGGCCGAGGCATTGGTGGATGCCGTGGCCGAAGGACAGGTGGCCGCGGGCCTTGCGGTGGATGTCCAGGGTGTCGGGGTTGTCGAAGCGCCGGGGGTCGTGGTTGGCGGCCAGCAGTGAGACCACGACGGTCGATCCCTTGCCGATTGTTTCGCCGCCGAGTTCGATGTCCTCCGTGGCGTAGCGATAGAAGATGTCGGCAACCGACAGGTAGCGCATGAGTTCCTCGACGGCATCCGGCAGCAGATCCGGGTCGGCGCGCAGTTCGGCCAGCTGCTCGGGGTGCTCCAGGAGCGCGAAGGTGCCCAGCGCCAGCATGTTCGCGGTGGTCTCGTGGCCCGCGAGCAGCAGCAGGAAGGCCACGCCGGTCAGCTCCTCGATGGTGAGGTCGTCATGGCGGGCCAGGTCGGACAGTATGTCGTCGCCCGGTTCTGCGCGCTTGCGCGTGACCAGTCCGGCCAGGTACGTGGTCATCGCGCCGTACGCGGCCATCTTCTCATCGAGCGGCTGGTCCTTGACCAAGAACTTGGCGGAGTTGATCTGGAAGGTCTCCCGGTCCGCGTAGGGGACACCGAGCAGTTCGCAGATCACCAGCGACGGCACCGGCAGCGCGAACTCCTTGACCAGGTCGACCGGCGGGGCCAGGCGCGCCATCTCGTCCAGTTGCCGCTCGGTGATCTCGATGATGTGCTCTTCGAGCATTTTCATGCGTCGGACGGTGAAGGCGCCGGTGAGCTTGCGCCGCAGCCGGGTGTGGTCCGGCGGGTCCATGGCGATGAACAGGCCGGGGATCTGCGGTGACGGTTCGGTGGCGGCGGGCATGCCAGGGGTCTCGTAGGGCACGTGAAGAATGCCGATGTCCTGGCGGGAGCTGAACCGGGTGTCGGCCATGAGCCGACGGACCGCGTCGTAACCGGTGACCAGCCAGCCCTCGTGACCATCGGGGAAGGCCATCGGACTGACCGGATGAGCCTCGCGCAGCCGGGTGATTTCGCGGGGCGGGTCGAAGGGGCCCGCATCGCGCTCCATGGGGAGGCCGTGCGGAATGGGAACCGTTCGAGTCATCGGATTGCCTTTCGTGGCGGTTGTTTCGACCACAGTCGCCGACAGGCCTGACACACGACTGACACGGCTCTGACACCGACCCCGGCGCGGCCATGGCCGGCCCCGCGTCACGACGATCTGCTCGTACCAGCCCACAGGCCGGCGCCTCGGCGACCTTCTGCGCCCGGTCAGCAGCCGAAAGCCTGCTCATGGCCCATGGCAAGATCAGCCGGGTGCAGATCGGGATTCTTGGACCATTCGAGCTTCGCGCGGACGACGGGGTTTTCACCGACGTGCCGGGCGCGCGGCTGCGCGGGCTGTTGGCCGCCCTCGCGCTCGAACCGGGTCACGCGGTCCCGAAGGCGACTCTCATCGACTGGATCTGGGGTGAACAACCTCCCTCCGATGCGGCGAATGCCTTGCAACGCTTGGTTTCGCGGCTGCGGAAGGCCCTGCCGGAAGGGGTGGTCGAGGGGCAGGCGGACGGCTACCGGTTGAAGGTGGAACCCGACGCTGTCGACGCCGTTCGGTTCGAACGCCTCGTCGCCCGGGCTCGCAATGACGAGGATCCACGGGGGGTACGGCTGCTGCGCGAGGCCCTCGCACTGTGGCGTGGCGCGGCCATGCAGGACATCGGTCTGCAGGACAGTGCGGCGTTCGACGCGGCGGTCACCCGGCTCGAGGGGCTACGCCTGACCGCCATGGAGGACCGGTTCGATGCCGAGATCAGCCTCGGCCACGGCGCGGAGCTGGTGACGGAACTGACCGACCTGGTGGCCGCGCATCCGGTGCGGGAACGGCTGGTCGCCGCGCTGATGCGAGCCCTCGTCGCGACCGGTCGCGACACCGAGGCGATGCTCGTGTACGAGCGCACGAGAGAGACCCTGGCCGACGAACTGGGCGTCGACCCGTCACCAGAGCTGTCCGCATTGCACGTCGCGCTGCTGCGCGGCGAGCTGGGACGGCGGGAGGAGAACCGGAAGACCAACTTGCGTGCGGAGCTGACCAGCTTCGTCGGCAAGGACGCCGATATCGCCGCGGTCGGCGAACTGAACGCCGAACATCGGCTCACCACCCTGATCGGTCCGGGCGGCTCGGGAAAGACCAGACTGGCCACGGAAACCGGGCGCACGTTGCTCGGCGACCTGCCGGACGGAGTCTGGATGGTGGAACTCGCGGCTATCGGCGCCGACGGTGACGTCGCGCAAGCGACGCTCGCCGCGCTCAAACTGCGCGATGCGCTGCTCGGCGAGGCGCCGGACGCGGAGCCGACGGATCGGGTCGTGGCCGCGATCCGCGAGCGCGCCATGCTGCTGATTCTGGACAACTGCGAGCACGTGATCGAGTCCGCGGCGACCTTCGCCCATCGAGTGCTCGGAGAATGCCGACGGCTGCGGATCCTCGCGACGAGCCGGGAACCCCTCGGCATCACCGGCGAGGCACTGTGGCCGGTTGTGCCGCTGGCCTTGCCGAAGGGGGACGCCGTCCCCGGCGAGATCGAGTCCTCACCGGCTGTCCAGCTGCTGCGGGACCGGGCCGGCGCGGTGCGCAAGGATCTCGTGGTCGACACCCCCGCGTTGGCGACGATGGCGCGCGTCTGCCGGGCGCTGGACGGGATGCCACTGGCGATCGAACTGGCCGCGGCCAGGTTGCGCACCATGTCCCTCGATCAGCTCGCCCACCGTCTCGACGACCGGTTCCGCCTCCTGACCGGCGGCAGCCGTACCGCGCTGCCGCGGCACCGGACCCTGCGCGCGGTGGTCGACTGGAGCTGGGAGTTGCTGACCGACGCCGAACGGACGGTCCTGCGCAGGCTCTCGGTGTTCTCGGGCGGGGCGAGCCTGGAAGCAGCCGAGCGGGTCTGCGCGGGCGATGCGGTCGAAACGGATCAGGTGCTCGAGTTGCTGACCGCGCTCAGTGAGAAATCGCTGGTGGTCACCGAGGGCGAGCGGGCGCCGCGCTACCGGATGCTCGGCACGATCAAGGAGTACGCCGAGCAGCGTCTCGCGGAGGCGGGTGAATCGGATCCGGCGCGCCGTGCGCATCTCGCGCATTTCACCGAACTCGCCGAAACCGCGGACCCGCATCTTCGCCGCGCCGAGCAACTGGAATGGCTCGCCACGCTCGAGGCCGAGCACGACAACATCGCTGCCGCGATGCGCGGTGCGCTCGCGGCCCGCGAGGCAGACGCGGCGATGCGCCTGGCCGCGGCCGCGGGCTGGTACTGGTGGCTCGGCGGTCACAAGGCCGAGGGCAACGAGCTGATCATGGCGGCCGCCGCCCTGCCGGGCGAGGTAGCCGACGAGATCCGGGCCATGGTGTACGCGTTCGTCGTACAGTTCGTGGCCTCCGGACGGCAGGGTGACGAGTACCACGCGCAGGAGTGGATCCAGAAGGCTTACGACATCAGCCGGCATGTTCAGAAGCGTCACCCGGTGCTGAGGTTCATCGCCCCACTGGAACGCCTGCTGCACGGCCCGGACGCGTTGTTGCCCGCGTGGGAATCACTGCTGGACGACGACGACCCTTGGGTACGCGCGCTGGCCCGGCTGCACCTCGGCAAGACGCGGATTCAGCTCGGTCACGACGGCCGGGATGCGGACACATGCCTCGAGACGGCGCTGACGGAGTTTCGCGCGCTCGGCGAACGGTGGGGAATTTCGTTCGCCCAGATCGAGCTGGCGAACCGAATCGCCATGCGCGGCGAGTTCGCCGGTGCCTGCGAGCACTACGAACAGGCGATCGCGGTCGTCACCGAGGTCGGTGCCATCGAGGACGTCGTGCCGATGCGGTCGCGGCAGGCCCAGTTGTACTGGCTGGCGGGCGATGCGGAGTCGAGCGTGGCCGCCATGGCCGAGGCGCAACGGTGCGCGCGGCGAGTCGCCTGGCCGAACGCACTGGCCGAGCTGGAACTGACGAAGGCGGAACTCGCGCGCTGGCGCGGCGATGCCGAGCAGGCGCACCGGCAACTCGACGTCGCGAAGACCATCCTGGGCGAGGACGCCGAGCGGGCGAACGTCCGCGCGGCGATACGAGACCAACTCGGATACCTCGCCGAGGATCTCGACGAGGCCCGCGAACACCGCATCGCGGCCTTCGAGGCGGCCTCCGAGGCGGGGCATGCGCCCCTGATCGCCCAGGTGCTCGTCGGGATCGCGGACCTGGCGCTGCGTCACCGACAGTACGAGCAAGCCGCGCGGCTGCTCGCGGCGAGCGCCGGCCTGCGCGGTCTGCCGGATCGTTCCCAACCGGATGCGGGGCGGATCGAGCAGGCCACGCGCGAGCGCCTCGGCGACGCGGGGTTCGCCGAGGCGGCTCGGGAAGGGACGCGGACGAGCTGGAGTCAGCTGGTCGCGGTCACGCTCGCTTCTTGAAGGTGGCACCCGCCCACAGGTACCCGACGAGAGCGATCCCGGCGCACCAGGCGACGGCGGCGATCGCGTCGCCGGAGGACGGTGCGCCGTTGAGCAATCCGCGTATGGTTTCGATGATCGGCGTGAAGGGCTGGTACTGCGCGAACTGCCGCAGGCCCGGCCCCATCTTCTCCGCCGGTACGATCGCGCTGCTGAAGAACGGCAGCATGACCAGCGGCACCGACGCCAGACCCGCCGTTTCCGGAGACTTCGCCGCCAATCCCAAGGCGACCGTGAGCCAGGCGGTCGCGAAACCGAGCAGCACGACGATGCCTGCCACGCCGAGCCAATCGAGCAAGCTCGCCGCCGGGCTGAATCCCAGCAGGAAGGCCACCCCGATGAGGGCCGCGATGGCGACCAGATTGGTCAGTACGGTGGCGATGACATGACCGGTCAACACCGCACCACGGGAGACGTCCATGACCTTGAACCGGTTGATGATGCCCGTCGTCATGTCGGAGTTCACCGATGTCGCTGTGGCCCCCAGCCCGTAACAGACGGCCAGCAGGATCAGTCCCGGTGTCGCGTAGTCGATGTAGTCGCCCCCGACGTCGAAAGCGTCGCCGAACATGTACACGAACATCAGCATGACGATGATCGGCATGAGGACCGCGTTGAACACCGAGGTCGGGTTCCGGGCGATGTGCTTGAAGTTGCGGCGCAACATCACCATCGAATGGGATTCGGTGCTCATTTCGCAGCCTCCGTGGTGTGGCCCGTCAGGGCGAGGAAAACGTCATCGAGGTCGGGTGTGTGCACGGAGAACTCTTCGGCGCCGAGTGAGTACTCGTCGAGCCTGTCCAGTAGCGCGCGAAGCGATTTCGTCCCGCCATCGCTGGGCACCTTCAGGGTCAGTGCTTCGTCGTCCTGGGTGGCATCGGTGAACAGACGCGCAGCCGCGCCGAGCTGGGAGACGGTGGTGAAGCGGAGCCGGACGTGCGTCCCGGGGACCTGGCGTTTGAGGTCGTCGGGGGTGCCCTGAGCGACCAGGCGGCCCTGGTGGAGTACCGCGATCCGATCGGCGAGCTGATCGGCTTCCTCGAGGTACTGGGTGGTGAGGAAGATGGTCACCCCGTCGGCCACCAGATCGCGGATGATCGTCCACATCGTGCGCCGGCTGCGCGGGTCCAGTCCCGTCGTCGGCTCATCCAGGAAGATGATCCGCGGGTTGCCGACGAGCGTCATCGCCAGGTCGAGCTTCCGGCGCATACCGCCGGAGTAGGTCGACGCGGGCTTCTGCGCCGCCTCCAGCAGATCGAAGCGTTCCAGCAGCTCTGCGACGGTCCGCTTGCCGTCGCTGGACGGTACCCCGTTCAGATCCACCATCAGCTGCAGGTTCTCCTGCCCCGTCAGCAGTTCGTCCACCGCCGCGAACTGACCGGTGACCCCGATCGCCGCACGCACCGCCTTGGCCTCGGTCTCGACGTCATGGCCGGCCACGTGTACCGACCCGCCGTCTGCCTTCGCCAACGTGGTCAGCACGTTCACCGTCGTCGTCTTACCCGCCCCATTCGGGCCGAGCAGGGAAAAGACCGTGCCCGCGCGAACTTCCAGATCGATGCCGTCGAGCACGATCCTGTCCCCGTATGCCTTCCGCAGCCCGGAAACCGCGATCGCTGAATTTCTCATGCGACCACCATCGGCACCCGCCCTGACATCCACCTGTCACGCCCCTGTCACGACCACTGACACGGTGTTCTACCTCCTCACTCGGACGTGGAGCCGGGAACATCGACGGCGGCGGGGAAATGGGTGGGCGGGACGATGTTCGGGCTGATAGCGTGCGGGGAACCGTGACATCACGCGAGGAGGTGAGACCCATGAACGCTGTATCCATGTGGGTGCTCCCTTCGTGTTCACGGTCGGGCGATTGACGTAGGTGTCGCCGGGAGCGCCTGGACGAGGCATTCCCGAAAGGCAACACCAATGCACTTCACCGCAGAGACGTCGTTCGACGATGTCATCGAACGCGACTTCACTCTGGATGCGATCACCGGCGTGCTGTGGTCACCCGCATCCGGCTCCGACGGTGCGCCCCTGATCCTGCTGGGTCACGGTGGCGGCTTGCACAAGAAAGCGCCGGGGCTCGTGGCCCGTGCCCAGCACTACGTGAACACCTGCGGTTTCACCGTGGCCGCCATCGATGCGCCCGGGCACGGCGACCGGCCGCGAAATGAGAAAGACCAACAGTGGGTCGCCGCCCTCCTGCGGGCGCGAGCGGCGGGGGAGCCGATCGGCCCGATCGTCGCCGACTACAACGCCTCGCTGGCCGAGCGTGCCGTGCCGGAATGGCAGGCGACCCTGGACGCACTGCAGGCACTGCCCGAGATCGGCGAAGCGCCGATCGGCTATGGCGGCATGACGTTGGGCAGCGCGATCGGGCTGCCGTTGGCGGCGATCGATTCCCGGATCACCGCCGCGGTCTTCGGTGGAGTCCCGGTGTCGGAGGCCCTGACCGAGGCGGCGAGACGGATCACCATCCCGGTCACGTTCCTGCTTCCGTGGGACGACGGGGAAATCGACCGCCGGTCCGGTCTGGCGTTGTTCGACGCCTTCGCCTCGAAGGAGAAGACGCTGCACGCCAATCCGGGCGGGCATCACGAGGTGCCTTGGTTCGAGACCGAAGCCTCGGCCCGGTTCTACGCCAGGCATTTCGGCCGGGCCGTCGTGTCACCCGCCTGACGCGACAGGTACCGGCGATCGGCCACCCCGGTCGTCGGTACCGCGGTGGTATTCCGTGATCCACCCGCATGCACGGCCGGGCCGACCGATGCTCAGTGGTCGGGAGAGTGACCGGTTGCCATGAAGACGGTGCGTCGGCCGACTTCGACGGCGTGGTCGGCGAATCGCTCGTAGTAGCGACCGAGCAGGGTGAGGTCGACCGCGGCGGCGGTTCCGCCGGTCCAGTCGTCGGCGAGTATCGCCGCCAGGAGTTGTTGATGCAGGTGGTCCATGGTGTCGTCCTGGCCGTCGAGCTGGGCGGCATCGTGGGGGTCGCCCGAGACCAGCACCTCGGCGGCGCTGGTGGCCATGTCGGTGGCGGACGCACCCATGCCGGCCACGATCGGGCGCACCGTTTCCGGCACCGCGTGCTCCGGATGGCGGCGGCGCGCGACGTTGGCGATGTGCTCTGCCAGCGCGGCCATGCGGACCAGATCGCCCACGAGCTGGATCGCGGTGACCACCCGCCGCAGCTCTCCGGCGACGGGCGCCTCCAAGGCCAGCAGGCTCACCGCCGTGTGCTCACAGTCCTCGCGCATCGCGTCGATCTCGTGGCAGGTATCGATCGCCCGTTCGGACAACTCCAGATCGGCGCCTAGCAGAGCGTTCGTGGCGGTGGCGATGGCGTCGCGGTTACGCAGGCACATCGCTTGTAACCGATCAGCGAGTTGATCGAGGTTCTCGTGGAAGCGAGTCCGCATCTTCCCATCCTCCACCAGCGCGTCAAGCCCCGGGCGCTCGATGCTGGCACCGAGCCGCGTTTCGGCAAGAGCTGATCACGCCGTTTCCGGGCGCAGGACCGATGCTCCGTACCAATGACAGATGAGCAGGGCCAGTTCGACGTCGAGTCGGTCTTCGGCGATGAGCCTGCCGCGTCGCGAGACCGCTCGCCCGACGCGGTACTTGACGGAGTTGGCGTGGAGATCGAGTTCCGCGGCGGCTGCTTTGTAACTCGATCCGGTTCGCAGGAATACCTGAAGCGTCTCGCGAAGCCGTGCGTCGTTGTCGTTGTCGGTGGCCAGGGCGCCGAGCACCTCGCCAACCCATTCCCGGACTTCCGGCATGCTCCTGCCGAGCAGGGCCGCCACCGCCAATCCGGAATCTTCGGCCGCGATGACGCGCTGTTCGGCGTCTCCCAGCGCCAGTGCGACCGAGCGGGCGTCTTGGGCCGAGCGGTGCGACCGGCGAAACCCGGACACCCCGGGAGCCATCGTGCCGATCGCGACCCGCGGGGCGCTCCGTTGCGCGGCAGCGAAACCACGGACGTCGGCGACGGCGTCGGGGTGCGCCGATCGGTACGGCAGCCAAGCCCAGCCGCTCAGCTGATCGTCGGCGACGAACAGCGGGCTCGCGCCGGCTCCCGCGGTCTCGGCCGCCGCACGGACGAACTGTTGCAGCTGGGCCAGTTCGTCATCGTCGGCACCGGTATCGGGGTACCAGACGATGAGCGCCAGGTGGTGCCAACGCAGTGGATAGCGGATCAGCTCGGTAGTGCCATCGATATCGACGGTCCTGCCCGCCAGTAATTCGCGCACACGGAGCGCGCGGACACTGTTGCGGGTTTCCAGCCATTGCTCGCGTTCGCCTTCGTAGACGGTGACGACCTGCTGGATGATTCGGTCCAGATAATGGAACAGTCTGGTGGTTATCACCTGACCGACGAGAAAGGGGTCCACCGGCACGACTTCTGTCGCCTGCAGTTCGGCGAAAGCCAGTTCGGTTACTCGCCGCTGGCCGAGGTGATATGCGCGAACCAGGACATTGAGCGGGACGCCGCGCTGTGCCAAGCGTCTCGCGTACTCGGTGGCCGCCGAAGGCAGGTAAAGGCGCGTCGCCGGGAAATCGTGGCGCAGCGCGTGCAGCAAGGTGTCGATATTGCCTTGCACGCTGGCGCCGAGCAGTTCGACGGTGTGGACATCCGCGGGCAGCTCCGGTACCTCGTCCTCGAGTGCGCGGCGGACGGTCGCGCTGATCTGCGTCACCCGCTCGTTCATGCGGGCGGCGATCGTCGCGACACAACGGTCGACCTCGATATCACCGTTGCGACGAGAACTCGTCACCACCTGATCGTAGTGACTTCGCCGTGACCGCGAGGACGATATTGTCTTCCGGCGACAAAGCACGCGACGAATTTGAGCGCGGCACGACGGTGCCGAGGCGCGCCGCGATTCCTAACGTTGTCGTCGAAGCCCTACGCCGTTGCTCCCTACGCTGTCGTTGAGGACATCGCATGACGCTTTCGATTCTCCCGGACCGTCGCGCCGCAGCGGCCCCGAATGCACCCGCCCTCGCCGACGACAGCACCGAACTGGACAACAGTGGGTTTCTGGCCGCTGTGCGACGCGTCGCGGCGTCTTTGAACGGCGCGGGTGTCGCGACCGGCGACGTCGTCGCGATCATGCTGCCCGGCTCCGTCGACCTGGTGGTATCGCTGTTCGCGACCTGGCGTCTGGGCGCCACACCCGCACTCATCGACCCGACGGCGCCCCCCACGGAAGCGAGCCATCAGATAGCCGACGCTGATGCCGAGGTCCTCATCGCCGCCGCGGGCCCTGCGGCGACCGCCGCGACGGTCCGGGTGCTCATGCCCACCGCGGCGACCGGCGAGGCGGAACAAGACATCATCGAAGCGGTGCGGCCCAGCGGGGAAGCGCCGGCGCTGATCACCTACGGCGGCGGCGATTCGGCGATGCTCGACCACCGGAACCTCGAGGCCATGTGCGGGCTGGCGATCAAAGTATTCGCGCTCACCGATGCCGATCACAGCTTGTCCACCCTGCCGATGCGGCAATTGTGCGGCATCTTGGTGGGCGCCCTGTCACCGTTGGCCGCCGGGGGTTGCGCCACCGTGGCAGGCCCCGTCAGCGCGCAGTCGTTCTTGGACCGGATCGAGCGAATCCGGCCCACCTACTATTCGGCGGTCCCGAGCCTGTACGCGGCGCTGTCCGAGCTGCCCCGCCGGATACGGGCGGATACTTCGTCGGTGCGCTTCGCCATATGCTGCGCGGCGCCGGCCGGGACCGAACTGCGAACCGAGTTCGAACACCGCTACGGGATACCCATCATCAACGGCTACGGGTTGCGCAAGGTGATCGCGAGAGCGCATTCAATCCGTTCACCATCGTCTACCGGACCCGGGCCGAGCAGCGCATCCGTCGCGCCACCCTACCGGTCGACGACCGGGTGAAGCGGCCCGTCCACCGATTGCGGGCCATCTCGGCGGAATCCGGCATCAGGGCCGGAAGACCGAGCGGATGCAGCCTTCTTCTTTGTTCTTGAAGATGTCGTAGCCGTACACCGCGTCCTCGAGCGGCATGTCGTGGGTGATCAGGTACGAGGGGTCGAGGTCGCCTTGCTGGATGTAATCGAACATCCGGGGCACGTACCGCTGGCCATATTGCTGGGCGGTGCGAATAGTGAGTCCTTTGTTGGTCACGACGCCCATGGGGAACTTGTCGGTCAACCCGTAGATGCCGAGCACTGCGACGACGCCGCCTTTCCGGCACGCGAGGATTGCTTCCCGCAGCGGTGTCGCTCGGTCGGATTCGAGCCGGAGCAGCTGTTTGGCGCGATCGTAGAGCTGCTGCAGTCCGGTGCCATGCCCTTCCATTCCGACAGCGTCGATGCAGGCATCCGGGCCGCGGCCGCCGGTGCTCTCACGCAGGGCCTCCTGGACGCTGTCGACGGCGGTGTAGTCGATCGTCTCGGCGCCGAACCGCTCGTTTGCCATGGCCAATCGCTCGGGATAACGGTCGATGACGATGACACGGTCGGCGCCGAGAAGCCGGGCGGAATGCCCCGCCATCAATCCGACGCCGCCGCTGCCCCACACCGCGACGGTGTCACCGGGGTGGATGTCGCAGAATTCGGCGCCCATCAGCCCGGTCGGGACGGCATCGGAGACGAACAGGGCCTGTTCGTCGGTGATGCCTTCCGGTATCCGAAAGCAGTTGACGTCGCCGAAGGGGACGCGAATATATTGCGCGTGCGAGCCCTGATAGCCGCCGAATGGGTGGGTGTAGCCGTAGATGCCACCGGTCGGGTAGCCGAAAAGAGGTTGTTGCAGCGCGCTGTTCGGATTGGTGGTGTCGCAGAGGGAATACAGTTCGCGGTCGCAGTACCAACACGATGCGCACCCGATGAAAGACGGGACGACGACGCGGTCGCCCACCTTGGTCGAGGTGACCTCGGCTCCGATTTCGACCACCTCACCCATGAACTCGTGTCCGAAGACGTCGCCTTCCCGCATTCCCGGCAGATAACCGTCGATGAAATGCAGGTCGGACCCGCAGGTCGTGGTCAGGCGGACCTGCACGATGACATCGTGCGGATTGACCAGGATCGGGTCGGGGACGGTCTCCACGGCGAGGTCGTCGACGCCGTTCCAGCAGAGCGCGTGCATGTCTCCTCCTGTTCACCGAGCGGAAGAGCGAGCGCTCGGGTTGTTGGCCAGGGTGGGTATCTCGCCGGTCTGCAGCCGGGCTCGGGCCCGGTAGAGGGCGGTGAAGGTCGCCGCGCCGGTCAGCAGGTCCGGTAGCGGAGTCCGCGCCCGCATCGTCACTTCGGTACCGAGGTCGCGCGGCGCGTCCGCGAAGCCGAGTTCGAGTTCCAGGCCCGGCGCGGAAGAGGTGTCGTCGTCCGTCGAGCCGACGAACCGGAAATGCCCGTCCTCCTCACGCAGCGTGGTCGTCCAGGTCGTGCGTCCGTCGGCGCCCGAGGGGAACGTCCACTCGTAGCTCGACGGCCCGCTCGAACGGACCTCGGCGACATCGCCCAGGACCTCGGACAGGTTCTCCGGATCGCGCCAGAATCGCTCGACCTCGGCGCGTGGGCGTGCGATGGTCAAGGTTTGACTGCTCGAGTAGCTGCTCGCCGACTCGAGTACGCGCCCTACGAGATCGCTCAGTAGGTGTTTGGTGTCATCGATGTAGTGCACGTGGCCTCCTCTCGCTCTCCTGGTCCGCATCGCACCCTGACGCGCATGAGAAGTGCCGTTCCCTGCCGTCCGAGGGCACGAGCCGTACGACGCAGGGGAAGCGGAGCCATTTCCGCCGCGCATTCCTCTGCGGTCTCGGAGCGGCTACCCGCGGGCGAGCCCGCCAAACGTCGATGCTCCCGCGAGCGACCCGAGTCGAACACCAGGTCGGCCGGTGTAAACGCGGATGGCTCGCTGATCGAGACCGCCGGATAGGAAACCGCGCCGCAAACCTCTACCAGTGAGTTCTGCCGTGGCGGAAACGGGTCGGCGGTGTCCGGTCTGTGGAACCGGCAGAGCGCGCCGCGCACGGATTATCGCGACATTTGCGTGCGCGGCGCGCTGATCACTGCGCGGCAGTCCGATCAGCCCGGCAGGTCGTCCACCACCGCGGATTCGTTGCGGGACAACGTGATGCCCAGATTGGCCGCGGTGCGATCGAGATCGTCATCGCTCTGGTGCAATTCGATGGCGGAGCCGGCGGAG
>NZ_BAFP01000090.1 GCF_000308455.1 Nocardia abscessus NBRC 100374 | reverse complement strand
GACCCTCGGCATCCGTGACGGCGGCGTCGCCGACCGGCACGGCGACTACAACAAGGTGGGCTTCGACTGCTCGGGATTGATGCTCTACGCGTTCGCCGGCATCGGCGTCTCGCTGCCGCACTACAGCGGCTACCAGTACAACGCGGGCACCCGGGTGCCGGTCGGTGATCGCGAACGCGGCGACATGCTGTTCTGGGGGCCGAACGGCAGCCAGCACGTGGCGCTGTATCTCGGCGACGGGAAGATGGTGGAGGCGCCGGAGTCCGGCGACGTGGTCAAAGTGTCCCCGGTCCGGGAGGGCGGCATCATGCCGTTCGCGGTGCGCGTCGTCTCCTGAGATCGGACATTCCGGGTATCGCGCCGGGTCGCGGGACCGTCGAATTCCCATTCTGTCGGGTCCGGTTGCGGCACAGGCGGTGATTACCTGGAATAGTTGTGGCAGCACGCACAGGACCAAGGCGAAAGCGGGGATGTTGGTGACTTCGACGGACGGTGTGAGCGGAGCGAACTCGGCGAAGGATGTGCCGGTTTCCACGCCCAGCACCCTCGAGCGTGACGTCCAGACCCTGGAGAAGGCGATCTACGAGGTCAAGCGGGTGATCGTGGGCCAGGATCGCCTGGTCGAACGGCTGCTCGTCGGCGTGCTCGCGCGTGGTCACGTCCTGCTGGAAGGCGTCCCCGGCATCGCCAAGACGCTCGCGGTGGAGACCTTCGCCAAGGTGGTCGGCGGCTCGTTCTCCCGGGTCCAGTTCACGCCCGACCTGGTGCCCACCGACCTCATCGGTACCCGCATCTACCGGCAGGGTCGCGAGCAGTTCGACACCGAACTCGGCCCGGTCGTCGCGAACTTCGTGCTCGCCGACGAGATCAACCGCGCGCCCGCCAAGGTGCAGTCGGCGTTGCTCGAGGTGATGGCCGAGCGGCACGTGTCGATCGGCGGCAAGACCTACCCGATGCCCGACCCGTTCCTGGTCATGGCGACGCAGAACCCGATCGAGAGCGAGGGCGTGTACCCGCTGCCCGAGGCGCAGCGCGACCGCTTCCTGTTCAAGGTCGTCGTCGACTACCCCTCCGTGGAGGAGGAGCGCGAGATCATCTACCGGATGGGCGTCACCCCGCCGGAGGCGGGCCGGATCCTGGAGCCGGAGGAACTGATCCGCCTGCAGAAGGTCGCGGCCAACACCTTCGTGCACCATGCTCTGGTCGACTACGTGGTCCGGGTGATCGCGGCGACCCGCAAGCCGGCCGATTTCGGCATGCAGGACGTGGCCAGCTGGATCGCCTACGGCGCCTCGCCGCGCGCCAGCCTCGGCATCATCGCCGCGGCCCGTGCGGTCGCGCTGATCCGCGGCCGCGACTACGTGGTGCCGCAGGACGTCGTCGAAGTGATTCCGGACGTGTTGCGTCATCGTCTGGTGCTGTCCTACGACGCGCTCGCCGACGAGATCAGCCCGGAAGACGTGATCAAGCGTGTTCTGCAGACCGTCGGCATGCCGCAGGTCGCCCCGCAGGCCGTCGCGCCGGGCGCGCCCGCCGCCCCGGCGCAGAGCGCCCCGCAGCAACAGCAGATTCCGCAGCCGCCCTCGCCGCAGCAGGCGGTGCCCCAGCCGCCCAACGGGCAGCAGTCGCAGCCCGCGGGCACCATCCCGCCGAAGTGACCTCGGCATCGGATCCGGTTGCGCCAGTGCCGATGTCATCGTCCCACGCACCGCCGTCCTTCCACGCAGGGGAGCTGACCGACCCCAGGCTCACGGTCGCGCTCAAGACCCTCGAACTCACCGTGCGCCGCAGGCTCGACGGCGTCCTGCACGGTGATCATCTCGGTCTCATTCCCGGACCCGGCTCCGAGCCGGGCGAGGCGCGCGCCTACCAGCCGGGTGACGACGTCCGCCAGATGGACTGGTCGGTCACCGCCCGGACCACCCATCCGCACGTGCGGCAGATGATCGCCGACCGGGAGCTGGAGACCTGGATGGTCGTCGATCTGTCGGCCAGTCTCGACTTCGGCACCGCCGCCTGCCAGAAGCGCGATCTCGCCATCGCCGCCGCCGCCGCGATCACCCATCTGACCAGCGGCGGCGGCAACCGGATCGGCGCGGTCGTCGCCACCGGCGAACGGTTGACCCGTATCCCGGCGCGCGGTGGGCGGGTGCACGCCCAGTCGCTGCTGCGCAGCATCGCGACCACACCGCACGCGCGCGACGGTGTGCGCGGCGACCTGCGTGGCGGCATCGAATCGCTGCGCCGTCCGCAGCGCAAACGCGGACTCGCGGTGATCATCAGCGACTTCCTGGGTGACATCGACTGGCAGCGCTCGTTGCGCGCGATCTCGGCCCGGCACGACCTGCTCGCGGTCGAAGTGCTCGACCCGCGTGATCTGTCGCTGCCCGACATCGGCGACGTCGTGCTGCACGACCCGGAGACCGGGCGCACCCGCGAGTTCAGCGTGACCTCCTCCTTGCGCGCCGATTTCGCGGCCGCCGCGCAGCGCCACCGTGAGCAGGTCGAACAGGCCCTGCGCAGCTGCGGCGCACCGGTGCTGACCTTGCGAACCGATCGGGACTGGATCGCCGACGTGGTCCGGTTCGTGTCCACCCGGCGCCACAGCTTCGGCGCCCCGACCGGGCGGGTGCCACGTCAGTGAGTATTTCGCATTTCACCGCACAGATCTGGCTCGGATTCCTCGCCGTCATCGCGCTGATCGCGCTCGGCTACGTCCTGGTGCAGCGCAACCGGCGCAAGCACATGTTGAAGTTCACCAACATGGAGTTGCTGGAGAAGGTCGCGCCCTCGCGGCCGAGCCCGTTCCGGCACGTGGCTGTCGCGCTGCTGCTGGTCGGCCTGGTGTTCCTCACCGTCGCCGCCGCGGGGCCCACCGCGGTCAAGAAGGTGCCGCGCAATCGGGCGACCGTCATGCTGGTGATGGACGTGTCGCTGTCGATGGAGGCGACCGACGTGGCCCCGAGCCGCATCCAGGTCGCCAAACAAGCGGGCAAGGACTTCGTCGACGGACTGCCCGAGGGCGTGAACATCGGTTTCGTCACCTTCGCAGGCACCGCTTCGGTGATGGTCTCGCCCACGACCAACCACGAGGGCGTCAAGGCGGCCATCGATAACGCCAAGCTCGCCGAGCGAACAGCCACGGGCGAAGGCATACTCACCGCGCTACAGGCGATCGAGACGCTCGCGACGGTGCTCGGCGGAGCCCAGGAGCCACCGCCTGCCCGGATCGTCCTGATGTCCGACGGAAAACAGACCGTGCCGGATTTCAAGGACGTCGACAATCCCCGGCACGAGTACGTCGCCGCCCGCCTCGCGAAGACCAAGAAGGTTCCGATCTCGACGATTTCGTTCGGCACCCGCTGGGGCGTCGTCGAGATTCCCCGCGAGGACGGCAGCAAGGACCAAGTGCGCGTCGAAGTGGACGACGACGCCATGCGCGAGATAGCACGACTGTCCAGCGGGGAGTTCTACACCGCGTCGTCGCTGCAGGAGCTCACGAAGGTCTACGACACCTTGGAGGAACAGATCGGCTACGAGCTGACCAGAGGCGACGCCAGTCGCCCGTGGATGCTGCTCGGATTGCTGGTTGTCGCGGCGGGAGTGGTGACCGGTCTGCTGTATCGCCAGCGTCTGCCTTAGCACCGCAAACAGCAAGGGGCATGGGCGAATACACCGCGTCATAGGCGCTGTCGCGTGTTACCGTACCCGTGGTGGGCGGCAAGGGAGTGTCGCCCCACAAGGGGAGGAAATATGCGCATTCCAGCGATTGTCTCCGCGATAGCGTTTGCCGCGCTGGCGCTGGTCGTGGCTCCGCCGCCCGAGGCGTCGGCGGCGAGCTGTCCAGCAGGCAATCTATGTCAGTATTCCGGGGCGGGTTACTCCGGAACGGCGAAGAACGTCACCCTCAACACCAAGAATTTCCACAACTATTGCGGCCCGGCGGGAGATCCGAGCACCAGATCGGTGATCAACAATACGAGCGTCGAGTTGCTGTTCACGGCCAGCCACAACTGTGACGGTGGTCGGCCGTATCGCTACGTCAGCCCCGGTGAGCAGGTGGCCGATTTGGGGTTCGACGCGCTGTCTGTGACGTGGTGCCCCGACTGCTGAGCGGTCTCCGTCCCGCGTCATTCGCCGAGGGCGGGTGAAAGCGACCCATTTCTCGAATGTCGACCGGCCGGTGGTCTCCTTCGCGGGCACCACCGGCCGGTCGGCATGGGCGGGCTTCGATTCGCGCTGTCATTGTGGCGTTTCACCAACAAATCCGCGCTCGGATGGCGGTCGGACAAACGTGGCGGCCCGGTCGTGGCCTATCGATCCGACCAGGTAGGTTGAACCCCATGTCGAACCTCACATCCCGGTCGGTCCTGGTGACCGGCGGTAACCGCGGCATCGGACTCGCGGTCGCGCAGCGTCTGCTTGCCGACGGTCACAAGGTGGCCGTCACGCATCGTGGGTCGGGGGTGCCGGACGGTCTGTTCGGTGTGAAATGCGATGTGACCGACAGTGAATCGGTGGACCGCGCGTTCGCCGAGGTCGAGGCGCATCAGGGTGCGGTCGAAGTGCTCGTGGCCAACGCGGGCATCACCGACGACACGCTGCTCATGCGGATGACCGAGGAGCAGTTCACCAAGGTGCTCGACGCCAATCTGACCGGCGCGTTCCGGTGCGCCAAGCGGGCCAACCGCGCGATGCTGCGTGCGCGCTGGGGCCGGATGATCTTTCTCGGTTCCGTGGTCGGCATGAGCGGCCAAGCCGGCCAGATCAACTACGCGTCCTCCAAGGCCGGTGTGATCGGTCTGGCCCGCTCGATCACCCGTGAGCTCGGCTCACGCTCGATCACCGCCAATGTCGTCGCCCCTGGCTTCATCGAGACCGACATGACCGCTGACCTGCCCGAGGACATGCGCGACATGGCCAAGAAGTTCATTCCCCTGCAGCGGCTCGGTCAGCCGGAAGATATCGCGGCCGTCGTCAGCTTCCTGGCGTCCGAGGATTCCGCCTACGTCTCCGGCGCGGTGATCCCCGTCGACGGCGGCATGGGCATGGGCCACTGACCACCCCGAACGCGTAGCGCGGGCGGTCACGGCCGCCCGCAGCCAACCCCCACATTCGAATTTCAGGAGAACCGAGAACTCATGGGCGGACTGCTCGAAGGCAAGACCATCCTGGTCACGGGCATCATCACCGATTCGTCGATCGCGTTCCACGCGGCGGCCGTCGCGCAGGAGCAGGGCGCGAAGGTGATCATCACCGGCATCCCGGAGCGGCTGCGGCTGATCGACCGGATCGCCAAGCGCCTGCCCCAGGAGGTGCCGCCGGCCATCGGGCTCGATGTCACCAGCGAAGAGGATCTCGCCGGCCTGGCCGACAAGCTGCGGGAACTGGCTCCGCAGGGGATCGACGGAGTGCTGCACTCGATCGCCTTCGCACCCCGCACCCTGATGGGGCCGGAGGCCCGGCCGTTCCTGGACGGACCGGGTCCGGACGCCGCCAAGGCGTTCGAGATCTCGGCGTGGAGCTACGCTTCGCTGTCGCGCGCGGTGCTGCCGGTGATGAACGAGGGCGGCTCGATCGTCGGCATGGACTTCGATCCGCGCACCGCGATGCCGTACTACAACTGGATGGGCGTGGCCAAGGCGGCCCTGGAGTCGGTGAACCGGTACGTCGCGCGGGAGGTGGGCGCGGCCAAGAAGGTCCGCTCCAACCTCATCGCCGCCGGTCCGATCAAGACGCTGGCCGCCAAGGCGATCGCCGGCACCGCGACCGACGACGCGGCCAAGCTCAACCAGCTCAACACCTACTGGGACGGCGCCTCGCCGATCGGCTGGGACGTCGACGACCCCACGGTGGTGGCGAAGTCGATCGTGGCGCTGCTGTCGGACTGGCTGCCGGGCACCACCGGCTCGATCATCTACGTCGACGGCGGAGCCAGCCACAACACCTGGTTCCCGGAGGACATGGCGATCAACTGAGCGGATTCGATGGGAGACACCGTGGTTCGTACCGCCGACGCGCTGCTGCTGCTGTCCTTCGGCGGTCCGGAGCGTCCCGAAGACGTGATGCCGTTCCTGGAGAACGTCACCCGGGGCAGGGGTGTGCCGCGCGAGCGTCTCGAAGCGGTCGCCGAGCACTACCTGCACTTCGGCGGTGTCTCGCCGATCAACGCGCTCAATCGCGACATCATCGCGGCGGTGGAGGCGGAATTGGCCGCCGCGGGCCTGGAGTTGCCGGTCTATTTCGGTAACCGGAACTGGCATCCCATAGTGGAGGACACCGTCGCGCGGATGGCCGCCGACGGTGTCGGCTCCGCACTGGTCTTCCCGACCTCGGCGTGGGGCGGCTACTCCGGCTGCCTGCAGTACCACGAGGACATCGCCAGGGCGCGTGCGGCTTCCGGCGCGGGCGCGCCGGAACTGCTCAAGCTGCGCCAGTACTTCGACCACCCGCTGCTGATCGAGGCGTTCGCCGACGCTATCCGCGCGGCGCGCGATCAGCTCGCGGCTGAGCAGCGCGCCGAGGCGCGACTGGTGTTCACCGCGCACTCCATTCCGGTGTCGGCCGATGCCGCCGCCGGTCCGCCCGCCGACGGTGGGCGGCTCTACAGCCGCCAGGTCGCCGATGCGGCCCGATTGTGTGCCGCGGCAACGGGTTTCACCGACTACGACGTCGTCTGGCAGTCTCGTTCCGGTCCGCCGCAGGTGCCGTGGCTGGAACCGGACATCGTCGACCACTTGGACGGCCTCGCCGCCAAAGGGGTCCAGGCCGTAGTCGTCTGTCCCGTGGGTTTCGTCTCGGATCATCTCGAAGTTATCTGGGATCTGGACAACGAGGCCGCGCAGAAAGCCGCCGAGCTCGGTATGGGCTTCGTCCGGGCCGCGACACCGGGAACCGATCCGCGCTTCGCGAACCTGGTCGTCGAACTGGTCCGCGAGCAGGTGCGCGGCATCGAACCCCGTCGGCTCGGCGAGGTCGCGGGATACGGCTGCACACCTGACGGCGCACCATGTGCGGTCGGCTGCTGCGCGGTGCCGCGCCGTCCCACTGCTGGGAACTGAGGCGGGTCAGGCGATAGCATCGCCTGCGACCGATCGCCGAATCCGACTTTCTGGGGGGTAACTCTCGATGACCTATGCCGACGTTCTGACCAACGCCGCACTGCTCGATCCGCACGCCTGGTCCGATGCGCAGGTGTGGACCGTGGCTCTCGACGCCACCGAGGCCAGGCGCCGCAGCCGTAGCAGTGGCCGTGGCGGGTTCTCGATCGGCGGTTTGCTGCTGTGCATCGGGGTCGTCGTCGTAGTCATCGGACTGGTGGTCTGGCTGCGCAAGCGAGGGAGTTCGAACCAGTCCCAGCAGCAGTATCCGCAGCAGCAGTACCAGCAGCAGTTCCCGCAGGCGCAGCAGTACCCGCAACCGTATCCGCCGCAGCAGGACTTCTCGGGGCAACCGCAGTACCCGACGCCTCCGCAGTACCAGCAGCCCTACCAGCAGCAGCAGTACCAGCAGTACCCTCAGCAGCAGCAGTATCAACCGCAGCAGCCGTATCAGCCGCCGCACCCGCCGCAGCAGTGATCGCCACCCGCCGGAGCGTCAGAACTCGATGCCGGTGAGGCGGGTGTAGACATCAGGGAAGCCGGGGCGGGCCGTGCCCTCGCCCCAGGAGATGAGGCCGGTGAGCCGGCCGTCGACGAGAAGCGGTCCGCCACTGTCGTATTGGGTGGCGCCCGCGGTCGGACTACCGGCGCAGAGCATGGTGTAGGGATCGAAGGCGGAACCATAGGCGGCGGCGCACTCGGCGTCGGTGACCAGGGAGACGCTCGCCGTGTGCAGCTGGGCGTTGCCTTCGCCGGCTTCCGAGGTCGCTCCCCAGCCCAAGATGGTTCCGGCGCCCGGCCCGGGCGCAGCGATGCCGACGGTCGGACCGGGCTGTGGCTGGTCGAGGGTCAGAATCGCCACATCGTTCCGATAGACCGCGGTCGCGTCCAGACCGCTCACCCGGAAACCGGGATGAATGCGAATGTCCTTCACCTGTACGGTGTTTCCGGCGTTGCCGCGCAGGTCGTCGCGGCCGAAGGTGACGGTGAGCGTCTGCGCCAGCGGCGGCGTGAGGGCCACGCAGTGCGCCGCGGTGATCACCTGGTCCGGCGCGATGAGCGCGCCGCCGCAGAACTGGCCGTTGGCACGGTTGAGGAACAACGGCGTGCCGATGGCCGCCAGCCACGGATACTCCGCGGTCGTGGCGTCGGCGCCGCCCACGATCGCCGAGGCGGGGGCGTGCAGGCCGAGACCGACGAGCACGGCGAGGGCGGCTGTGCGGCCACGACGGAGAATTCGCATGTCACACCGCCCGCGATCCTGGTCAGCGGCTTCCGCGCGCCGAGGCGTGTACGGCGACCAGACGAGCGGCGCGGATCGCGTCCCACAGCGGACGCAGCAGCGATTCCTGCGCTCCGATCGCGGTGGCCGAGGTGGGCGCCGAAGCGGGCTCCCGCTGCGCCACGGTGAGGATGGCCGCCACGTGATCGGCGGTATCGAGAATGCGCCTGGCGCGCAATGGGATCGACTCGGGATAGTCGTGCCGCGAGTAGTCGGCGAGCTCGGCTTCGATGAGTTCGCGCGGATCTGAGTCGGCCGCGCTCAGTGCGGTGGTGTGCAGTTTCATCAGCGCGTCGGCGGCATCGCGGACCGCTTCGCGCATCGCGTATTCGGCCTCGCCGAGCGACATGTCGGGACCCGGCGCCGCCGGGATGGGCGTGCTGTAGACGGTCCACTGCAGGGTGTCGTCGTCGGCCCACTGCGGGATGAGGCCGGTGCCGTCGGTACCCGGCACACCGATCAGGATGCCTTCCTCCGCCTCGATCGCGTCGGCGGCGAACGCCGTGCCCGTGGGGACTCCGCGCACGTCTCCGGGGACGGGGAGCACCAACCGCAGCTGCGAACCGGGCTGGGCCATCGTTTCGCGAATCACCTTCAACAGCGCCATGACTCCGCTTCCCGGCAGATTGCCGTGCGCGGACCAAGGTAGGTCGGTGCGGCCGCCGGTGAACGGGTCACCCGCCGCGATCGTGTGCTTCGGCGCCCAGGCGTGCAAGGCGGCCAAAACGTCGTCGGGCGCACTGCGGCCGGCCAGCCAGGAGCTCGCCCACACCGTCAGTGTCGCGCTTGGAGAGCACATAATTATCGAGCATAAAGGGTGGGCGCTACCGGTGGGCATCCATGCGCAAGGGCATTCGTGAGCAGCGCGGGAACCGCGGGTACCGTGCTCCCGGCGACCACGGGGTTCGCGCGGACACCGTCCGGCATCTGACCGCCGCGACCGATCGGAACCCGTTAGTGGGCGCGCCGGACGTCGTCCGTCGATTGCC
>NZ_BAFP01000091.1 GCF_000308455.1 Nocardia abscessus NBRC 100374 | reverse complement strand
GCGCCCCGGCCGAACCCGCCGTCGGTCGGAGGCTCGTCGGCGATCGAGATCGTGGTCGATCGCGCCATGTCGCAACTGGGGGTCACTTACGCCTGGGGCGGCGGCGACGAGGACGGGCCGACCCTCGGCATCCGTGACGGCGGCGTCGC
>NZ_BAFP01000092.1 GCF_000308455.1 Nocardia abscessus NBRC 100374 | reverse complement strand
CCGGCCGCTCGCAGCGCGGCAAGCGATCCAGGGTCGCCTCGCGCAAAGCCGCCGAGCGCAAGCGGCGCCGCCGGACCCTATGGATCTTCGGGGGCGTCTTCGCGCTGCTGTTCACCGGCGCCGTGGTCTTCGCGGGCATGAAGCTGATCGCCAGTTTCGGCCCGCCGGAGGACTACGCGGGTCCGCCCGGACCGTTGGTGATCGTGCAAGTGCACGACGGCGACACCTCCACGCAGATCGCGGCGACCATGCACGAGAAGGGCGTCGTCAAGAGCACCGGTGCGTTCATCGAAGCGGCCGTGCGGAATTCGAACATGAGCGCGGTGCAGCCGGGCTTCTACGCGATCCCGAGCCGCAGTCCCGCCGTGGAGGCGGTGGCCGCGCTGGTCGGCAAGCAGTCCAGGGTCGGCAACCTGGTCGTCTCCGAGGGGCGGCTGCTGCACGACCAGCACGACATGAGCACCGGCGGGCGGTATGACGGCATCTACCGCAAGATCGCGGAGGCCAGCTGCATCGGCACCGGCCCCAGCCAGAAGTGCGTGACCTACGAACAGCTCGACGCCGCGGGCGCGAGCCTGGACCTGTCCGCGCTCGGGGTGCCCGCGTGGGCGATGCAGGGTGTCAAGGACTGCCCGGACCGGACGAGGCAGCTGGAAGGGCTCATCGCCGCGGGCACCTGGGATTTCGATCCCAGCGGCACCCCGGAACAGATCCTGCGGCAATTGGTGAGCGCGAGCGCGAAGAGCTATGAATCCACCGGACTGCTGCAGTCCGGCGCCGACACGAAGCTGACCCCGTACGAGACGCTGGTCGCCGCCTCGCTGGTGGAACGCGAGGCGAAACCCGAGGACATGGGCAAGGTGGCACGGGTGATCGTCAACCGGCTGCGGGTGGATCAGATGCTGCAATTCGACTCGACGGTGAACTACACCCTGGATCGCACCGAGGTGGCTACCACCGACGCCGACCGTGCCCAGGAAACCGCGTGGAACACCTATGCGATGCGCGGCCTGCCCAGGACCCCGATCGCCGCGCCGTCGTTGAACGCGTTGCGTGCCATGGAGAATCCGGAGGCGGGGCCGTGGCTGTACTTCGTCACCGTCGACAAGCAGGGCACCACCCTGTTCACCGACGACTATCAGGAGCACCTGCGCCTGATCGCACGGGCGCAGCGCAGCGGCATCCTCGACAGTTCCAAGGACAGCGGTGGCCGATAGTCGCAAGGCGGCGGTGCTCGGCAAGCCGATCGCGCACTCGCGATCGCCGCAGCTGCACCTGGCCGCGTATCGCGCACTCGGGCTGAACTGGAGCTACGAGCGCATCGAATGCTCGGCCGAGCAGCTGCCCGGGTTGGTCGACGGGCTCGGCCCGGAATGGGTCGGGCTCTCGGTGACCATGCCCGGCAAGGAAGCGGCACTGGCCTACGCGGACGAGCGCACCGACCGGGCCGTGCTGGTGGGATCGGCCAACACCTTGGTCCGCACCGACGCGGGCTGGCTGGCTGACTGCACCGACGTGGACGGAGTGCTCGGCGCGCTGCGCGGCGGTGGTGTCACCGACCTGACCGAGGGCGTGGTCTTGGGCGCGGGCGGAACCGCGCGGCCCGCCCTGCTGGCGTTGTCGGAGCTCGGCGCGAAGTCGGTCACCGTGGTGGCGCGGGACGCCGGGCGGGCGCGCGGCGCACTCGACCTCGCCGAGCGGCTCGGGATGATCCCGGCACTGGCCGGATTCGACGCCAGAACCCTTCAGGGGATCTGTGCGGCGGCAGGCGCAGTGGTGAGCACCGTTCCCGCCACGGCGGCCGCGGTCGTCGCCCCTTCGGTGGCAGCGGCCCCGGTGGTCCTCGACGCGATCTACAACCCCTGGCCCACCCCGCTGGCCGAGGCGGTGGCGCGGGCCGGGCACACGGTGGTGAGCGGTCTGGAGATGCTGCTGAACCAGGCGTACGGGCAGGTCGAGCTGTTCACCGGGCGGCAGGCGCCGCGCGCGGAGATGGCGGCCGCGCTGGACGAGGGACATCCACCCGAAAATTGATACAAGTTCTAGTTCGGTTCGGCGTGGCGCAGGGTTAGGGTGGTGCGCATGAATGCTTGGGTGTTGCGGGCCATCCTGCTCGGTGCGCTGGTCGTCTTCCTGCGCGCCGCGCTCGGGTTCGCGATGGTGTACTGGCCGACCCACGGGGCGTGGATGCGCGCGCTCGCACTGATCGTGCTCGTGGCGGCCATCCTGTCCTGGGGTTTCCTGGACGGGCGCAAGGACAGGACGGCCCACCCCGATCCCGAGCGCGGCACCGACCTGACAATGCTGTGGCTGAAGGCCGCCGTGGTGGCCGGTGTCGGCAGCGGCCTCGGCGCCTGGTTGCTCGACTGGCTGCCCAGGTTCGATCTCGGGGACAACGGCCTGCTCTTCGAACTCACCGGGGCCGCGTCGTTCATCGTCCTGCTGATCTTCATCCCCGCCCTCATCGGCGTCGGCATCGGCCGCGCCCTCGCCGACCGCGCCGCCACCAAACGGTCCGCCACCGCCCACACCCCCGCCTGACCCGAACTCGCGGCTCGCGCACTGACGAATGCCCGCCATGACCGGGCATATCCCGGTTCTCAGATCGTCCAGCACGCACGGTCTGCCGCACAGTCGGCAGTGGCCATCTGCCGACGTGTAGGTCCGGTCCGTCCATATGCTCTCCGCTAACGTGACCGCCGTATTATTCTGCTGTCCAATGTATTTCAAGGGAGGGGAGCATTATGTTCATCAGGATCGGGGTTACCGCGGTCATGGCTGTCGCCGCGTCCGTGTTCGTGTTCGGCGGACAGTCGGCGGCGAAAGCCGATGGCTGCGCATCGGCGCAGCCGACTTGGGGGTTCCAATGCGTGGGTTCGGCGTCGAACGTCTCGCTGGCGAGCTGCATGAAGGACGCGCCGCTGTGGAGCGATCGGGCGCAGTGCATTCCGCGAAACGACGGTAGTGGGAGGTACGACCTCTGGGTTCCGTCCAACTGAGACGTCTGTGCGAACCCGATGATCACCGGTCGGTTCGAGGTCGGTCGAACAAGCCGCCACGCCGGCCTGCCGTACCAGCGAAACGGCGCACCCTCCGAGAGGGTGCGCCGTTGTCGTTCGCTCGGAATCCCGGCGCTGGCCGGGCGGTGGCGCTACAGCAGGACCGCGCCGCCGCTCGGGCTGTCCTCCCGGGCGATCGCCGAGTAGGCGGCGGCCAGCAGGGTGGGATCGGGTCCTTCCAGGCGGCCGGGCTTGGCCAAGCCGTCGAGCACGACGAAGCGCAGTACGCCGGAGCGGGTCTTCTTGTCCGTCTGCATGGCGTCCAGCAGCTGGGGCAGCGCGTCGGCGTCGTAGCTGGTCGGCAATCCGACGGCGGACAGGATGGCGCGGTGGCGGTCGGCGGTGGCGTCGTCGAGACGGCCCGCGAGCCGACCCAATTCGGCGGCGAACACCAGTCCGACGGCGACCGCGGCGCCGTGCCGCCACCGGTAGCGCTCCCGCCGCTCGATGGCGTGGCCGAGGGTGTGGCCGTAGTTGAGGATCTCGCGCAGGCTCGACTCCTTCAGATCGGCGGCGACGACGTCGGCTTTCACCTGGATCGCGCGGCGGATCAGCTCGGGCAGCACGTCGCCGGACGGGTCGAGGGCGGCCTCCGGGTCACGCTCCACCAGGTCCAGGATCACCGGGTCGGCGATGAAGCCGGCCTTGATGATCTCGGCCATGCCCGCGACGATCTCGTTGCGCGGCACGGTTTCCAGGGTGGCCAGGTCGACCAGCACGGCGGCGGGCTCGTGGAAGCAGCCGACCAGGTTCTTGCCCGCCTCGGTGTTGATGCCGGTCTTGCCGCCGACCGCCGCGTCGACCATGGCGAGCAGCGTGGTGGGCACGTGCACGATGCGCACGCCGCGCATCCAGGTGGCGGCGACGAACCCGGCCAGGTCGGTCGCCGCGCCGCCGCCGAGGCTGACCACGACGTCGTTGCGGGTCAGACCGATGCGCCCGAGCACCTCCCAGCAGAACCCGGCGACGGCCAGGTCCTTGCCCGCTTCGGCGTCCGGGATCTCGACGCGGTGCGCGTCGATGCCGGTGTCGGCCAGCGCCTTCCGCACCACTTCGGCGGTCTCGGTGAGCGGCGGCTGGTGGAAGATGGCCACGGTGCGCACGCCTGTGGTCGCGCCGCTGACCGACTCGACCAGTTCACCGAGCAACCCGCGGCCGATGATCACCGGGTACGGGTCGGCGGTCCGGACTTCGAGACGACTCGGCTCTGTCACGTGGCTTGCTCCGATTCTGTTGGTGCTGTTGTCGACTGCTGACGTGCCCGGGAACGGGCACGGCGGGAGCGGGCGCGCCTGGATCGGCTGCCTGCGGTCTCGCCGCTGCCCGCTGCGGTCGCGGCTTCGGGTTCGCTCGTAACGCTCCTGCGGGTGCGGCGGGATCGAACGGCTGCGACCGCGGATTCCGGTGCGGGACCGGCGGCGGTGTCGTTGGGCTCGTCCTGATCGGCGTCCTTGCGCCGGGACGTGGCCCTGGCTCGGGCGCGACGGCGGGCCCGGGACCGGCTGCTGCCCTGCGGGATTCCGCTGGGCGGTGGCCGGAGGTCCGCCTCGGCGCGCTCCGCGGGCTCCATTCCGAGCCTGGTCATGATCATCCGCACCACCCGGCCCGGGCTGCGGCCGTCGGTGCGGACCCGGACGGTGGCCACCTCCCGGTAGAGCGGGCGGCGGGTGCGCATCAGCTCCCGGTACTTCGCGCCCGGGTCCGCGGCGTTGAGCAGGGGCCGCTGGGTGCTCGCTCCGGTGCGCCGAAGGCCCTCGGCCACACTGATCTCCAGGTAGACGACGGTGCGATTGCGCAGAAGGGCCCTGGTGTTCTCCGACAGCACGGCGCCGCCGCCGAGCGAGACGACGCCGCGCTCGGCGAGCACGGCGCGGCGCACCACCCGCTCCTCGATTCTGCGGAACTCGGGCTCACCGTCTTCGGCGAAGATCTCCGGGATCGTGCGACCGGTCTCCCGCTCGATGCCCGCATCGGTGTCGTACAGCTCGACACCGAGTTCCCTGGCGAGCTTGCGGCCGATCGTGGATTTCCCCGCCCCGGGCGGTCCGACCAGCACCACGCGCGGGGCGCGCGGATCGGTCTGCACGATCATTGCGACCGACTGTCCGCGGGCACGTGGGGACGGGTGCTGATGCGCTTGACGTAGCTGGTGATGTTCTCGACGGTCTCGGTGATCGAGTCGCCGCCGAACTTCTCCAGCGCGGCCTGCGCGACGACCAGCGCCACCATGGATTCGGCGACCACGCCGGCGGCGGGCACGGCGCACACGTCCGAGCGCTGGTGGATGGCCACGGCCTCGCCGCCGGTGGTCATGTCGACGGTGGACAGCGCGCGCGGCACGGTGGAGATCGGCTTCATCGCCGCACGCACACGCAGCGCCTCGCCGTTGGTCATGCCGCCCTCCAGGCCGCCTGCGCGGTTGGTGGAGCGCAGCACGCCGTCGGGGCCGGGCCGCATCTCGTCGTGCGCCTGGCTGCCGCGGCGTCGCGCGGTCTCGAAGCCGTCGCCGACCTCGACGCCCTTGATGGCCTGGATTCCCATGAGCGCGGCCGCGAGCCGGGAGTCCAGCCGGTTCTCGCCACTGGTGAACGAGCCGAGACCGACCGGAAGCCCATCGATGACCACCTCGACCACGCCACCGAGGGTGTCGCCGTCCTTCTTGGCCGCCTCGATCTCCGCGATCATCGCGGCTTCGGCGTCCTTGTCGAACGCGCGCACCGGGCTCTCGTCCACCACGGCGAGGTCGGCCGCGGTCGGCACGATGCCCGAGGTGTTCTGCGCCGTGCCGATCGAGACGACGTGCGAGACGACCTCCGCGCCGAACGCCTGGCGCAGGAAACTGCGCGCGACGGTGCCCGCCGCGACGCGGGCGGCGGTCTCCCTGGCGCTGGCCCGCTCGAGCACGTTGCGGGCGTCGTCGAAGTTGTACTTGAGCATGCCGGAGTAGTCCGCGTGCCCGGGCCGGGGCCGGGTCAGCGGGGCGTTGCGGGCCAGCTCGGCGAGTTCGGCCGGATCGACCGGGTCGGCGGACATCACGGTGGTCCATTTCGGCCACTCGGAGTTGGCCACCTCGATGGCGACCGGACCGCCCATGGTCCTTCCGTGCCGTACGCCACCGACGATGGTGACCTTGTCGGCCTCGAACTTCATCCGCGCGCCGCGGCCGTATCCCAGCCTGCGACGGGCCAGCTGCGTGGAGATCTCGTCCGACGTCACCTCGACGCCTGCCACCATCCCCTCCAGGATGGCGACGAGAGCGGGACCATGGGATTCTCCGGCAGTTATCCAACGCAGCACGTCGTTCATCTTCCCATGTCGACGCCGGTGCCCGGGAACGCGGCCCGCCGTGATCACGCGCACGCAGGGGGCGGACCGGATACCAGGGCCGAGGCGCTCAGCGTGCTATCACGATGGGGCGATCCACCGACCGCAGCAACGCGTCGCCGACCGACCCGAACAGCAGCCGGTCCAAAGTACCTCGGCCGCGGTTGCCCACCACGAGCAGCTGCCCGTCGCGGGAGCGCTCGAGCAGCCGCCGCTCCGGACGGTCCCGGACCACCTCGCGCCGGATGGTCACCTCGGGGTACTGCTCCTGCCAGCCGGCCAGGCTCGTGGCCAGCAGCGCTTCCTCGGTCCGGCGTAGCGCGGCCCAGTCGGTGCCGATCGCGGCCAGCGGCTCGATCTCGCCCCAGGTGTGCACGGCCACCAGCTCGACCCCGCGCAGCGACGCCTCGGTGGCAGCCACCTCGATGGCGGCTTGCTCGGCGGTGGAGCCGTCGACCCCGACGATCACCGGGCCGGTGCTCATCGGATCCCACAGCGGTGTCTCGGCGGGCACCACCGCGACGGGGCAGTCGGCCTCCCTGGCGACGACGGCGCTGACCGATCCGAGCAGGACACGCTGGACGCGGCCGATGCCACGGGTGCCCACCACGAGCATGGCCGCGCTGCGGGAGCGCTCGATCAGGGCGGTGGCGATGTGCGCGGTGCGGATCTCGGTGCCGATGGCAATGTCGCGCACCGCATGTGCGGCCGCTACGGCGGCCTCCGCGGCGCGCTCGATCGCCTCGTCCGCCTCGCGTACCCGCAGCAACGCCGCCGGACGCGGCGGATCGTCGTCGGCGGCGCCGAGCGAGGACTCGACGACGAGCGAGATGTGCAGGGGCGCGTCGTGCAGCGCGGCGGTCTGCGCCGCCCAGCGCACCGCGACGACCGACTGGGCGGAACCGTCGGTTCCCACGACGATCGGCTTCCGCGACGGTTGCCTCGGATTCACTCGGCGGCTCCTTCTCGACCTGCATCGCTGGCATGGCGCACTCGAGGGGGCAACTCACCGCGCGGCCACATTCCCGGTACAGAGCCAGGCGGCAGCTCGGCAGGTCGTTGCCCGCGGTAATGCTACCGATGGATTGCGGTTGATTTGCTGGCTTTGTGATCCAGTCCAGCCGCCCGCTGCGAGGTTCTCCGGCCCGGACCGGCGAACTCAAGTCGAGTCCAAGGCTGCCGGCAACAAGGCGAGCAGGGTCGCCGAGCACATCGCGGGCCCGTGCGGCACGGTAGTCGGGCAGTCGTCGCGGACGGCGGTGGACGCGCGGCGCCAGGCCAGAACGCCGACCGCGAGGCAGGCTGTGAGCGCTGGTGCCCCGATCGCCGCCCATACCCACGTCCGAGCGTCGCCGAGCGCGGCCGCCGCCCCCAGTGTGACCGCGAGCTTGACATCGCCCGCGCCCAGCGCGGCAGGCGCGAGGAGGTGCACCAGGAGGTACGGCGCGGACAGCAGCAGTGCGCCCAGGAGTGCCACAGTGAATTGCTCTGTGAACAGGGCATATCCGAGAACAGCCAGAACGCCCGAACCGGTCGATCTGTTCGGTAGGCGCCGTTCGCGCACGTCGGACACCGTCAGGAGCGCGCACCACACGGCGAGCGCAACGAACGCAAGAGGAGTCATGTCCCCACCTTCGCCCGGTCGCGGCGCGAAAAGGCCGCGCAGCCCGGGAATGTGCACAACATGGGGGAATGTGAACAGGTGCATGGTCATCTTTGGCATCAAGGACGATAAAGATTGGGCGACAACGGTTTTCGACTATTCGCAGGCGCATCGATCCGGGCCGACGGCATGCTGAACACGTGTTGCCCGACCGTTCGCGGTGCGTCGGCGGTAGTTTTGACACATGTGTGCTGATCACCAGGGTCATGTGCCGGACTACGCGGCGCGGCGTGGCGCGCTGCGCAGCCTGCTGGTGGAGAACAGGGTGGACGCCCTGCTGGTCACCGATCTGGTGAACATCAGATATCTGACCGGGTTCACCGGCTCCAACGCGGCGCTGCTGGTGCACTCCTGGGACACGCGCACCGCCGAGGACCGGACCGTGATCGGCACCGACGGCCGGTACCGGACCCAGATCGCCGAGCAGGCGCCCGACCTGCGGGCGGAGATCGCGCGGGCCACCACGCGGCGCATCGTGCAACTGGCCGGGGAATGGCAGCTCGGCCGGGTGGGCTTCGAAAGCCATGTCGTCACCGTCGACCAGCACCGCGGTTTCCTCGAACAGCGCACCGGCCTGGAGTTCGTCGCCTCTCCCGGGCTGGTCGAGCAGTTGCGCATGGTCAAGGACGCCTACGAAGTGGAGCGGTTGCGCGCGGCCTGCGTGGCGGGCGACGCGGGCCTGGCCGCGCTGCTGGAGCGGGGCGGACTGCGTCCCGGCCGCACCGAGCGTCAGGTGGCCAGGGATCTGGAATGGGCCATGTTCGAACACGGCGCCGAAGCGGTGTCGTTCGAGACCATCGTGGCGACCGGCGCGAATTCGGCTGTCCCGCATCATCGCCCCACCGACGCCGTGCTGGCCGCGGGCGATTTCGTCAAGCTGGACTTCGGCGCGGTGGTCGGCGGCTACCACTCCGACATGACCCGCACGTTCGTGCTCGGCACGCCGACGGACTGGCAGCGCGAGGTGTACGAGCTGGTCGCCACGGCGCAGCGAGCCGGGTGCGCGGCGCTGCGACCAGGGGTTCCGGTGGCCGACGTGGACGCCGCGTCGCGGGCGGTGATCGAGGCCGCCGGACACGGCAAATTGTTCGTGCACGGTCTCGGCCACGGGGTGGGTCTGCAGATCCACGAAGCGCCCGGAATCGCGAAAACCGGAACCGGTACACTTCTGACTGGCGTGGCGGTGACCGTCGAACCAGGTGTGTACTTTCCCGGCCGCGGCGGGGTCCGGATCGAGGACACGCTCGTGGTGCGCGAAGGGGGCCCGGAGCTGCTCACCCACACCAGCAAAGACCTGACCGTCGTCGACTGACGCCGGTCTACCCGAGACCAAGCGGTAGAACGAGGAGATCCGAAGACAGTGGCGGACACCAGCGACTTCAAGAACGGCCTTGTGCTGAAGATCGACGGTCAGCTCCAGCAGATCATCGAGTTCCAGCACGTCAAGCCGGGCAAGGGCCCCGCGTTCGTGCGGACCAAGCTGAAGAACGTCGTGTCCGGCAAGGTGGTCGACAAGACCTTCAACGCCGGTGTGAAGGTGGAGACCGCCACCGTCGACCGCCGCGACATGACCTACCTCTACCACGACGGCTCGGACTACGTCTTCATGGACGGCGAGACCTTCGACCAGATCTCCATCTCCGAGGCCACCATCGGCGACGGCGCCCGCTTCCTGCTGGAGAACATGACCGTACAGGTCTCGATGCACGAGGGCGCGCCGCTGTACGTCGAGCTCCCGGTCTCGATCGAGCTCGTGGTCCAGCACACCGACATCGGCCTGCAGGGCGACCGCTCCACCGGTGGCACCAAGCCCGCCACCCTGGAGACCGGCGCCGAGGTGCAGGTCCCGCTGTTCATCAACACGGGCGACAAGCTGCGCATCGACTCGCGCGATGGCAGCTACCTCGGCCGGGTCAACGCCTGATCCGGCCGACCGGCCGATTCGGGATGATGTGACCGTGGCTGAACAGCCCGTGGACAAGAAGTCCACGTACAAGAAGCTCGGTGCGCGGCACAAGGCCCGCCGCCGTGCGGTCGACCTACTGTTCGAGGCGGAGGCGCGGGACGTCGACGCCGCCGAACTGCTCGACGAGCGCGCCGAGCTGGCCACCCGCGACCAGTCGGTCGCGCCGGTGCACCCCTACACCCGCACCTTGGTCTCGGGCGTAGCCGACGACCTCGACCGGGTGGACGGCACCATCGAGTCCTACCTGCAGGACTGGACCCTCTCGCGTCTCCCCGCCGTGGATCGCGCGATCCTGCGCATCGCGGTCTGGGAGCTGTTCCACGCCGCCGACGTCCCCCCGGTCGTCGCCGTGGACGAGGCGGTGGAGCTGGCCAAGGAGCTGTCCACCGACGACTCGCCGTCCTTCCTCAACGGTGTGCTCGGTCAGGTCGTCCTGGTGGCACCGCAGGTGCGCGCCGCGGCGGCCGCGACGAGGGCTCCGCGCCCGGAAGCCGAGTCGTGAACAAGTACCTCGTCCTGGTGATGCGCACCCCGCGCTTCGACTCCGCCGTGATCGAGCCGCACCGGCTGTTCCTGCGGTCCCTGCACGACCGCGGGCAATTGCAGGAGAGCGGGCGTTTCACCGACGGCACGGGCGGTGCGTACGTCATCTACGCCGAAAGCCTCGATGCCGCACGGGAAATCGCGTTCACCGACCCCGTGCACACCACGGGCGCTTCGGAACTCACCGTCTACGAGTGGGAAATCACGGCGGTGAACTGAGTTCGGTTCCGCCCTGAACTCCGCTTCTTTTTTGGTCTGTGCGATAGCAGGGTCCGGCGAGGCTCACGGACCGGCGCGGTCGTTCGCGCGGCTTCGGCTGTACGGGCATGCGGCAGCACGATTCGGAACTCGGGACTCCCGCTGGTGGGTGTACGGATGACCAGCGGGAGCCCCGGGGAGCCGGGTGACTCCAGACGTGAGGTCGAATCGCCTCGATCCGGCCTCGGTGCGATCCTCCAACCTCGACCGCGCTCGAGGTCAAGGCAGCAGATCCGCGCCACCCGCACTCGACCGGCTCTGCTCGACGTGCACGCTCAGCGGTTGCGACTACTGACCCAGGACCAACAGCGCGGCCACCGCGCCCGCGGTGGCGATCATCGCGAGGACGAAACCGGTCAGAACGAAACGCGTCATGGGGACGCGTACGTCGTGGCTGCGGCAGAATTCCAAGCACAGCAGCGTGGCGAGCGAGCCCCACGGCGTGACGATCGGGCCGACATTGGTGCCGATCAGCAGGGCGAGCAGCTGGTCGCCGTTCTGTGCGGGGATCACCGCCTCGCCCGCGGTGTAGGCCGGCAAGTTGTTCGCGATATTGGACAATCCCGCGCCCGCAGCGGCGGCGCGGAACGCGCCGGACGTGCCCGGGTCGGTGCCGATCACGGTGTGCATCACATCGCCGAGGCCGAATCGGGTCAGGGTGGGCACGACAAGGAACAAGCCGACTACGAAGACGAGCAGTTGCCACGGGATGAGCGACAGTCGCAGTGCACTGCGGTCGAAGACCGCGAACGCCGCCGTCGCGATCAGCGCCGCCAGCGTCGCCGCGACACCGATCCGGTCGCCGACGAGCGGGATCGCGACGATGAACAGCAGACAGGCCCCCGCCGTCGTGTAGAACAGCGAGCGCTCCCGGAAGTTCGCGGGGCGGATCGGTTCGGGCGGCACATAGCGGTCGTTTTCGCGGAGTCCGCGCCGCCAGTACCACAACCACAGGCACGCCGTCGTGGCGGCAATCGAAACCAGTTGCGGCGCCCACATCCTCGCGGCGAATTCGGGGGCGGTCAGTGCGACCCGATCGGCGGCGAGCAGGTTCGTGAGATTGGAGACCGGGAGCAGCAGACTCGCGGTGTTCGCCAGCCAAAGAGTGGTCATGGCCAACGGCAGCGGAGGAATCCGGGCAGGCGCCGCCAGCGCCAGCATGACCGGGGCGATGAGAACGGCTGTGGTGTCGAGGTTCAGCAGGATCGTCGTTGCCGAGGCGAACAGTACGCAGAGGCCGAACAGCGCAGGGTAGTAGCCGCGACCGAGGATCGCGACACGATGGGCGATGGCGTCGAAGACCTTGGCCTGCTTGGTGAGTTCGGCCAGCACGATCACGCTCGCGAGGAACAGCAGGAGCGGGCCGATGCGGCGCATGTTGTCGGCGGCCTCGTCGCGGGGTAGGAGCCCGGTGACCACGCACAGCAGACCGGCGCCCAGCAAGGCGAACCGCACCCAGTCCAGGACGCCGAGCCGCGGTTTCGGGCCGGACGCGGGCACCGTGGCATGCGAGGGCGGTTTCCGCGTGGAGGAGTCGACCAGTTCGCGCACGAGGGCCATCATGGCAGCCTTTCCCCGGGGACAGGAGATTTATGTGACCCGTTGATCGTGCCGTTGGACAATGGTACGTTATCTGGGTCACAACGGTCGCGCGTCGACTCGGACGGCGATCGGCCCTTTCCATGGGAGCCGATTCGGTTGCGTCCGAGGTGATCTCGGTGCTCGTCCGCCTCGAGCCAAGGATGTGTTGCCCATGACCATCGTCGTCGGATTGGTATTCCTGTTCATCCTGGTCGGCGGCGGCTTACGCTCCGCCGAAGCCGGCTGCCAGAACACCCTGATGAACCACATGAAAAATATGTGGCTCTGCGCGGTGATCTCGTACGCCGTTGCGCTGACCGGATTCCTGATCTTCCTCGCCCTGTCGTCGAAGACGCCGTGGCCGACGCTCGACGACGTGCGGAACATGCCGTGGTGGGCGCCGTTCGGTGGCCTGCTCGGCGGGGCCGCGGTGATGGGCATGATCGCCGTCGCCCGCCATGTCGGCGTGGCGACGTTCAGTGCCCTCGTGATCATCGGCGAAATGGTGGTCGCGGTGATCATGGACAACTTCGGCCTCATGGGATTCGAAGAGCGGTCCGCCAGCCTTCCCCGTTTGGTGGCATGCGGATTGATCACGCTCGCGATCTACCTGATGGCCGACGACTCCGAAGCGGGTGCGCGCACGGCCAGCGTCACCTGACGACAAGTTCCACCCAGCTGCCGGTCAGCCATCCAACCTTCGCACCCATCCCGAGGATTCTCGATGACGGTCAAGACCGCCGAAACCCGTGCCGCACTGCCTCGTGTCACGACGGCACTCATCTTCGCGTTCATCCTGGTCGGCGGCGCGCTGCGCTCCGTGGAAGCCGGTTGTCAGAACTCGCTGAAGCTCGCATTGAAGAATGTCTGGCTGTGCGGCGTGATCTCTTACGCGGTGGCATTCACCGGCTTCGCTATCTTTCTCACGGTCGCGCTGCTGGTTTCAACCAACCGGCCGTGGCCGACGAGGGCCGACATCCGGAGCATGCCCCGGTGGGCGCCGTTCGGTGGTCTGCTCGGCGGGGCCGCGATCCTGGCGATGATCTCGGTGGCTTCCGATGTGGGAGCGGGTACCTTCAATGCCCTGATCATCGCCGGTCAGATGTTCGGCGCCCTCGCGATCGACCACTTCGGGCTGATGGGGTTCCCGCGGCGCGCGGTGAGCCCGAAACGTGTCGCCGCCTGCGCGTTGATCATCATCGGCATTTATCTCATGGCCACCTACTGAACTTCGAAGCGGCCAGGGTAGCTGCCGATGAGCGCGCCGCGCTGATAGACGGATAGGGTATCTGTCGCAACGTTGCGTCGCTGAGGAAGTAGGAGACATGGCCGCGAACGAGCTGACCGTGACGGACGTCCACAACGCGCAGGAGGCGTGGGCGCTGTTCGACCGCCTCCCGGCGGCGCGAGTCGAGGACATCACGACGGGGCGCTGGCGGGGTGAGGAACTGCGGACCGGGCATCCGATGGATGGCGTGCTGGTCGCTTCGGGCTGGTACGGCAAGCAGTTCGACGGCCCCGACAGTGTGCATCCGCTGCTGTTCACCTCCGGCGGCACGGTGTTTCCGATCGATCCGCGCCGGGTCCCGCTCTCGCTCGCCGGGCGGGTGCCGCTCTCCGGTGTGCGCGCGGTGCGCAAGATACTGCCGGCCCTGAGCCCCGCGCTGCGCACGAGCAAGCCCACCGCGCGTCTGCGCGAGGTGGAATACCGCGGCGTGACGAGTGCCGCGATGGTCTACGACCACCTGCCGATCATCGATCACTTCCGCGCCGCCGACGAGCACACCCTGTTCGGCGTGATGGATCTGCGCGGCATGCCGGAACCGTATTTCTTCGTCCTGCGCAGGGACATCGGCTGAAGTCGCACCGGATCCGGTCGGCCGTCGCCGATCGGGTCCGGTGCCGCGCCCGCCGCACTAGGATTTTGCGCAAACAGGCGACACCTTGCGGCGATGCGGCGACCGAGGGAGGGACAGTCGATGGAACGCACGACATGCCTGGTGGTCGGTGGGGGACCGGCCGGGATGTTCCTCGGGTTGCTGCTCGCGCGAGCCGGCGTCGCCGTCACGGTGCTGGAGAAACACAAGGACTTCCTACGCGACTTCCGCGGGGACACCGTGCATCCCACCACCCTCGACCTGCTCGATGAACTGGGGCTCGGCGCGGAATTCGCGAAACTGCCCGCGCGCAAGGTGGATCAGGTGCAACTGCCGATCGCCGGTGGTCTGCAGACCCTCGCGACGCTGAAGAACTTGCCGGGCAAGCACAAATACGTCGCGATGGTGCCGCAGTGGGATCTGCTGGATCTGCTCGCGCGGGCCGCGGCCGAGGAGCCGAGCTTCCGCCTGCGGATGAATACCGAGGCCACCGATCTGGTCTGGATCGACGGCAGGGTCGGCGGCGTCGCCTACCGGACCGCCGACGGCGCGACCGGCGCGATCGAAGCCGACGTCACCGTGGCATGTGACGGGCGCGGTTCGCTGTTGCGGTCAGCCGCGGGGCTGCCGATCCGCACATGGCCGACGCCGATGGACGTCTGGTGGTTCCGCCTGCCGCGCACCGAGATCGACCCCGCGGGTGCGCTGCCGATCGTCACCGCCCGGCGGGTGGCGGTTCTACTCGACCGCGGCGACTACTGGCAGTGCGCGACATTGATCGCCAAGGGCGCCGACGAGTCCGCCCGCCGCGGGCCGGTCCGGGACATCGTGCGCGGCCTGGCCGAGGCCGCGCCTTGGCTGCGCGACCGGGTCGACGCCTTGACCAGCTGGGACGAGGTCAAGCTGCTGGAAGTGAAACTCGACCGGCTGACCAAGTGGTACACCAACGGCCTGCTGTGTCTCGGCGACGCCGCGCACGCCATGTCCCCGGCCGGCGGCGTCGGCATCAACTTGGCCGTCCAGGACGCCGTCGCCGCGGCGAGAATCCTTGCTCCGCCGCTGCTCTCGGGCACACTGGGCACCCGGGACCTGGCCAAGGTGCAGCGCCGACGCAGATTCCCGACCGTTGTGACCCAGGGAATCCAGCGAGTCCTGCACGCCACCGCGATCGCTCCCGCCCTCGACGGACGAATCGACATCGCGAGCGCCCCTCGCGCACCGCTGCCGATCCGGATCCTGCGCCGCATCCCCGTCCTCCGCAGCGTTCCCCCGTTCTTGCTCGCCCGCGGCGTCTTACCGGAACACGCTCCCTACTTCGCCCGGCGAGGTGTTTGATTTTCAGCGGCTTCGTCGTGGCGAACGGACAATGCTCGGTCTCGCGTCGCTCGAAACCCGTGGTCGGGCCGGTGCCGGACGCGTAGGGCGGTAGCCGCGCGGTTTGTTCAACGGTGCTCGGTACCTCGCACGCACGCTGCGGGGGTCGGGCGAGGGACGGTTGGTGTGCGAGGACGGCTCGGCTCGCGGGTGGTCAGGCGAGGGTGTCGGGGGAGGAGGTGGGTGGGGTGGCGATCCAGCCCGCTACCACCGCCAGGCGGGTCGGGCGGTGGACGGCGAGGAAGCCGAACGGGCGGTCGAACGTCACCGAGATCACGGGTGCGCTGGCGGGGCGCAGTGCCGCCGCTGCCGCGCGCAATGCGAAGGCCGTCACGGCGGCGGCCTCGAAACCCTCGTGACTGAAACGGGCGAGGACCTCCTGTGCTCCCTGGCCGACACACAGCGGGGAAGGGGAGATCGCGGGGAAATGGCCGCGCGTGCAATCGGTCGCGGCGGCCAGGCCGAACAAGTCGGAGGCGGTGAGTAGATCGTGGGTGGAACGGACCTCGAAGGGTGGCAGCCGGATTCGCAGCCGACCGGTGCTGGACAGCACCTGCTCGGTGCGCACGCTGAGCCCCGGTCCCTCGGTCCCGACCGGTAGGTCCGAGCGGATCGGCGTGCCGCCGGACAACGCCGTCAGGCCTGTGCCGAGCACGGCGGCGGGTGTTCCGGCGCCGAGCAGAAGGTGGACGTCGAGGTCGGCGACGCCTTCGATGACGACGCGGGTGACCGGTTGCGGCGCTTCCAGAATCGCGGCGCTACCGACATCGGTGCTGGTGCGCGACAACCCGGGTCCGCGATGTCCCCGCCACGGACCGTCGTTCGACGTCAGCGTCCCGACTTCGAAGGGAACCTGCCACCGAGTCTTCGCCACCAGCGCCGTGGCGAGCACCAGGAGGGTGTCGGGATCGACCGTGAGCGGGAACCGCTCGATGAGTCCGTCGGTGTGCCGGGCCGCCCAGCCGTCGAGCTCGGATTGCCCGGTCAACCGTGCGAGGACTCCCTCGGGGAGTGCCCGCGACCACGTCTCGTGCAGCGGAAGATCGCGGTGCACCCACACGCCCAGTGCCGCCGACACCGCTTCCGCGCGCTCGAGGTCGCGCAGCAACCGCAGCGCGCCGTCTCGCCCGTTCGCGGCGGGCACCCCTATCGCCGTCGTCAGTTCCTCCCGCGCCGCACCGTCCGCGGCGGAGGCGAGCAAAGCCAGCAGCGGCCACACCCCGGCACCGGACACCACGAAGTCTCGCTCACCCGCCGCCGCACACCACCGTGCGGTGAGCGCGTTGGCGGCGTCGACGTGAGATTCCAGTGAAGTCCGCACGACCCCCACCCTAGCCACGGTCGCGCCGGCTTCGCGCCGTTCACACTATGCGACGGACCCCGGACGCAGCACGATCTTGCCCAGCGGCGCTCTGTCCTCCAGCAGTCGGTGCGCGTGGCTTGCCTGATCCAGTGGCAGCACCGCCTCCACCAGCGGATCGAGTCCACCCGCCGCCGCACGGGCCAGCACGGTGGTGCGCGCGGCGGCGACTCGGTTCAACCATTCCGGCCCCGCGCAGCCGGTATAGGTGAGGCCGCGCATGATCAGGTCGGTCGCCGTTATCTGCGCGGGCGCGCCGGACAGCCACCCGTAGCCGAGCATCCGGCCGCGCAAAGGGGTCATGAGGTCGAGCAGACCGGAAGCGCTTTCGCCACCGATCGAATCGAACACCACGTCCACCGTTGCGCCGCCGAGCGTTTCGCGCAGCCGGGTGGTCCACGCCGGGTCGTTGTGGTCGATCACCTGGTCGGCGCCGAGTTCGCGGGCGCGGGCGGCCTTCTCGGGTCCACCGGCGGTGCCGATGACGCGAGCCGCCCCGAATTCCTTGGCGAGTTGCGTCAGAGCGCTTCCGACGCCCGTCGCGGCCGCTTCGATCAGTACGGTCTCGTCCCCGGTCAGCGCGGCGGTCTCCAGCAGTGGGATAGCCACCGTGCCGTTCATCAGCACCGCTGCCGCGTCCACCGCGGACAGTCCGTCCGGAACGGACGCCACGGAATCCGCGGGTGCGGCGACGAATTCGGCGTACGCGCCGAAACCTCTGGTCGACACGACGACCCGCTGCCCGATCAGCGCCGGATCGACCTGCGTGCCGACCTCGGTGACGATGCCCGCCGCCTGGAAACCGAAGACCAGCGGGAGCGGCGCACCGAGGGGGAACTCGCCGGAGCGCAGCTTGGTCTCCGGGAACAGCACCGGGATCGCCTCGGCGCGGATCACCACCTCGTCCGCGGCCGCCCGTGGCGCCGGGACCTCGCGCGGTACCAGCACGTCCGGGCTTCCCGGCGTCGTCATTACGATTGCCTGCATCGAGAACTCCATAAGTTGACTGACGGTCCAATTGACTCACTGATCATATGGACCGCCGGTCAACTTGTCTAGAAAGCGGGTGCGATGGGCGACGAACGGCCCAGGGAACGGGCGGACGCGGCGCGCAACCGGCGCGCCATTCTGGACGCCACCTTCGCGCTGCTCGCCGAGCACGGCGCCGAGGCGATCACCATGGATCGCGTGGCGGCGGCCGCCGGGGTGGGCAAGGGCACGATCTTCCATCGTTTCGGCAACCGCGCGGGGCTTCTGCACGAGATGGTCGCCGAGAGCGCGCTCACGCTCATGGAGGCGGTCACCAGCGGCCCACCGCCCTTGGGGCCCGGCGCGCCCGCGGGCGCCCGCTTGATCGCCTACTTCGACGCGATGACGCGACTGGTGATCGACAATTCCGAATTGATGGTCGCCTACCGCACCGAACCGCCCCATCCACGCACCGCGGAATTCCACGCATTCTGGGACAACCACATCACCACGTTGCTGCGCGAAGCGCGTCCCGACCTGGATGCCGAAGCGGTCGGGCGGCTGCTGCTCGGCGCACTGAGCACCGAGGTGGTGCCCGCCATGGTTCGGTCGGGCCAGACGGATCGGTTGCTGGCGGCGGTGCGCGAGCTGGTGGAGTCGGTGCTGCGGGCGCCGTGACGAGTTAGCGCAGATTGGCCAGCGCAACGAAGTCGCCGCCGCCGAGGGCCCCGCAACCACCGCACTCGGGTGCCGACGCGATACGACTCGCGCCTCGATGCGAGCCGGAACAGCGGGGGTATAGCAAGCAGAAGAAGTCGTTTCAGGCCGACGAACCCTGGATTCTGTGGTGAGCAGGTTCTCCGTTTCGGTGAACCGCTGACTGCTCAGTCCCGCGACAGAATCGCGTCGAAGCGCTCGTCCGCCCGGTCGAGCTGATCGAGGATGTGCCGGCGGACGTGCTCGGCCAGCGGTGTGTCCGGCCGGGTGACCAAGTCACGGTATACGGCGGTGAGCGGGCGGTATTTGGCGGCGAGTTTGGCCATCGTGGGACCGGTGGCGTAGAGGATGCCGACGCCGTTGTCGGTGAAGTCGGAGAGCTTGATGACGCGTGCCCATGGGTCTCGGTCCAGATTGGCCGCGACATGCTCGCGGTACTGTGCCTGCCGGTCGCGCGCCGGATCCGGTTCGGGATTGGTCACCGCGGCGACGAGGTCGGCCACGCGCACGCCGAACCGGTCGCTGAGCGCGCCCAGCGCGGCGTCGACGGCCGGGCCCGGGCGGTCGGCGGCCAGTTCGTCGGCGTGGTCCTCGACCGAGTCGTGCAACAGGCCGGCCGCGACCACGTCGGGATCCCGGACCTCGTAGTGGCTGATGATCCGAATCGTCACGCGCAGTAGGTGACTGAGGTAGGGTTCACGGCCGTACCGATCGTCGCGATGCAGGTCGGCCGCGAGATCGAGCGCCGCGGCCAGGCGCTGCGTGTCCGGCAGCTCGGCGATTTCCAGCAGTAGTCGTTCCCGCAGCCCGGCCTCGCCGTAGACCTCGCTGATCGTGTGCAGCGGCATCACGGCCAAGACCCCCGCCCCTGGATTGCTCATGTTGCCAGGCTAACCGGAGCTGGTGACACGCGACGGGCGACGATTACTCGTCCCTGGGTACCAGGGTGTTCTGCCTGGCCGCGATGTGCCAGCGATCGCCCTGCTTCACGAAGACGTAGAGCGCGATCATGGCGTGATCGCTGTCGAGGAGCTCGCCGTCGGCAGTGGCCGCCCACGCCCGCTTGTGCCCGATCGCGACATCGTGGCGAAGGAACGTGATGTCGGCGAGCTCGTAGCGGGCGTATTGATCCTTCAGGAATCCGGCCAGACCGCTGCGGTTCGCGTCGAGCAGTGCGTCGAATCCGGTGATCAACGTGCCCATCGCGTTGACGACGGCGGCGTTGGCGGTGAAATCCGCCGAGAGCAGCTGCGCGTCGTTGGTGTTGAAACCGGCCTGCGCGTTGGCCACGATCCGGCGGATCGCGACGATGTCGTCGGTGTGGTCCACCGTCGTGTCTCGGACCAGGGGCGGTGTGGATGCTGTCGTACTCATGCCGACGAGCTTCCGACCTCAACGGCGGTTCAGGTCAAGCCGGTCGCGGTGTTCCCCGGGGCACACCCTGCGCGGGTCAGCGGACGCCTCGCGGCCGGTACTGGATGCTGATCCGCGGACCGGCGGGTTTGCGCGTCTTCGGCACGGCGTGCTCCCACGTGCGTTGACAGGAGCCGCCCATGACCAGCAGATCACCGTGCCCCACAAGGTATTTCAGGCTCGCACCGCCGCCGCGCGGCCGGAGCAGCAATGCTCTCGGCGCCCCGATCGACACGATCGCGACCATGGTGTCGTGCGTGGCGCCGCGGCCGATGTTGTCACCGTGCCAGGCGACGCTGTCGCGCCCGTCCCGGTAGTAGCACAGGCCCGCAGTGCGAAACGGTTCGCCGAGTTCGTGCCGATAGTGTTCGCTCAGCGCCGTGCGGGCGTCGGCCAGCGCCTGGTCCGGCAGCGGTTCGTGCTCCGCGTAGAACCGCAGCAGCCGGGGCACGTCGACCACGCGGTCGTACATCGGCCTGCGCTCGGCTTTCCACGGCACGCTGTCGACCAGCCGGTCGAACAGTGCGTCCGCCCCCGAAAGCCAACCGGGCAGCAGATCCACCCAGGCACCGTGGTCCAGCACGGTGCGGCGCGCATCGCGCAGCGGCGCGAATTCGGTGTCGCCGAATCCGTCGAGCAGCGACCCCTGCAGTGGTGTGGACATGCGGCCGAGCGTACCGCTGATCGAACATATGTGCTAGCGGTCGCGCGGCGCCTGCTCGGCATGGAACACAGCGTCGGTTGTCGCTGCCGGGGGAGGTCGACGTCTTCGAGATCGACCTGCCGGAACTGTTCGCATTCAAGGAGCCGGTGCTGGCCGCCGCGAACGCGAGACCGGTCTGCGGGCGTCACGTGGTGGCCGCCGATCTGCGCGAAGACTGGGCGGGCGCGCTGCGCGCGAACGGATTTCGCGGCGATGTCCCGACGCATTGGGTCGACGAGGGTGTGCTGGGCTACCTGCGGCGCGAGGACGCGATGCGGGTGGCGCGCACGCTGACCGATCTCTCCGTGCCGGGAAGCCACTTCGGCCTCGCCGAGTTCGACACCGCTCAGCACAGCGAGCGGTACACCGAACTACGGCGGTTGGTGCGGGGCGGGGGCGACGGGCCGCGGGAACCCAGTGGGCTCGGACCCGACGCCGAACGGTGGCTCGCCGAGAACGGATGGCGGACCGCGTTCCGGCAATGGGACGATCTGGTGGCGCCGCTCGATCGTCCGGCCGTCCTGGGTAGCCGGGATCTCGGACTGATTCTCGCGGTACGCGAGTAGCGGCGCGGCCGGAGGCGGCCAGTGGCCCCGCTCACAGCGCGATATGCCTGGTGAAAGCGGGGGTCGGGGCGCTGCTACGCTGCTTGCCGTAAGACATCCTTTAACGGACCGTCCGGTGAGGCGGGGAAGGAGGTCGGCATGGCCGTGCCCGAAGAACGGGCCGCCAAGTCCGGCGCTGCCGAGACATCGCAGCGACATACCCCGGAGTGGGTGGCGGCGGGGCGAGAGCTGTTGTCGGCTTCGGATGTCGGGCGGACCGTCGCGCGCATCGCGCACCAGATCATCGAGAAGACCGCGCTGGACGCGGGCGAGCCGGACGCGCCACGGGTGGTGCTGATCGGCATCCCCACCCGGGGCACCACCCTGGCCGCGCGGCTCACCGAGAAGATCGAGGAATTCTCCGGCGTCCGCCCGGCTCTGGGCTCACTCGACATCACCCTCTACCGCGACGATCTGCGCAGCCGTCCGCACCGGCCGCTGGAACGCACCTCCGTCCCGGAAGGCGGCATCGAGGACGCGCTGGTGGTCCTGGTCGACGACGTCCTGTTCTCCGGCCGCACCGTCCGCTCCGCGCTCGACGGCCTGCGCGATCTGGGCCGCCCGCGCGCGGTGCAGCTCGCGGTGCTCATCGACCGCGGCCATCGGGAACTGCCGATCCGCGCCGACTATGTGGGCAAGAACGTGCCGACCAGCCGGTTCGAGGACATTTCGGTCCTGCTCACCGAGCACGACGGCCGCGACGGCGTCTACCTGCACCAGGAGGAGGCGTGAGGTATCCGCACGCCGGCTCGCGGCAGGAGGCGGGCGTATGAGGCATCTGCTGTCGGTCGCCGCGCTCGATCGCGCCGCCGCCACCGAGCTGCTCGACGAGGCCGAACGGTTCGAGCAGGCCCTGCTCGGCCGCGAGGTGCACAAGCTGCCCACGCTGCGCGGCCGCACCGTGATGACGGTGTTCTACGAGAACTCCACCCGTACCAGGGTCTCGTTCGAGGTAGCGGGCAAGTGGATGAGCGCGGACGTGATCAACGTCAGCGCGACCAGTTCCTCGGTCGCCAAGGGCGAGTCACTGCGCGATACCGCGCTGACCTTGCACGCCGCGGGCGCGGATGCGCTGATCGTGCGGCATCCGGCCTCCGGAGCCGCGCATCAGATCGCACGCTGGATGGACGACTGGGCGGTCGCCGCGGGACGGGTCTCCGGCCCGGCGGTCGTCAACGCGGGCGACGGAACCCACGAGCACCCGACCCAAGCCCTGCTGGACGCGCTGACCCTGCGGCAGCGCCTCGGCGACATCGAGGGCAAGCGGGTCGTCATCGTCGGCGACATCCTGCACAGCCGGGTCGCGCGGTCCAACGTCTTCCTGCTGGCCACCCTCGGCGCGGAGGTCGTGCTGGTCGCACCGCGCACGCTGCTGCCGGTCGGCGTCGAGACCTGGCCCGCCCGCGTCTCACACCACCTGGACGCCGAGCTGATCGGCGCCGACGCGGTACTGATGCTGCGCGTGCAGGCCGAGCGGATGAACGGCGGGTTCTTCCCGTCGGCGCGGGAGTACTCGATCACCTACGGACTGTCCGAGCGCAGGCTCGCCCTGCTGGAGGACCACGCCGTCGTGCTGCACCCCGGCCCGATGCTGCGTGGCATGGAGATCGCGTCCTCGGTCGCGGACTCCCCGAAGGCCGCGGTGCTGCAACAGGTCACCAACGGCGTGCACATGCGCATGGCGGTCCTGTTCCGCCTGCTCGTCGGGACACAGGAGGCAGTGGCATGAGCGCTCGGACGAGTGCGAACACCCCCGTACTGATCAAGGGCGCGTTGCTCTACGGCGAGGGCGAGCCGGTCGACGTGCTCGTCGCCGACGGTGAGATCCGTCGGATCGGCACCGATCCGGTCGTGGTCGACGCGGAGATCATCGACGCACAGGGACAGATCCTGCTGCCCGGCTTCGTCGACCTGCACACCCACCTGCGTGAGCCGGGCCGCGAGGACACCGAGACCATCGAGACCGGCTCCGCCGCGGCGGCGCTGGGCGGCTACACCGCGGTGTTCGCGATGGCCAACACCAACCCGGTCGCCGACTCGGTGGTCGTCACCGACCATGTGTGGCGGCGCGGCCGGGAGGTCGGCCTGGTCGACGTGTATCCGGTCGGCGCGGTCACCGTCGGCCTGGCGGGCAAGCAGCTCGCCGAGATGGGAACCATGGCCGCGGGCCTCGGTGCGGTGCGCATGTTCTCCGACGACGGACACTGCGTCTACGACCCGTTGATCATGCGCCGCGCACTGGAGTACGCGAATTCGCTCGGCGTGCTGATCGCCCAGCACGCCGAGGAGCCGAGACTGACCGAAGGCGCGATCGCGCACGAGGGACCGACCGCGGCCCGGCTGGGTCTGGCCGGCTGGCCGCGCGCGGCCGAGGAGTCCATCGTGGCGCGCGACGCTCTGCTGGCGCGCGACGCCGGCGCCCGGGTGCACATCTGCCACGCCTCTACCGCGGGCACCGTGGAGCTGGTGAAATGGGCCAAGTCCCAAGGCATAGCGATCACCGCCGAGGTCACCCCGCACCACCTGCTGCTGGACGACTCCCGGCTGGAGACCTACGACGCGGTCAACAAGGTCAACCCGCCGCTGCGCGAGGCCTCCGACGCCGCCGCGCTGCGGCAGGCGCTGGCCGAGGGGATCGTCGACTGCGTGGCCACCGATCACGCTCCGCACGCCGAGCAGGACAAATGCTGCGAGTTCGCCGCGGCTCGCCCCGGCATGCTCGGCTTGGAGACGGCGCTGTCGATCATCGTGCAAACCATGGTCGAGCCGGGACTGCTGGACTGGCGCGGCGTCGCCCGCGTGATGAGCGAGCGCCCGGCCGCGATCGTCGGACTGGACGACCACGGCAGGCCGCTCGAGGTCGGTGAGCCGGCCAACCTGACGCTGGTGGATCCGAAGGCGAGCTGGACGGTGCGCGGGAATGAACTGGCCAGCATCTCGAACAACACGCCGTTCGAGGCGATGACCTTCCCGGCACGGGTGACGGCGACGCTGCTGCGCGGCCGGGTCACCGCCAGGGACGGCAAAGCGCTGGGGAACCGTGCGGAGGCGTAGATGAGCGATCGAGGCGCAGCCGTTCAAGGAGGTCCGTAAGTGGAAAGAACACTCTGGGTTGTCGGGCTGCTGGTCCTGTTCGCGGTATGCCTCTGGCTGATGTACCGGGGCTGGCGCAACCGCGCGGCTCGTCAGGCGGAGCGCATCGGCGCGCTGCCCGCCGTGCCCGCCGAACTCGGCGCGCAGGTGCTGGAGCCGACCACCGGCCTGTACCTGGGCAGCACCATCGCGCCGAGCTGGCAGGACCGGATCACGGTGGGCGACCTGGGTTTCCGGGCCACCGCGGAACTGACGCGGTTCGAACGGGGAATTCTGCTCGAACGCGACGGCGCGACGGTGATCTGGATTCCGCAGGAATCCATCACCGCGGTGCGCACCGAACGTGGCCATGCGGGCAAAGTGATGACAGAAGATGGTGTGCTGGTGATTCGCTGGAAGCTGCCTACCGGAACCGAGATCGATACGGGTTTCCGCGGCGACGACAAGTCGGTCTACCCGGCTTGGCGCCGGCTTCCTGCGGCGGATCAGAGCGGGACGATGACGGGAGATGACGAGGGATGACAGGAGACACGGGCGGGAGCAGGGCGGGGGCGGACGCAGCGCTCGTGCTGGAGGACGGCCGGGTGTTTCGCGGCCGGGCCTACGGCGCCGTGGGCCAGACGCTCGGTGAGGCGGTGTTCTGCACCGCGATGACCGGGTATCAGGAGACCCTCACCGATCCGTCCTACCACCGCCAGATCGTGGTGGCCGCCGCCCCGCAGATCGGCAACACCGGCTGGAACGACGAGGACGACGAGTCCGCGAAGATCTGGGTCGCCGGGTACGTGGTGCGCGATCCCGCGCGGCGCGCGTCGAACTGGCGCGCCACCACCACGCTGCCCGACGAACTGGAGCGCCAGCGGATCGTCGGCATCGCGGGCATCGACACCCGCGCGCTGGTGCGCCACCTGCGCACCCGGGGTTCGATGAAGGCGGGCATCTTCTCCGGTGACGCGCTCGCCGACCCCGACGAGCTGGTGGCCAGGGTGAACGGTCAGCCGTCCATGCTCGGCGCCGACCTCGCGGGCGAGGTCAGCACCGACGCGCTCTACACGATCGAGCCGGACGGCGAACACCGGTGCACCGTCGTCGCGGTCGACCTCGGCATCAAGACCAACACCCCGCGCATGTTCGCCCAGCGCGGCATGCGGGTGCACGTCGTGTCGTCGGCCACGCCGCTGGAACAGATCCTCGAACTGAAGCCGGACGGGGTCTTCCTGTCCAACGGCCCCGGCGACCCGGCCACCGCCGATACGGCGGTCGAGCTGACCCGTGGCGTGCTCGGCAAAGGCCTGCCGCTGTTCGGCATCTGCTTCGGCAACCAGATCCTCGGCCGCGCGCTCGGCCGGGACACCTACAAGATGAAATTCGGCCACCGCGGCATCAACATCCCGGTGGTGGAGCACGAGACCGGCCGGATCTCGATCACGGCGCAGAACCACGGGTTCGCGCTGGAAGGCGAGCGGGGCGAGCGGTTCGAGACTCCCTTCGGCACGGCCGAGGTGAGTCACGTCTGCGCGAACGACGGCACGGTCGAAGGCGTCCGGCTGGTCGACGGCCGCGCCTTCTCGGTGCAGTACCACCCGGAGGCCGCCGCCGGACCCCACGACGCCGCATATCTGTTCGACCGTTTCGCCGGTCTCATGGAAGGAGCCTGATGCCTCGCCGCGAGGATCTCGAGCACATCCTGGTGATCGGTTCTGGCCCGATCGTCATCGGCCAGGCGTGCGAATTCGACTACTCCGGCACGCAGGCGTGCCGGGTGCTGCGGGCCGAGGGCCTGCGTGTGTCGCTGGTCAACTCGAACCCGGCGACGATCATGACCGACCCGGAGTTCGCCGACTCCACCTATGTGGAGCCGATCACGCCGGAGTTCGTGGAAAAGGTCATCGAGAAGGAGCGTCCCGACGCCATCCTGGCCACCCTCGGTGGCCAGACCGCGCTGAACACCGCAGTCGCGCTGCACGAGCGCGGTGTGCTGGCGAAGTACGGCGTAGAGCTGATCGGCGCCGACTTCGACGCCATCCAGCGTGGTGAGGACCGGCAGAAGTTCAAGGACATCGTCGCCAAGGTGGGCGGCGAGAGCGCGCGCTCGCGGGTCTGCTTCACCATGGACGAGGTGCGCGAGACGGTCGCCGAACTCGGCTTCCCCGTGGTGGTGCGCCCGTCGTTCACCATGGGCGGGCTCGGTTCCGGTATGGCCTACAACGACCAGGACCTCGACCGCATCGCCGGTGGCGGCCTGGCCGCATCGCCCACCGCGAACGTCCTCATCGAGGAGTCCATCCTCGGCTGGAAGGAATACGAGCTCGAGCTGATGCGCGACGGCCGCGACAACGTCGTGGTGGTCTGCTCGATCGAGAACGTCGACCCGATGGGCGTGCACACCGGTGACTCGATGACCGTCGCCCCGGCGATGACGCTCACCGACCGGGAATACCAGAAGCTGCGCGACCTCGGCATCGCCATCCTGCGCGAGGTCGGCGTCGACACCGGCGGCTGCAACATCCAGTTCGCGGTGAACCCGCTGGACGGCCGCCTGATCGTCATCGAGATGAACCCGCGCGTCTCGCGCTCGTCCGCGCTGGCCTCCAAGGCGACCGGCTTCCCGATCGCGAAGATCGCCGCCAAACTGGCCATCGGCTACACGCTCGACGAGATCGTCAACGACATCACCAAGGAAACCCCGGCCTGCTTCGAGCCGACCCTGGACTACGTGGTGGTCAAGGCGCCGCGGTTCGCGTTCGAGAAGTTCCCCGGCGCCGACGGCACCCTGACCACCACCATGAAGTCGGTGGGCGAGGCGATGTCGCTCGGCCGCAACTTCGCCGAGGCGCTGGGCAAGGTGCTGCGTTCGCTGGAGACCAAGGCCGCGGGTTTCTGGACCCAGGAAGACGGCGCGTGGACCGACGCCGAAGCGATCCTGGATGACCTGCGCACTCCCACCGAAGGGCGCATCTACCAGGTGGAGCGGGCGCTGCGCCTGGGCGCGAGTATCGAGGACGTGGCCGCCGCCTCTGGCATCGACCCGTGGTTCGTCGCGGAAGTGGCCGGCCTGGTCGAGCTGCGCCAGGAGATTCTCGACGCGCCCGTGCTGGACGAGTCGCTGCTGCGGCTGGCCAAACACTACGGTCTGTCCGATCGTCAGCTGGCCGCGCTGCGGCCGGAACTGGCGGGGGAGACCGGGGTGCGTGCGCTACGGCACCGGCTCGGCGTCCGGCCGGTCTTCAAGACCGTCGACACCTGCGCCGCCGAGTTCGAGGCCAAGACGCCGTACCACTACTCGGCCTACGAGCTCGATCCCGCCGCCGAATCCGAGGTGGCGCCGCAGCGCGAGCGCGCGAAGGTGATCATTCTCGGGTCCGGGCCGAACCGGATCGGCCAGGGCATCGAGTTCGACTACTCGTGTGTGCACGCGGCGCAGACGCTGTCGCGGGCCGGATACGAGACGGTGATGGTCAACTGCAACCCCGAGACCGTCTCCACCGACTACGACACCGCCGATCGTCTCTACTTCGAGCCGCTGACCTTCGAGGACGTGCTCGAGGTCTATCACGCCGAATGCGAGTCCGGCACCGTCGAGGGCGTCATCGTGCAGCTGGGCGGGCAGACCCCGCTCGGTCTCGCGCAGCGCCTCACCGATGCGGGCGTGCCGGTGGTGGGCACCAGCGCGGCCGCCATCGACCTGGCCGAGGACCGCGGCGAGTTCGGCGACGTGCTGGTCGCGGCCGGACTGCCCGCGCCGAAGTACGGCACCGCGACCACGTTCGCGCAGGCGCGCAGGATCGCCGCCGACATCGGCTACCCGGTGCTGGTGCGCCCGTCCTACGTGCTCGGTGGCCGCGGCATGGAGATCGTGTACGACGAGCAGTCGCTGGAGGGCTACATCTCCCGCGCGACCGAGCTGAGCCCGGAGCATCCGGTGCTGGTCGACCGTTTCCTGGAGGATGCGATCGAGATCGACGTCGACGCGCTGTGCGACGGCGAGGAGGTCTACCTCGGCGGCGTGATGGAGCACATCGAGGAGGCGGGCATCCACTCCGGCGACTCCGCCTGCGCGCTGCCGCCGATCACGCTGGGCCGCAGCGACATCGAGGCGGTGCGCCGCTCCACCGTCGCGCTGGCCAAGGGTATCGGCGTACGCGGCCTGCTCAACGTGCAGTACGCGCTCAAGGACGACGTGCTCTACGTGCTGGAGGCCAATCCGCGCGCGAGCCGGACGGTTCCGTTCGTGTCGAAGGCGACCGCGGTGCCGCTGGCCAAGGCCGCCGCGCGGATCATGCTCGGCGCCACGATCGCCGAGCTGCGCAAGGAGGGCATGCTGCCGAGCGAGGGCGACGGCGGGCACGTCGCGCTGGACGCTCCGGTCGCGGTCAAGGAGGCTGTGCTGCCGTTCCACCGCTTCCGGCGCGCCGACGGCAGCGGCGTGGATTCGCTGCTGTCGCCGGAGATGAAGTCCACCGGCGAAGTGATGGGCATCGACGCCGATTTCGGCACCGCCTTCGCCAAGAGCCAGACCGCCGCCTACGGCTCGCTGCCCACCGAGGGCACCGTGTTCGTCTCGATCGCCAACCGGGACAAGCGCGCGATGGTCTTCCCGGTGAAGCGCCTGCACGACCTCGGCTTCCGTATCCTCGCCACCGAGGGCACGGCGGAAATGCTGCGCCGCAACGGGATTCCGTGCGAGCAGGTGCGCAAGCACTCCGAGGTGGGCCCGGGCGACGAGCCGACGATCGTGGAGCAGATCCGCGACGGCGAAGTCGACATGGTGTTCAACACGCCATACGGCAACTCCGGTCCGCGGGTGGACGGCTACGAGATCCGCAGCGCGGCGGTCGGGGTGAACATCCCGTGCATCACCACCGTGCAGGGCGCCGCGGCCGCGGTGCAAGGCATCGAGGCCAGCATCAACGGCGGGATCGGTGTGCGGTCGCTGCAGGAACTGCACTCGGTGCTGCGTGGGTGAGCCGCGGCAGGACGGAGCGGGCGAGATGAAGACCTTCGGCGACCGGTTGCGCCACGCCATGGGGCAGTTCGGGCCGGTGTGTGTCGGCATCGACCCGCACCCGGCACTGCTGCGCTCCTGGGGCCTCACCGAGGACGTCGAGGGGCTGGAGCGGTTCGCCGAGATCTGCGTGGAGGCTTTCGACGGCCTGGTCGCGCTGGTCAAGCCGCAGGTCGCGTTCTTCGAGGCCTACGGCTCCGGCGGCATCGCGGTCCTGGAGCGCACCATCGAGGTGTTGCGCGCCTCGGGGACCTTGGTGCTCGCCGACGCCAAGCGCGGCGACATCGGGTCCACCATGGATGCCTACGCCCGGACCTGGCTGGCCGACGGCCCGCTCGGGTCCGACGCGGTGACCGTCTCGCCGTATCTCGGATTCGGTTCGCTGGCGCCTGCGCTGACGCTGGCGCAGGCCAACCATCGGGGCGTCTTCGTGCTCGCGGCGACTTCGAATCCCGAAGGAGCGCAGGTGCAACAGGCGGTGGCCGCGGACGGTCGCGTCGTGGCGCAGACGATGGTCGACGAGGCCGCGGCCCGCAACGCGGGCGAAGCGTTCGGTTCGGTGGGCGTCGTGGTCGGAGCCACCCTGAGCGAGGCCCCGGACCTCGCCGCGCTGAACGGACCGATCCTCATGCCGGGGGTCGGTGCGCAGGGCGGCGGCCCGGAAACGATCCGGAACCTGGTCCCCGAGCCGATGCTCGGGGCCGTCGTCCCGAATGTCTCGCGGGAGGTGCTCGGGGACGGGCCGACCGTCCCGGCACTGCGTGCCAGCGTGCACGCTCTCCAGGACGCGTTCGCGTTTCTGCGGAAATGACCACGAAGGCCGGCGCACCCGCGCCGGCCTTCGGTCGTTTTCGCCGCCCGTGCATGCAGGTGCACGTACAGAGGCGGCCTTTAGCGGGGCCTGTGCGCGCTCCTGGATCGATTTCGGGTGCGGTTGGTGTACGGGGAGGCACTTCGCACCTGGACCGGCGTACAGGGCCAGGATCCGGCATCGAATGCCGCGCATGACGGCCGGAATTACCCGGATGTGACGCCCGACACGCGGTAAGAACGCGCGACACGCGGAAATTTTCGAGAAAGTTCCTGGTAGGGCGGTCGAGGGGTTGCTGGAGCGATGCGCCGCGGTGTCGCAACCCTTCCGCAAACCACTCGGTCTGTCGAAAACTCCCTGCTGACGGCACATTTCGCGAGTTCGCCAGGGTGAGCCGCGCGGTGGCGCGGGCGGACCGCCGCCGACGCCGCCCCGGTGTACTCGGTATTCGGAATCATGCGCTGACCTGGGGGGTGGGTTCGCAATCGGCGGACGTCGTGGGTACGGTCGCTGAGACTGCCGGGTTACCGGCAGGAGTTGATGCAATGAACGATGAGACGGAGGAACCGTGGCCCTTCCCCAGCTGACTGACGAGCAGCGCGCCGCTGCTTTGGAGAAGGCGGCTGCCGCTCGCCGCGCTCGGGCGGAGCTCAAGGAGCGCTTGAAGCGTGGCGGCACCAACCTGAAGCAGGTCCTCACCGACGCCGAGACCGACGAGATCCTCGGCAAGATGAAGGTGTCGGCGCTGCTGGAGGCCCTGCCGAAGGTGGGCAAGGTCAAGGCGGCGGAAATCATGAGCGAGCTGGAGATCGCCCCCACCCGGCGGCTGCGCGGACTCGGCGACCGGCAGCGTAAGGCGCTGCTGGCCCGGTTCGACTTCGACGCCTGACGACGAGGGTGATCGAACACACGCGGAAGGGTCGGCTGGTAGTACTGGTCGGCCCCTCGGCCGTGGGCAAGTCCACCGTGGTCCGCTGTGTCCGCGAACGACTGCCCGACCTGGTCTTCAGCGTGTCGGCAACGACCCGGGCCCCGCGGCCCGGGGAGGTCGACGGCCTCGACTATCGCTTCGTCTCCCGAGCGGAGTTCGACGCGATGATCGAGGCGGGTGAGCTGCTCGAATGGGCGGACATCCACGGCGGGCTGCAGCGTTCGGGCACGCCCGCCGGACCGGTCCGCGCCGCTCTGGCGGAGGGCCTTCCGGTGCTGGTCGAAGTGGATCTCGAGGGCGCGCGGTCGGTGCGCCGGGCGATCCCGGAAGCGATCCTGGTGTTCCTGGCCCCGCCGAGCTGGGAGGAGTTGGTGGCGCGGCTGACCTCGCGCGGCACCGAGTCGCCCGAGGTGATCGAGCGCCGCCTGGAAACCGCCAGGATCGAGCTGGCGGCCTGTGACGAGTTCGACATCGTTATCGTGAACGACGAGGTGACCAGCGCCTGTGAGCAGTTGGTATCGTTGTTCGTTAGCACAAATTCGAGTTCGTGACCTCCCAAACACCAGGAGTCCCCCTAGTGAGCAGTACGGACACCAAGACCGCGCCCGCCTACGACACGCCGGTCGGCCTCACCAACCCGCCGATCGACGAGTTGCTCGAGCGCACGTCGTCCAAGTACGCCCTGGTCATCTACGCGGCCAAGCGGGCCCGCCAGATCAACGACTACTACAACCAGCTCGGCGACGGCATCCTCGAGTACGTCGGCCCGCTGGTCGAGCCGGGTCTGCAGGAGAAGCCGCTGTCGGTCGCGCTGCGCGAGATCCACTCCGACCTGCTCGAGCACTCCGAAGGCGAGTGAGGCGAACCGAGTTCGCCGTGACCACTACTAGGCCGGAGGCGTAGTGACCACAAGGATCGTCGTCGGCGTAGCCGGAGGGATCGCCGCCTACAAGGCATGCTCTCTGGTCCGGCGGTTCACCGAGACCGGACATGACGTCCGGGTGATCCCCACCCACTCGGCGCTGGAGTTCGTCGGCAAGGCGACCTTCGAAGCACTGTCCGGGAACCCGGTGCACACCGGCGTGTTCTCCGACGTGCCGGAGGTCCCGCACGTTCGGCTGGGCCAGGAGGCGGACCTGGTGGTCATCGCCCCGGCGACCGCCGACCTGATGGCGCGCGCCGCGTCCGGCCGTGCCGACGACCTGCTCACCGCCACGCTGCTGACGGCCCGATGTCCGATCTTGTTCGCGCCCGCGATGCACACCGAGATGTGGGAGCATCCGGCGACCGTCGCCAACGTCGCGACGCTGCGTGCCCACGGTGCGATCGTCATGGAACCCGCGGCGGGCCGCCTCACCGGCGCCGACACCGGTCCCGGACGGCTGCCCGAGCCCGAGGAGATCTTCGGCCTCGCGTCGCTGCTCATGGAGCGCGCCGACGCGATCCCGCGTGATCTGGAGGGCCGCCGGGTCGTCATCACCGCGGGCGGCACCAGGGAACCGCTGGATCCGGTGCGTTTCCTCGGTAACCGCAGCTCCGGCAAGCAGGGCTACGCGCTCGCGCGGGTCGCCGCCCAGCGCGGCGCCCACGTCACGCTCATCGCGGGCAACACGATCGAGATGGCGGCGCCCGCCGCCGTCGACCTGGTGCACATCACCACCGCCGAACAGCTGAAGACCGCCGTCGACAAGCACGCCGTCGGCGCCGACGCGGTGATCATGGCCGCTGCCGTCGCCGATTTCCGGCCGACCAACGTCGCCGCTGCCAAGATCAAGAAGGGCGTGGGGGAGCCGGACGTCATTCCGCTGACCAAGACCGACGACATCCTCGCCGGGCTCGTGCAGGCGCGACGCGACGGACAGTTGCCCGGCACCGCGATCGTCGGCTTCGCCGCCGAGACCGGTGACGAGCACGGCGACGTCCTCACCCACGCGCGGGCCAAGCTCGCGCGCAAGGGCTGCGACCTGCTCGTGGTCAACGCCGTCGGCGAGGGCAAGGCGTTCGAGGTGGACACCAACGACGGCTGGCTGCTCGGCGCGGACGGCACCGAGCAGGCGCTCGATCACGGGTCGAAGGCGTTGCTGGCCAGCCGGGTGCTCGACGCGCTGAGCGTGTTGCTGCGCTGAGCCGGGCCGCGTGCCTGCCGGGATCGACGGCGATCGGTCGTTCGCGCCGCCGTCATCATTTCGGCATCGCCGGGACACCGCCGGTTCAGCTGTTCGGAATGGCTTCGGGGTAGCTCCCCGCCGTGTCGGTGATTTGGAATAGTCTGGGATATAAGGGTTGCGCAGTAGCGACATCGCGTTACTGTCGCAACCCGATACGAGTAACCCGTTGAGGGAGAGGGAAGAACTGTGCGCACGTCCGGGAGCCGGCTTTTCACCAGTGAGTCCGTGACCGAAGGTCATCCGGATAAAATCTGTGATGCCATCAGCGATTCCATTCTCGACGCATTGCTCGCGGAAGACCCGCGCAGCCGGGTCGCGGTGGAAACCCTCGTGACGACGGGCCAGGTCCATGTCGCCGGCGAGGTCACCACGTCGGCGTATGCCGATATTCCGCGAATTGTCCGGGAAAAGGTCCTGGAAATCGGATATGACTCTTCCGCAAAGGGATTCGACGGAAATTCGTGCGGTGTTAATATCGCGATCGGCGCGCAGTCGCCGGATATCGCGCAGGGTGTGGACACCTCGCACGAGGCGCGCGTCGGCGGCTCCGACGACGAGATCGAGCGCCAGGGCGCGGGTGATCAGGGCTTGATGTTCGGCTACGCCACCAAGGACACCCCTGAACTGATGCCGCTGCCGATCGCGCTCGCGCACCGGCTGTCGCGCCGCTTGACCGAGGTGCGCAAGTCCGGTGTGCTGCCCTACCTGCGCCCGGACGGCAAGACCCAGGTCACCATCGAGTACGAGGGCGACCGCCCGGTCCGGCTCGACACGGTCGTCATCTCCACCCAGCACGCCGCCGACATCGACCTGGACAACCTGCTCGCGCCCGACATCCGCGAAAAGGTTCTCGACGCGGTGCTCGCCGACCTGGAGGTGCCCACGCTGGACACCTCGAACATCCGCCTGCTGGTCAACCCCACCGGCAAGTTCGTGCTCGGCGGCCCGATGGGCGACGCGGGCCTCACCGGCCGCAAGATCATCGTCGACACCTACGGCGGCATGGCCCGCCACGGTGGCGGCGCGTTCTCCGGCAAGGACCCGTCGAAGGTGGACCGTTCGGCCGCCTACGCCATGCGCTGGGTCGCGAAGAACGTGGTCGCGGCCGATCTGGCCGAGCGGGTAGAGGTCCAGGTGGCCTACGCGATCGGCAAGGCCGCCCCGGTCGGCTTGTTCGTCGAGACCTTCGGCACCGAGAAGGTCGACCCGGCGCGTATCTCCACCGCGATCGCCGAGGTCTTCGACCTGCGTCCCGGCGCGATCATCCGCGACCTGGACCTGCTGCGCCCGATCTACGCGCCGACCGCCGCGTACGGCCACTTCGGCCGGACCGACGTCGACCTGCCCTGGGAGCACACCGACCGCGCGGACAAGTTGCGCGCGGCCGTCGGACTCTGATCTCGATCAGGTCCGAGTGAACGAACCCGCGGCGCACACCCCCGCCATCGAGGCGGACGGTCCGTCCGCGGGTCCCGCGGCTGTGCGGTTGCCGATCGCCCGGGTGCTCCCGTTGCTGTCGCCTGCGCATCTCGACCGCGACTTCGACTATGTGGTGCCCCCCGAGCTGGACGACATCGCCCAGCCCGGGGTCCGGGTACGGGTCCGTTTCGCGGGCCGCCTGGTCGACGGTTATCTGCTCGCGCGATCGGCGCACACCGACCACGGGGGCAAGCTGGTCAAACTCGAACGGGTCGTCTCCGGCGAACGAGTGCTGACGCCCGAGATCCTCGAGCTGGCCGGCGCGGTGGCCGATCGTTACGCGGGCACCCGCGCCGATGTCCTGCGCCTGGCGATCCCCCCGCGCCATGCCCGCACCGAAACCGGCGGCGGTAAGAAATCCACTGCCGCCCAGGCTGTTTCCGCCGAGTCCGTGGTTCCGGCCGATGTTTCCTCGGTGCTGTATGAGGGGTGCGCGGACGACATCACGATCGAACGCGTCGGCGATGCAACGTCTTTCAATTCGCCACTCTCGGATTCCATTGCTATGGGAACCGAGTCGGCGGAAGGCGGCGGTGGACCGGTGCCGACGAATGGCGGAGCCGCCGGAGCGAGGGAACCGAGTGATAGCCCCGCGAGCAGGCAGTCGCACACGCTGGATAACGGAGCCGCCGGAGCGGGGACCCCGAGTGCTGGGAGCCCTGCGAGTGGGCGATCGCACAAGCCGGATGATGGAGCCGCCGGAGCGCGGGAACCAAGTGATAGCCCGGCGAGCAGGCAGCCGTACACGCCGGATGACGGAGTCGTCGGAGCGAGGGAACCGAGTGCTGCGAGCCGGGCGAACGGGCAGCCGCACACTTCGGAATCGGGCCGCGACGAGCCCGATGCCGGGTTGCCCTCGGAGCCGGGGGAAGCACGCCCGGTCGGCGAACGAATCGACAACGAGCAGGAGGCGGACGCCGCCGCGGACCGGGCGGCCGGTGGCGACTCGCCGGTTCCGCAGGAACTTTCAGCCCTGGACGTGGATATCGCTGCCTGGGAGCGCTATGTGCACGGCGCGGCCTTCGTCGGTGCGCTCGCACAGGGGAAGGGGGCTCGCGCGGCCTGGCAGGCACTGCCCGGCGAGGACTGGCCCCGGCGGTTGGCCGAACTCGCTGCCGTGGTGGCCGGGCAAGGGCGCAGCGCGATCCTCATGGTGCCCGACCAACGCGATCTCGACCGGGTACTGGCGGAATGTGTACGGCTGGTAGGGGACTCGGCCGTCGGACTCGCCGCCGGTCTGGGGCCCGCCGCCAGATACCGCCGCTGGCTCGCGGTGCTGCGCGGATCGGCGCGGGTGGTGGTCGGCACGCGCAGCGCGGTGTTCGCCCCGGCGGTGAATCTCGGCCTGATCGCGCTCTGGGACGACGGCGACGACACCTACGCCGAACCCCGCGCACCGTATCCGCACACCCGTGAGGTCGCGATGTTGCGTGCCCACGAGACGGGCGCGGCGTTCGTCGCGGCCGGCTTCGCGCGCACCGCCGAGATCCAGGCCGTGGTCGATTCCGGCTGGGCGCACGACCTGGTGGCCGACCGCGCCGTACTGCGCAAGGCCGCGCCCCGGATCAGTGCCCCCGGCGACAGCGACATCGCCCTGGAACGGGATCCGGTCGCGCGCGCCGTGCGGATTCCCGGCGTCGCCTTCGCTGCCGCTCGTGCCGCCCTGAAAGAGGGGGCGCCGGTACTGGTGCAGGTGCCGCGCCGCGGCTACATTCCCGCGCTGGCTTGCGGGAAATGCCGCACTCCGGCCCGATGCAGGCACTGCAACGGACCTCTCGCGCTGCCGGAAGCCCACGGATCGCGAGGATCGGCCACCGAATCCGGCGCGGCAGCGCAGAGTCCCGCTTGTCGCTGGTGCGGGATCACCGAAGCCGCGTTCCGCTGCACCACCTGTGGGTCGCGCGCGCTGCGTGCCGTGGTGATCGGTGCGGCGCGCACGGCGGAGGAGCTGGGGCGCGCCTTCCCCGGCGTACCGATCCGTGGTTCCGGCGGCGGCGCGGTGCTCGACACCGTGGAGCCGGGCCCCCAAGTGGTCGTCTCCACGGTCGGCGCCGAACCTGTGGTTCCCGGCGGCTACGGCGTCGCGCTATTGCTCGACGGCTGGGCGCTGCTCGGTCGTGCCGACCTGCGGGCCGCCGAGGACGCGCTGCGCCGCTGGATGGCGGCCGCGGCACTGGTCCGTGCGCACGGCCAGGTCATCGTGGTGGCCGAGCCGTCGATTCCCACCGTGCAGGCGCTGGTCCGGTGGGATCCGGTGGGCGCGGCGCGTGCCGAGGTGGCGGCTCGCGCCGAGGTCGGGTTCCCGCCCGCGGTCCGCCTCGCCGCGATCGACGGCACCGCCGACACCATCGCCGAACTGCTCTCGGCGGCGGACCTGCCCGATACCGTCGACCGCCTCGGACCGGTGCCGCTGCCCGACGGCGCCCGCAAGCCGTTCTCCTCCGGGGATTCGCCCGCCGAAGTCGAACGTCTGCTGCTGCGGGTCGAGCGCCGCTCCGGAGCGGCGCTCGCCCGTGCCCTGCGCGCGGCCCAAGCGGTCCGCAGCACACACCGCTCCGATGCCCCGCTTCGCGTCCAGATCGACCCGGTCGACATCGGCTGACAGGCCCGGCGGGACGCGCGAGCTTCGATGGTGCACTCTCGCCGAGAAGGCGAGTACCGTTCCGGCCGCGGTTCGCCGACGAGCGGGTCGGTGGCCGCTCACGGGTGGATAGCGTGCCACTGTCGGCGGCTGTCGATGCCACCGGGAGACGATGAAATCGCCGACCACTCCACCCGCGGTCCGGCGCTCTCGCGAGTGTCAGGCGAAGGCCGCTCGATTGCGGACGGCCCAATCGGCGTACTTCGTGGCGGGCCGCCCGAGTACGCGGGGCACATCGGGGCTGATCAGCTGTTCGGCGGGTGTCGGCTCGCCGAGGATGGTCAGCGTATGCTCGACCACCGGCTCGGGCATGAACTGGGTCATCGCCGAATGGGCTTGTGCCCGAGTCAGTTCCACGAATCGCAGCGGCTCGCCGAGTGCCGTGCCGAGTGCCTGGGCTTGCGCTCGTGGCGTGGCGAGTTCGGGACCGGTCAGGGTGTAGACCTGTCCGGCGTGCCGGTCGTCGCGCAACGCGGTCGCCGCGACGGCGGCGATGTCGGCCGGATCGATCGAGGGGAGACCGATGTCGCCGAACGGCGCGGCGACCGTACGCTGCGTGCGCACCGACTCCGTCCACGCGTAGGTGTTGGAGAAGAAACCGGCAGGCCGAAGGAAGGTCCAGCCCAGCCCGGAGTCCCTGATCGCCAGCTCGTAGGCGATGAGCCGGGCGTAGCCCGCCGCGTCGGGGCGCGTTGCCACGCCTTGCGAGGACACGAAGACCACTCGGCGTATGCCCCCCGCGGCCGCGGTCTTCAGTACCCGCTCGGGTTCCGGGCCCGCCACCAACTGCTCGCCGGTGATCAAGAGAAACAGCGTGTCGGCGCCCGCGAAGGCGGGGGAGAGGCTTTCGGGCTCGCCCAGATCGGCCCGGACCGATCGGACTCGCTCGGGCAAGGAGAGATCCGCATGCCGGGCGACAGCCGTCACCTCCTCGCCGGCGTCCGCCAGCAAGCGCACGAGCGGTGCGCCGATATTTCCGGTGGCTCCGGTGACCACGATCATTGGTGCTCCTCAGTTAGTTGGCTGACTAAATAGAATCTAGCCGTTGGTGGGTCCGCTGTCTACAGTTAGTTGTGTGACTGACTCAGAGGCGGGGACCAAGGCGGGCAAACGGGAGCGGTTGATCGAAGCCGCCGTGCGGGTGTTCTACCAACAGGGCGTGGAGAAGACGACGATTGCCGACATCGCTCGTGCCGCAGACGTTCCGGTCGGCAACGTCTACTACTACTTCAAGACGAAAGACCAGCTCATCGAGGCGGCGATCGGCTCGCACGCGCGCATCCTCGAGGCGGTGATCATGGCGAGCGACCGGCACGAGACGCCCGCGCAGCGACTGAAGGCGCTCATCGCCGGGTGGGTCGCCGACCGCGACCAGACCGTGCGTTACGGCTGCCCGTTCGGCACCTTGTCCTCGGAACTGGACAAGCGAGGTGACGGGTTGGACACCGCGGCCGCCGATGTGATGCGCGTTCTGGTGAACTGGGCCGAACGGCAGTTCGCTGCGATGGGACGTGCCGACGCCCGGGAACTCGCGGTCGCCTACGTTGCTGCGTATCAGGGAATCTCGTTGCTCACCAACACTTTTCGCGATCCAGAGCTCATGGTCGCCGAGGGTGCGAGGCTGGCACGCTGGATCGACTCGCTGGCGAGCTGATCTCCCCCGTGGGTCCGGACCGCCGAACCGGGCCTTGCATTAGATGCATTGACGATATATCGTCGATAATGTGAATAGAACACGAGAGCCTTGGGAGGCTGAGATGGAACACCGAGAAGAACGAGAATTCGGCCGGCGTGGTCGTGGACCACAGCCCGGTCACGAGGGCTTCGAACGGGGGCTGCGCTTCCGCCGGGGCGGACGTCACGGCTTCGGTCCGGAATTCGGGCCGGGCTTCGGCCCCGGTTTCGGACCCGGCTTCGGCCCGCACTTCGGTCGCGGACGCGGCCGGGGCGGCCGTGGCAGGCGCGGCGACGTCCGGGCGGCCGTGCTGCTGCTGCTCACCGAGCGGCCCATGCACGGATACGAACTGATCCAGCAGATCCGGGAACGCAGCGACGACATCTGGCGGCCGAGCCCGGGGTCGATCTACCCGGCGCTGGCGCAGCTGGAGGACGAGGGTCTGGTCCTCATCGAGAAGGTAGCCGGACGCAAAACCGCGAAGCTCACCGAGACCGGCACCGAGTACGTCACGGCGCACCGGGACGAGCTGGGCGATCCGTGGGCGGACGTACAGCAGGATGTCGGGGCGCAGGCGATGGATCTGCGCGGACTCGTCGGGCAGTTGATGGGCGCGGTCGCTCAGGTCGCGGCGGCGGGCACCCCGCAGCAGGCGGCGCGTGCGGCGGAGTTGCTCACCGAGACCCGCAAGTCCCTTTACCGCATCCTCGCCGAGGATGAGACCCCCGAGAAGTAGGGGAGGCGAAACACCCCGATAGCGCGGGCATTTCGAGCCGATCGGAGCGATCATTGTGATATGCGACAGTCGACTGGGTCGGGAGCCTGGGGTATTTCACACTTGCGTGGCGCTGTGCTGGCCATCGTGGTCGCCGGCGCCACCGCGCTGGGCTCGGGCGTGGTCTCGGCCGAGCCCGTCGACTTCCGGCCGCCCGACGTGCCGATGTACGCCGCGCCGCCGCAACCCGATCACCTGGCCGCGGCGTGGTATCAGAAGAGCCACCCGAACGCGGTTCCGGGCGGGACCAATGATTTCACCTGCGTGCCGAGCGCCGCGCATCCCCATCCGGTCGTGCTCGCGCACGGGACCGATTCCTCGGCCTATTCCGACTGGTCGGGGATCGCGCCGCGGCTGACCGCGGCCGGATTCTGCGTTTTCGCGCTGAACTACGGCGGCAAGCCCGGCGCGCAGAGCTACGGTACCGAGGATCTGGTGCTCAGCGCCTACCAGGTCGGCGCGTTCGTCGATCAGGTGCTCGCGGCGACCCGGGCGGACAAGGTCGACCTGGTCGGGTTCTCGCAGGGTGCCAACGTGACCCGGTACTACGTCAACAAGCTGGGCGGTGCGCCCAAGGTCGACCAGTGGGTCGGCCTCGCTTCGCCCACTTACGGGGGTGTGATGTACGGGCTGGTGCCGGTCGCCCAGGCGATCCCCGGCGCCCTGCAGGCATTCGCCGCGGTGACCTCGCTCGCCGCGGTGCAGCAGGCCGAGGGGTCGCCGATCATGCTGGACCTCAACGCGGGCGGCGACACGGTGCCCGGCGTGCGGTACGTGACCATCGGCAGCCGGGTCGACGAGATGATCCAGCCGTTCGAGAACATCGCGCTGCGCGGGCCGGGCGCGCGGAACATCGCCCTGCAGGACCTGTGTGCCGTCGATCTCACCGGGCACTTCCACATGGTGTACGACCCGTTCGTGCAGGAGTTGCTGCTCACCGTGCTCGATCCGGGCAGCCCGGCACCGGTGTGCCGGGAGGTCCCGTTGGGCACCGGCATCCCCGAAGTGATCATCGCGGGCAACTCCTGACTCGGGTGATCACGCCGCGCCTGAAGCCTGTCGCGCTCGGGTGATGCGACAGGCGATGTCGACGTAAGCACCATCAATGGTTCAATCAATGATTGAACCATTGATGGGAACGTGGTTGACTGAGCGCATGCCGAAACAGGTCTCCGACTCCACGAACACCCGTGATCGTCTGCTCACGGCTGCCGAACGGCTGCTTCTCGAAGGGCGGTACGACGAGGTGTCGGTGCGCGGGATCTGCGCCGAGGCCAACGCGAATCCGGCGGCGGTGCACTATCACTTCGGGTCGAAGGACGCCCTTGTCGCGGCTCTGCTCGAGGAGCGGCTGGGGCCCGTGTGGGAGAGCCGGCTGTCCGCTGTCACCGGCGGGCACGGCTCGATCACCGAGGTGGTCGATGCGGTGATCGAGCCCTTCGTCGCGTTGTCGGCCGATCCGATGGGGCGGTTGCACCTGCGGTTACTGGCGCAATTCGTGCTCGGCAGGCAGGTGACCGAATGGCGTCAGCCCTGGTTCCTGATCGACTCGTGGGTGAGTCTCTTGCCCGGGGTTGGCGAGCGCGAGAGCCGGCGGCGGTGGATGTTGGCGTTCGACCTCGTCATCATGCGATTCGGTAGTGCGGAGCAACGAGAGATGTCGCACGAGGCGGTGGCCACCCTCCGGGACTTCGTGGTGGCCGGCTTGACCGCGCCGACAGGAGAGAAACGATGAACGACGTATTCGCACCGGCCCAACTCGGGCCGATCACCCTCCGCAACCGGGTGATCAAAGCCGCGACATTCGAAGGCCGCACGCCGGACGCTCTGGTGACCGACGAACTGATCGAGTTCCATCGCGAGGTCGCCGCCGGTGGCGTCGGGATGACGACCGTGGCCTACTGCGCGGTCGCTCCCGGCGGCCGGACCGACCGGCACCAGATCTGGATGCGCCCGGATGCCGTGCCGGGACTGCGGCGGCTCACCGACGCGGTCCACCGGGAGGGCGCCGCGGTGAGTGCGCAGATCGGTCATGCCGGCCCGGTGGCCAACGCGGCCTCCAACCGGGCTCCGGCGCTCGCGCCGAGCCGGATGCTCAGCCCCCTCTCGATGCGCATGATGCAAACTCCCGACGACAACGGGATCCGCGCACTCATGGCCGCTCATGCCGACGCGGCGAAGCTGGCCGAACAGGCCGGCTTCGATGCGGTCGAGATCCACTTCGGGCACAACTACCTGGTCAGCTCCTTTCTGAGTCCCAAACTGAACCGCCGCAAAGACCGGTTCGGCGGCACCTTGGCCAACCGGGCACGGTTGGCGCGGGAGATCGCCGCGGCCGTGCGCCGAGCCGTGGGTGGCCGTCTGGCGGTGACCGCCAAGCTGAACATGGAAGACGGCGTGCGCGGCGGGCTCACGGTGCCCGAGTCGCTGCAGGTCGCCGCCTGGTTGGAAGCCGACGGCACGCTGGACGCGCTGGAGCTGACGGCGGGTAGTTCACTGCTCAACCCGATGCTGCTGTTCCATGGCGACGCACCGCGGAAGTCGTTCGCCGACGTTCTTCCGGTACCGGCGCGCTGGGGTTTTCGCGTGGTGGGCAAGGCGTTCCTGAAGGAGTATCCGTACCGGGAGGCGTATCTGCTCGAGCGGGCGCGCCACTTCCGGCGGGAACTGTCGATGCCGCTGATTCTGCTCGGCGGCATCACCAACCTGGACACCATGCGGCTCGCGATGGCGGAAGGCTTCGAGTTCGTCGCGATGGGCCGTGCGCTGCTGCGGGAGCCGAATCTCCTGCAGCGCATCCGATCCGACGCCTCCACCCGTTCGGCCTGCGTGCACTGCAACGAATGCATGCCCACGATCTACACCTGTACCCGCTGCGTGTTCCGTCCCGGTAAGCCGCGCGAACCCGTGGAGCTCACATTGTCGGCTGCGGGCGGCGCCGACGAAAAGGCATGATCGGCCCGGCGATCGAGCCGGGAAACCTGTGAGCGGCTGGGGCCGCGCTTCTGCCGCGATCAGCGGCGGACCGCACGCAGGATGGCGCCGTCCCGGGTGAGGACGAAGCGGATCGCCTCGTGGTCATTCGGGGTCAGGGAAGCCCGGCGCTGCTTCCACGAGGACAGGCTCGCCGCCAACCCGGGATCCGCCGTGGCGTGCGCGCGGCAGTACTCGGCCAAGGTCACCCGCAGGCGCGGGGAGGTCGCGGGGTGCCCGGCGAGCTCGATCAGGCTGGTCAGCGTCTGGCAGGCGGACACGAACTCGCGCGCCGCGGCGGTCGGGCTTTTCGTGGACAGTCTCATCTTCCCCTGGTCGTTGTCGTGTGCGTCCGCGCATCGTGTCGCTGTCGAAACCACAAGTGGCAGAGGATATTCAGACACGCACAGGGCTCCGGTGCCAGAAGACGGGAGTCGGATCTTGCGTGCGATCGGACTTTTCTATCGGCGATCGGCGACGCCCGAGATTCAGCGTGACGTCAGACTCGCGACGAGCATCGCCGTCATCGCGATATCCATGGCCAGGTGCGGGAACACCGCGACAACGAGGCGGCGGCGGGTCGACTCGACGCCGCCGGGCGGGCGGATCACGGCCGCGAGAAGCCAGGAGCATCGGGTACGGCAGATCCGCAAGGTCCGAGCGAGAGCACCCCGCTGCGCTGAGCCCCGGATCCGAACTTTCTCGCCGGGGACGGTTCGAGGCCGGTCTCCCGGGTATGCGACCAGATGTCAGCTTGTTCCGATATTCCAGGAGGTTGTTATGGCTGAACATGGAAGCGGTGCCCGGGAAGGCGTCGAGGGCGTCGTCGAAGATGCCAAGGGCAAGGTGAAGGAAGCGGCCGGTACCCTGACCGGTAAAGAGGGCCTGAAGGACGAGGGCCGCGCGCAGCAGGACAAGGCGGAATCGCAGCGCGAGGCGGCCGGTAAGGAAGCCGCGGCCGAGAAGGCCAGGGCCGAGGCGGACGTCGACGAGGCCCGCCAGTCCGCGCATCAGCAAGGACGGTAACACCACGCGCCCGGTTCGCCCGGGCCACCGACACCGCCGTCGTCAGCCGAGCTGACGGCGGCGGATCGTCATGGTCGGGAATCACTCCTTTGCCCCGGAGGCGCAGCGCGGCTAGGCGTACGGCTCGACGGTGCGGACGTAGTCGAGGCCTGTGAGCCGTTCGGCGACCTCCGGCGCCGAAGTGATGACTACTCGATTGGCGCCGCCGTCTTGGACGACTCTGCCGTCGGTTGTCCGCAGCCATTCGAAGAACTCGCTCCGAACGGCGTCGCCGCCGAGGTTTCCCGGATCCAAAAGGATGAGGTATTGGCGATCATGCGCTGACATACGACTCTCCTTTCCCTCTTCACCATCGTGGACCCATCAGCTTCGGTAACGAAGAGGCATGCTTGCCGAATCTTGGCAATGGCGGAGGCCGGGGTGGGCGCGAAGTCCGAGGCCGGTCAGTCCCGGGTCGCCCGGCGGGCGGCGCTCACCGCACGTTTGGCGATGGCCCAACGGTGCACCTCGGAGGGGCCGTCGTAGATGCGGAACGGCCGCACTTCACGGGAAAGTCGAGCCAGCGGGAGGTCGTCGGAGACGCCGAGCCCGCCGCACAGCTGAATGCCGCGGTCGACGATGCGGAAGATCGCCTCGGCGGCGAATGTCTTCGCGATGGACGTGGCGTTGCCCGCGTGCTCCCCGTTGTCCAGTTCCCAGCAGGCGCGCACCAGCAGCGCCCGGGTGGCGGCGATGTCGATCTCGTTGTCGGCGATCATCTTCTGCGCCATGCCCAGATCGCCGATGCGCGCACCGAAGCCTTCGCGCTGGGCGACCCGCTCGACGGCGATGTCGTGCCCGCGTCGCGCCGCGCCCAGCCACCGCATCACGTGCGTCATCCGGGCCGGGCCCAGCCGGACCTGGGCGTAGTCGAAACCGCGATCGACGGCGCCGAGCACCGCCTCGTCGGGGACGAACATGTCCTCGAAGAAGACCTCGCAGTGGCCGCCGATCATGGCCCGGTCCAACGTGGTGATGTGCCTGCCCACGCGCAGGCCGGGCGTGTCGGCGGGTGTCAGGAACATGGTCGCGCCGCCGCGCTGGCCCGGTTCGCCGGAGGTTCGGGCCATCACGATGAAGAAGCCCGCGCCCTCGGCGCCGGTGATGAAGTGCTTGTGGCCGTTGATCCGCCAGCCGCCGTCCACCCGGGCGGCGCGGGTGGCCAGCGCCGCCGGGTCGGAGCCGGCGCCGGGCGCGGGCTCGGTCATCGCGAAGGCCGAACGCACCTCGCCACGGGCGAGCGGCTCCAGATAGCGGGATTTCTGCTCCGGGTCGGCGATGTGGGCGAGCATGTGGACGTTGCCCTCGTCCGGCGCCGCGATATTGAGCGCCGTCGGCCCGAACAGTGAGTAGCCCGCCTCCTCGAACACCGGCGCGCGATCCGACATCGACAGTCCGTGACCGCCGTACTCCACGGGCGCGTGCGGCGCGAAGACTCCGGCATCGCGCGCCTGCTTGTTCAGGGCGGCACGCAGTCCGTCGCCACCCGCGGCGGTGATATCGCCGTGGTATTCGTCCTCGATCGGCAGCACCGTCTCCCGCACGAATGCGCGGGTGCGGTCGGTCAGCGCCCGGACTTCCTCGGAATAGGTCAGATCGATCGGCATCGCGTAGTCCTCCTCGACATCCGGAGCCCGTTCGCCTGACCGAACGATCGCTCCATCTGAACACTGTCTCACCGGGGTCACCGGGTGTCAAAAGGCGTGTACACAGTGGTCCCTGTCGGTCTGCCGCAGTGCCACGTTGTTCAGCTATTCTGAACGCTATGCGAAATGAGGCCGAAAACGCCGCACCCCACGCGGCGATCCGCCGTGCGCGCCGGGCGACCGGCCTGTCGCTGCGCGAAGTAGCCCGGCGGCTCGAGGTGAGCCCCGCGACCCTCAGCGCCGTGGAGACCGGAAAGACCGGAATCTCGATCGCCCGCCTCACCCGCCTGTCCGATGTCCTCGGCGTGCCCGTCGCCCAGTTGCTCGGCGTCACTTCTTCCACGGCCGGCCCGATCTCCCGCCCGGTCGACGCCGTTCCCGGCGCGCAGGGCGCTTGGCGCGAATTCGCGCCGTTGAATGTCGATCCGGTGCTGGCGGCCGCCCTCGCCTCTTTCGTCGAGATCGGCTATCACGGGACGACCGTGCGCGCCCTCGCCCGGCGGGCGGGCACCAGCGTGCCCGGCCTCTACCACCACTACCGCGACAAGCACGACCTGCTGGTCCGCATCCTCGACCTGACCATGGACGAACTGCACTGGCGCGTGCGGGCTGCCCGCGCCGAGGGCCGCGACAGCATCCATCGGGTGCGCCTGATCGTCGAAGCCCTTGCCCTGTTCCATACCCACCGCCGCGAGCTCGGTTTCATCGGCGCCAGCGAGATGCGCAGCCTCTCCCCGGGCGAACGCGCGCGCATCGCCCGCTCCCGCCGCGATATCCAGGCCATCCTCGACGACGCGATCGCGGAGGCAAGTGCCGACGGCCGCGTCGCCACCGGCAACACCCGCGCCGCGGGGCGCGCCATAGCCACGATGTGCACCGCCATCCCCCAGTGGTTCCGCGAATCCGGCCCGGCGACCCCGGAGGAAGTGGCCGCTCAGTACGGCGATTTCGCTCTTGGTGTGCTCGGGGTCGATTCGGCGCGTCGGCTCACGCTGCCACCCTAGGTGGTGATCGGCTCCACCTTGGGGAAGGGACCCACACTCTCGGGGGCCTGCTGCCGGTGGCGAACAAGGCGCAAGGTTGAACACATCACCCCAGCGATCCGGAGCCGCTCATGTCGATCCTCACCACCATCCCCACCGTGGCGGAACGGCGTGCCACGGTCTCGACCGAAGACGGCGTCGCTCTGGCGGTACGCGAATACGGTCCGCGCGATGCCGACCTCACCGTCGTCCTCTTGCACGGCCACTGCCTGCGCACCGAGTCCTGGACCTACGTTCGTGACGCGCTGCTGCGCCGATACCCGGGCGCCCGGGTGGTCTGCTACGACCACCGCGGCCACGGCGATTCCGCCGCGGCGTCCCGGCGAACCTACCACCTCGAGCAGTTGGGCAGCGACCTGCGCGACGTGCTCGACGCGGTCGCCCCGACCGGACCGGTCGTCCTCGTCGGCCACTCGATGGGCGGCATGACCGTGCTGACCTACGCCGCTCGGCATCCGCACGAGATCGGCACTCGCGTCGTCGGCGTCGCACTCCTCGCCACCGCCGCGAGCGGGCTCGCCGACGCGGGCTTCGGCCGACTCCTGCGTAACCCGGTCGTTTCCGCGTTCCAGGCGGCCGTCCGCCGTGCTCCGAGCCTGATGCACCACGCGAAGCTCGTGGCGTGCAGACTCTTCGCCCCGGTCATCCGTACGGCGGAATTCGGCGATCGCAAGGTCAGCGCGCGGGTGCTCGCGCTGGCCAACGCGATGCGCAACGAGACGCCGATCGTCACCATGGCGACCTTCCTGAGCGACTTCATGGTCTACGACCGGACCGACGCGCTCGCCGTTCTTTCGCGGATCCCCACCCTGGTGCTGTGCGGCTCCGGTGACCTGATGACGCCGCCGTCGCATTCCGTCGCCATGGCCGCGGCCGTCGAGTACTCCGACTTCGTGATGGTCGACGGCGCCGGTCACTCGGTGATTCTCGAGCAGCCGGGCCAGGTGGCCGACGCCATCGTCCGCCTGATGACGCGAGCGGCCGATACCGGTCGGGTCGGAGCCGTGCACCTCACCCTCGTCGCCTAGCCCGTTCGGACACAGCCGCCGACCTCGCGGTCACACGTAACGTGGGCGGAGTTTGCCCTTGACCAGTTTGCCGGTGGGGGTTCGCGGCAGGTCGTCGGCGAAGTCGAAACTCCTGGGCACCTTGTAGTGCGCGATACGGTCGCGCAGATAGTCGCGCAGCTCCCCGGCGAGCGCGGGGCCGGGCTCGGCGCCCGGCGCAGGCTGGACGACGGCCTTGACGGACTCACCCATCTCCTCGTCGGGCACGCCGATCACGGCCACGTCCAGCACCTTCGGGTGCAGGGCGAGCGCGTCCTCGACCTCCTGCGGATAGATGTTCACGCCACCGGAGATGATCATGAAGGCTTTGCGGTCGGTGAGGAACAGGTAGCCCTCTTCGTCGACATAGCCGATGTCGCCGGTGGTGGTCCAGGTCGAGTGGTCGGGGTGGACCGCATCGGCGGTCTTCGCGGGATCGTTGTGATAGGCGAACGGAACCTCGTCGCGTTCGAAGTAGATGGTGCCGATCTCGCCGGTGGGAAGTTCCGCGCCGTCGTCGCCGCACACCCGGATCGTTCCCAGACCGGCCTTGCCGACCGAGCCCGGCTTGCGCAACCACTGGTCGCTGTCGATGAAGGTCGCGCCGTTGGCCTCGGTCGAGGCGTAGTACTCGTGCAGGATCGGGCCCCACCAGTCGATCATCGCCCGCTTCACGTCGACGGGGCATGGGGCGGCCGCGTGCACGGCGACCCGCAGGCTGGACACGTCGTAGCGGGCGCGCACGGCCTCGTCGAGTTTCAGCATCCGGACGAACATGGTCGGCACCCACTGGCTGTGCGTCACGCGGTAGCGCTCGATCGCGGCCAAGGCCTGTTCGGCGTCGAACTTCTCCATCACCACGAGCGTTCCGCCGAGCGCGTGGACCACGCCGCCGAAGCGCAGCGGCGCGGCGTGATAGAGCGGGGCGGGAGACAGATAGACGGTCTCGGTGTCGAATCCGTAGAGCGGGCCGAAGATTTCGGTGTAGGTGTCGCCGGGTGCGTCGCCCACCTGGCGGTCCGGCAGCGGCTGCTTGATGCCTTTGGGGCGCCCGGTGGTACCGGAGGAGTAGAGCATGTCCGCACCGCGCGGCTGGTCCGGCAGGGGTTCGGGAGACGCTGCCGCCTGGGTGTCCTCGTACGACTTGTATCCCGGCACGTGGCCGCCGAAGGCCAGCCGGATGTCGACCGCCGGGGTGTGCGCGACGATCTGCTCCGCGGCGTCGGCGAGACCGGCCGACGCGATCAATGCCCGCGCTCCGCAGTCGTTCACGATGTAGCTGATCTCGCTCGGCGACAGGTGCCGGTTGACCGCGGTGATGTAAAGCCCGGTTCGCAACGCCGCCCAATAGATCTCGTAGACCTTCGGGTCGTTTCCGGACAGCAGCGCGACGTGATCACCCTTGCGCAGCCCCGCGTCGTGCAGGTGCCGGGCGAGCCGAACCGAATTCTCCTCCAGCTCCCGGTAGGTCAGCACTTCGCCGCTCTCGGCGAGGACAACCGCTGCTTTTTCGGGGAATCGGTCGACGTATGCGCCGGGGTACATGCGGCTCCTCGGTGGAACAAAGCGGTCGATGCTCGACCGCCGGGCTTACGCGGGCTCCTGGACCCACGGCCCGCGCCGGCATCCCTGGTCTCCCGTCGAGCGGTTGCTCTGCCACCGAACGATAGCTGAAAGTAAACGACGGTTCTGATCTATTCGGCAAAGCGTGGTGGCCCGGGATTGAAACAGGTCCACGCGGGTAGGCCGATCCGACAACCAAGGAGGGCTGCCATGCCACGCGGACAAGACCCCGACGAAGACGAAAAGGACACAGAGCGACCGAAGGGCGTCGCACCGGGCCCTACCGATCAGGGCGGCGACGGTGGAATGGCGACCCGGGAAGTCGCGCCGGAGCTCGCCTCCGCGGAAGACGAGCCGCAGGAACCGCCGGACTGATTTCCGCGCGCAGGGGTCGGCGGTCCACGTTCGTCATCCGGCGCGGAAGGCGGTTACCTGGATGGTGAAGCGCGGTCATCTGGGCGGCTCCGCTGCCTCGGACGCAATGCGCCGCGCTCACCGCCGCAAGCCTGGGCAATTCCCCCGCGCCCATGGCGATGCGACCTAGTCGTCCGTCTCGTTCAGCACGCGTGCGGCGGCGTCGGCCATCACGGAATACCCGGCGGGATTGGGATGCAGGTGGTCTCCGCTGTCGAACTGCGCCGCGAGGACGTCCGGGTCCGAGGGGTTCGCGAGAGCGCGCTCGAAGTCGATGACGGCGTCGAATTCGCCGGAGCTTCGTATCCAGGAGTTGACCGCGTCCCGGACCCGTTCGCCGCGTTCGCTGTAATACGGGGCTCCGCGGTACGGAAGCAGGGTGCCGCCGATGACGCGCAGACCGTCCGCATGTGCCATCCGGATGAGGTGCCGATATTCGGCGATCAGCCGGTCGGCGGAGACCTCGGGATTCGGTCGCAGCCACAGCTCGGAGAGTTCACTGGCTCCGATGTCGTTGATGCCCGAGAGCAGGATCACGGTGCCGATCCCGTTCTTGTCGAGCACGTCTCGGCGGAAGCGGGTGGCCGCGCGTTGGCCCATGTAATCGGAGTCCGACACGATCCGGTTGCCACCGATTCCGGTGTTGAGCACGGCTCGGGGGGCGTCGTCGACGGCGAGGCGATCGGCCAGTGCATCAGGGTATCGGTTGTCCGCGTCGGTGCCGGCGCCTGCGCCGTCGGTGATGGAGTCGCCGAAGGCAACCACGCCGTCGCGGCTCGGTGCGCCCCGGACTTCGACGTCGGCCAGGTAGTACCACGAGTCGTCGGACTCGGTGAAAGCCGCACCGCGGGTATCGGCGCTGTGATCGCCGTCCGCGCGGTATGTGGTGGCGTTGCCGAGAAAGTGGAAGGTGGCCGGCCCGGTTACCTCGCTCAGATAGAGGGTCACGGTAATCGGCTGCCGCGCGGTGACCGGGAAATCGGTGGCGTCGGAGGTGAGTTCGGCGCCTCGCGGGATCACCGCGCCTGGCGCACCGCCGAAGGAGAGTGGCCGCACGGTGCCCGGCTGCACCGCCGCCTGTTCAGCGCTGCGCGCGATCGTGGCCGCCGCTATCCGCAACGGGCGATCGCCGAAGAGATTGGACAGCGTGATCCGCACGGATTCGCCTGCGAGGGTCGGGCGCACGGTCTGGCGGATGGTCTGGTCGACGAAGCCCTTCGTCGACCAATTGGGCCCCGCCACGTCGGCGGCGGCCATCTGCGCGGCGGACCAACTGTCGAGCCATATCTCGCGCTGCTGCGATCGGTCGCCGGCATACAGCGCTGTACCGGTGACGGCCAGGAGTAACGCCGCCACTACCGACAGCAGGGCGGTTCGCGTCTTCCGCGGGCTCATCGACCGGAGACCTCGTGGTCGTCGAACGTCGCGATCCCGATCTCCGAGCCGGTGCCCTCGGCGATCGACCTCGGTCGGTCGCGGTCCGGTCCGGCGAGGACCGGTCGGAAACCCGGTCGAACCAATTCTGTAGTGCGGCGGCCGCCTATGCGTCCGGCGGCGCCGCAGGGAGCGATCCCCATGTCGAACTCCGTTCATCAGTCGTTTGCTCGAAATCTGAATCTACGGACTATCTGTGAGTGCAAACATGGGTACGAGGCGCAAGTTACTGTCTGAAACACTCACCGACTGCACTGGTCGAACCGTCGAGGACAGTTGAGGTCAATTGGAACCGGCCCGGTGATCATCACTCCCACGGCCGGAGACATCTACCGCTGGCGGCGGTACGCTCGGCGGTATGGCTGGACGGAAGACGTCGGTGTCGTTCGACGACGAGACCCTAAAGATTCTGGCCCGTCGTGCGGAGGAGGAAGGCTTGGACCGCTCCGCCTACCTCGCCCAGCTGGTGCGCCGCGATGACCTGCGCCGCCGCATCGCCGTCGACAGCGCCGCGCTGAACGCCGCCGGGTACACCCCGGACCGTGTGACCACGCTGACCGCGGGCCTCATCGCCCAGCGCCGCGCGACCGGCTGATGGCCGCTCCCCGATTCGGCGAGGTATGGCACGCCCCGTCGGGGTCGGTGCTGCCCGGGGGAATGCTATGCCTGATCGTCAGCTCCGACGATTACAACCGGATCCGGCGGCAGTACATCATCGTCGAAGTGGTCTCCGACCCGCTGTCCGGCGACGCCATCATCTGCGAGCTCGGCCCGGTCGGGGTCGCCCTCACCGGCGCTCCGTTCACCGTCGGCCCGCAGTGGTTCGCCGGGGCCGACGAACCGGTCGCGGTCGTCGACGAGGAGATCGCGCGACGAGCCACCAACCAGATCCGCGCCATACTCGGTCCCTGAGGTCGGGATCTGCTTCAGCGCGCAGAACACAAGCGACCGCCACGAGCCCGTTGAAGAGGAAGCCGTAGCAGAGGAGCGCAGAATGCTCCTGGGAGACAATGCCCCTATGGCGATTTCGCTCGACCAGGCCGGCTCGGTGATTGCTGCGGCTCGTAAGGCGGCGACCGAACTCGGCGCGTCCGTCTGTCTTGCAGTCGTAGAAGCCGGCGGGAGCCTGGTGGCCAGTGCGCGTATGGACGGTGCGCCCCCGTATGCGAACGAGGTCGCGAAACGCAAGGCGGACGCGGCCATTGCGCTGGGTTTCGACACCGTGCATATGACCCCCGCATCGCAAGGACAGTCGCTGTTCGGCGAACCGCCGCGATCGGGCGCGCACGCGCTGGTACCCAATGGTGGTGGTGTGGTCATCCGGGTCTGTGGAACGGTTGTCGGTGCGCTGGGGGTATCCGGCGCGGCCTCCTCGATCACCGATCACAAGGTCGGCGCAGCGGCCGTCGCCCAATTGAGTTGATCGCTTTCCCACCGCCCGGAAACCAGACGAATTTCCCTCCCGGCGCATCGTCGGGCGATGCGCCGGGAGAGGAGTTCATCGTTCGATCACGCCGCGGGCGCGGGGCTGAACACGCCGAAATGATTGCCGGAGGTGTCCAGCAGATCGGCTGATACCAGACCGTCAGCGCTTGTGACGGGCGCGGTCAGTACCTTGGCGCCCAGCGCCTCGGCCGCCGCCACGGTGGCCGCGACATCCTCGACGACCACCAGGAAGGTGGCGTGATTCGCCGCGCTGTCCGGCGTGTGCGCGACACCGCCGCTGGGTGCCTCGCTGCCGGGGTAGTGGACCAGTTCGTATCCGTCGTCGGTCGGGTACGGGCGGAAAGACCAGCCGAACAGCTCGCCGTAGAACTCCTTGATCTGCTCGGGCTTGTCGCTGCCGACCTGGAACCAGGTCACCGTGTTGTACGGGGGAGTGCTCATTGATCGTCTCCGGAATCTCGGGGTCGTGGTCTTGCCGAACCACGATCTCCCGCCGCGGCGACAACCCCCTGTCGGTGTTTTCGAATCGGCTCTACAGCGCGACGACCCGAAGCCCGGCATCCGGGATGTCCCAGGCCGACCCGTCGAACGGGCGGTGCGGCGCGGAGAGTTCGGTCGCTGCCACCGACGTGATCCGGTCCAGCCGGAAACAGCGCGGACTGTCGCGCAGCCGGCACCAAGCGGCCAGGTACCAGCCGTTGGCCCCGTGCACCAACGCGAACGGCTCGACCGAGCGTTCGCTGTGCGCGCCGAACCGGTCGAGGTAGCCGATCCGCAGCACTCTGCCGATTTCGATGGCTCGTTCGATCACCGCGGGGATCTCGCGGTCGGCCTGTGCGTCGACCGACAGCAATCGGATCCGCGCGGCGAGATCTCGGGCGGCGACCGCGTCGCGTTCCGGCAACACCGCCACGATCTTGCGTAGCGCGCTGTGGCCCGCCCGCTCGAACGGGCCACCACGATGGCGGGCCAGCGCGACCGCCAGCGCGACGGTCTCCGCGGGTGTGAGATTCAGCGGCGGCAAGGACATGCTTTTGTCCAGCGCGTACCCGCCGCGCCTGCCGACATCGGCGTAGATCGGAATACCGGCCTGCTGCAGCGCGCAGATATCCCGTTCGATCGTCCGGACGCTGACCTCGTACCGCGCGGCCAACTCGCGCGCGCTGCGCAGTCGTGGCGAGATCGCCCGCAACTCCTCGACTATCGCGTACAGCCGATCAGTCCGGTTCACGCGGTCACCGTAGCGTCGCACACCGACACATCCCGACCGCCGACCGAGCGACGTCAACCCTGTGCGACCATGCGGGGGGGCGACGCCGTTGACGGGCGGATGGGCATCGGTGACGTCGCGCAGCCCGCACCATCGCCCGCGCAAGCGTTCGCTATTCGTGTGGCTCGACGGCCAGAACGTACTCGAGGTCTCTGATCCAGTCGGCTACTTCCGGTGCTGAGGAGATCACGACGCGATCGGCGCCGCACAGCTCGACGACCTCGGCGTCGACGGTCTGTAGCCAGTCGAAGAACGCCCCTCGAACACCCTTCCGAGCCCCGCTGTCGTGATGGAGACGCGGGTCGAGACGGACGAGATACGTGCGGTGTCGCGCCGACATGACGCTCTCCTTCGATCGTCCGGACCGTGGCCGTAGCGCAGCGGTCTGCTCGGAATCGGGTGCAATCGGTGTGCGATGTTCGCCCTGCGAACGTGATACCCGGCGTGCGCGAGCGCATGCTCTGTGCAGGGAATACTTGCGGCTGCGGCTCAGCGATCAGCTCGGAGGTGCTCGGTAACCGGTACCGGGTTCATTCGGGGTGAGTGGTGTCGGTGCGCTGGTCGAGGGTGTGTTGGAGTTCGGTGTTGAGGCGTTGAGCTTCGGCGAGTTGGTCTTCGAGGATGACGATGCGGGCGGCTGCCTCGAGGGTGTTGCCGTCGTCGACGAGTTGGCGGACCCGTGCGGCCAGGCGCAGTTGGTAGCGGGAGTAGCGGCGGTGCCCGCCGTCGGAGCGCTGTGGTGTCAATAGCTCGGCGGCGTCGAGGCCGCGTAGGAAGGCGGGGGTGACGCCGAGGATTTCCGCGGCCCGGCCCATGCTGTAGGCGGGGTAGTCATCGTCATCGAGCCGGTCCTCGGCACTGGGGCCGCTGGTGGGGTTCGTATTCTGTTGGTCCACAACACCTCTCGTGGTCAACGCCATCGGGCCCCGGCGCACTGTGCGCCGGGGCCTCGGGACTTTCGAAGGGGTTTGACTTCAATTCAATCCGCCGACCAGCAGGGTCGGCGTCGAACACCGCGCCCGCACTTCTCGGGCGCGGCGGGGTGTAGGTAACTGTCTCAGCGACCACCTCCCGGATCGACGGATCTTGTCTGCGGTATTTCGTCATCCCCTCCGGCGGCCCGGCCGACTGCACCAGGTTCTCTTCTCCGCCGGAGGGGATGGAATCTTGCTTCCGGGCAGTTCACCTGCCCGGCCAACCAGACTTCTCATCTCCAACGACAGCGACTGTATACCGAGTCTCCCAGAATGTCTACATCCCTCGGTGTAGATTTTTTCCTTCAAGTGAGGGTGTTTACTTCACGGCGGATGACGGGTAGGCGTTGGGTGTGAATACCGAGCCCAGGCCGCCGGAGGATGTCGAACGGTTCGCGTTCGAGGCCACCCGTGCGGTGATCGAGCAGGCCAAAGGCATCGTGATGTTGCTGTACGGAATCGGCGACGAGCGAGCGTTCGCGTTGATGCGGTCGTGTTCGCAGAACACCGACGTGCGCGTGCACGCCCTGGCCCAGCGGATCGTCACCGAACTCCCGGGCTCGGGTGGACAGCACACGGTAGGCCAGCTGCGCGCCGAACTGGACCGGATCATGCTCGGACCGCCGGCGCCGCGCGACCCCAGCTCGGCCCCGCCGCTGGGGCCCACCCGTGATGCTCGATGAAGGCGCGGAGCAATGAGTCATGGCCGATTACGTGATGTTCGTGACGACTGACCAGTAGTGCGCAGGCGGGTCGGTTCACGGCTGCTCGTGGATTCGGTCGGCAATGAGATGGCGAGGGTTGCCTGGTGCGACCAGGTCGAGCGCTGTCAGTGGGTGTCAGGCCGACGTCAGGCCGATGTCAGCCGGGTCGGCGACAGTCTCGGTGTCAACAGCACAACGGTCCGTTCGATCGGATTGCCTCACTACGGATTCGAAAGAGACACCATCGTGTCCACCCTCACCCTGACCGACCGGGACAAGAACACCCTGCGTACTGCCGCATACGGTGCGGTGTCGCTGATGGCCGCCACCGGCACGCCCCACCGGGCTGCCACGAATGCCGCTATCGCCCTGACATCGGCGACCGGTCCGGTCGGGCACGTGCTCGCGGCGAAGTCCGCCGACATCGAACTGAACGGGAAGACCGTCGCCGAACTCGCCGACCAGGTGCTGCCGGCCCTGACCGCAGCGATGACCCTGCTCACCGCACAGGATCCGGTCGAGGCCGACAACTTCCGCACCACTGTGCTGATCGCCATCGACGCGGCCGGCCAGGCAGGAAAGGATGCTCCCAGCCCGGCCACCACCGCGATGGCCCGCAAGATCACTGTCGCTCTCGACGCCCCCGGGGCGGTCACCGCGGACAGCATGGTGGAACCGAAAGGTGTTTCCGCACTGGATTTCCCGCGCCTGCAGCAGGCCCTCGACGATACCGTTGATTCCGGTACCACCGGAATCACGTTGCGCGTGCACGATGAGCGAGGTGAGTGGGTCGGCAGCGCCGGGGTGAGCAAGCTGGGCGAGACCGCGGAGCCGCCGATCGACGGGCACGTCCGCATCGGCAGCAATACCAAGACCTTCACCGCGACCCTGGTGCTGCAACTGGTGGCCGAGGGCAGGATCGCCCTGGACGCCCCGGTGGCCGACTACCTGCCCGAGTTCGAGCTCGATGAGCGGATCACAGTGCGAATGCTGTTGCAGCACACCAGCGGGGTGTTCAACTTCACCGGCGAGTACTACCCCGACGGAACTGTGGTGCCGGGCATCCCCGCCACCACTGCGGGCAAACAGTGGGTGGACAACCGATTCCACAGCTACCGGCCGGAGGAGCTGGTGCAGCTGGCGTTGTCCAAGCCGGCGCGGTTCGAGCCCGGCACGGACTGGAGCTACTCCAACACCAACTCCGTGCTGGCCCGGCTGCTGATCGAGAAGGTCACCGGCCGCTCGGTCGCCGAGGAAATGCAGCGGCTGATCCTGGGACCGCTCGGACTGTCGGGCACCGTGGCACCGACCACCCAAACCGAGATCGCCGAGCCACACGCGCACGCCTACTACCGGTACGAGGACGATGGCGAGCAGAAGACGGTCGATGTCACCCGCCACAACCCCTCCTGGATCTCCAGCGGCGGCGACATGATCTCGACCACCCGCGACCTGCACGTATTCATCTCCGCGCTGATGAGCGGCAAGCTCCTGCCGGCGGAGCTGCTCGACCAGATGTGCACCCCGCACCCGACGCCCATCCCGAACATGGGTTACGGCCTGGGGGTCTTCGTACAGGACACGGGCCTGGGTGGCACCGTGATCACGCACAACGGCGGCGCCGCGGGCCACGCGGCGATGATGTTCAGCACCCCCGACGGCAGCAAGACCATGACCGCCGCGCTGAACTACGTGGACGATGCCGCGCTCTCACTGGCGGTGCCGTTCCAGCAGGCGACGCAACGTCTGGTCAACGAGGTGTTCGGCGACGGCCGAACCGCGTCTTCCGACCCGGCCGCGCCGACGCGATAGACAGCGCCGCACACCGGCACCCGGACATGTCATGGGCCCTACATGAGGTAGAGCACTTTGTGCCGCTATCGAATTCCAGGGGTCGCCGGGTGTGGGCCGACGCAGCCGAGGACGAAGCAGCCCGGTGGCCAATTCGCGAACGGTGCGGACATGGGCTTGCCCAGGCAGGACAGCGGGTTGCAGCCCGGGTAGGCCATCGGGCCGATACCGAGTGCGGCGAGGGTCGCGTCTGGGTTCGAGATCATCGGATCGGACAGTTGGATATCCGATTGCTGTTCATAGGGTGCCGCGGCGGGTATGCGGGGTTCCCGGAAGGCGGCGCCGACCGCACGCAGGACATCGTGTGGGAAGCTCAACGCGCTCCCCGGAACCGTGACGCCGGTCCAACTGACCATCAAGCCAAGGCTCGGCACGACGAAGTTGTCCTGGCGCATCATTCCCGACATCTGCAGCGCATCCGGCGGCAGACCAGGAAAGTAGTTGGCGCAGTCCGGCCCGTTCACGACGAACAGGAAGCCGTAGCACGGGTTCGTCGGGGTGGGCCGGCCGGCCTGCGCGAGATAATCCGCCGAAATGATTCGATGACCGCCCCACTGGCCGCGGTTGGTGAGCAGGAGGCCGAGCTTGGCGAAATCGTCCGGTGGCAGCAGCAGATGCGCGTAGCCGTAGGTGTTTCCGCTGCGGTCACGCCCCCAGAAGTAGTCGGTCGGCGGAATACCCAACGGATCGAACAGCTTTCGCTGCGCGTACGCCTGGAAGTCCTCGCCGACCGCACGTTGGATGACGTACACGAGCAGATCGACAGCGCGCTGACTGTAGCGCCACTCGGTGCCCTGCTGTTGATCGATCGGCATCGCCAACGCCTGCGCGACCACATTCGGATCGATCTGCGCCAGCCCGGTGATGCCCTCGGAGGCCACCGCCACCTGCATGCCGCTGGATTCGATGAGCAGATTCCGCACCGTGATCGCGCGATGTCCGGCATCACCGAGCTCGGGCGGCAGATAGGCGCCGATCGGGTCGTCGAGCCGCAGCCGCTGCTCGTCCACCGCGATCCCGGCCACCATCGAAACCACACTCTTGGTACTGCTCCATAGATTCCACGGCACACCGGCGGCCCGTGCGTTGTTCGGGCCGGTCGCGATCAGGCAATTGTTCCGGAAGATCTGCAGCGTCGTGCGCGTCGAATCCGCCGCGAGCGCCACCGCCTGGCGCAACGCCGCCGAATCGAGCCCGACCTCCTCCGGCGTCGCCGTTTCCGGTACCCGTCCACTGCTGACCGCGCAATGCCTCAGCTCGTCCGGCCCGGCCTGCGCCATTACCGGTGCACCGACCCCCCAGCATCGACGCGGCCACCGTAATGGCAGCCACCACAATGCTTCTCATACCTCGACCCACGCCGGCCTCCGCTCTCGACGAACTCCACCTGGCTCATCGCCCCCGCCTCACCCCCGGTTACCACCTTGGGTGCCCCCACTTGTAGGGGGCGGACCTGCACCGTCACCGCAGCCGCCTGCGCCGGACGACGTGGAGGTCGACCAGGCATGTCGTCGATCACCGCTACCGTCGGGAATCGAGCCGCGTGATCACCAGACGGCCTCCGGGCAGGCCGTCATCGGGCGTTCCTGGTACCCGGACACCGCAGTCACCGTCACGTAGCTGATTCGTTTCGCCCAGTTGCCCGAGGAGGGGCCGGCGGCGATGTCGCCGAGGTTGTCCCACGGGCGGCCCGGTGTTTTCCCGCCGGGCTCGAAGGGCTCACCGCCCCAGAAGCTGACGCAGGCGCCTTGCCCGTCCTCGTGCTCCCACACGGTCAGCCAGGTGTGCGGCGCGACGTGCAGGGAGGACGGTACGTTGTTCCAGTCGTGCCAGCAGAAGATCACGCAATCCCTGGTGACGGTGCGCAGGTCGTAGGCTCCGGGGCCGAGTTCGACGCCGTCGTTGCTGAAGCCGGTGGTCTCCCAGAACCGCACCGTGTTCGGCCACCAGGAGTCTGGGATCTCCCCGGCATGGGCGGGAGTCGTTGTCAGACCGAGCGCTGCGGTCGCGGCGACGACCAGGGTGGCCCATCGTGTTGTGTGCCGTCGGCTGCGCTTTGATCTCTTCCTTTCGGCACGTCCCCGGTCCCCGACCACCTCGGCGTTCACCCGCGCCGGTGCCGTCCTCGTCTCCGTCGAGACGAGCGCAGCCCAGGCCGGGACCAGCCTGGCCATCGTTGTCGTGCGTCGCATGTCGTTCCCCTCTTCCGGTCTCCACGACCTCGTTGCTGCCGAGCTTCGATTCGATGGAATCGGCTTACGGCCAGATGGTTTCGTGCAAGACGACCGTAAAATCCGGCCCGGTAGGCGGACCATACGAACAACTTCGTATAGCGCTCGTCATTTCGGCCCCGGCCGCGGAATGCGCTGCCGCACAATACTGGGATGACGCCGGTACCCGACTCGAGCGCCAAGAAAATTCACGACCTCGCCCTGGCGATCGTCACCGAACGCAATCCGGTGCGGGTATGGCCGCTGCTGATGGAGCGGCTGACCGCCGACCTGCCGTGCGATCTCGCAGTGCTGATCGACCTCGACTGGGACGCAGGCACCGGCCACGCCCTCACCGGCTCCCCGGACTGGTTGCACGAGGCACCGCTGGACGCACTCATCCACGCGCACATGCGATCTCATCCCTTGCTCCGGCACTACGCCCGTACCCGGGACACGACGCCGCTGACCATGGACGAGGTCGCCGACGATCGCTGGTGGAAGGGCGAGGCGTATCGCGCGGGCAAGGACGCCATCGGCATCGACCGGCAGCTGGCGCTGCCCTTGGCCGCAGGGCCGGGGCAGATCCGCGGTGTGATCATGAGCCGCGGCGGCCACGGGTTCAGCGATCGGGACCTCGAATACGCCGCGCTCGCCCGCTCACTGCTGGATGCGGTGGAGGCCCACGAGAAGGCGGCGTTCACGCGTCGCGGGCCCGGTGATCCCACCGACTACCGGCTTACCCCGCGTGAACTGGCGGTACTCGGACTGCTGTGCGAGGGCTTGACGGCCCGCGCCATCGGGACCCGGCTCGGTATCGCACCGGCGACCGCGACCAAACACACGGAGAACCTCTACCGCAAGCTCGGCGTGCACGACCGCATCGCGGCCCTGCGGGCGGCGCAGGAGCTCGGCCTCATCGCCGGGCCCGGCCCCGCCGAGACCGCCACCTCGGTCCGGCCCCAGATCAGCGGGTCAGGCGCTGTGTGATAGCGGTCCGCGGCACCGACATCGCGCCACGGACGACCAGTCCCGCGGCGACCAGTCCCGCGGCGACCAGTGGTGTGAACAGCAGCCAGGGTGAGCCTTGGTGGTAGTCGCTGTGACCGAACCTCCTGAAAGTGCTGGTGGTCCCTGGTGTGCGCGGGCCATGTGCCAGTCGAAGGATTCGGGGACGGTGGCTGCGGCTCATCGGGTGGTCAAAGGGCGCCGACGCGCAATCCGATGAGAACAGCGGACACGATCGCAAGGGCTGCGGCGGGGGGAGCGCCCTTGATGTCGCCGACGCGCACGTGCGCGGCAACCGCGCCGATGAAGTAGAGCGTCATGCATATGGCAGCAGCGACACCCAACGGTGCCCACCGAACTCCGATGATGAGCCCACCCGCTCCGGCGATTTGAGCGACGCCCAAGAACGGCAGCACGGTGAACGACAAGTCGAGAGTCGACATCTGCTCGACCATCCGTCGTGGCCGTGTGAACTTTGCACCGGCCGAGACCACGAGCACGACCGACATGACCACGGCGACGACGACGTAGGTGATGAACATTGCGAGCCTCCACTAGATGACGGGCAGCGCGGTGCACTGCATGCCGTCGACGCTAGGGAGCCGTTAGGTACCAAAAGGTACCCTTCGGGCCATGAGTCTCCACCCTGGAACCGTCTTCCTCGCCGACTGCCCCGCCAGGTCGGCCATCGAGATCATCGCCGGCAAATGGGCTGTGGTGACACTGTTTGCGTTGAGCGAAGGTCCGCAGCGGCACGGCGAGCTCGTCGAACTGATCGGTGGTGTCTCGCGCAAGGTGCTGACCCAGACGTTGCGCCGACTTCAAGAGCACGGCCTCGTAGAGCGGCGGGTGTACACGGAAGCGCCGCCACGCGTCGAGTACAGCTTGACCGAGCTCGGGGACACGCTGCGGGAGCCGATCGAAGCCCTGACGACGTGGGCTCGATCGAACGGCGCCTCGATCGCTGCTTTCCGCGAATCGACTGAAGCGTCGGGTAAATCAATAGAGCATGGGTGATCATCTCAGGCCATCACAGGCGTCCACTGTTCGGCCGGCGGGCGGCCGGGCAGCGGTTTGCCGATGAGGGCCAGCGGAACGAAGAAGTTCACCTGGCCGATGACCATCGCCAGGGTGGCCAGGGCGGTGTCGTCGTAGTGTTCGGCCACCTGGGCGTAGAGCTCCTCGGGTACCCGTTCACCGTGCGATGCCGGTTGCAGGACAACAGCCTCGACCAGGGCGAGTGCGGCCCGTTCGGGCTCGGTGAAGTGCGGAGCGTCGCGCCAGGTCGCGACCGCGGCGATGCGATCTTCGGATTCACCGGCGGTGCGCAGGTTGCCCGCGTGCAGGATGGCCAGGTAGGCGCTGCCGACGATCTGGCCGGCGCGCAGTTGGACCAGGCTGATCGTGGTCGGGGGGATCGCGCCGTTGCCGGTGGCCTTGAACAGCGCCGCGCCGACCTCGCCGAGTGCGGGGACGAGCTGCTGGGGGTTGGGCAGACGGGAACCGCTGCGCTGCTGGGTGGTGTTGTGCGCGTTCATGGTTTTCCTTATCTCTCGGTGTGAATCTGTGTTGGTGTGATCGGTCGGTCGGTCAGGCGTAGCGGGGCCGGCGTCGGGAGCCGCCGAGTGCGCGCAAGGTGGCAGTGGTGGATGTTCCTTGCGGCAGCCAGGCGCGGGCGGCGAAGGTGGCGGCGGCGAAGAACAGCGGCATGGCCCATTTATCGGGACCGTCACCGGCGGCCAGATGCGATGTGGCGGCGCCGCCGTAGACGAAGACCAGTCCGGCGTAGGCCCACTCCTTCGTTCGGGGGTGGCCGGGGGTGAGGATCGCGGCGAGCGCGGCGGTCTTGGCGACGCCGAGGATGGTCGCGAAGTACATGGGGTAGCCGAGGTGGTCGAACGAGTCGCGGACGTAGGAGATCCGGGCGAGGTCCCAGTACGCGCCGACGGCGGTCTCGGCCAGCACGGCGGCCACGGGAACCCAGCGCGCGAGTTTCAGGCCGCGGGAACGGATTATCGACGTTGTGCGAGTGGACATGATCGTGTCGCTCCTGGAGATGAAGAGGTTGGTCGGGGCAGGGGTCAGGCGGCGGCCGCGAAATCGGTGGCGGTCGCGGCGCGGTGGACGACGGCGGCCAGTCGTGCGTTCTCGGGGGCGTTGAACGCGAATGCGGCGCGGCGTCGGGTGTAGCCGTAGGTCAGACCGCTGTGCGGGTCGGCGAATCCGTCCGAGCCCGCGGAGCCGGTGTGCCCGAATGCGTGCGCGCCGAGGAACGGATGCAGCAGGCTCTTGGCTTCGAAACCCAGCGCGTAGGGGGCGCGGTCGCCGCGCACCAGATCCGGACCGCTGGAATGGATCGCGGAAATGGTGGCGATGGTTTCCAGCGACAGCAGCGGGTCGCGGCCGTCGATCCCGGTGGTGGCCGCCGCGTACATTGCTGCCACGCCGTTCGCACTGCCGACGCCGCCGGCCGAGCCTTGGCCGAGGCGACGCAGTGTGGTGTCGTTGGGCAGTGCCATGACATCGGCGGCGGTGAACCCGCGCGCGTTCAGGTTGTAGGCGATGCCCGCGACGCCGTGCGGGTTGGGCGAGTTCGCGGCGAAGGCCGCATCCATCTCCGAGGTTGCCCGCCACGGCAGGATCGGCAGGTACCGGTGATCGAGTTCGGCGGGCAGCCCGAGGTAGACGTCCAGGCCGTAGGGACCCCGGATGCGCTGCTCGAACAGCTGCTGGATGGTGCTGCCGGTGACCGCGCGCACCACCTCACCGACAATGGCGTAGGTGACGAACCCGCCGTAGCCGTGCACCGCACCCGGTTCGAAGAAAGGCCGCTGCCCCACCAGCCGTTCGGCGATGACCTGCTCATCAGCGAGTTCGGCGACGGTGAACCCGCCATCGACCCCGATGATCCCGGAGCGGTGCACGAGAACGTCCCGCACGGTGATGTGCTGTTTGCCCGCAGCGGCGAACCGCGGCCAGTAGTGGGCGACCGGCCGGTCGACGTCGAGGGCGCCGTCTTGGATCAGCAGCGCCACCACCAGACCGGCGGCGCCCTTGCTCGTCGAATGAAGACCGGTCAGCGTGGTGCCCGACACCTGCTGCCCGGCCCACAGATCCACCACTTTCCGGCCCCGCACAAAAGCGGCCAGCTGCGCGCCCGATTCCCCGTCCTCCTCGCCGACGACAGCGGCGAACTCGGCACGCACCTCCTCGAACCCGGCAGCGACAGTGCCGTGCACTTCGATCGCACTCACAGTGATGTTTCCCTTCGATAGCAGCTGCGCCCGGCCCCACACGGTCACGAGCTGACCGGCTGCGGCGGCCGCCGCGGATCGTGTTCCGCTGCACTGACGTACGGCGGCGAGAAAACGTCACCGCGGCACGGAAAATCGCTGGTCCAAGGTCGACGTCGCCTCCGGCGCACGAGTTGGCCCGGCGATCCGGACGCCGGATCCGGGCAGCGTATGGCCGACCAGCGCGGGGATAGGGTCACGTTTCCTGCGGCCGGTACGTCATCGATGCGGGACGAGATCGAGGAGGACTCCGTGCACGATGAGCAGTTTTTGGCCGACCGGTTCGAAGAGCACCGCACCCACCTGCGGGCGGTGGCCTTTCGGATACTCGGCTCGCTCACCGACGCCGACGACGCCGTGCAGGAGGCGTGGCTGCGCCTGGCCCGCACCGACAGCAGCGACGTCGGCAACCTCGGCGGCTGGCTGACCACCGTCGTCGGACGGGTCTGCCTGGACATGCTGCGCACCCGCAAGACTCGCCACGAAGAACCTCTGGAAGCCGAGCACCTGCCCGATCCGGTGGTCGTCAGTGCGTCCACACCCGATCCGGAACACGAAGCGCTACTCGCCGACTCGGTCGGCTCGGCGCTACTGGTCGTGCTGGAATCGCTGAGCCCAGCCGAACGACTCGCCTTCGTCCTGCACGACATGTTCGCCATGCCCTACGAGCAGATCGCACCCATCATCGGCCGCACCCCCCTGACCGCCAAGAAACTGGCCAGCCAAGCGCGGCGCCGAGTCCAAGGCGCGACCCCGGCCCCGGACCCGGACCTGCCCCGTCAACGCCGCGTCGTGGACGCCTTCCTCACCGCCGCACGCGGCGGCGACTTCGACGAACTCCTGCGCATGCTCGACCCCGACGTGGTGTTGCGCGCCGACGCCGGTGCCACGATGCGGGTGATCCGCGGCGCCAACGCCGTCGCCGGACAAGCCGAAACCTTCCAGCGCATGGCCACCCTCTGCACCATCCACCCCGCCGTCGTGAACGGCAGCGCCGGACTGGTCAACACTATCGACGGCAACCCGTTCTCGATCATCGGCTTCACCGTCGCCGAGGACCGCATCACCGCTATCGACATCCTCTCCGACCACGAACGACTCACGCATCTGGACCTCACCGCCATCCTCGGGTGAAGCGAGCCGGAAACCGGACACAGCGCCAGAGTGTTCACAAAAGGGAGCCGCTGGTGGCCTGGCTCATCGCGTGATGACGATCTTGCCGTTGGCGCGACCCTGTTCGACGTACGCCATCGCCTCGAGTGTCTGATCGAAGGGGAACGTGCGGTCGAGTACCGGCCGTAGGACACCGCTGTCATACAGCGAGGCGAGTCCGTTGAGTTGTGCGCCGTTGGCCTTCATGAAGAAGAACGAGTACCGCACTCCGTGTTTCTTCGCCTGCTTGCGGACCTTGCGGCTCAACAGTGCCATGACCGGGGCGAGGAGCGGTTGGCCGATTTGTCCGGCGAAGGAGGGGTCGGGTGGGCCGACTACGCTGATGGCGAGCCCGTCCCGCTTCAGTACGGTCAGGGACTTCTCCAGATTGGTGCCCCCGAGTGAGTCCAGCGCGACGTCGTATCCGGTGAGTACTTCGGAGAAGTCCTGTTCGGTGAAGTCGATGACTTGGTCGGCGCCCAAACTGCGGACCTTGTCGACGTCGTTGGTGCGGGCTGTGGTGGCCACGTAGGCGCCCAGATGCTTGGCGACCTGGATGGCGGTCGAGCCGAGGCCGCCCGCACCGGCGTGGATGAGGACCTTCTGGCCCGGCTGGAGGTGGGCGAGGTCGGCGAGTGTCTGCCAGGCGGCCAGCGCGACGAGCGGTACGGCAGCGGCCTCGTCGAACGACAGGGACCGCGGCTTGAGTGCTACATCGTCCTGGTCGATCGCGATGAACTCGGCGAAGGTGCCGATCCGAAGGTCTCGCGGCCTGGCATACACCTCGTCGCCGACTTCGAAGGCGCGCACGTCCGCGCCGACTTCGGTTACGACACCGGAGACGTCGTGGCCGAGAATGAAGGGCCGTTTGTACTTCAGCAGCCGCTTGAACTCGCCGTTGCGAACCATCTTGTCCAGCGGGTTGATACTGGCCGCGCGGACCTGGACCAGCACGTCACGACGGCCCACGCCGGGCTCGGGCACGTCTGCGGCCCGTAGCCCGTTCTCGCCGTAGGACTCGACAATGAACGCCTTCATGTCACCTGCCTTCTCTACCTCTCGGGTGATGGATGCGCAGCGTGGTGGATCGCCGCCTTCGATACGCCACAGCAGGGGAGGTGTCACCGGCGGGCCGCTGACCAGGGCTTTCCCGGGCGGCCGGGCGGAGGGATCGACACCCCGCCCGGACCGCATAGGAGTTCTACCAGCTTCTGCCTGGTGAATCGGGGATTTGCGGTCCTCTCACTAGAATGGGGCGACCGTATTCGTCCGCTTCCGGGAGCCAGCCGTGACCATCCAGCCTGTTCGCCTGTTCGGCGATCCCATCCTGCGTGCCCGCGCCGCGGAGGTCACCGCGTTCGACCGCGATGTGCGGCAGCTGGTGACCGACCTGACCGAGACCATGCACGACGACGGCGGGGTCGGGATGGCCGCGCCGCAGATCGGGGTCGGGCTGCGCGTGTTCGTCTACGACACCGGCGACGCCGCCGGGCATCTGGTGAACCCGCAGTGGGAGGTCGTCGGCGACGAAGAGCAGGTCGGCCCGGAGGGATGCCTGTCCATTCCCGGCGTGCGCTACGACACGCGCCGGGCGCTGCGGGTGCGCGCCTCCGGTGTGGACGTCGACGGCGCGCCGGTCTCCTTCGAGGCCGAGGGCCTGCTGGCGCGGTGCGTGCAGCACGAGACCGACCACCTCGACGGTGTGCTGTTCATCGATCGTCTCGACCCGGCCCAGCGCAAGGAGGCGATGCGGGTGATTCGCGAATCCGATTGGTTCGCCGCGGGAACGACGGTGCGCCCGGCCCGCTCGATGAGCGGCGCGGGGCGGCCCAACCCGTTCGGGGTCGTCCGCTGATGCGCATCGTCTTCGCGGGGACACCGGAGCCGGCGGTTCCGTCGCTGCGGCGTTTGCTGGAATCGGCGAATCACGACGTGATCGCCGTCGTGACGCGGCCCGACGCGGTGGCGGGGCGCGGCCGGAAGGTGACCAGGTCGCCCGTCGGTCAACTGGCCGACGAGCACGGCATCCCGGTGCTCACCCCACGTCGGCCGTCGGAGCCGGAATTCATCGCGCAGCTCACCGAATTGGCGCCGGACTGCTGCCCCGTGGTCGCCTACGGCGCGCTGCTGCCCCAGCCGGTGCTCGACATCCCGCGCTTCGGCTGGATCAACCTGCACTTCTCGCTGCTGCCCGCGTGGCGGGGCGCGGCGCCGGTGCAGGCGGCGATCGATGCGGGTGACGAGATCACCGGCGCCTCGACCTTCCAGATCGAGGCCGGGCTGGACACGGGTCCGGTCTTCGGCATGGTGACCGAGAAGATCGCCGTCACCGACACCGCGGGCACCCTGCTGCAGCGGTTGGCCGACAGCGGCTCCCGTCTGCTGGAAGCGACGCTGGACGGAGTGGAGGACGGGACGCTGCAGGCGGTCGCCCAGCCCACCGACGGCGTGTCGTACGCGCCCAAGGTCGGTGTCGAGGCCGGGCACGTGCGCTGGGATCAACCGGCGCTGGCCATCAGCAGGCGGATTCGCGCGGTCACCCCGGCTCCCGGAGCGTGGACGGAAGTCGGCGGTACCCGGCTGAAGCTGGGACCGGTCGAGCTGGTGGAAGACGAGTTGCCGGAGCGCGTGATCGAGGTACGCAAGTCCGGAGTCTTCGTCGGCACCGCCACCACCGCCGTCCGGCTCGATCAGGTGCAGCCGCAAGGCAAGCGCATGATGGCCGCGCTCGACTGGGCGCGCGGCGCCCGCCTGCAGCCCGGCGCGGTGGTCGAATGACGCCGCGGGGCAATCGGGCCGGTGGCGACGACGCACGCGACCGGCGGCGCGACGAACGCGCGTCCGCGCCGAAGCGTTCCGGCGAGTCCGGCCGGGCTCAGGCGCAGGGCGGCCCGCGGCGGGACCGCAACGGTGCAGGCCGGCCACCGGCGGCCGATCAGCGTTCCGGCAGCGGGCGAGCCGAGGCGGGCGGCCGCGACCGCGACGAACGGCGCGGCTCCACGGGACAACGCGCGGCGACGGGCCGAGCGGACCGTTCTTCCGCCGGGCGCCCGGCTTCCGGGTCCAAAACCCCCGCGCGTCAGGGGCCCAAGGTCGCCGGGCGACCGCATCGTCCAGCGCCCGCCGATCCGCCGCGGTCGGTCGCCAGGGATGTGCTGCGTGCGGTCCGGGAGCGCGACGCCTACGCCAACCTCGTGCTGCCCGCGCTGCTGCGAGAACGGGGATTGGCGGGGCGAGACGCCGCACTGGCCACCGAACTCGCCTACGGCGCGTGCCGCTCGCTCGGCCTGCTCGACGCGGTGATCGCCGAAGGCGCGGGCCGATCGATCGAAGAGATCGACGGCCCCCTGCTGGACGTGCTCCGGCTCGGCGTCTATCAATTGCTGCGCACCAGGATCGGCGCGCACGCGGCCGTGGACACCTCGGTGGCGCTGGCGCGCGCCGAATCCGGCGCGGGCAAGGCCGGTTTCGTCAACGCCGTGCTCCGGCGGGCGGCGGAGAAGACGACCGAAGAGTGGGTCGAGGCGCTCGCGCCCGCCGACCCGGTCGGCCGGTTGGCGTTCGAGTACGCGCATCCGGCATGGATCGCGCAGGCGTTCGCCGACGCGCTGGGGGCGCGAGCGGCGGAGTTGGGCGAGGTGCTCGCCGCCGACGACGCGCGCCCGCTGGTGCACCTGGTGGCCCGCCCCGGCGACATCACCGCGGAGGAACTCGCGCTGGTCACCGGTGGTGAGGAAGGGCGCTGGTCGCCGTACGCGGTCTACCTGGACGGCGGGGATCCGGGCAAGCTCGAGCCGGTGCGCGCGGGCATGGCAGCCGTACAGGACGAAGGCAGCCAGTTGGTCGCCCTGGCGCTGACCAGGGCCGAGCTGGAGGGCCCGGACACCGGGCGCTGGCTCGATCTGTGCGCCGGACCGGGCGGCAAGGCCGCGCTGCTGGGTGCGATCGCCGCGATCGACGGCTTCCGGGTGGACGCGGTCGAGCCCGCCGCGCACCGCGCCGAACTGGTGCGCAAGGCGGTGCACGACCTGCCGGTCGACGTCCACGTCACCGACGGCCGGGCCAGCGGATTGACTCCGGGTTACGACCGCATCCTGGTGGACGCCCCGTGTACCGGACTCGGTGCGCTGCGGCGCAGGCCCGAGGCGCGCTGGCGGCGCACCCCGGCCGACGTGCGCCAACTGGTCGTATTGCAGCGCGAACTGCTCGCCGCGGCATGGGATCTGCTGCGCCCGGGCGGGGTCGTGTTGTACTCGACCTGCTCGCCACACCTGCCGGAGACCGTGTCGATCGTCGCCGACGCCGTGCGCCGTCTGGGCGCCGAGCAACTCGACACCCGAGAGCTGCTACCCGGCGTCACCGATGTCGGTGACGGGCCGGGGGCGCAGCTGTGGCCGCACCGGCACGGCACCGACGCCATGTTCCTGGCCGCGCTGCGCAAGCCACGCTGAGCGGCATTCCATTCGTCCAAGCCGTGCGGCGAGTTGTGCCGCACACTCGGCGCATGACGATGACCTGGCCGGACGTGGTGGCGATGGCGACCGAACTCCCACAGGTGGAGGAATCCACCTGGTGGCGTAGCCCGGCGTTGAAGGTCGGCGGCAAAGGTTTCGCCCGGCTGCGCAGCGAGGCCGAAGGCGGCCTCGCGCTGGCCTGCGACCTCACCGAGAAGGAGGCACTGCTCGCCTCCGGCGATCCGGCCTTCTACACCACCCCGCATTACGACGGCTACGCCTACATCTTGATCGACCTCGATCGCGTCGATCCGGATCACCTGCGGGAACTGCTGGATGCCGCGTGGTGGATCACCGCTCCGGCGAAGGTGCGCAAGCTGCGGGAGCGCGAGGCCCGCTGAGTCCGCTCATTCCCGGCTGGACTGTTCCCGCAGCCGGGCAAGGGTTTTCGCGAGGATGCGCGAGACGTGCATCTGCGAGATGCCCATCTGCTGCGCGATCTGGGTCTGGGTCATCGATTCGAAGAACCGCATGGTGAGGATGCGCCGCTCCCGCTCGGGCAACCCGGCCAGCAGCGGCCGGATCGCGACGTACTCCTCGACGCGGTCGAACTGGGACTCCTCCTCGCCGAGGGTGTCCAGCAGCGAGGCGTCGGTGTCCCGGCCTAGCGTGGCCGCGTCGATCGAACTCGGCTGGTAGGCGTTGCCGGCGATCACCGCCTGGGTCACCTCGTCCGGATCGACGTCGAGCTCCGCGGCGATCTCCTTCGCCGTCGGCGAGCGACCGAGAGTCTGCGACAGGCTGTCGATCGCCGCGCCGATGCGTAGGTGGGTCTCCTTGACCCGGCGCGGCACCCGCATCGCCCACGTGTTGTCGCGGAAATACCTGCGGACCTCGCCCATGATGGTCGGCACCGCGAACGACAGGAAGTTCGAGCCGCGCTCCACGTCGAAACGATCCACCGCGTGCACCAGACCGACCCGCGCCACCTGGGTCAGGTCGTCGAACGGTTCACCGCGCCCGCTGAACTTGCGGGCGATGTGGTCGGCGAGCGGAATGCAGCGGCTGATCAGTTCCGCGCGCAAGGCGGTGTGCCGCGCCGTCCCGGCTTCGCTGGCCGATAGCTGCCCGAAGAGCAAGCCGACGTCGTCGTACCCGGGGACCGCGCCGGCCGCTTCCAGGGTTTCGCTTTCGTCTTCCAGGGTTTCGCTGTCCTCGACGGCGTCCTCCGCGGTCAAAGTGTCGGAGTCGTCCTCGCGCTGTGCCTCGAACACGGTTTCTTCGTCCGCCACTACGCCTTCCCCCGGACCCGACGGAACTGGACCGTCGTCGGATATCCGGAGACCGTCGCATCGAACGAATCCTGTGTCGCCTCGACCGTGTCGGTGAGGGTGCGCAGCACGTGCCAGCCGAAGCTGCGCTGGTCGGGCAGTCCCGGCTTCTCCGCGATGCCCTCGACCCGGACGAGCAGCTCGGTGTCACCGACGGTGAACCGGCAGTTCAGGCTCGTTTCCGGGGCGGCGACCGCGATCAGCGTCGAGCAGACCTCGTCGACGGCCAGCCGGATGTCGGCCACCTCGTCCAGCGTGAATTCGCTGAGTAGGACGAGGGTTTCGGCGAGCCCGCGCACGATGGGCAGCTGTGTCACCGACGCCGCCACCCGAATCTCCACCGGGGTGCTGTAGAGCCCCTGTTCCGCCGAAATATTGATCACCCTATGCAGGCTACCCACTCCGGCCCTGGACAATCCTGGGTACCGTTAGACTCCGGCGTTGTGTCCAACCCGACTTACCCTCGTCCGGCCGTTCCGATGATCGCCCCGTCCATCCTTTCCGCCGACTTCGCGCATCTCGCGGAGGAAGCGGGCGCCGTAGCGGGCGCGGACTGGCTGCACGTGGACGTGATGGACGCGCACTTCGTGCCGAATCTCACAATCGGGCTTCCCGTGGTCGAAAGCCTGCTGAAGGCGACCGAGATCCCGCTGGACTGCCACCTGATGATCGAGGATCCGGGCCGCTGGGCGCCGCCGTACGCCGAGGCGGGCGCGCACAATGTGACCTTCCACGCCGAGGCGACGGACGATCCGATCGCGGTCGCGCGCGACATCCGCGCCGCGGGCAGCAAGGCGGGGCTCTCGGTGAAGCCGGGCACGCCGATCGAGCCGTACCTGGAGATCCTGCGCGAATTCGACACGCTGCTGGTGATGAGCGTGGAACCGGGTTTCGGCGGGCAGTCGTTCATCCCCGAGGTGCTGGCGAAGGCGCGCATCGTGCGCAACCTGGTCGATGCCGGTGAGCTGCGGTTGCTGGTCGAGATCGACGGCGGCATCAACGCCGACACCATCGAGGCGGCGGCGGAGGCAGGCGTGGACTGCTTCGTCGCCGGCTCCGCGGTCTACAGCACGGCCGATCCCGGGGCCACCGTGGAGAAGTTGCGCAGGCAGGCGGCCTCGGCGTGGGCGCGCTGAAAAGGTCTAGCCGATTCGGGTTTTGCGCGCCGCGACCGCGCGGATCGTCGCGATCACGGCGCTGAGCGGCGGGCGGCGTGCCCCGGTCTCCGGCGATCGGATCCAGACGCGGTATCCGGTGCGCTCGTCGTCCGGTGAGGGCAGCACCACTTGACTGCCCGCGCAGGCCACCGCCGCGTAGAGGCGGAACAATTCGGCCGAGACCGCCGGACTGAACGCGTCGGGTCCGGCGGGGCCGGTGAGGAAGGTCCAGTGCCTGGCTCGCGGGTGGTCGACGACCGGTCCGGCGATTCCGTCCTGGACGAGTCGTCGCAGCACTTGCTCGCCGAGTTCGGCGGGCATGGTGACCGCGCCGTAGTCGACGCCGATGTGCAGCAGAATACGGTGCGAACCGGGATCCATCGATGCGGGCAGCTGGAATTCGCGGCGATACCGCAGGCAGCGAACTTCCGGCGTCGAATCGAGAAAAGTGGTCACACCGCGCCCCCCGCTGTGTCCGACCAGATTTGTCCCACTGTCGTCTCCGGCTTTCTCGAGTAGTGAAGTCGTGCGGCGGGCCGCGCGGGTGTACGCCGTCGGCCCAGGTAGAGCGGCGCATCGAACTACTTGTGCGGAAAAGTTGAACGCGAGAAGTCAGCCGCATAACGATATCGCTTTCGCGCATCGCAGGCGCGCGGAAACTGCGTTATAACCGTGTTTCTTTCGGGTATCGACAATGAATCGGGCACCGGGGGAGGAATTAATTCGCGCGGTACGCCGAAAGGCGTTGAACGAATACACGATCCCGTATCGCCGGGCGAATGCGGCGCGTGTGGAGATATTTTGTTCCACTTTCGATGGGACCGGCCGGTTCCGGCGGGCTCTCCCTGCCCGGCGGTCTGCTTCCCGCCTCGGAGGGCGCGGAGCCGTCCAGTCTCCGCGCGAACCCGGGAACGGCGCTACCTCCTACGACCCGGCGTCGTTAGGCTGAGGGCGCGGGAATAGCGGCCGGGACTCGCGCTGTTCCGGAACTCGAGGACAACGACGCGACAGGGAGTCGAAGCACATGTTCACAGGCATCGTCGAGGAGCTCGGCGAGATCGTCTCCAGCGAGCAGCTGACCGACGCCGCGCGGCTGACGATCAAGGGCAAGCTGGTGACCTCCGATGCCGGACACGGTGATTCGATCGCCGTGAACGGGGTGTGCCTGACCGTCGTGGAGGTGGTCGGTGGAGACTCGTTCACCGTCGACGTCATGGCCGAGACGCTCAACCGCTCCGGCATCGGCAAGCTGGACGTCGGTTCGAAGGTGAACCTGGAGCGTGCCGCGGCGCTGAACAGCAGACTCGGCGGCCACCTGGTCCAGGGACACGTCGACGGCACCGGCACCGTGCTCTCGCGCACTCCGTCGGAGAACTGGGACGTGGTCCGGATCTCGCTGCCGGAGACCATCGCCCGCTACGTGGTGGAGAAGGGGTCGATCACCGTCGACGGCATCTCGCTCACCGTCTCCGGTCTCGGCGTCTCCGACGAACCCGCCGAGACCGGTAGCCGGGACTGGTTCGAGGTCTCCCTCATCCCCACCACGCTCTCGCTGACCAACCTCGGCTTCGCCACCGTCGGCACCACCGTCAACCTGGAAGTCGACGTGATCGCCAAGTACGTCGAACGCCTCCAGCAGCGCGGCTAGCGTTGACCGCCCCGCTCGTGCCCGCCCGCGCCGGATGCGTGTGCGTGGCGCAGGAGCGTACGAAGCGCGCACGGGTTCGCGCGGAAGGCGACCGCACGGCGGCGGACAGGTCCCACCGCTCAGCGCGCCTTCCGCGACACATCGGCCCGCGCGCCATTTCCCCACCTGGGCAAGCCCCAGGATGCGATGGGCGTGATCGAACTCGATTCGTCGGCTGCCTTCGAGTCGCCGTCGCATCGGTCACCACCGGTCGGCACCCCGCGCAGAGTGCCGGGAGGATGGTCGCCGCCATCGGCAGGCCCACCGAGTGCGAGGAAGCGCCGAACATGCGAGTCCGATACTCACCACCTCGCGCGCTCAGACGAACCTCACTCCATCTTTCGAGCGAAGCGAGACCTAGCATGCGCCGTTCGCGGCCCGGCTCGCGTCCGAGCGGCCGCCGCGTCCGCGACGCAGTCGCCAGCGGCGGCCGCTCGGACGCGAGCCACCAAGGGGCCGCGAATACGCAGCGCCGCAGGCGCTGCAAATTGAACACAGTACTGTGGTGAGGCACCTATTTCGAGATGGAGCACAGCAGACGTGACCAGGTTCGACAGCATCGAGCGCGCAGTCGCCGACATTGCCGCCGGTAAAGCGGTCGTCGTAGTCGACGACGAGGACCGCGAGAACGAGGGCGACCTCATCTTCGCGGCGGAGAAGGCCACCCCGGAGCTGGTCGCCTTCATGATCCGCTACACCTCCGGTTACATCTGTGTGCCGCTCACGGGTGACGATTGCGACCGGCTCGGCCTGCCGCCGATGTACGCGATGAACCAGGACAAGCACGGCACCGCCTACACCGTCTCGGTGGACGCGCGCGAGGGCGTGACGACCGGTATCTCCGGCGCCGACCGCGCCACCACCATGCGGCTGCTGGCCGACGCCGACGCCAAGGCCGACGATTTCACCCGGCCCGGCCACGTGGTGCCGTTGCGCGCCAAGGACGGTGGCGTGCTGCGTCGCCCCGGCCACACCGAGGCGGCCGTGGATCTGGCACGGATGGCCGGGTTGCGCCCGGCGGGCGTGATCTGCGAGATCGTCAGCCAGAAGGACGAGGGCCACATGGCCCGCACCGAGGAGCTGCGCGTTTTCGCCGACGAGCACGAGCTCGCGCTGATCTCGATCGCCGACATGATCGCGTGGCGGCGCAGGCACGAGAAGCACGTGGTGCGCGTCGCGGAGGCGCGCATCCCCACCGCGCACGGCGAGTTCATGGCCGTCGGCTATCAGAGCATCTACGACGAGGTGGAGCACGTCGCGCTGGTGCGCGGCGACATCAGCGACGGCGAGGACGTCCTGGTGCGCGTGCACTCGGAGTGCCTGACCGGAGACGTCTTCGGGTCGCTGCGCTGCGACTGCGGTCCGCAGCTGGACGCGGCGCTGGAGATGGTGGCGGCCGAGGGGCGCGGTGTGGTGCTGTACATGCGCGGTCACGAAGGGCGCGGCATCGGCCTGATGCACAAGCTGCAGGCCTACCAGCTGCAGGATTCCGGCCACGACACGGTCGACGCGAATCTGGAGCTCGGCCTGCCCGCGGACGCGCGCGATTACGGCACCGGCGCGCAGATCCTGGTGGATCTGGGTCTTCGGTCGATGCGGTTGCTCACCAACAACCCGGCCAAGCGGGTCGGCTTGGACGGCTACGGCCTGCGGATCACCGAGCGGGTGCCGATGCCGTTGCGCGCGAACGCGGAAAACCTGCATTACCTGCGCACCAAGCGGGACCGGATGGGGCACGACCTGATCGGGCTCGACGAGCTCGATCTCGGCGAGACGGCGCACTGAACTGCGAGCAAACCGGAAAGGCGGACATCGATGAGCGGTACCGGGGTACCGACCTTCGCGCTGGCCGACGCCAAGGACCTCTCCTTGGGCATCGTCGCCTCGCGCTGGCACACCCAGATCTGCGACACCCTGCTGGCGAACGCCGAGCGGGTGGCCAAGGACGCGGGGGTCCAGCAGATCACCGTGGTGCGCTGCGCGGGCGCCATGGAGCTGCCGGTGGTGGCCCAGGAACTGGCCAGGTCGCACGACGCGGTGGTGGCGCTCGGCGTGGTGATCCGCGGTGACACGCCGCACTTCGAGTACGTCTGCGACGCGGTGACCGCGGGGCTCACCCGGGTTTCGCTGGACGAGGGCACGCCGGTCGCGAACGGGGTGCTGACCACCAACAACGAGCGGCAGGCCCTGGATCGGGCCGGGCTACCGGAGTCGCACGAGAACAAGGGCGAGCAGGCGGCCGCCGCGGCGTTGGACGCCGCGCTGACGCTGCGCGCCCTGCGGCAGTCCGCGTAGCGATGCCGGTCGTCCGTATCTTCCGCAGGAACGTGGGATCGCCCGCGCCGGCAGGCGACGAGTCCGAGTGGGAGTTCGAGGTGCGGCCCCGGCGCGCGGTGCGGACGGCCTGGATCGTGGCGGTGCTGGTGGCGGCCGCGTTCACCGCGGGTGGTATCTGGTTGCGCAGCGGATCGACCGGCGTCAACTTCCGGGTGGTCGATCAGATCGCGATGATCGGGATCGGCGTTCTCGGCGCCGCCGCGGTGCTGCTGCTGACCAGGCCGCGGGTCCGGGTCGGTGCGCGGGGTGTGTCGGTGCGAAACATTCTGGGCGACAACGATTTCCCGTGGGGCTACATTCGGGGTGTGTCGTTTCCGGATCGAAAGTCCTGGGCGCGCCTGGAATTGGTCGACGACGACTACGTCCCGATGCTGGCGATCCGCTCCAACGACAAGCAGCACGCGGCGCAGGCGATGGCCCGGCTGCGTGAACTCGGCGCGAAGTATTCCGAGAGCGAGTGAGCGGGCGGGTATCCGCCCCGAACTGTCCGCCTCGCGTGGGTCCGGCTGCTGGTCTAACCTCGCCGGTATGGAGTCGGGCGCGTTCGTTCTCGCGGCGGCTTTCGCCGACGATCCACTGATGACCTACTTCTGGCCGGGCTCGCCGCGGCGGCGAAAAGCGTTGCCGCTGTTCTGGGATTCGCGCATCGCCTCGCGCCGGAGGAACGGGCTGGTCGACCTCGCGCACGACGCTGAGGGCACCCTCGCCTGCGTGGCGCTGTGGGAGCCCGCGAACGTGGTGTCGCCGACGGCGAAGCCGCTGACCTTGCTGCGCGCCTTGGGGCCGGGTGCGGCGCGTGCGCTGGCCGCGGGCCGACAGATGGAGCGCGCGCGCCCGGTGACGCCACACCTGTACCTGGCCGCTATCGGGACGCTGCCCGGCGCGCAGGGGCGCGGGCTGGCGACCACGCTGCTCGAGCGGCGGCTGTCGGCGGCCGACCAGAACTGCTTCCTGATCTGCAACACCATCGCCACCGTGCCCTTCTACGAGCGGTTCGGGTTCGAGCCGCAGGGCGAGCTGCGGCTCGGCCGGGGGCCGGTCGTGTATCCGATGATGCGGACGACCTAACCGCACCCTTCCCGCCGAAAGCGCCGATTCACGCGGGAGAACCCTCGGGCGCGACCGAGCCCGCCGCTACGGGCCGATCAGTGGGTGTCGCCGAGGACCGCGCCTTCGCGGCGGGGGTCGGCGCCGCCGATCCAGCCGTCCGTGCCGGTGCGTTTCAGGGCGCTGAGGCCGCTGACCTGTGGTGCCACGGAGACTTGATGGCCCAGCTGACGCAGCCGGAGCACCAGCGGGTCGTGGTCACCGTTGTCGGTGGCATTGATCGCGGGATGCTCACCACCGATGCCGGTAGACGGACTGTTCCCGGCGCCGAACGCGACCGCGGACACCGCCTGCTGCGGGTCCAGGCCCCAATCGAACATGTTGACCAGCGTTTTCACCACGAACTGGATGATCACCGAACCGCCGGGCGAGCCGGCGACATGGGTGAGCTCGCCGCGCGACCCGTCGGGGGCCTTGTCGAACACCAGCGTCGGGCTCATCGAACTGCGCGGGCGCTTGCCCGGCTGGATCCGGTTGGCCATCGGCACCCCGTCGGCGCCCAGCGGGTCGGCGTTGAAGTCGGTGAGCTGGTTGTTCAGCACGAAGCCGTCGACCAGGTGGAACGAACCGAACGCCGACTCGACGGTGGTGGTCATCGCCGCGGCGTTGCCGTACTCGTCGACCACCGAGATGTGGCTGGTGCCGTGCTCGGGTGGCTGCGGGCCCACGCCCAGCGGCACGGGACCGAAGTCACCCGGCTGCGCGGTGCCCATGCTGCGGTTGGGATCGATCAGCCCGGCGCGCTGCCGCAGATAATCCCGGTTCAGCAGGGTTTGCGCCGAATTGCCCGGCAACGGGACGAAATCCGTGTCGGCCACGTACTTGTTGCGGTCGGCGTAGGCGAGGCGTTCGGCCTCCGAGATGAGGTGCACGGCCTGTGCAGCGGGCTTGCCGCCGTTGCGGTCGATGCTGTCCGGCCGCATGGTGGCCAGGTCGAAGTTCTCCAGGATGCCCAACGTCGCGGCGACGGCGATGCCGCCCGACGAGGGGCTGGGCATGCCGCAGATCTCGTGCTCCCGGTAGCCCGTGCACAAGGCGGTGCGCTTCTTCGCCTGGTAGCCGGCCAAGTCCTCGGTGGTGATCACGCCTGGGGTGCGCCCGCCGGAGGATCGGCCCGCCGCTGCGGCGATGTCCCGCGCGATGGCGCCGGTATAGAAGGCTTGGGCACCCTCCGTGGCGACGGCGCCGAGCGTCTTGGCCATGGCGGGGTTGGTGAGCACGGTCTCGGCGGCCTTCGGGCTGCCGTCCGGGTTGAGGAAATACGCCTTGGCGTCCTCGTCGGCCGCGAGGTCCTTCGCCGACTCCGCGATCTGGCCCGCGAGGCGGGGGCTGATCGGGAAGCCTTGATCGGCGAGTCCGATGGCGGGGTCGAACAGCTCGCGCCACGCGGTCTTGCCGTGGTCGCGGTGTGCCATCTCGAGCATCCGCAGCACGCCGGGCACGCCGATGGAGCGGCCGCTGGCCCGCGTGTTCGGCTTGGGCTCGGTGCGGTCGGTGTCGCTGATCCAGCGCAGGTAGTTCTCGGTCGCGGCCGCCGGGGCAACCTCGCGGCCGTCGTAGGCGTCCACGGTCTTGGTGTTCGCGTCGTAGTAGAGCAGGAACGCGCCGCCACCGATACCGGAGGCCTGGGGTTCGACCAGGCCGAGCACCGTTTGCGCCGCGATCAACGCGTCCGCCGCGGTGCCGCCGTCGCGCAGGACCTCGCAGGCGGCCTTGGTCGACACCGGATTGGCCGTCGACACCGCGAAGGTGTGCGTGCGCACCGGCGTCATGTTCGCGCGATAGCCGGTCGCTATTTCCGGATTGGTGCTGAGATCCTTGCTGCCGCCGCCCGCCGGGTCCGTCGCGCCTGCGGCGACCGGGGTGCCGTTCGGAACCGTCTCGCAGACACCGCCCGCCCCGTTTTCGCCGGACGAACAGGCGGTGGCCATTCCGACGGTGAGTGCGAACGCCGCCGCGGCGGCGACCCAATTTCCTCGCTTGCGCCCCATGCCCGGACTCTAACCCCCGGCACCGACAGCCGCGCCGGTTTCCTTCCCACCGGCGAAATCGCCCTGACCACAGCGTGTGTCGAGCCGATTGCCGGTGCGATCGCCCTGTGCGCGGCGGAGGTGCCGGGCGGTCCGTCGGTAGGCTGGCCGGGTGGCGATCGAGGCGGTGCTGTTCGACTTCTCCGGGACATTGTTCCGGCTGGAGGACGACGAATCGTGGTACGCGGATCTGACCTGGCCGGACGGCCGGGCGTTCGACGTGGGCGAGAAGGCCGAGATCATGCGGCGGATGACGGCGCCGGTCGACCACATCGCCGAGTTCGACGCCGAGACGCAGTACGCGTGGGACCACCGCGACCTGGACCCGGCGCTGCACCGCAGGGTGATGATGCACGTGCTGCGCAATTCGGGCGTGCCCACCGACGAGGATGCCGATCGGCTGTATGCCCGTCTGCTCGACCCACTGGAGTGGACGCCGTACCCCGACAGCGAGGCCGTCCTGAATCATCTGGCGGCACACGGCGTTCCGGTCGCGGTGGTGAGCAACATCCCGTTCGACATCCGTCCGTCGTTCGCGGCGCGCGGCTGGGATCGGCTGGTCGGAGCGTTCACCCTCTCCTACGAGGTCGGCGTGATGAAACCCGATCCGGAGATCTTCCACTCCGCTCTCGGCGAATTGGGCGTGCCCGCCGAAGCGGCTCTGATGATCGGCGACAGCGCCGAGGCCGACGGTGGCGCCGAGGCGGTGGGCAGCCGATTCGCTCTGGTGGAGGCCCTGCCCACCGCCGAGCGTCCGGACGCGCTGTTGGCCGCCCTGCGGCGGCACGGCCTCGTGGAGTAGTTCCCCGGCTGCTCGGTGCGCGCCACGCACGCCGATGTCGTGCCCCCATTTGCCGAAGTCCGAGTGGTGGGGGAGGCCATCGTGTTACGGTGCGATTTCGGCGTATTCGCAGGTTGCGCCGAAAGGTTCGGTACCAACGGGGGTACGGCTGTGAGCTTGGCGTTCTCCGGTGAGGAGCCGTCCATCGGCGTGGAAACGGCCATGCCGGAGTCGGTTCGGGACGTGCGGGAAGCCGTCGCCGGGATGGCGGGTTTCGGACTCGCCTATCCCGTGCTGATGAATCTGACGCGCGGCGGCGACGCGGCCGCCACGGCGTCCACCCAATTCTGCGTGGCCTGGGCGCTGGGTCTTCTCGTGCTCGGGTTCACCGAAGGAGCGCACAGTGTGCGCAGGCTGACGGTCACGCTGGCCGTCCTGCAGGCGGTCCTCGGGTGCTGGGCGATCCGGGACCTCGCGACCGTCCCGCCCGTCGTCGGCGTCGTGGCCGCGGGCTATTCGCTCGCTACGTCGGGCGCCGTCGTGTACCTATTGTGCCGCCCGGAAGCCAAGGCGTGGTTCGGGGTCCGCGCCTCCTGAGCTGTGCTGAGCGTCGCGGTGGCCGGGCCGCCGGGAGCGGTCGACAGCCTGCCGAGCCTCCGCTCGCCCGGGGTGCGGACTGCGGACGGATCGTGTCCGACCGCGCCGATAGGCTGGATGGGTGGCAGATCCAGCGACGTACCGGCCCGCGCCGGGCACGATTCCCGTCGAACCCGGTGTCTACAAGTTCCGGGACGCCCATCGACAGGTGATCTACGTCGGCAAGGCCAAGAGCCTGCGCAGCAGACTGAACTCCTACTTCGCCGACGTCGCGAACCTGCATCCGCGGACGAGGCAGATGGTCACCACGGCCGCGAGCGTCGAATGGACGGTCGTCTCCACCGAGGTGGAGGCGCTGCAGCTGGAATACAACTGGATCAAGGAATTCGATCCGCGCTTCAACGTCCGCTACCGCGACGACAAGTCCTACCCCGTGCTCGCGGTCACCCTGAACGAGGAGTATCCGCGGCTGTTCGTCTACCGCGGCGCGCGCCGCAAGGGTGTCCGATACTTCGGTCCGTTCGCGCATGCCTGGGCCATCCGCGAGACGCTCGATCTGCTGCTGCGGGTGTTTCCCGCGCGCACCTGCTCCAACGGAGTCTTCCAGCGGCACCGCCAGATCGGGCGTCCCTGCCTGCTCGGCTATATCGACAAGTGCTCGGCGCCGTGCGTCGGGCGGGTCAGCGCCGAGGAGCACCGGGCGATCGTCGAGGACTTCTGCGACTTCCTGGCCGGCCGTACCGACCGCCTGGTCCGGGAGCTGGAGCGCCGCATGCACCAGGCCGCCGACGACCTGGATTTCGAGGTCGCCGCCCGGCTGCGCGACGACGTCCAAGCGCTGCGCCGCGCGCTGGAGAAGCAGGCGGTGGTGCTCGGCACCGGCACCGACGCCGACGTTATCGCCTTCGCCACCGACGAGCTGGAGGTGGCGGTGCAGGTGTTCCACGTGCGCGACGGCCGGGTGCGCGGTCAGCGCGGGTGGGTGGTCGACAAATCGGGTGACGCGGTGGACGTCCCCGGGGCGGGCGGTGAGCTCGCCGCGCTGGTCGAGCAGTTCCTCACCCAATTCTACGGCGAGCAGGTCGCGGTGGCCGAGCAGGCGGCGGACGAGCAGCCCGCCGCCGTGGTGCCGCGCGAGGTGCTGGTGCCCGAGCTGCCCGCCGACGTCGACCAGGTCCAGCACTGGCTGTCGGGCTTGCGCGGCTCGGCGGTGAAGGTGCGGGTGCCCCAGCGCGGGGACAAGAAGGCGCTCGCCGAGACCGTGCAGCGCAATGCGATGGAGGCGCTGGCCCAGCACAAGCTCAAGCGGGCGGGTGACCTGACCTCGAGATCGCAAGCACTGCAGGAGATTCAGGACGCGCTGGAACTCGACACCGCGCCGCTGCGCATCGAGTGCGTGGATGTCAGCCATGTGCAGGGCACCGATGTGGTCGCCTCGCTGGTGGTGTTCGAGGACGGTCTGGCCCGCAAGTCCGATTACCGGCACTACACGATCAAGGAAGCGGCCGGCGAGGGCCGCTCCGACGACGTCGGCAGCATCGCCGAGGTGACCCGCCGCCGGTTCCTCAAACTGCGCCGCGAGCGCGACCAGATGGAGCACGACGATCTCGCCGCCTCGGGACCCGACGACGACGCGCTCGACCTGACCTCCCGTCCCGGTATCGATCCCCGCACCGGCCGCCCGCGCAAGTTCTCCTACCCGCCCAATCTCTATGTCGTCGACGGCGGAGCGCCCCAGGTGGCGGCGGCCGCCGAGGTGCTCGACGAGCTGGGCATCACCGATGTCGCGGTGATCGGCCTGGCCAAACGGCTGGAGGAGGTGTGGGTGCCGGGCGAGAGCGACCCGGTGATCCTGCCGCGCACCAGCGAGGCGCTGTATCTGCTGCAACGGGTCCGTGACGAGGCGCACCGCTTCGCCATCACCTTCCATCGCAGCAAACGCTCGCGCCGGATGACCGCCTCGGCGCTGGACTCGGTGCCGGGTCTCGGCACGGCCCGCCGGACCGCGCTGGTCACCCATTTCGGGTCGGTGGCCAAGCTGAAGCAGGCCACGGTCGAGGAGATCACCGAAGTGCCCGGCATCGGAATGGCAACCGCAAAAGCGGTCCTTGCGGCCCTCGAGTCCGAATAGACAGTCGACAGTGCACCGGAAGTTTCGGTTTCGCGTACGTTGTGTGTCTGTGCCCGATACCGAAACCGGTGCGCGATGATCGGAAGGCACCCCAGAGACGGATCCGGTAGGACATGACACGCGTCGAATCGAACAGCAGTGCGGGCAGTCCGCCGACGAGTGCGGGACGAGTGGTCTCGTCCGGCGCGGTCGGCGGAGCGAACCCGCAGGTCGAGGTGGTGATCGTGACCGGGCTCTCGGGCGCGGGCCGCGGCACCGCCGCCCGCGTGCTCGAGGACCTCGGCTGGTACGTGGCCGACAACCTGCCGCCCGAGCTGTTCGAGCGCATGGTCGAACTCGGCGCGTCCGCCAAGCCGCCGATCCGGCGTCTCGCGCTGGTCATGGACGTGCGCAGCCGGTTCTTCACCGGTGATCTCTCGGCGGTCACCGAGCAGCTGCGGACCCGCGGCGTGCGCACCAGGGTCCTGTTCCTGGAGGCCTCCGACGATGTGCTGATCCGCCGCTTCGGCTTCGCGCGGCGCAGGCATCCGTTGCAGAGCGAGAGCAAGGACGGCACGCTGTCGGCAGGCATCGCCGCCGAACGGGTGCGGTTGTCGGCCGTGAAGGCGGCCGCGGACCTGGTGATCGACACCACCGAACTTTCCATTCATCAGTTGCACCGCAAGATGGAGGAGGCGTACGGCGGCGGCGCCCCCAGCGCGCTGCAGCTCACCGTGCAGTCGTTCGGCTTCAAGTACGGGGTTCCGCTGGACGCCGACATGGTGTTGGATGTGCGTTTTCTACCCAATCCGCATTGGATACCGGAGTTGCGGGAACACACCGGTCAGGAAGCGGTGGTCAGCGAGTACGTGTTGTCGCGTCCCGGCGCGGACGACTACCTGCGTACCTGCCACCACCTGGTCGAGCTGACCACGAACGGTTACCGCCAAGAGGGGAAGCGATACATGACGGTCGCAGTGGGCTGCACCGGAGGCAAGCACCGGAGCGTCGCGATCGCCCAGGCACTGGGCGAGTTGATGAGCGAGGTCACCGGCAAAACGGAGGAGTCCGCCGACGTGGTCCGCGTCGTGCATCGAGACCTGGGGCGCGAATGACGGGCTGGGAATCCAATCCCAGCATCGTCGCGCTGGGTGGCGGACACGGTTTGTACGCGACGCTGACCGCCGTTCGGCGGTTGACCAGGAAGATCTGCGCGGTGGTCACCGTCGCCGACGACGGCGGCTCCTCGGGCCGGTTGCGCGCCGAGCTGGGTGTGCTGCCGCCGGGGGATCTGCGGATGGCGCTGGCGGCCTTGGCCGCGGACGCCGACGGCGTGTGGACGCAGACCGTCCAGCATCGATTCGGCGGCACCGGCGCGCTGGCGGGGCACTCGGTGGGCAACCTGATCCTGGCCGGGCTCACCGAGGTGCTCGGCGACCCGGTCGCCGCGCTCGACGAAGTCGCTCGCATGTTGCGCATCACCGGCCGGGTCCTCCCCATGTCGCCCATCGCGCTGGACATCGAGGCGGATGTATCTGGGCTGGAAGCGGATCCACGGGTGAGCCGTTGCATTCGCGGCCAAGTTGCCATCGCGACGACGCCGGGTAAGGTGCGGCGAGTGCGGCTGATTCCGTCCGATCCACCGGCCAGTCCGGAGGCCACCTCGGCGATCGAACACGCGGACGTCGTGGTGCTCGGCCCGGGATCGTGGTTCACCAGTGTGATTCCGCACGTCCTCGTCCCGGAACTACGCGAAGCCCTGGTCTACACCAGAGCGCGGAAAGTTCTCGTGCTCAATCTCGCCGCGGAGCCGGGGGAGACCGCCGGGTTCTCCGCGGAGCGGCATTTGCACGTACTGTCCCAGCACGCACCGGAATTCGTCGTCGACGAGGTGCTGGTCGATTCCGGCTCGGTGCCGGAGGGCCGCGAGCGGGAACATGTGGCCAGGGCTGCCGAGCAGTTGCGGGCACGGGTAACGTTCTCCGATGTCGCCGAAGCGGGAACGGACCGGCATCACCCCGGAAAGCTTGCCGCCGCACTGGATCAATTGATCCGGCAACCTCGGCCGCAAATGGCAGGGCTTCGAGTCGAGGGACGGCACATGGGTCAGGATGTGCGTTCCGGGTTGGGTGGAAAGGAGCGCGTCCCGTGGCGATGACAGCCGATGTGAAAGACGAGCTGAGCAGGCTCACGGTGTCGCAGGTGAGTTCCCGCAAAGCGGAACTGTCCGCACTGCTGCGTTTCGCGGGCGGCCTGCACATCGTCGGCGGCCGGGTGATCGTCGAGGCGGAGGTGGACATGGGTTCCATCGCGCGCCGGCTGCGCCGGGAGATCTTCGAGCTCTACGGTTACGGCTCCGACGTGCACGTACTCGGGGCGGGGGGACTGCGCAAGACCTCCAGGTACGTGGTGCGCGTCTCCAAGGAGGGTGAGGCGCTGGCCCGGCAGACCGGCCTGCTCGACGTGCGCGGCCGTCCGGTGCGCGGCCTGCCCGCACAGGTGGTCGGCGGCAGCATCGCCGACGCCGAAGCCGCTTGGCGCGGCGCGTTTCTGGCGCACGGCTCGCTGACCGAACCCGGCCGCTCCTCGGCGCTCGAGGTCAGCTGCCCCGGGCCCGAGGCGGCGCTGGCGCTGGTCGGCGCGGCCCGGCGGCTGGGGATCACGGCCAAGGCGCGCGAGGTGCGCGGCACCGACCGGGTGGTGGTCCGCGACGGTGAGGCCATCGGCGCGCTGCTGACCAGGATGGGCGCGCACGGCACCCGGATGGTCTGGGAGGAGCGCAGGCTGCGCCGTGAGGTGCGCGCGACCGCGAACCGGCTGGCCAACTTCGACGACGCCAATCTGCGCCGCTCGGCGCGGGCCGCGGTCGCCGCGGCGGCCCGGGTGGAACGCGCGCTGGAGATCCTCAGCGACGACGTCCCCGACCATCTCGCCGCCGCGGGCCGGCTGCGTGTGCAGCACCGGCAGGCGTCGCTCGAGGAACTCGGCCAGCTCGCCGACCCGCCGATGACGAAAGACGCTGTCGCGGGCCGCATCCGCCGGCTGCTGTCGATGGCCGACCGGCGCGCCAAGGAGCTGGGTGTCCCGGACACCGAATCGGCCGTGACGGCCGAGCTGCTCGACGAAGCCTGAGCCGCGTTTTCCCTCGTGATCCCCGTGACGTCGTCCGTCGCGGGGATCACGGCGTTTCGACTGCGGAAACCGTCTTGGTCGGGCGTCTGACCAGGCATGCCGTCCGCGTCAATGCCAGGTGCGTGTCGGCGAGGTCACGGCAGGACGTTAGTGTGAATGGGCATCGGAACGATCCGCTGGAAAGTTGAGGAGCGATAACGTGACTGTCCGGGTAGGCATCAACGGCTTCGGTCGTATCGGACGTAACTTCTTCCGGGCGGTGGAGGCGCAGAAGGCGCTCGGCACCACCGACATCGAGATCGTCGCGGTCAACGACCTCACCGACAACGCGACCCTCGCGACCCTGCTCAAGTACGACTCGATCCTGGGCCGTTTGCCCCAGGATGTCTCGCTCGACGGCGACGACACCATCGTGGTGGGCGACCAGCGGATCAAGGCGCTGGCCATCAAGGAGGGCCCCGCCGCGCTGCCCTGGGGCGACCTCGGCGTCGACGTGGTCGTCGAGTCCACCGGCATCTTCACCGATGCCACCAAGGCCAAGGGCCACCTTGCCGCGGGCGCCAAGAAGGTCATCATCTCCGCCCCGGCCAAGGGCGAGGACATCACCATCGTCATGGGCGTCAACGACGACAAGTACGACGGCAGCCAGAACATCATCTCGAACGCGTCGTGCACCACCAACTGCCTCGGCCCGCTGGCCAAGGTGCTCAACGACGAGTTCGGCATCGAGCACGGCCTGATGACCACCATCCACGCTTACACCCAGGACCAGAACCTGCAGGACGGCCCGCACAGCGACCTGCGCCGCGCCCGCGCCGCCGCGCTGAACATCGTGCCCACCGGCACCGGCGCCGCGAAGGCCATCGGCCTGGTGCTGCCCGAGCTGCAGGGCAAGCTGGACGGCTACGCGCTGCGCGTGCCGGTCCCGACCGGTTCGGTCACCGACCTGACCGCCACGCTGCGCAAGTCGGCCACGCTCGAGGAGATCAACGCCGCCTACAAGGCCGCCGCGGAGGGCCCGCTGAAGGGCATCCTGAAGTACAACACCGATCCGATCGTCTCCAGCGACATCGTCACCGACCCGGCCTCGTCGATCTACGACGCTCCGCTGACCAAGGTGATCGACAACCAGGTCAAGGTCGTCTCCTGGTACGACAACGAGTGGGGCTACTCCAACCGTCTCGCCGATCTCATCGGCCTCGTCGGCAAGTCGCTCTGACGCGTATGACTGTCAAGACACTCGCGGATCTGCTCGGCGAGGGCGTCGAGGGCCGGGGCGTGCTGGTGCGCTCCGACCTGAACGTCCCCCTCGACGACCAGGGACAGATCACCGATCCCGGCCGCATCGTCGCCTCGGCGCCGACCATCAAGGCGCTCGCCGAGGCAGGCGCCAAGGTCGTCGTGACCGCGCATCTGGGCCGCCCGAAGGGCGAGCCGGACCCGAAGCTCTCGCTGGCGCCGGTGGCCGCCCGGCTCGCCGAGGAGCTGGGCCGCAACGTCCAGCTCGCCGGTGACGTCGTGGGCCAGGACGCGCTGGCGCGGTCGGAGGGCCTCACCGACGGCGACGTGCTGCTGCTGGAGAACATCCGGTTCGACGCGCGCGAGACCAGCAAGGACGACGCGCAGCGAGCCAAGCTGGCCGCGGCGCTGGTCGAGCTGGTCGGCGACGATGGAGCATTCGTCTCCGACGGCTTCGGCGTGGTGCACCGCAAGCAGGCTTCGGTGTACGACGTGGCCGAGCTGCTGCCGCACTACGCGGGCACGCTGGTCGCGGCCGAGGCCGAGGTGCTGGCCAAGCTGAGCCAGAACCCGGACCGGCCGTACGCGGTCGTGCTCGGCGGTTCCAAGGTCTCCGACAAGCTGGCGGTCATCGAGGCGCTCGCGCCGAAGGTCGACACGCTGGTGATCGGCGGCGGCATGTGCTTCACCTTCCTCGCCGCACAGGGCTTTTCGGTGGGCGCCTCGCTGCTGCAGGAGGAGATGGTGGATACCTGCAAGCATCTGCTCGACCAGTACGCCGACGTCATCCACCTGCCCCGCGACATCGTGGTGGCCGATAATTTCGCCGCGGACGCGGAGTCGAAAGTGGTTCCCGCGCACGAGATCCCCGACGGCTGGCTGGGTCTGGACGTGGGCCCGGAGTCGGTGGACCGCTTCGCGGTGCTGCTGACCGAGGCGCGGACCGTCTTCTGGAACGGGCCGATGGGCGTGTTCGAGTTCGAGAAGTTCGCCGCGGGCACCCGCGGAGTCGCCGAGGCGATCGTGACCGCCACCGGCAAGGGCGCGTTCACCGTGGTCGGCGGCGGCGATTCGGCCGCGGCCGTGCGTGCGCTCGGCCTGCCGGACGACGGCTTCTCGCACATCTCCACCGGCGGCGGTGCGTCGCTGGAGTACCTGGAGGGCAAAGAACTTCCGGGCATCGCGGTGTTGGAGGACTGAGCATGGCACGCAAACCGCTCATCGCGGGCAACTGGAAGATGAACCTCAATCACCTCGAGGCCATCGCTCTGGTGCAGAAGATCGCGTTCGCGCTGCCGGAGAAGTACTTCGCCAAGGTCGACGTGGCGGTGATCCCGCCGTTCACCGACCTGCGCAGCGTGCAGACGCTGGTCGAAGGCGACAAGCTCCTGCTCACCTACGGCGGCCAGGACGTCTCGGTGCACGAGTCCGGCGCCTACACCGGCGAGATCAGCGCGAGCATGCTCGCCAAGCTGGGCTGCACGTTCGCCGTGGTCGGGCACTCCGAGCGGCGGCAGTACCACAACGAGGACGACGCCACCGTGCTGGCCAAGGCCAAGCAGGCACTGAAGCACGGGATCACCCCGATCGTGTGCATCGGCGAGGGCCTGAACGTACGTGAGGCGCGGACGCACGTCGAGTACAACCTCGAGCAGCTGCGCGGATCGCTGAAAGGCTTGACGGCGGAAGAGATCTCGAAGATCGTCATTGCCTACGAGCCGGTGTGGGCGATCGGCACCGGCAAGGTCGCCACCCCCGCCGACGCGCAGGAGGTCTGCGGCGCGATTCGCGGGGAGCTGGAGAAGCTGGCCTCGCCGGAGGTCGCCGCCGGGGTTCGCGTGCTCTACGGCGGATCGGTCAACGCCAAGAACGTCGGAGAGCTGGTCGCCCAGACCGACATCGACGGCGCGCTGGTCGGCGGCGCTTCGCTCAAGGGTGACGAATTCGCCACCCTCTCGGCGATCGCCGCGGGCGGCCCGTTGCCCTGATCTCGGCACTACGCGCAACAGCCCGGTATCGCGGACAGCGATACCGGGCTGTTGTCTTTTCGCCGAGAGTGATCACGGATGCTCGGCGGCCGGTGCCCGTGCGATGATGACGGAGCTCGAAACAACGGCCTGACAAGGATTTTCGTGACTCTTCGCAAGCTGTCCACCGCACTTCCGGTCGCGCTGGTCGCGTTGGCCGCGCTCGTCGGCTGTTCCGACGACTCGGCGCACGACCACGATCACGCCCACCACGACACGGCGTCGACCACTGCCGCGGCGGCGGTGCGGCCGGAGCAGCAGGACGCGGGCCACCGCAGGATCGGCCAACTGGTCGGGGAGTGGAAGGGCGAGAAGTCGACCTTCGTCGCGGGCGGCACGGCCGACAATCCGACCAAGCGGGAAATCGTCTCGCGCTGGGAATGGATCGCCGAGACCGGTAACAACTTCCTGCGGGAGGAAGCCGAGGACGTCCAGGGCAGCAGCGCGTACTACCGGCTCGGACTGCTCGGATTCTCACCGACCGACAACCGCTACGAGTGGTCCACCGTCGACAGCGTCACGCCGATGACCATGAGCTACAAGGGCGCGAAGGGCAGCGGCGGCGACGCCGACATCGTCATGGCAGGCGAATTCACTGATCCCGGCGTGCTGGGCCCGCAGTTCGTGGGCAAGACGATCCCGATGCGCACGGTGATCCGGCTGGAGTCGGCCGACCGGGTCGTCATGGAGATCTCTTTCGCTCCGCCCGGCGAACCGGAGCGGATCGCCGATCGCGTCGTGCTCACCCGGAAGAAGTAGCGGGCCCTTACCGCGCGTGCAGGACCAGGCCCGCGCCGTTGTCGTTGCGCAGGGTCAGCATGTCGGCGTCCACCGTGACGGTCGTCTTGCCGTCCAAAGCGTTGAGCATGGACTGCTCGACCTCCATCGCCTCCGGCGAGCACATCATCTTCGTGGTGGCGATCCGGAAGACGATCTGCGTGCCCGACACCTCGGCGCTGCCGGTCATCTGATTGCATCCGGTGGCTCCGGAGACGCTGCCGTCCTCGGCGATGGTGAGTGTGGGCTGCGCTTCGTCGAGGGCGCGCGAGCGGATCTGGCTGTTGTCGGTGATGAACGCGGTCACCAGCCAGGACGTGCCCTTGACCGGCTTGTCCGGCTGCGCCACCTTCTTGTCGAGCAGGGTCACCGTGCGGTCGGGGCTGTGCAAGGTGAGCCGCGAATCGTCGAGCCGCCAGCTGGGCTGGGAATTCAGCAGGCCGCTGAGCCACTCGTCGGCGTCGCGCCGATCGTCCTCGCAGGCCATCAGGGTGGTGGACAGGCCGGAGACGTGCAGGACGTGATCGTCCAGCTCGGCCGCGCCGGTGAATTTGTTGCACCCCGCGTCGGCGGCGACGCGGCCCTCGGAGAAGCTGATCGTCAGCGGCCCGCCGCCGGGAATCGGGGTGCCTTCGACGTTGGTCGAGAGAAAGGTGCGGCCCACCGGTGTCGGCTCGTCGGCGCCCCGCTCCGGCTCCCCGCTCGAGCACGCTGCGATCGCGCAGAGGGCGAGCAGGACCAGCGCTCCTGATCGCGCGAAGTGTGCCGTCATGCGGCGATGCTACCGATGCCGGGCGGCGTCACCCCGGTTATCGCCGGTCGAGACGGCCTGGCGGAGATCGCCCGCCGGAGCTTGCCTCCCGCAAAAACAACGCTCATGGGATGACTTGTCTCGCGTCGTATTAGGATCCGTGTCGTGCATCGATGCTTCCCCATCACCCCGCCGCCCGCCTCCTGAGCGAGGTGTAGGTTCCCAGCGCGCCACCGAGCGGTGAGCGCGCTCTCTTCGGCATCATCGTGCACCTCGCTTCCGCGACCCCATCCCTCTTCGTCGCAGGAGCCCGATCCTTCATGTCCTCATCTGTGTCCACGACCGGCCGTTCGGGGCTGGTCTATCTCGTCGCGGCCGGAATCCTCTGGGGCACCGGCGGTCTGCTCGGTACGCTGGTGCACCGGGCCACCGGGCTGTCTCCGGTCTCCGTCGCCACCTGCCGACTGGCCGTCGGTGGGCTCCTGCTGGTGGCGCTGCTGGCGGGCGCCCGGCGACCGTGGCCGCGAAATCCGCTGGCCTGGCGCCGGATCGGCGCGGTCGCGGTGCTCGCGGCGGCCTTCCAGGCGGCCTATTTCGGCGCGGTCGCGATGTCCTCGGTCAGTCTCGCGACGTTGCTCACAATCGGTTTGTCGCCGGTGGTTGTCGCGGTGTTGGAGCACGTCACCGGAAAGCATCCGGTGGACCGGCGGCGCGCGGCCACGATCGGGCTCGCCCTGGGCGGACTGGCGTTGCTGGCCGGTGTTCCGTCCGGCGCCGCTGGCGTCGGCGGGTTGCTGATCGGCGCGGCGCTGGCCGCACTGGCCGCGGCGGCGTTCGCGACGGTCACCGTGATCAACGCCGCGCCGGTGCCCGGGCTCGACGCGATGACCACGACCGGCCTCGGGTTCACCGGCGGCGCCTTGCTGCTGGCTCCCGTCGCGGCGACGAGCGGCCTGACCTTCGACCCGACCATCGGCAGCATCGCACTGGTCCTGGTGCTCGGGCTGGCGCCCACCGCGGTCGCCTACACCTGCTACTTCCGGGGCCTCGCGGATGCCGGCCCCGGGATCGCCGCGGTGCTCGCACTGCTCGAACCCCTCACGGGCGCGGCGCTCGCGGCGGTCGTCCTGGGCGAACGCCTCACCGCGACGGGACTGACCGGCGCCGCGCTGCTCATCGGGGCGCTGTTGCTCGCGGCCGCCCCTTCGCGTGCCACGATTGTGCGGTCGGACACGGCGTCCGAGCCGCGCCCGGCCCGCGACTAAGCTTCGGCGAGTGACTTCTGCCGCGACGACCCCGGGTTCCACCTGGGCGCCGCTGCGTTCACCGGTGTATCGCGCGCTCTGGGTGGCGCAGATGGTGTCGAATCTCGGCACTTGGATGCAGACCGTCGGTGCCCAGTGGATCATGGTCGACCAGCCCAACGCGGCGGCGCTGGTGTCGTTCGTGCAGACCGCCATCACCCTTCCGGTGATGCTGCTGGCCATCCCGTCCGGGGTGATCGCCGACCTGGTGGATCGACGCTGGTTGCTGCTCGGTGCGCAGTCCACGATGGCGGTGCTGGCGACGATTCTCGCCGTCTCGACGGCGACCGGGCACACAACGCCCGCCGTACTGCTCACGCTGTTGTTCCTGCTCGGCTGCGGGCAGGCGCTGACCGCGCCCGCGTGGCAGGCGATCCAGCCGGAACTGGTCGCGCGCGAGCAGATTCCGGCGGCGTCCGCGCTGGGCAGCATGAACATCAACATCGGCCGGGCGGTGGGGCCCGCGCTGGCCGGAGTGCTGGTCTCGCTGTCCGGGCCGACGCTGGTGTTCGCGCTGAACGCGGTCTCGTTCGTCGGGATCGTCGTGGTCCTGACGCTGTGGCGCCGCCCCGCGATCGATCGGCGCCTGCCCACCGAGCGTCCGCTGGCGGCGTTGCAGGCCGGTACCCGGTTCATCCGCGCGGCTCCGGCGATCCGGCGGGTGCTGCTGCGCTCGATCTTGTTCATCGCGCCCGCGAGCGCGGTGTGGGCGCTGTTGCCGGTGATCGCGCGCGACCGGCTCGGGCTGTCGTCGTCGGGATACGGGCTGATGCTCGGCGCGATGGGCATCGGTGCGGTACTCGGCGCCGCGGCGCTGTCGCGCTTGCGGGCCTTGCTGACCCCGACCCAGCGGCTCACCATCGCCGCCGTTCTGTTCGGCGCGGCGACGGCGGGGACCGCCCTGCTGCGCGTTGTGCCGGTGGTGCTGGTGCTGCTGGTGTTCGCTGGGCTGGCGTGGCTGCTGGCGATGTCCACCATGAACGCGACCATGCAGCTGCTGCTGCCCGCCTGGGTGCGCGCCCGCGGGTTGTCGGTGTACCTGCTGGTGTTCATGGGTGGACAGGCGATCGGCTCACTGGTCTGGGGCCTGGTGGCGGACGCGATCGGCTCGGTGCCCGCGCTGCTGTGGGCTGCGGCGCTGCTCGCGTTCTGCGCGGTGAGCACGGTGTGGCTGCCCATCCGCAACGATCCCGAACTGCTCGACCTGACCCCCTCGGCGTTCTGGCCGGAACCCGAGCTGGCGGTCGAACCCGATCCCGACGACGGTCCGGTGCTCGTCCTGCGCAGCTACGACGTTCCGCCGGAGAGTGCCGAGGAGTTCCTGGCCGCCATGGCCTTCGTCGGGCGGTCCCGGCAGCGCACCGGCGCGATGGAATGGCGTCTGTATCGCGACGTCGGAATGATCGACCGCTACGTGGAGGCCTTCGTCGTGCGGTCCTGGGCCGAGCACATGCACCAGCATCAGGTCCGGCTCACCGCGCAGGACCAGCTGCGCGAACAGGCCGTCGCCAAGTTCGGCACCGACGAGGGGGACCAGGTCACCCACTTGGTCGCGGTCGACCGGCGCTAGGACGGACCCGCGGGCGCGGTGGCCCGAGTGCCTGATTCGGTGCGATCGCCCCGACCGCATACACTGTCCGGCATGCGGATGTTCCTGGATATCCTCCTGATCATCACCAGCCTGCTGCTGGTGCTGCTGGTGCTGCTGCACCGCGCCAAGGGTGGAGGTCTGTCCAGCTTGTTCGGCGGCGGCGTGCAGTCCAGCCTGTCCGGGTCCACCGTCGTGGAGAAGAACCTCGACCGCGTCACCATCTTCACCGGCGTCATCTGGCTGATCGCCATCCTCGGCATCGGCCTGGAGATCAAGTTCGCCTGAGTTCGGCGGTCACCGCACCCGCCGTGAGCGCCGCCGCGCCGAGCGCTACCGCGGCGATGACGAACGCGGCGGGGTAGCTCGTCCCGAGCACCGGGGCAACCACCAACGGACCGAGAATCTGCCCGGCGCCGTACCCGGCCGTCAGCGGCGCCGCCGCGGCCCCGTCGGTCAACTCGGCGCCGACCCGCATCGCGAGCATGACGATTCCGACGAACGTCCCCCCGAACAGCGCCGCCGCCACCACTGCGGCCCAGATCGCATCGGACACGGCCGGGAGCATCGCCGAGACGCACTGCGCCCCCAACGCGACGGGCAACAGGAGCGCCGGAGACCAGCGCCGCGCGGCCATGGCCCAGAGCACGGTCGAGACCGTCGCCGCCGCGCCGACGACGATCCACATCGCCGAACCGGTCACCGGCCCGCGGTCCGCGCTCACCGCCGCCACCGAGAAGGTACCGATCACGATGTACCCGAAGCCTTCGAGGAAGTAGGCGACGAACAGGAAACGCCAAGCCCGCAGGACGCGCGCCGCCCCGCGTGGCACACGCTGCCCAGGACGGATGTCCAGGCGCCACACGGGGATCAGAAGGGCGGCGGTGAGCGCCGCGGAGACCAGCCACAAAATCTGCCACGACGCCACCGGTCGCAACGCGAGCACCAGCAGGCCCGTCCACGCTATGCCGAAGCCGATGCCGCCGAAGACTATTCCCCCCGACTGGTCGCCGGCGCCGGGACGGCTCGCGAAACTCGCGCAGGCAATGAAGATCACCGCACTGGCGATGCCCGCGACAAGGCGCAGGAAGGCGAGAAGCAGGATCGGCCCCGGCGCCGCCATGAGCGCTTCACTCGCGATCAACAGTCCAGCCGACGCCAGGAAGATCGAGCGGTTGCCGAGCACCGGACGCCAGGTGAGCAGCAGCGCGCCGAGCAGATAACCGGCGTAGTTCGCGGTCGCGATCAGGGCGCCGTCGTGTGCGGTGATGCGATGGGCGTCGACCATGAGCGGCAGCAACGGGGTGTACACGAAGCGGCCGACGCCCATCGCGGCGGCCAGGCCGGATGCCGCGGCCACCGCGGGTGCGAGGCCGCGGCGCCGGGCGCGGGTACGGACGACGGTGGTCACCGCTCGACCGTACGAGGCCGTCGGCGCACTCGGGAAATGCTTTCTGTGCACGATGTATACGCTCGACGCATGGATATCGAGCTGCGGCACCTGCGGGCGTATCTCGCGTTGTGCGAGGAGGCGAACTACACCCGCGCTGCAGCCCGGCTGCACCTGAGCCAGCCCGCGCTGACCAGGACGATCCAGCAGTTGGAGCGGCTGGTCGACTGCCGGTTGGTAGAGCGGACCGCGCGGCGGTTCGCGCTCACTCCCGAGGGAGCCGAACTGCTGGGCCACACCCGCCGCATCCTGGCCGACGTCGACGCGGTCGCCGCCGAACTGCGCTCGCGCGCCACGCTGGAGGTCGGGTTCTCCTGGCTGCTGCCCGACGCGTGGTTCGCCGCGACCCGCCGCCGGTACGAGGAACAGGGTGGCCGGATCACGCTGCGGCGCGTGGACGACCCGCTGGCCGCGCTCGGCGAGCGGGTCGTGGACATCGCGATCTACCGCAAGGAGACCGGGCTGCCGCGCCATCTGGCGTCCCGGATCATCGCCACCGAACAGCGGGTGCTGGCGGTGGCCGCGCACTCGGCCTTAGCGGGGGCGACCGACCTGTCCTGGTCCGACCTGGCCGATCGGCCGCTGGTGGTCAACACCGTGTCGGGCACCACCGACGCGGCGTCGTGGCACCCCGCCGACCCGGACCGGGTCGTGATCGCCTGCACGAACTTCGACGAATGGATCGAGTTGGTCGCGGCCGATCGCGGCATCGGCGTGGTACCGGGTCTGGCGCGCACCAGGGCTCCGCACCCCGGCGTCGTCTATCTGGACATTCCCGACGCGCCGCCCTCGCATGTGTATGTCGCGTGGCGGGCCAGGCCGGTCCCGCCGCGCTCGATGCAGCGCTTTCTCGCTGCGCTCTGACCGTCAGTCGACCCGCGGAATGCGCCCGTCGAGATCGGTGAACCCGTAGTACTCGGCGAGATCGGCCACCCGCCAGGGCAGCCCGGTGCGTGAGCGCCGCCCCGCGTCGGTGGCGAGTGCGACGACGGCGCGGCCGGTGAAGCGCGGTGTCTGTGCGTCGCCCAGGTCGAAGGTGCCCTCACCGGGCAGCGTGACCAATCGCCGGCCGTCGGCGTCGGCCGAAACCATTTGCAGCAGTTCGGTGTCCACGATGCCCGGCCAGAGCGAGACCGCGGTCACCTCGGTGCCCGCGAGATTGTGCGCCATGTCGGCGGTGAGCCGGTCCACCGCCGCTTTGGCGACGCCGTACACCGCGTTGTGCATGTACCTGCGCGCCCCGGGCGAGGAGATGTTGACGATCAGCCCGCCGGATTCGATCAGCAGCGGCGCGGCGAACACGCTTGCCACGTAATGGGATCGGACACCCACGTCGAACGACTCGTCCCAGGCCGCCGGTGGCACCTCCCAGAACGGCTTGCCCAGCCAGCGGGCCGCGGCGGGGGAGTTGTAGACGTTGTTCACCAGCACGTCCAGCCTGCCGTGCTCGGTGCGGATCAGCTCGAACAGCCGCTCCACCGCATCGTCGTCACGGTGATCGCACACGAACGGGATGCCGACTCCGCCCGCGGCATCGATGTCCGCGGCCGTAGCGTGTACCGTGCCGGGTAGCCGTCCCTGGGCCGCCGAGCGCCCGGTGACGAACACCGTGGCACCCGCCGCGCCCAGTTCCAGCGCGATTCCCTTGCCGATACCGCGGCTGGCGCCGGTGACCACCGCGACCTTGCCTTCGAGCCTCTCGGGTATTCCGCTCACGGAATCGGAACATTACCTTGAAACGATAACGTGTTCTAGTACATCGTCCGGGAGGCATGAGTGGAGCTGACGCATCGGTTCGTGACGACCAACGGGGTCCGCATGCACGTCGCCGAGCAGGGTACGGGGCAGCCGGTGATCTTCTGCCACGGTTTCCCGCACACCTGGTACATCTGGCACCGCCAGCTTCCCGCGCTCGCCGCGGCGGGCTACCGCGCCCTCGCGCCGGACCTGCGCGGCTACGGGCAGACCGACGCCCCGGCCGACCTCGAGGCGTACACCAATCGCGCGGTCTGCGCCGACCTGCTGGCACTGCTCGACGACATCGGCGCCGAACAGGCGGTGTTCGTCGGCCTGGACTTCGGCGCGGCACTGGTGTGGGAACTGGCGTTGCGCGCGCCGGAGCGGGTGCGCGGCGTCATCGTCCTGAACAATCCCTTCGCGCCGCGTCCGCCGCGCGCTCCGTCGCAATTGTGGGCCAAGGCCGCGGCCCGGCACTTCCTGCACCTGCACTACTTTCAGGCCCCAGGGGTCGCGGACGCGGAACTCGCCGCGCGTCCCCGGGAGTTCCTGGCCCGCGTCTACTACGCGCTCAGCGCCGACTATCACTACCTGGACACCTGGCGTTTCCCGGCGGAGGGCACGGGCTACCTCGATGTGCTGCCGGAGGCGCCCGCGTTGCCGTGGCGCTGGCTCGGCGCGGACGAGTTGGACGTGCTGGCAGGGGATTTCGAGCGCACCGGGTTCACCGGCGGATTGAACTGGTACCGCAGCCTGGATCGCAATTGGGAACTCACCGCCGAGTACTCGGACGCGAAAGTCGCCGTGCCCGCTTACTTCCTGTACGGCGACCGTGATCCCGACATGGAAGGCTTCAGCGGGCGTGACCCGCTGGCCACCTTGCGTGCGCACGTCGCCGACCTGCGTGCGGTGACCGAGATCAGCGGTGCGGGCCACCTCGTTCAGCTGGAGCGAACCGAGCAGGTGAACGCGTTGCTCATCGCGCATCTCGCCCATCTGGCCGCCCATCCCGACCGGCTTCCGGCCTGAGACGAAACGTCTTCGGGCCCACCGCCGTTCGTTGTCGGTGGGCACCGCTAATGTTCGGTGAATGAGTTATAGCCTGAGCATCTACGTCGTCGAACTGGACAGGGTCAAGGGTGCCATCGGGTCTCGGGACGACAAGCTCCGGCGGATGATCGGGGGGCGCTTCAAGGCTCAGCTGACCCACGACGACGACTGGTTCGCCGAGGAGATCGCAGGCGGCGCACCCACCCGCTACGAGGCGGTGCGCGCCGTTATCGACGGCGGTCCGTTCGACCCGGCCTACGGTTTCCAATACGGCTACGCCTACCAGACGATCTGCCAGTTCTACGGCCGGTTCGTGGACAACCGCTACTTCTCGGCGTTCCGCGGGCGTTGGCTCGACCACATCGATGACGGGCTCGCCACGCTGGGCATCAAAGCGGTCAGCGTCCGTGCGTTCATGTACCACTCGCTGCCGCCCTCGCTGCCGCAGCCCGACGAATTGCCCGGCTACGGCGAATGGACGCCGGAACAGTGCGCGGAAGCGCTCGTCCAGTGGGAGTCGACCACGCCACCGCAGCGCGAAGAGGTCGACCACGAGGTCCTGGCCGCCATCGAGTCCTGTGTCGAGTGGATCCGGGAGGCCCAGGCGCGTCCGGGCTGGGGGATCGCCGGGTTCTTCTACTGATCGGCCCGCCGGAGCGAGTCGTGCCGGGACAGGGCCGGGGCAGCTACGGCCGCCGCCGTCCGGATCCGCTCAGCGGTATTCCTCGGCCAGCTTCGGGTAGTCCGACCACCGCGGCAGCGGTTGGAAGTCGAGGTAGGCGGTCAGGCGATCGAGCAGGTATTGCCACCGTGGGCCGATCGCGCCCGCGTCGGCGGGGCACACGTGGCGGCGGGTGAGCTCCACGGTGGTGACCACGCCGACCTGGGTCATCCGGATTTCGAGCAGGCAGCCGTCGATGTGCACCACGAGTTCGTGCGGCGCCTGGCAATCGTCGACGCGCACCGCGACCGGGCCGGGGACCGGACCGTCGAACAATTCGATGGTGAGGTTGCCGTTGCCGCCGGAGACGGTGCCGAGCCAGCGCGCGAGCTGGCCGCGCTCGGTGGCCGCCGACCACACGTCCAGTACCGGCTTGTGGAACGAACGCAGGTAGTGCAGGAGCACCAGATCGCCGTCGGCTGTGTGCTCGTGCTCCGGCCGCACCTCGCCGAGCATGGACATCGTGGTCATCGCCGTGTCCTTTCCGCTGCTGGTCACCGTCACCCCCACTGTATTTCCACTATTCACCGGTCGAATCGAATTACGGGGAATGCCGGGCCTCGGCGCGCCGCGGGTCCGCGCCGGTCGCCGCACCGAGGAGCCGGACGGCCGCGGCTTCGATCCGTTCCTCGTCCAGCAGCACCGTCGCGGCGGCCGGGCCGAGCGGCACGAAACTGTCCTCGCTGGTCACCCGCGCGAGCCGCCCGGTGAAACCGGCGTCGAGCAGAGCCGCGCACACCGCTTCCGATACGCCACCACCGCGGCGGGTCTCGTCCGCGACGAGGACCCGTCCGGTCGCGCGAGCGTGCCGCAGCAGATCTACGGCCGGTAGCGGAGCGAGCCAGCGCAGGTCGAGCACCCGAGCGTGGATCCCGTGCCGGGCCAGCCGCCGCGCCGCGCGCAGGCTCATCGGCACGCCGTTGGCGAAGCTGACCAGGGTCAGGTCGGCCCCGTCGCCGTAGACCCGGGCGCGGCCGATCTCGACGTGCTCCGCCGGAGACGGGCGTGCCAGCCAACCGTCGTCGCCCGGACGGTGCAGGTCGCGCGTGTGGTACAGCGCGATGGGCTCGAGGTACAGGCACACTCTGCCGTCCACCCGGGCGGCGGACACGCACGTGCGCAGCATCGCCGCGGCGTCGTCGGCGCGCGACGGGGAGGCGAGCACGACGCCTGGGATGTCGCGCAGCGCGGCCACCGAGTTGTCGTTGTGGAAGTGGCCGCCGAAGCCCTTCTGGTAGCCGTATCCGGCGATCCGCACCACCATGGGGTTGCGGTAGCGGCCGTCGGAGAAGAACGAGAGCGTGGCCGCTTCGCCACGGATCTGATCCGCGGCGTTGTGCAGGTAGGCGAGGTACTGGATCTCCGGGATCGGCACGAATCCGGCGAGCGCCGCGCCGAGGGCGGTGCCCAGGACGCTCTGCTCGTCCAGCAGGGTGTCGAACACGCGCCGCGCGCCGAACGTCTTCTGCAACCCCTTGGTCACCCCGTACACCCCGCCCTTGCGGCCGACGTCCTCGCCGAAGACGAGCACATCCCGGTCGCGCGCGAGCAAGTCGGCGAGGGCGTCGTTGATGGCCTGCGCCAGGGTCATCGGATCACCCTGCGCGACAGCGCCGTTCACGCGGTGCGGCGCCCCGATACCCGTGCTCGCATGGCCGGTGTCGGCCTGTTTCCGCTCGTCGTGCGGGATCGGGTCGGTGCGGAGCGCGTCGGCGCGCACGAGCGCGGGACGGGAGAGGGCGATCGGTGCGATCACGGCCGCCGCCGAATCGAGTTTCGGTTCGGCGCAGACCAGTTCGGCGGTCGTGGCGACGCGATGGGCCAGGTCGGCGTAGCGGTCGAGCAGGTCGGCGGGTGTGGCGACGCCGGACTCGATCAGCAGTCGTGCCGTCGCCGTCACCGGGTCGCGAGCGAGGTCGGCGGCGATCTCGGCGGGGCGGCGGTAGGCGGTCTCGACGTCGGATCCGGCGTGACCGAGCAGCCGCACGGTCCGCAGGCGCAGGAACGCGGGCGCGCGGTGCTCCCTGACCCACCGGGTGGCGGCGTTCGCCGTGGTCAGCGCATCGAGCGGGGCGCAGCCGTCCGCGTCGAAGTACGCCAGGCCCGGCCGGTGGCCGTACGCCTGCTCGATCCAGCCGGGTGGGGTCGGCACGCTGATCCCGATGCCGTTGTCCTCGCACACGAACAGGATCGGCATCGGAATCCCTCGACCCGCAGTGTGGATCGCGGCATTGATCGCCCCGGTCGCGGTGGAGTGGTTGGCCGACGCGTCGCCGAAACTGCACACCACCACCGAGTCGGCGGGCCACCGGGCGGGGACACCCAGCCGCGCCGCGCGATCGATCGCGAACGCCAACCCGACCGCGCGCGGAAGATGCGAGGCGATGGTCGAGGTCTGCGGGATGACGTTCGCGGCAGCACTGCCGAACACCTTGTGCCGCCCACCGGAAATCGGGTCCGTCGCCGCCGCGACCACGCCGAGCAGGACGTCCCGGATGGGGTCGAGCCCGGGCACACGCCGGGACCGGTGCACGAAGAACGCCCCCGACCGGTAGTGCAGCAGGGCAGGGTCGGTGGTGCGCAGGGCGGCCGCCACGGCGGCATTGCCCTCGTGGCCGGACGAGCCGATGCTGTAGTAACCGCGCCGGTCGCTGCCGAGGCGGCGTGCCGCGAGATCGAGGTGTCTGCTCGTCGCCTGTGCGTCGAACAGTTCCAGGCACGCCGTGCCGGTGATCGCGCCGCCGCCCACGATCGGCTGTTCCGCCGGACGCCGCGGCCCCGGCACGAATGCGGCGACGGCCGTGCGGAACCGCTCGTCCAGATCCACTGCCTGCTCGGTCACCGACCGATCATCTCGTAAACTCCGCCGTCCGGCTGCCTTATCCGACGGTATCCTTTCGGCAACCGGGAATTGGGGCGGACAAATTTACGCGTCGACCGTCGCGGCCCCTCAGCGCAGCGCGGACGCGGCTTCCTGATCCAGCAGCCAGGTCGTGGAGTCGATACCCGTCGCACCGGCCGCGGGCACGTCCGCCGGGTCCGCGCCGCCGATGGCCGCGGCGACCGCCTCGGCCTTGCCCGCGCCGCCGACCACCAGCACGACGTGCCGGGTCCGCCTGATCGCGGGCCGGGTGAGGGTCACCCGCACCGGCGGCGGCTTCGGTGAATTCGTGACGGCGACGACGAGCTCGTGCTCCTCGCGCACCGCGTCGGTGTGCGGGAACAGCGAGTTCACGTGGCCCTCGCCGCCCATGCCGAGCAGGTGCAGATCGAACGCGCCGTGTTCGGCGAGATAGGCGTGCACCGTGGCGGAGTACTCGGCGGCCGCCTCCACCGGATCGGGATACTCGCCGTCGGAGGCGGCCACCGGATGCACCCGCGCCGGGTCCACCGGCACGTGATCGAGCAGCGCCTGCCTGGCTTGCAGGTCGTTGCGCTCCGGATCGTTCGCGGGCACGAAACGCTCGTCGCCCCAGAACACCTCGACCCGGGACCAGTCGATGTCGCCGGGGGACTTACGCACCTGCTCCAGCAGGGCGATGCCGGTTCCGCCGCCGGTCAGCACCACCGCCGCCGAGCCGCGCTCGGCCTGGGCCGCGACCACGACCGAGACGAAGCGGACCGCCGCGGCGGCGACCAGCGAGTCGGTGTCCAGATGCACCTCGACGGTGTCGCTGGGGAACGGCGAATCGGTGTGCTCACTCATAGATCACCTTCTCGATTCCGGCCAGCGCCTTCGCGTAGGTCTCGTCGGCGTCCAGCCTGCGTAGGTCCTCGGCGAGGCAGTCACGGGTCTCCCGGCGCGCCAGAGCGATCCGCTGCACCGGCTCGCCGGTGCGGGTCAATGTCGCGGTGCGGCCGGTCTGCGGGCGTTCGATCGCGATGGAGACGGTGGGCCGGTGCAGCTCCACCCGCAGCGGGCCGGTGCGGCGGCGGACGGGGCAGCCCAGCCGGGCGGCCAGCCAACCGGCCAGGATGTCCAGGGCGGGCTCGTCGCGCAGCCCCGACACGGTCGCGGATTCCACCGATTCGAACGGCGGCTCGTCCATCGCCGCTGCCAGCAGCGCGCGCCAGTACGTGATCCGGCTCCAGGCCAGATCGGTGTCACCGCTGGCGTAGGACTGCAGCCGTTTCTTGATCGCTGCCTGGGGATCGGGCGCGAACGTGGCGTCGGTGATGCGGCGGCCCGCCAAGCGCCCCACCGAATCCTTGGACGGGAATTGCGGGGCGCCGCGCGGCCACCACGCGACCACCGGCGTATCCGGTAGGAGGAACGGCGTGACGACGCTGCTCTCATGGTTGACCAGTTCGCCTTGCAGCCGCAGCACGATCACTTCGGCCGCCCCCGCGTCGCCGCCCACCCGGATCTGAGCGTCCAGCCGGGTGGCGGCCTCCCGGTCGCCGCGCGCCAGCACCACCACACGACAGGGATGCTCGCGGCTGGCTTCGTTCGCCGCGTCGATCGCGTCCTCGGCCTCGGAGCTGTCCAGTGTGCACACCACCAGAGTGAGCACGCGGCCGACGGTGATCACGCCGTTGCTCTCGCGCAACTGCACGATGCGCTTGGTGACCTCGCCGGTCTTGGTCTCGGGCATGTCGACGATCACGGACGCCGCCATTCCCGCCCGGTGCGGGCTATCATCTCGTCGGCCGAGGGCGGACCCCAGGTGCCCGCTTCGTACGGTTCCGGCCTGCCTTCGGCGGCCCAGTGCTCGAGCACCGGATCCAGGATGCGCCAGGACAATTCGACCTCCGCGTTCACCGGAAACAGCGACGGCACCCCGAGCAGCACGTCGAGGATCAGGCGTTCGTAAGCCTCGGGAGAGGACTCGGTGAACGCCTCGCCGTAGGTGAAGTCCATGTTGACGTCGCGCACCTCCATGCTGGAGCCCGGCACCTTCGAGCCGAACCGCGTGGTGATGCCCTCGTCCGGCTGTACCCGGATGACCAGTGCGTTCTGCCCCAGCTCCTCGGTCATGGTCTGGTCGAACGGCAGATGCGGCGCCCGCTTGAAGATCACCGCGATCTCGGTCACCCTGCGGCCGAGCCGCTTTCCGGTGCGCAGGAAGAACGGCACGCCCGCCCAGCGGCGGGTGTCGATCTCCAGGCTGATCGCGGCATAGGTCTCGGTCTTCGAATTCGGGTCGAAGCCGTCCTCCTGCAGCAGGCCGGCCACGTGCTCGCTGCCTTGCCAGCCCGCGGTGTACTGCCCGCGCGCGGTGGTCTCGTCCAGCGGTTCGATGAGCCTGGTCGCCGAGAGCACCTTGATCTTCTCGGTCTGCAATTGCTTGGGCTCGAAGCTGATCGGCTCCTCCATGGCGGTGAGCGCCAGCAGTTGCAGCAGGTGGTTCTGGATCACGTCGCGCGCGGCCCCGATGCCGTCGTAGTAGCCCGCGCGGCCGCCCAAGCCGATGTCCTCGGCCATGGTGATCTGCACGTGGTCGACGAAGTTGGCGTTCCAGATCGGCTCGTACAACTGGTTGGCGAAGCGCAGCGCCAGCAGGTTCTGCACCGTCTCCTTGCCCAGATAGTGGTCGATGCGGAACACCCGCTCCTCCGGAAACACCCCGTTGACCAGCGCGTTGAGCTCCTGGGCGCTGTGCAGGTCGTGCCCGAAGGGCTTCTCGATCACCACCCGTCGCCACGGTTTGCGGGCAGCGTCCGGCCCGGTCGTCTGCGCCAAGCCGTGCGAGCAGAGCTGATCGAGCACCACCGGGAACATGTTCGGCGGGATCGACAGGTAGAACGCGTGATTGCCGCCGGTGCCGCGCTCCTTGTCCAGGGTGGCGAGGGTGTCGGCGAGCCGGTCGAATGCCGCGTCGTCGTCGAAGGTGCCCTGGACGAACCGGATGCCCTCGGAGAGCTGATCCCAGACCTCCTGGCGGAACGGAGTGCGCGCGTGCGCCTTGACGGCCTCCAGGACGACCCCGGCGAAGTCCTCGTCCGCGTAATCGCGGCGCGCGAAGCCGACCAAGCCGAAGGCCGGGGGCAACAGCCCCCGGTTCGCCAGGTCGTAGATGGCCGGCATCAGCTTCTTCCGAGACAGATCGCCGGTGACGCCGAAAATGACCATGCTGCACGGTCCGGCGATGCGGGGGAGCCGCTTGTCCCCCTTGTCACGCAGCGGGTTCTGCCATTCGACGGCGTCCGGTCGATCTGCGGGCGCTGCTCCGGCCATCGATCAGCCGTTCCCGGTCGACGCCGACTTCAGCTCGTCGGCGGTGGCGGAAAGCAGCTCCTCCCAGGATTTCTCGAACTTGTCCACGCCCTCGCGCTCGAGCACCACGAACACGTCGTCGAGGTCGACGCCGACGGCGGCGAGCCGGTCGAAGACGTCCTTGGCCGCTGCGGCCTGGCCGCTGACGGCGTCGCCGCGGATCGCACCGTGATCGGCGACCGCCTGCAGCGTCTTCTCCGGCAGCGTGTTCACCGTGTTCGGGGCGACCAGTTCGGTGACGTACATCGTGTCGGAGTAGTCCGGGTTCTTGACACCGGTCGACGCCCACAGCGGACGCTGCCGATTCGCCCCGGACGCGGCCAGGTTCTGGAAGGTCGAGGTGTGCTTGCCACCGTCGAACACGTCCTGGTACTCGGCGTAGGCCAGGTGGGCGTTCGCGATGCCGGCCTTGCCGCGCAGCGCGAGCGCCTCCTCGGTGCCCAGCGCCTCCAGCCGCTTGTCGATCTCGGTGTCCACCCGGGAGACGAAGAACGAAGCGACGGAATGGATCTTGGCCGGATCGTGGCCGGCGACCTTGGCCTTCTTCACGCCTTCCAGGTACGCGCCCATCACCGCGCGGTAGCGCTGGACCGAGAAGATCAGCGTGACGTTCACGCTGATGCCCTCCGCGATCACCGCGGTGATGGCGGACAGACCCTCCTCGGTGGCCGGGATCTTGATGAACAGGTTGGGCCGGTCGACGATCTTCCACAATTCGACCGCCTGCGCCACGGTCCGGTCGGCGTCGAACGCCAGGCGGGGGTCGACCTCGATGGAGACCCGGCCGTCCACGCCGTTGGTGGCCTCGAAGACCGGAGCGAACACGTCACAGGCCGCGCGGACGTCGTCGGTGGTGATGGTGCGGATCGCGGCGTCGGCGTCGGCGCCTTGCGCGGCAAGCTCTTTGAGCTGGCCGTCGTAGGCGTGACCCTGGCTGAGCGCACCCTGGAAGATCGTCGGGTTGGTGGTGACACCGACGACGGATCGGGTTTCGATCAGCTCGAGCAGGTTGCCGGACCGGATCCGGTCCCTGGACAGATCGTCGAGCCATACGGACACTCCCGCCGCCGAGAGAGCGGCGAGATTCTCGTTCTGAGCCATGGGCGCTTATCCCTTCACGTTCTCGAGCGTGCGCTGCGCGGCGGCAACGACGGCTTCCGGAGTGAAGCCGAATTCGCGGAACAGGGTCTTGTAGTCGGCGGAGGCGCCGAAGTGCTCGATCGACACGATCTCGCCCGCGTCACCGGCGAACCGGTGCCACGGCATCGCGATTCCGGCCTCGACGACGACGCGTGCGGCGATCGCGGGCGGAAGCACCTCGTCCCGGTAAGCCTTGTCCTGCGCGTCGAACCACTCCACACACGGCATCGACACCACGCGGGTGGCGATGCCCTGCTCCTCCAGGGTAGTGCGGGCGGCGACCGCGAGGTGGAGCTCCGAACCGGTGGCGATCAGGATCACCTGCGGGGTGCCCGTGGAGGCCTCGGCCAGCACGTAGCCGCCCTTGGACACGCCCTCGTAGCTGGTGCCCTCCAGGATCGGCAGATCCTGGCGGGTCAGCGCCAGGCCGGACGGGCCGTCCTGGTGCGGCGGCTCGGACACCGAGAAATGCGACCGGTGCTCGCTGCTGTCGCGTTCCAGGATGGTGCGCCAGGCGTAGGTGGTCTCGTTGGCGTCGCCCGGACGGACGACGTTCAGGCCCGGGATCGCGCGCAGCGCGGCGAGGTGCTCGATCGGCTGGTGCGTCGGGCCGTCCTCGCCGAGGCCGATGGAGTCGTGGGTCCAGACGTAGATCGCGGGCACGCGCATCAGCGCCGCCAGGCGGACGGCGGGACGCATGTAGTCGCTGAACACCAAGAAGGTTCCGCCGTACGGGCGGGTCGGGCCGTGCAGCGCGATGCCGTTGAGGATCGAGCCCATCGCGTGCTCGCGGACGCCGAAGTGCAGGGTCCGGCCGTACGGGTTGGCCTTCCACATGCCGGTGGAGATCGACTCCGGCCCGAAGCTGGGCTGGTCGGGCATGGTGGTGTTGTTGGACTCGGCCAGGTCGGCCGAGCCGCCCCACAGCTCGGGCAGCACCGGCGCCAGCGCGGCGAGTACCTTGCCGGACGCCTTGCGGGTGGCCATGCCCTTCGGATCCGGTTCGTAGCTGGGCAGATTCGCGGTCCAGTTCTCCGGCAGCCGGCGCTGGATCAAGCGGTCGAACAGCGCTTTGTTCTCCGGGTTGGCCGCAGCCCACGCGTCGAAGGACTTCTGCCACTCCGCGTGCGCCGCGCGCCCGCGTTCGACGACCTTGCGGGTGTGCTCGATGACCGCGGGATCCACGTCGAAGCTCTTGTCCGGGTCGAAGCCGAGGATCTTCTTGGTCGCGGCCACCTCGTCGGCGCCCAGCGCCGCGCCGTGGGCCGAACCGGTGTTCATCTTGCCGGGGGCGGGGTAGCCGATGATGGTGCGCAGCACGATGATCGAGGGCTTGCCGGTCTCGGCCTTGGCGGCCTCCAGCGCGGCCTCGATGGCGACGACGTCCTCGCCGCCCTCGACCACCTGCACGTGCCAGCCGTATGCCTCGTACCGCGCGGCGACGTCCTCGGTGAAGGCGATGGTGGTGTCGTCCTCGATGGAGATCTTGTTGTCGTCGTAGACCAGCACGAGGTTGCCCAGCTGCTGGGTGCCCGCCAGCGAGGACGCCTCGGACGTGACGCCCTCCTCCAGGTCACCGTCGGAGGCGATGACGTAGACGAAGTGGTCGAACGGGCTCGTGCCGGGCGCGGCGTCCGGGTCGAACAGACCGCGCTCGCGCCGCGCCGCCATGGCCATGCCGACCGCCGAGGCGAGACCCTGGCCGAGCGGGCCGGTGGTGATCTCCACGCCGTCGGTGTGCCGGAACTCCGGGTGACCCGGGGTGAGCGAGCCCCACTTGCGCAGGTTCTTCAGGTCGTCGAGTTCCAGACCGTAACCCGCCAGGTACAGCTGGATGTACTGGGTGAGGCTGGAGTGACCGCAGGACAGCACGAACCGGTCCCGCCCGACCCAGCTCGGATCGCTCGGGTCGACGCGCATGGTGCGCTGGTAGAGCGTGTAGGCCAGCGGCGCCAGGCTCATCGCGGTGCCGGGATGACCGTTTCCGGCGTTCTGCACCGCCTCGGCGGCCAGGACCCGGATGGTGTCGACGGCCTTGGTGTCCAGATCCGTCCAGTCGTCCGGGTGGTTCGGCTGAGTGAGGGCGCGGATGTCGTCTGTGATCGACACGACCGAGGTTCTCCTGACATTGGTTTCGTCGACGGCGGTTGGGGTTTCTGACGGCGATGATCGCGCGGCAGCTACGGCGTGCGTACCGGGTATACCCACCTACCCTAGATGTGCCCGCTGACCGGCACACCATTAACCCTGGGTTGGTTCGGCGGGCCCTGCTGCGCTGCGTGTTCGCAGGTGGTGTTTTCGCGCCCGCGCCTGCGGCGGCGGTGTGTTCGCGGCCTTGCACGGCGGACGTGGAGCGGGACGAGACCCGGGCCATCGGTGCACGTGGTTCGGCCCTTTCGAACGCGCGGCGGGGCGCGAACGCGCTCGTCAGCTCGCGCTCGGCGGGACGGAAGGTTTCGATCAAGCGACCGCTTCCCCGCATTCGTCGCGACCGCGGCGAGAGTTGCTGCAACGGCCCGTTCGAAGGCGCGGTGTATTCGCGGGCTCAGGTCCCGGGCCAGGAAATTCTTCCGGCCGCGGGAACGAGATTCGGCCCGTAGCGCGGGAGCTCGGCCGTGCCGCGGCGAGTAGGCGGACCGGACCAGGCCGCTGGAAGTCTCGAACAGAAGACGTACGGGGCGGATCGAACGCCCCTGGCGAAGGCTGTCCCCGCGGCGCGGGACAGGCCGTCCGGCCCGTCGCCGACCGCCGCCCTTGCGCGGGGGCGAGCGGAAGGGGAGGGGCGGCAGGGGTCTACCATCCTCTGTAGTAGTAGTCGCGCCGCACCGGTCGGAAGGGCGCCGGGGCGGACGCGGGTCCGGCGTCGGCACGTCCGTACCACCGGGACGAGCGCACTGCTCGTCCATGCCGGATGCGATGCACAGCGTGCGAGGAGAGACAGTGCGGATTGGGCAACAGCCGGGTGGCGACGGTGCGCACGGCTCCTCCGCGACGGCGCTGGCCGACCGGTTCACGGGGCCCGGCCTACCGTCCCGGTTGATGCGACGGACGCTGGCCTACGTCGCCCTGACCAAGCCCAGGGTGATCGAGCTGCTGCTCGTCGCCACGATCCCGACCATGCTGCTGGCCGACCGCGGCACCGTCGACATCCGGCTGATCCTGGCGACCCTCTTCGGCGGCTGGATGGGCGCGGCGAGCGCGAACACGCTCAACTGCGTCGCCGACGCCGATATCGACAAGGTCATGAAGCGCACCGCCAAGCGGCCGCTGGCCCGGGAGGCGGTGCCCACCCGCAACGCTTTCGTCTTCGGCGTCGTGCTGGGCGTCGGCTCCTTCGCCTGGCTGTGGTGGCAGGCCAACCTGCTCAGCGGCCTGCTCGTGGTCGCGACGATCCTGTTCTACGTCTTCGTCTACACGCTCGGCCTCAAGCGCCGTACCTCGCAGAACGTGGTGTGGGGCGGCGCTGCGGGCTGCATGCCCGTGCTGGTCGGCTGGTCGGCCGTGACGGGAGGCATCGGCTGGCCCGCCGTCGCGCTGTTCGCAGTCATCTTCTTCTGGACGCCGCCGCACACCTGGGCGCTGGCCATGCGCTACAAGGAGGACTATCGCGCGGCGGGCGTGCCGATGCTGCCGGTGGTGGCCACCGAGCGGGCCGTCACCAAGCAGATCGTCGTCTACACCTGGCTGACCGTGCTCGCCACGCTCGCCCTGGTCCCGGCCACCGGCGTGATCTACGCGGCCGTGGCGCTGGTGGCCGGAGCGTGGTTCCTGCTCATGGCCCACCAGCTGTACGCGGGCGTGCGGCGCGGCGAATCGGTGAAGCCGCTGCGGCTGTTCCTGCAGTCGAACAACTACCTGGCCGTGGTGTTCTGCGGCCTCGCGGTGGACTCGGTGCTCGGCTGGGACACCATCGGCAGCTTCTTCAGCTGATCGCGCCGACGTAGCCGTCGGGCCGCACGAGCACCCGGGTGCCCTCGACCGCGGCATAGGCCGCATGAGCGTGTCCGTCGACATCCACCACGTGCCGCCCTGACACCTGCGTTCCGGGTCGTACCACCGCATACGCGTGCGGCCCTGCCTCCGCGGGCGCGCCGAACGACAGCACCGTCGCGTGGGGGCCGCGGAACAGGTCGAACAACCGGACGGGCCGCCCTCCCTCGTCTTTCACCGGCGCGTCCGGGGCCCGGTCGCCCGCGGCCAGCGGCTCGCGCACGGCCGGATCGCGGTAGCTGATGTCCAGCTGCTGGGTCTCCGGTCCGCGCCGCATCGCGTCCTCGTCGCCGTCGACCAGCTTGTCCAGCAGTTCCGAACTCAGGCCGAGCACCCTGGCGGCGACCGTCCTGCGCTCGGTTTCGTAGCTGTCCAGGAGCGTGTCGTCACCGGCGAGGGCGGCGGCCAGCTTCCAGCCGAGGTTGTAGGCGTCCTGGACGCCGGTGTTCATGCCCTGGCCGCCGGTGGGCGGATGCGCGTGCGCGGCATCCCCGGCGAGGAAGACCCGGCCGTCGCGGAACCTCTGCGCCAGGCGGACATTGGGCCGCCACACCGTCACCCAGGTCAGGTCGGTGAGCGTGACGTCGTCGCGCCCGCAGTAGCGATCGGCGTAGGACTGCAGCAGTTCGAGGCTCGGTTGCGCGTCCGCGCTCAGTGGCGCGGCGAACTGGAAGTGACGTCCACCGGGCAGCGGGGACAGGGCGATGCCCTGCATCGGCTGATCGGCGGCGGCGAACCAGTAGCCGAAGTCGTGGTCGAGCGCGTCGGCGCGCACGTCGCCGAGCAGCATCCGGATCGACTCGTCGGTGTCGCCCTCGAACGCGATGCCCAGCGTCTTGCGCACGGTGCTCTTGCCGCCGTCGGCGCCGACCAGGTAGGCGGCGCGCACGGTCTCGCGGGCGCCGTCGCGTTCCAGCGTCGCCGTGACGCCGTTGTCGTCCTGGCCGAAGGTGACCAGGGCTGTTCCCAGCTCCACGGGTACGCCGAATTCGGCGAGCCGTTCGCGCAGGATGGCCTCGGTGCGGGACTGGCCGAGGACCCACACGTTGGGGTAGGGAACGGCGGGGGTGGGCTCGACCTGCTCGCTCATCCTGCGCTCGGCGACGAACTCGCCGTCGAGGTGCACGCGCATCACCGGCCCCGGCATCCCCGCCGCGTGCACCGCGTCCAGAACTCCCAGGTCGTCGACGACTTCCAGGGTGCGCGGCTGGATGCCGTCGCCGCGGGAACCCGCGAAGAATGTGTCCGCCTTGTCGATGATCCGGACGGGAATGTTCCGGCGGGCGAGATCGAGGGCGAGGGTGAGACCGGTGGGTCCGGCGCCTGCGACGAGAACGAGCTGTGACACGGGTACTCCTGATGAATTAAAATTCAGTGAATGCGAATTCAGTTTCGCGCTTGGTACCTTTCGTTGTCAAGGAGGTGAGCTGGGTGTCGTTGAGTCGCAGGGAGAAGTCGGCCGAAACCGAGCAGGCGTTGAAGGCCGCGGCGCTGCGGTTGTTCGCCGAGCGCGGCTACCTGAACACCAAGATCACCGACATCACGGCGGCGGCGGGCCGGGCGGCCGGGTCGTTCTACAACCACTTCGCGAGCAGGGAAGAACTGCTCCAGGCATTGCTGAACGATCTGGCCGCGGCAGGGGACCAGCGGGCGGAGGGGCCCGGCCACAACCCGGACTTCGGCGACCCGGAGGCGGTCCGCTACCACGTCGCCGGATATTGGACTTTCGCGCGGGAGCACGCGCCCGTGCTGCGCGCGGTGAATCAGGCGGCTCTGGTCAACGACGAGTTCGCGCGCATGGTCGCGCAGTTCGGCATGCAGCAGCGCGCGGACATCGCCGATCACGTGGCGGGCTTCGCCGACCAGGGGTTACGGCTGCCGAGCACGGTCGATGCCAGCCTCGCGATGATGTTCCTGCTCACGCAGAGCCTGCTGGCCGCGGTCGAGGAAGGCAACGTCGAACTGACCGACGAACAGGCCGTGGACGGGCTGACCCGCTTCATCTATCGCGGGCTCACCGGCCGCGACTATTGACCGGACGGCGGGCGACCCGTCGGATCGCCCGCCGCCGGCTCACGGGAGCAGGACGATGGAACCGGCGGTCTTGCGGCCTTCCAGGTCGCGGTGGGCCTGTTCGGCATCGGCGAGCGGGTAGGTCGCGCCGATCCGGATGTTCAGCGTGCCCTTGGCGATGGCGTCGAAGACGTCGCCCGCGCGCCAGGTGAGTTCGGCGCGGTCACGGATGTAATGCGCCAAGGTGGGACGGGTGACGAACAGCGACCCGGCCGTGCTGAGCCGTTGCAGGTCGAACGGCGGCACCGGACCGCTCGCGCCCCCGAACAGGGCGAGCGTGCCGCGGACGCGCAGTGCGGCCAGGCTGGACTCGAAGGTCGCCGCGCCGACGCCGTCGTAGGCCGCCGCCACGCCGACGCCGTCGGTGAGCTCGCGCACCTGGTCGGCGAGGCTGTCGCCGTAGCGCAGCACCTCGGCGGCCCCCGCCGCGCGCGACAGCGTCTCCTTCTCGTCGGAGGACACCGTCGTGATCACCCGGACGCCGCGCGCGGTGAGAAGCTGGGTGAGGATCAGCCCGACGCCGCCCGCACCAGCGTGCACGAGCACCGTTTCCCCGGGCTCGGGCCGGTAGATCGACTCGATGAGATAGTGCGCGGTCATACCCTGCAGCAGCGCCGAGGCGGCCACCGGCGGCTCGACGCCGCCGGGCACCGCGATGGCGACGGCGGCCGCGATCGCGACCTTCTGGGCGTAGCTGCCCGGCCCGGCGGCCCAGGCGACCCGGTCGCCGACCGCGAAGTCGCTGACGTTCGCGCCGACTTCGGCGACCACGCCGGTGCCCTCCGCGCCCGGGATGTACGGGACGTCCTGGGGGTAGCGCCCGGTGCGGATGTAGGTGTCGATGAAGTTGACGCCGATCGCCTGGGTGTCGACCAGCAACTGGTCCGGCCCGACCTGCGGATCGGGCGCCTCCACGTACTTCAGGACCTCGGGACCACCATGTTCGGAAACCTGAATGGCGCGCATGAGTTTTAGTTCTACACCCGAGCGGCGAGCCCGCTTTCTACCGGTCGGTAAACTGCCTGCCATGAGTACTGAAACCGCCACGGCGCCGGTGAAGCTGTCGGGCGCCCTCGTGGAGTCCGTCAAGGGATTCGTCGCCGATCACGGCAAATCCGCCACGGCCGTGCTCCAGCCGATCGGTCGCGCGGGCGTCCGCGTCACCCTGGTCGGTTCCGACGGTGTTCTCGGCGACCGGGTCGTCTCCGACCTGGAGACCGCCAAGGCGTTGATCGACACCATCGACGGTCTCACCGAGGCCGATGAGTGGGATCGTGAGCTCACCTCGATCGTCACTCCCCGCAAGGGTCACTGGGCCAAGATGGCGGGCTGGGTCGCCAAGCAGGCCCGCTTCCCCAAGGCGCGCAACGAGAAGTGATCGGTGCGTAGCCGAGTGACGCTGCCCGGCCGCATCGGCGCATTTCTGCTCACCGTGTGGACAGCGCTCGTCGCAGTGGCGATTCCGGCGACCGCGCAGCCGTCGCAGACCCCGAACGTGCTGCGCGCGTGCACGCCCGGCGACTATCCGCCGTACTCGATCAGGGACGACGCGGGCGGCTACCGCGGCGTGGACGTCGATCTCGCGCGGGGATTCGCCACACTGCTCGGCCGCCCGATCGAGTTCGTGCCCGTGACGTGGGCGACGCTGCGGACGGACTTCGCCGAGCGGAACTGTGATCTGGCGGTCGGAGGAATCTCCGATCTGCCGTCACGACGCGCGTTCGCGGACTTCTCGATCACCTACGGCACCGACGGCAAGGCCCCGATCACCCACCGCGCGAACGGCGCCGCGTACGCGACCATCGCGGAGATCAACCGTCCCGGTGTTCGCGTGATCGCCAATCGCGGTGGGACGAACGAGGAATTCGCGCGCAAGAACTTCCCCGACGCGCAGCTCACCTTGTGGCCGGACAATCTGACGATCTTCGGCGAGATCGAACAGGGCCGCGCCGACGTGTTCGTCACCGACTCCGTCGAGGGCCGCTACCGCGTACGTCAGCACCCGGACCTGCAAGTGCTGCATCCCGAAGCGCCGTTCGACTCGTTCGGGAAGGTGCTGCTGGTACGCAAGGACGATCCGGTCCTGGCGACCGCCCTGGACGCCTATCTGGCCACCCAGCTCGCGACCGGCGCGGTAGACCGGCTGTTCGACCAGTGGATCGGGCCCGCGGCTTCCTCAGGGTGACCGCCGGTCAACGATCGGTCGCCAGCCGTCGCAACGATGCGTCCAGTTCCCGCCATAGCTCTCCCACGCGGCCGCGACCACTCGGGGCGTGCGGGTAACGCAGCAGGACGCTCACCACGATGGGCCCGGCCAGATCCGTCGCCTTCTGGATGTAGTCGCCACCGACGTTACGGTCGTCGCCTGCCTCGAGTTCGAGCGCTCGGGCCGCGTGGGCGGCCGACATGAGAATGTGCCCGCCCTGGGTCGCCTTCGCCAGCGGGTGCAGGTACGCGGCCGCTCCCGCGTGACCGGCGGCGCACGCCGCGTCGGATGCGGCTTCGTGTCCCCTCTCGCGAGCCGCCCGCGCGGCCCGGTGCGCGTCCAGCGCGGTCACGCGAAGCGCCTTCGTCCGTTTGCCCCCGGCGGCGAACCCGCGCGCCTCGTCGAGCACGGCCCGGGGACGCGGGTCCTCGGGACAGTCCCGCTCGAAGATCGCCAGCACAGGCTCCGCGCAGGCCAGGGCATAGGCCGTGACGGCGCGCAGTTCGGACATGCTGAGTTCGATCGTCGGATGCTCGTCGGCTGCACTCATGAGGTTCGACGGTATCGTTGAACCGTCGAGTGGAACTTCCTGGCAATATTCGCAGGACAGTGCGGAAAAACCTTCAAACGAGGTGCGGATCGGGCAGTTCGAGGTCAGGCCGAGCCGCACCACGACCGCCGCACCCTCCAGGCCGTCGAAGCCGCGCTTCGTCTGCGGCACCCGCCCGGTCGGCATCACCGACCGGCGCGATGTTCCGTCGGCGGCAGCGGTGCGGGTCAGTTCGGATGGTCGGCGGCGGCAAGGCGCGGATGCTCGAGGAACGCCTTCCAGGCCGCCTGCCAGGGGAAGTGGGGGAGACGCGCTTCCCCGGTACCCCGCTCGTGCGGCTCACCCTCGCCGATCACGATGGTGACCCCCCAGTCGGACAGTTTGCGCAGCCCCTCCTGAATCGCGGGAAAGCTGATCTGCGCGCGATTCGAGTAAGGCACGCCCACAATCGGCAAACCTTTGCCGAACCCTTCGACCAGCAGACCGAGCAGGAGCGTATCGGATATCCCCGCAGCCCATTTCGCGATCGAATTGCCGGTGAGCGGAGCGGCGATGATGCCGTCGGCGGGCGGCAGGACATCCGGCGTGCCGGGTTCCTTGTACTCGCTGCGCACGCGATAACCGGTTTGCGCCGCAACCGCGTCGGCGTCGATGAACCGCGTGCCGGACGGCGAGGCGATCACGCATACGACCCAGCCGTCCGTCTGGGCCAGGGTGATCAACTTGCCGACATCACGCGCGGCGGGCGAGCCGGTCACCAGGGCGTACAGCACGGGATTTCCATTGGCGTCCACAGGATCATGGTGTCACGGCGGCGTTGCGCGCCGAGGTCGACCTGCGTCCGCTCGACTCTGCCGTGTGCCATCCGATCGGCGCATCACCGCCGCGAGGTCACCGACAAAGTCGGCGAGGCGGCCGTCGTCGCTGTTGGTCGCGCCAGGCCAGCGGGCCGAACGCTCGGAACGGATTGTCACCGTGCCGTTCCCGCCGGGTCTTCGCGCTTCCTGAGCGTGTCAGGCCAGGCCCGGGGCTGGATCGCGGTTGGTGCCAACCGCCGGAGAACGGGCCGTAAGAGCTGGTGACGGAGGCGACGACCAGCTCGAGCGGTCGCAGTCATCCGGCTGCTGGGACGCCGGGACGGACCTGCTGTCGGCGTCGCACGAAATCTTCTGTATCGCAATATTCTTGCGTCGGATGCGGTGTGACGAGCGTCAGGTGGGGACGGCGCCGGTGCGTTTGGCGAGGCGGCCCAGGTCCCCGGTGGTGAGGTCGCGGCGAGCGGTGCGCATCATGTGTCCGACGAGTTCGCGGACGTGGGTCATGCCACGAATCTGCTGGGGGGCGATGTGTTCGGCGCGCAGCAGGGCGTGCAAGGAGTTGCGGTAGTCGCGGCGCAGGGCGTGGGCGCGGCCGATTTCGACGAAGTATTGGGCTCGGCGTCCTTCGGCGGGGATTGTTTCTGGGTTGAGGGTGGGGGCGAGTTCGAGGACTTGGCCCGGTTCGCGGCGTTCCATCGCCGCAGACATCCGCCACAGAGTGACGTTCGCGGCATCGAATGTCGGGTTGCGCAGAATCGCGGTTTCCGGGGGTACCTGAGCCAGTCGGGTCACTTGCTGGTGCGCTTCGTCCAAGTGACCGCCCGGATCGCCACCGAGTGCGGCTGTGACGAGGGCTGCTTGCAGATGCAGCATGCCGTACGTCTCGATTTCGCCGCGGCTTCGCACATCCGAACCAAGGCGCTCGGCAGCATTCGCCGCGCCGTCGAGTGCGGCGCTCAGTGAGCCTGGACGCGACAAAAGGATCTGGCTTCGGGTGAAGGCCGCGGTCGCTGGACCTGATGTGCCACCGATGTTCGCGGTTGCGTGCTCGATCTCCTGCGCCGCTGTCCAAGCCAACGCCGGATATCCCCGCGCCTTCAACGACGCGGCTGTCGTATATGCCACCGCCGCAAGCACGTCCCGCGCGGCATCACGATCGGCTCCAGTCGAATCACGGGTGCGTCGATAGCAGTCGGTGAGCAATGGAGGCAACAGCGGTCCGAGCGCCGCGTAGTCGCAGGCACGGCGCAGGTGGGCGGCATGACGTGCTGTCGCCGCGAGTTCCGCGAGGCTGCGGGGCGGCGCATTCGGGGTGGTGTCGCCCCGGGTCCAGAGGGCGGTTTCTATGACGGGGACTGCGGCATGGAATCCGGCCGATGACGGGTCGAACCGGTCGTCCTGATCGCCGGTCAGGTCACCGACCGCGACGCCGAGCGCCTGGGCGAGTGCGTGCAGAGTCCGCCGGGAATCGATGGGGCGCTCGCCGTTCTCGTATTTGGCGATGGCTCCCCGGCTGACGCCGACGCGGTCGGCCAAGACTTGCTGCGAGATGCCGCGGCGCGCGCGAATGGCGCGCACGCGACGGCCGATGTACCGGCCGTCGTCCTTCCCCAGATCTTCGCTCATCGGCTCTCCCTCGCCGGGTGCTGATCGAAAACCCCATGCTAGACGCGTTGCCAGGTGTCCCGCACCGGGACAGCGCGGGTTTCCAGGGCCGCCAAGCTTTCCCGAGCACTCGCCCGTGGCACGGGCACGACCATGCGCGCGGCACGTCGGCGCGCGGCACATCGGTTGTGCTCGCCCGGCGGGTGCTCACAACAAACGCGCAGGGGAAGGCAAAAGTTATGTGGGGAAAGGCATTCGGGTTCGTGTGGTACGCCGTGTCCGTGGCACCGGACGGTGACGGTGACGCGGGCGCTGTCGGCGCGGGCTCCCGCATGCCGACGTTGCCGCCGAGCACGACCCCGGTCATCGTGGTGCAGCCGGTCGCCGACCGGTACGGGCATGAGGTCGGCGCAAGCTGCGCACCCGGTGTGGAGTTCGAGCCGGGTTCGACGCTATGGCTATTGGATCGCGTGCCCAGGCCCCGTTCCGTGCCGGTGATCGTTCACTGCTACTTCGCAGCGATGACGCGGCGGGTGTCGCACGACCACGTGCGCACGGCGGAACAGGTGATCGTTTCCCGCTTCGAGTGCCTCGGCGGCGCGGCGGAGAGCGCGCGGTGAGCGAACCATCCGATCCGGCGGCCGACACCCCGGCCAGCCGGTGCCGTTTCTACCGGCAGTGCGGGCTCGCGGCGGCCGTGCAACCGGACCTCGGGCGCATCGTCGTCCCCGCGGGCCGAGTGGGCGCGATCACCATGCCCGCCCGTCTCGGTCAGGAGGTGAAGGCGCTGATGCAGGTCCGGCGGTCCGCGCTCGGGCCGATCATCTCGCATCCGCGCTCGAAACGCTGGACCTATCTGGTGCGGCCGGACCTGCCCGACGAAGACGGCTTGTTCGCCGAACTGTTCCGCCTGGACGTATCAGTAGCGCGCGGTGGTGCGCAGATCGCGCTGCCCTCGCCCGCCGATCGGTCGCCGTGCTTCCGGGTGTGGATCGAACCGCCTCGCGACACCTTCCGGCCGTCGGGCTCGGTCGTGGTCGCGGCGATTCGTCAGCGCACGGGGCGGCGGTGGTGACCGCGCCGGAGCACCGGTCACCGCGGCCGGAAGAGGACGACGTCCACCTCTCGGTCCAATTCCACGACGTGCGTCTGGATTTCGCGGCCTGCGCGACCGCCGCCGCGTTGTTCGTCCAGGAATGGCGGGCCCGTCACTACGAGGACGCGGTCACGGTGCTGCCGGGCGACCCGACCGGTCTACCTCGCCTGCCCAACGAGCGGTTGTTCCTCGATCCGTAAGCGTCGGCGGGGTGTGGATGTGGCCGCGGCGTCGCGTCCAAGCGTCGAGGTGAACTCGACGGGAAGCGGCGTCGTGGTCGGCGTCCGGACAGTCGATCTGTTCGAGAGTGTCGGCGAAGGGCTCCCGGCGCGGGCGGGCGCGTGGCCCGGTGCGGTCATCGAGGATGGCAGTGCCGACGCGCTGCCCTGGGCGGCGGGCGTGCTGTGAGCGTGCATGCCGAGTTGGTGTCGGCCGGAATCCGCGATGACGTCGAAGGCAGCAACCAATCGGCTGCTCTTGCGCAGATGCAGCACCTGCCCTTCCCGGAGCGATACCCTTGAACAGGGAAAGTCAACGTCGAGGAGCTGATGTGGGACACCTGCTTGGCAAGGACGCATCGTGCGCAGCCGCCGTATGATCGACCACGGCTGATTCCGGGCTACCGATGCGTGAGCCGATCGATCTGGCCGATTCAGCCGAACGAACCCGCGCCGCGCTCGCCGCCGTCGTGGCGCAGTTCTCAGAGGCTTGGGCGTCCGGGTCCCCACCGGACCTGTCCGCCTACCTACCCCGTGAGCAAGCCGAGCGGCGCACGATACTGATCGAATTGATCAAGGTCGATCTCGAGTATCGCTGGATTCGCTACGACTTTCCCAAGCGGCTGATCGACTACCGTGCGGAATTCGCCGAGCTGCGAAACGGGCCGTTTCCGGCCGATCTGGTCTACGAGGAATTCCACGCCATGCGCCGCGGCGGCCACGGAAGCGATGCCGCCGACCTGGCCGCCACCGCCACCGCCACGGCCACTGCGGCCGGCCCTGAACTCGACCGGCTCACCAGCGACTACCGCAGCACCATGATCGCCCGTCCGAGTGCTCAAATCGCGCTCGACGCCATCGACGTCGGTGATCAGGTCGACGATTTCGACCTCCTGATGAGGATCGGGGTCGGTGCGTTCGCCCAGGTGTATCTCGCTCGCCAGCAATCGATGCAGCGACTGGTCGCGGTCAAGATCTCGCACAACCACGGCAACGAGCCGCAGACGCTCGCCCAACTCGACCACGACTACATCGTGCGCATCTTCGACCAGCGACTCATCGCCGACGGCGAACTGAAGCTGCTGTACATGCAGTACCTCCCCGGCGGAACACTGCTCGACGTGCTGCGCTTGTCGCGCGCGACGCCCCGGGACCGGCGTGGTGGGCAACTGCTGCTCGACGCCATCGACAAGGTACTCGCCGACAAAGGCGAGGTGCGGCCGACGGAATCAGCCGTTCGCGCCCGGATCGCCGCACTGACCTGGCCGGAGACGGTGGCCTGGCTCGGCCGCCGGCTCGCGGACGCGCTGCAGCACGCCTCCGAACGCGGGGTGCTGCACCGGGACATCAAACCAGCGAACGTGCTGTTGAGCGCCGAGGGAGTTCCGAAGCTGGCCGACTTCAACGTCAGTTTCAGCGAACGCGTCAAGGGCACCAGCCCCTTGGCGTACTTCGGCGGATCACTGGCGTATATGTCGCCCGAGCAGTTGGAAGCCTGTCATCCTGATCTGCCCAGCACCGCCGCCGCCCTCGATACCCGAAGCGACATCTTCGCGCTGGCGGTCATGCTGTGGGAGTTGCTCACCGGACGCCGCCCTTTCGTGGACGAAACCTCCGCCGGCGAGTCGGAGACATCGCTGGCCCGCATGATCGACCTGCGGCGCAGACCCGTCGAGCCGAAGTTCCTCTCGGAGCTTCCGCCGGATTGCCCTGTGGCGCTGCGCCGCGTGCTGTTGAAGTGTCTGTCACCCTCCTGTGCGGACCGCTACTCGTCCGGTTCGGAACTGGCGCAGCAGTTCGACTTGTGCCTCGAGGAGAGGGCCCGCGATCTCGTCTATCCGCCGCCGGACAGCTGGCGGCTACGACTTTCGCGCTGGCCCACCCCCGTCCTGTGGTTGTCGTCGCTGGTAGGCGTCGGCCTGGCCACGATCTATATGGCTGTGCACGTTCAAGAACTGCTCAGAGAGCGCCTGTCGGATGCCACCAATTGGCAGCTCAACATGGGTGTCTACATTTTCGTTCTCATCGCGGGCCCGCTGTCCATCGTCATCTACGTATTCATGTCCCGTGATCAGCTCACGGTTCTTCGCGGCTTACGCGAGGGCAGACGCTATGACGACGCACTGCTCGCGCGGGTGCGGGCGCGAACACTGTTCTGGGGCGATATGTGTGCGCTGAACACCTTCCAGACCGGGCTAACGGCAACCGTGACCGGGGTGTTCCTGTGCCTCTGGCTCACCGACCTTCCGGCGCGGCTGGTGATCCACGCGGCGATGACGGTTTTCATGGCAGCCGTCATCTCCGTCGCCTACACGTTCTTCCTGTCGACCTTCTACATCGTCCGCTCCGTCTATCCGGTCTATTTGCGCTACAGCCGCCCCACAGCGCACGACTCCGGCCATATTCGCGCGCTGCGTCGAAGAACCACGATCTATCTCGCGGTCACGGCGTCCGTTCCGGTGGTCGGGGTGCTGGCCGGATTCAGCCTGCTCGAACCCGAGCAGGAGCTTCCGCTGGTGCGCGATTCGGTCCTGGGCTTGTGCGCGGTCGGCGGACTCGCGTTCGTCGCCGTCTATTGGCTGTACCGGACGCTCGACGCCGACCTGCGCGCGCTGCAGCGGGTGGTCAGGGGGCCAGTGGCGGGCGTGCGCTGATCGGCCGCGCTTGCGGGGCCTATGTGGCGAACCGGGCGATCGCGCGCCGGATGGCGGTACCCATGGCCGGGCTTCCTGTGTGCCCGGAATCATCGATGACCTGCAGTTCCGCCTCGGGCCACGCTTGGGCCAGCTGCCAGGCGGTGTACAGCGGGGCGCTCAGGTCGAGTCTGCCGTGGATCAGCACGCCGGGTATGCCCGTCAGCCGGTGCACGTCGCGCAGCAATTGCCCGTCCTCCAGCCAGGCCGCGTTGGCGAAGTAATGCGTGCAGATCCGCACGAACGCCAGTCGCCTGGCGTCCGGCTCGGCGCTGTACTGCCCTGGGTTGCCCGAATTCTCGTGCGCGATCACCGCGTCCTCCCAGGCGCACCACTGCCGCGCCGCCGACTCGCGGGTCGGCGCGTCGGGGCTTTCCATCAGCCGGCGATAGGCGTCGACCAGATCGCCGTGACGGTCGGCGAGCGGAACGCCCATGCGGAAGGTCTCCCACTGCTCGGGCAGCAGCCGCGCGACGTCGCGGTAGAGCCAGTCGATCTCCTCCTGCCGGGTCATGGTGACCCCGGCCAGCACGATTTCGCTGACTCGCTCGGGGTAGCGCTGCGCGTAGGCGAGGATCAGCGTCGCGCCCCAGGAGCCGCCGTAGAGCAGCCAGCGGTCGATCCCGAGGTGTTCGCGCAGCCGTTCCATGTCGGCGATCAGATGATGGGTGGTGTTCTCCGCGAGATCGACCGCGGGGTCGGAGGCGTGCGGCAGGCTCTCCCCGCAGCCCCGTTGATCGAACAGGACGATCCGGTAGACCGCCGGGTCGAACATCTTCCGCGAGCCGCGCCGTCCGCCGCCGCCCGGCCCGCCGTGCACCACCAGCGTCGCTTTTCCGTCCGGATTACCGCTGGTCTCCCAGTAGATCCGCTGACCGTTGCCGACGTCCAGCAGTCCGCGGGCATACGGCTCGATATCGGGAAAGGACTGTGGTGCATCGGATTGCGGGTCAGGCCTGGACACGAGCGACCACGCTACCGCCGAGCGCAACCGAGCGCTGCGCGTCGCGAGACCGCCAACGGGCGGCCAGGTCCGCCGAAGCCCTCAGCGCCGCGATGCCCGGCATGCGAGGCGCGTACCGCGCCCCACGTCCGGCCCGTTCCCGCGCCGCAGGTGTTTCGTTCGCTCAGGCGGGCTGCCCGGGTGCACCGAAACTCTCAGCGCCGCGATCGCCGGGATGGGGGCGCTTACCGCGCCACGTCGCCCGGCCCACTTATGCGCCGGACGTGTTTCGTTCGGCGGGCTGCCGAGTGAGCCGAAGCCCTCAGCGCCGCGAGCCGGAATAGGGGCGCTCACCCGCCGGTCCGTGCTCACCCCGGACGCGTCCATCTCGCTCAGGCGGCCTGGGCGGCTGGGTCCGGCTTCGGGGCGGCGACTCGCTCCCGGGTGCGCAGCGATGCCCACAGAGCGGCGGTGGCGGCGGTGCACGCTGCGGCCCCACCCACGTGCACGACGACCAGCGCGGCGGGGACATCGGTGAAGTACTGAACCACGCCGACCAGCCCCTGTGCGCACACCACCCCGAGCAGGACGAACAGCCGGGTGCGCACAGCGGGCGTGATACCGACCGCGAACAGGCCGAACGCCAACCCGACCAGCAGCGCGAGATACCCGACCAGCAACTGCGAGTGCAGATGCACCAGGGTGACGATCTCGACCTCCAACCGCTCCACCTGCCGCTCGATGCTCTTGTCGCCCGCATGCGGGCCCGCGGCGGTGACCAGGGTGCCCGCGATCAGGACCGCGCCGAGCGCCACCCCGGCGAGCGCGGTGAGCCGGCGCAGCGGTGCGGGCGCTCGCACGACCTCGATGCCGTCGTCGGGTTCGCCGATCTTCGCGTACAGCACCACCGCGAGCCACACCATCACCATGGACGCGAGCAGGTGCGTCGCGACGGTCCACCAGAGCAGTCCGGTGCGCACCGTGATGCCGCCGATGATCGCCTGCACGACCGTGCCGCCGGGCATCAGCCACGCGTACACCAGCACCTCGCGGCGGCGGCGGGCACGGGTGACCGCCAACACGATCGCCGCCGCGCACAGCGTCACCACGAAGGTGAGCAGCCGGTTGGAGAACTCGACCGCCTGATGGATCGCCGGAACCTCCGACACCGCGACCGGGGTGAAGCTGCCGGGGAAGCACTGCGGCCAGGTCGGGCAGCCCAGACCGGACGCGGTGACCCGCACGACGGCGCCGGTCACCGAGATGCCCGCCTGGGAGAGGATGACCGCGAGCGCGATCAGGCGCTGGGCCCGCAAGGAGGGCAGCGGCAGCTTGTCGACGAGTCGCAGGAACGCGCGATACAGCACGTCGAAAATCGTAGCCGGGCCGGATCCGGGCCCGGCACCCGGTCTACTACATTTCGTCGTTGAGTCTGCTGGTCGCCTCGCCTGCCGCGCTGGCGTGCCGCTCATGCGCCCACCGAACCGCCGGCGACCTCGCCGCGCCCGGAATTCAGTGGAAGCGGAACAGGCGGGTGGCCGCGATGCCCGAGACCACGCCCCAGACGGCGAGAACGGCGATCCCGAACCAGTCGACGCCGGTGTGCATCGCGCTCTCCAGCGCTTCGGCGAGCGCTCCGGACGGCACCAGCCGGGCGAGCACGCTCACCGCGTGGGGCAGGTCGTCGGCGGCGAAGACGATGCTGGCCACGCCCAGCATGACGAACCACAGGATGTTCGCCAGCGCGAGCACCACCTCGGCCTTGAGGGTGCCGCCCAGCAGCAGGCCCATCGCCGCGAAGGTGGCGGTGCCGAGCGCGATCACCGCCGCACCCAGCAGCAGCCCGGCCGGTTCCGGCCGCCAGCCCAGCGCGAAGCCGATCAACCCGAGCAGGACGGCTTGCAGCACGACCACGATGAGCACGGCCGCGCTCTTGCCCGCGATGACGCCCCAGCGCGGCAACGCCGTCGCGCCGAGCCGCTTGAGCGCGCCGTAGCGCCGGTCGAAGCCGACCGCGATGGCCTGACCGGTGAACGCGGTGGACATGACGGCCACCATCATCACCGCGGGGACGATCTTGTCCACCCGGTGCGTGCCGAGTTCGCCGAACGGCAGCAGGCTCAGCCCCACCAGCAGGGTGATCGGAATGAACATGGTCAGCAGGAGTTGTTCGCCGTTGCGCAGCAACAGGATCAGCTCGAGTCTGGTCTGCGCGAGCAGCATCGCGGCGCGGCTGCTCGGGCGGGGGCCGGGAGCGAAGGTGCCCGGCGCGAATCGGTTGGCGGTCCGGTCGTGCTCGCTCATCCGCGCAGATCCCGTCCGGTCAGTTCCAGGAAGACGTCTTCGAGGCGGCGCTGGTCGATCCGGATGTCGGTGGCCAGCACGTCCATTCGCGCGCACCACGCTGTGACGGTCGCGAGCACTTGCGGATTGATCTCGCCCTCCACCAGGTAGGTGCCCGGGGTGGTCTCCCGGGGCGCGAACCCTTCCGGCAGGGCGTTCGCCAGCAGTTCCAGGTTCAGTCTGGGCGGTGCGCAGAACCGCAGCTGCCCGGCCGCCCCGTGCGCGGTGACCTCGGCGGGGGTGCCGGAGGCGACGATACGGCCGTGGTCGATGATCACCAGCTGGTCGGCGAGTTGCTCGGCCTCGTCCATCATGTGCGTGGTCAGCACCACGGTGACCCCGTCGCGGCGCAGGGCGTCGATCAACTCCCAGACGATCAGCCGCGCCTGGGCGTCCAAGCCGGCGGTGGGTTCGTCCAGGAAAACGATTTCCGGCTTGCCCACCAGCGCGCAGGCCAGGGCGAGCCGCTGCTGCTGGCCGCCGGAGAGGCGGCGGTAGGGGGTGCGGCGGTTGTCCTGCAGGCCGAGGGTGCGCAGCAGCCAATCGGGATCGAGCGGATCCGCGGAGTAGGCGGCCACCAGGTCGAGCATTTCGCCCGCCCGCGCACCGGGATACGCGCCGCCGCCCTGGAGCATGACGCCGATGCGGGGACGCAGCCGTTCGGAATCGGCGATCGGGTCCAGGCCGAGCACGCGCACCGTGCCCGCGTCCGGCGCGCCGAATCCCTCGCACATCTCCACGGTGGTGGTCTTGCCCGCGCCGTTCGGGCCGAGCAGCGCGAGCACCCGTGCCGGTTCGACCTCGAACGTCAGGCCGTCCACGGCGGTGGTCTCGCCGTAACGCTTGACGATGCCGTCGACGCTGACCGCGGGTCCGGAAGCTGTGATCACGACTTCGCCTCGCCGGTGCTCGGCCGCGTCGCACTCGATGGTGCTGTGTAGATGGCTCCCTCGCCACGCTCGGTCACGATGTCACACCGTAAGAGGTGGGCACCTGTGACGGAGCCGACACCCCCGTCTGCCCGCGCCAGGGCAGCGAGTTGCGCGTGATCACGACGAACAGCACCGCGACGATCACGGTGGCGATCGCGGCGCCCACGATCTGGAACACTTCCAGGTCGGCGCCGCGCGGCATCAGGATGACGCTCACGATCGCCGAGAACGCCACCGCCGGAACGCGGAACACCGGCCGGGTCGCCCACGCCGCCATCGGCACGATGGCCCACAGCAGATACCAGGGCTGCACCACCGGGAACAGCAGCACGATCGCGCCCAGCGCCACGCCGAGCGCGCCGACCGGGTGCAGCCGTCCGGTGCCCGTGGCGACCAGCATGCGCACCGTGAAGAAGCCCGCGACCACCGCCGCGATCGGGCGGGTGATGCTCAGCAGCGCGGTGGTGTGATCGCCGAGCCCGAGCAGCACACCGCCGAATCCGGTGATGATGCCAAGCACCGTGGGTAGCGACATCCAGCTGCGCACCACGCTCGCGGTGTTCAGCGTGTAGATCCAGCCGAAGCCGAGCCCGCTCACCGAACTGATGAAGAGCGTGGTGCCGATGGCGATCGCGCCGAGCATGGCGGCCGCGACGGCGACCGTGCGCAGCGAGGCGCCCCAGCGCCGGGCCAGGGCCATGCCGACGAACCCGAGCGCGATGATCGAGGTGAACTTGATCGAGGACGACAAAGTGATGATGATCGCGCCGCTGATCAGCCACGCGTAGGCGCGGCCGTCGAACGGGTGGGTGTCCTCGATGGCGCGCAGGCAGAATTCCAGCCCGGCCAGCATCAGGCCGAGCATCAGCGCGTCGTTGTGCACGCCGCCGACCAGGTGGAACAGCACCAGGGGATTGGCAGCGCCGAGCCACAGGGCACTCACCGCCGCGACGCCGCAGCGCGCCGACAACCGGGGCAGCGCCCACACGATCAGCGCGACGCCGCCCAGCGCGAGGATGCGGTGCACCCACACGCCCGCGATGATGTTGTCTCCGGTGAGTTCGGCGATGCCCCGGCCGATCCAGAGGAACAGCGGACCGTAGGGGGCGGGGGTGTCGCGCCAGATGGTCGGGACGTTATTGGTCAGGACGTTGTCGATGCCGAGCCCGGCCACCGGACCTTCCTGGTACGGATCGATGCCGCGCGCGGCGATCTCGCTCTGTGCCAGATAGGAATAGACGTCGTTGCTGAACAGCGGCGGGGCCACGCTGAGCGGGATGATCCACAGCAGCAGGGTGCGATCCAGCTGCGAGCGGGTCAGCCGGTGCACGGGGGAGCCGCCGATGCCGCCGACCGCGAACCGGCCCAGCAGCAGCCAGGCCAGCACGACGACGACGGTGCCGGTCATGCACATCGCCAGCGAGCCGGTGTGCGCGCGGGCGAAGATGCCGAGCACGCGGACGCCGGAGACCGGATTCTGGTGCACCGGCTGCGCGCCGATGCCGAGCGCGCTGATCGCCATCAGCACCGTGCCGGTCGCGCCCATAAGGCGGATCCGATCGAGCTGCGCCAGCTCCTTGCGGTCGAGACCGGGCACCTCCGACTCGTCGCGGTGCAGCACCGCGATCGTGTGATCGGCCGCGGGCACCTCGAGTCCGAGTGCCCGGCGCCCCAACGCCAGTGTCCTGCGCCGCGCGCCCTCCAGTACCGCCACGCCACGAAGCCTAGTTCGAGCGGCGATCTCGCACCGCGCACGGACCCCGCTCGTTCCGACCGGACCCGCCCCGCTCGCGGGGCACAATCGACGGATGGTTTCGGAGTCCAGGCGGCGGATCGAGGTGGCCGCGTCCGGGCTGCTGGCGCGGCACGGGTATCACGGGTTCGGTCTGAAGGCGTTGAGCGAAGCGGCCGAACTGCCGTACGGCTCGATCTATCACCACTTTCCGGGCGGTAAGGAGGAGATCGCCGTCGCGGCGATCACCGGGACCGGGACGCTGACCGGCCGGATGATCCGGCAGGCGCCGACCGACGTGTTCGCCACCATGGCCACGCTGTTCGAATTCATGGTCGGCAAGCTCGCGGACTCGCGGTGGACCGACGGGTGCCCGATCGGGACGCCCGCGCTGGACGGCGGCAGCGACGTCGAGGCGGTGCGCTCGGCCTGCGTCAGCGCCTTCGACACCATGGAACAGGCGTTCGCCGGGCTGCTCGCCGAACTCGGCCTCGGCGGGCAGGAGGCGGCCGAACTGGCCACCACGGTGGTCGCCGCCTACGAGGGCGCCACCATCCTGGCCCGGATCCGGCAGACGGACGCGCCGCTGCGCACGGTGGCGAAGTCGATGGAGCGGCTGATCCGGTCGACCTTCGCGGCGGCGGGGATCGGGGGCGACGGGTCCGCGACGGACGGCGGATCGGCGCCCGCGCCCGGTTCGGCCGGAAGAATTCCGGAAGTGCCTGCCGAGCAGGGCGATTCGGCATGAAAGGCTTGACTGGAAAGAACGTTCTAGCGAGACTCGGACGATGAAGCGTCTGATGCTGACCGGCCCCGGTGCGATGCGCTGGGAGGAACACCCCGAACCCGTCCTGAGCGGGCCCGGCCAGGCGCTGGTGCGGCCGGTCGCGCTGGCCACCTGTGACATCGACCCGGCCGTCCTGCGCGGCGCGTTTCCGCTGCCCGGGCCGTATCCGTTCGGGCACGAGGGAGTCGCGGAGGTGGTCGCGACCGGCCCGGAGGTCCGCGCCGTCGCTGTCGGCGATCTGGTCGTGGTGCCGTTCCAGATCTCCTGCGGCAGCTGCCGGGCCTGCGCGCGGGGGCGGACCGGGAATTGCACGAGCCATCCGCGGCTGTCCACTTTCGGTCTCGGCCCCATGGGCGGGCTGAACTGGGGCGGGCTGTGGGCCGATCTGGCGCTGGTGCCGCACGCCGACGCCATGCTCGTGCGGTTGCCGTCCGGCGTCGACCCGGTCGCGGTGGCCAGCGCCAGCGACAACATCCCGGACGCCTACCGCGCGGTCGGACCGCGATTGGCCGACGATCCCGGCGCCGAGGTGCTGGTGCTCGGCGGCCCGGCAGCACCGTCGATCGGGCTGTACGCCGCCGGGCTCGCGGTCTCCCTCGGCTCCGCCCGGGTGGTCTACCTCGACGACTCCGTCGAGCGCCTCGACATCGCGAAGGCGTTCGGCGCGGAGGCGATCGAAGGACCGCCGGACGCGCGGGTCGGCCGGTTCCCGATCGTCGTGGAGGCGGCCGGTGGCGCGAAGGCGCTGCGCGCGGCGATCGACGCGACCACCTACGACGGTTGGTGCACCAGCGTCAGCGTCCAGTTGCGGGACGTCGCGCTGCCGATCCTCGACATGTACACCCGCTGCTGCACCCTGCACACCGGCCGCGCGCACGTACGTCCGGTCATTCCGCAGGTTCTCGACCTCGTCGCGACCGGTCGCTTCGACCCGTCGCTGGTCACCACCGCGACCGCCACGTGGGACGAAGCGGTGGACGCGCTGCTGGAGACGCCCATGAAGCTGGTGGCGGTACGTCGAGACGCTGCCTCGGCGTAGGCGCATCCCCTGCGAGGCGCTCGCAAAGCGGGTGCGCCGAGGACCGGCTTGTGACGAATCGCACTCTTCGCAACCGCGCACACTCGGGTTCGCAGGCATGTGAGCACTTCCGAGGTAGACGTGCCGGGCAGCGTGCTCGCTCGGCTCGGCCCGTCTGCGCAGGTCAGCCGCAGCTGGATGCGGAAATGGAGAGGCGGGGGCGGAATCGGCGCGCATCCTCCGGGCCGCATCCGTGGGGGATGTGTTGTGCGAGCGGAACCGGTGGCGCAATTCCCGCAGGTCACTGGTGCGGGGAAGTCAGGGCACCCTTATTAGATTTCAGGAAGTAATTCCGACACACTGGTGTTGTGAAAACCGTGGGTTTGCGGAGAGGCGACGAAGGAGCTGGTCGCAGGACCGGCGCCGGGTCGGTCGCTGCGCCCGCGACGGTCGGCGGTGAAGGGCATACCCGAGCGGCCATCGTCCAGCTGCTGCTGGAGGAAGGGCCGATCACCGCGACCGCCATCGGGAACAAGCTCGGACTGGCCCCGGCGGGCGTGCGCAGGCATCTGGACGCCCTGATCGACTCCGGTCAGGCGCGAGCGGGCCGCTCGGCGCCCTGGCAGCAGAAGGGCCGCGGCCGCCCGGCCAAGCAGTACCAGCTCACCGCGGCGGGACGAGGCAAACTCGGCCACGCCTACGACGATCTGGCCGGCGCCGCCATGCGGCAGCTCGGGGAGATCGGCGGCGAACCGGCCCTCACCGAGTTCGCCCGGAAACGGGCACGCACTATCGTGGCCGGGATCGAACCGGTCGCGGAACACACCCCGCAGCAGACCGAGGCCAAGGCCGAGGAGATCGCCGAGGCGTTCACCGACGCCGGGTTCGCCGCCACCACCCGCAAGGTGGGCGCGGGCGTGCAGATCTGCCAGCACCACTGCCCGGTGGCGCACGTCGCCGAAGAGTTCCCGCAGTTGTGCGCGGCCGAACTCGAGGCGTTCCGTGAGCTGCTCGGTACGCACGTGCAGCGGCTGGCCACGATCGCCAACGGCGACTGCGCGTGCACCACGCACGTGCCGCTGCTGGTGCCGCCCACCGCGCAGACCAGAACGTCAGCACAAACCGCTGCACAGCCCGCAGCGGTACGAACGAACGACTCCGGAAGGAGTGCCGAATGACGACGACCACCGACCAGGTGCAACCGCTCACCCAGGAAGAGACCATCGCCTCGCTGGGCAAATACGGTTACGGCTGGGCCGATTCGGATGTGGCCGGCGCCAGTGCGCAACGAGGTCTGTCCGAGGCGGTTGTCCGCGACATCTCGGCGAAGAAGAACGAGCCGGTATGGATGCTCGAGCAGCGGCTCAAGGCGCTGCGCATCTTCGATCGCAAGCCCATGCCGAACTGGGGCTCCAATCTCGATGGCATCGACTTCGACAACATCAAGTACTTCGTGCGCTCGACCGAGAAGCAGGCCGCGTCCTGGGACGAGCTGCCGGAGGACATCAAGAACACCTACGACAAGCTGGGCATCCCCGAGGCGGAGAAGCAGCGGCTGGTCTCCGGTGTCGCCGCGCAGTACGAGTCCGAGGTCGTCTACCACCAGATCCGTGAGGATCTGGAGCAGCAGGGCGTCATCTTCCTCGACACCGATACGGCGTTGAAGGAGCACCCGGAGATCTTCCGGCAGTACTTCGGCACGGTCATCCCCGCGGGCGACAACAAGTTCTCCGCGCTGAACACCGCCGTGTGGTCGGGTGGATCCTTCATCTACGTGCCGCCGGGCGTGCACGTCGACATCCCGCTGCAGGCCTACTTCCGGATCAACACCGAGAACATGGGCCAGTTCGAGCGGACCCTGATCATCGTCGACGAGGGCGCTTACGTGCACTACGTCGAGGGCTGCACCGCCCCGATCTACAAGTCCGACTCGCTGCACTCCGCGGTGGTGGAGATCATCGTGAAGAAGGGCGGCCGCTGCCGCTACACCACGATCCAGAACTGGTCGAACAACGTCTACAACCTGGTCACCAAGCGGGCCAAGGCCGAGGCGGGCGCGACCATGGAGTGGATCGACGGCAACATCGGTTCCAAGGTCACCATGAAGTACCCGGCGGTCTGGATGACCGGCGAGTACGCCAGGGGCGAGGTGCTCTCGGTGGCCTTCGCCGGCGAGGGCCAGCACCAGGACACCGGTGCCAAGATGCTGCACCTCGCGCCGCACACCTCCTCGACCATCGTGTCGAAGTCGGTGGCGCGCGGCGGCGGCCGGGCCTCCTACCGCGGCCTGGTCCAGGTGAACAAGGGCGCGCACGGCTCGAGGTCGACGGTGAAGTGCGATGCGCTGCTGGTCGACACGATCAGCCGCTCCGACACCTACCCCTACGTCGACATCCGCGAGGACGACGTGACCATGGGTCACGAGGCGACCGTCTCGAAGGTCTCCGAGGACCAGCTGTTCTACCTGATGAGCCGCGGCCTCACCGAGGACGAGGCGATGGCGATGGTGGTGCGCGGCTTCGTGGAGCCGATCGCCAAGGAACTGCCGATGGAATACGCACTGGAACTGAACCGGCTCATCGAGCTGCAGATGGAAGGGGCCGTTGGCTGATGGCGACTGGTGTGATTGGAGCGGTCGAGGGCGAGAACCCCACGGCCAAGCCGATTCAGAACCCGGGCGCAGGTGCCGCGACCAACAAGGGCGAGGTCTTCGCCTCCTACGACGTGAACGCCTTCGAGGTGCCCTCCTCGCACGACGAGGCGTGGCGGTTCACTCCGCTGCGCCGCCTGCGCGGGTTGCACGACGGCACCGCGGTCCGGGACGGCCAGGCCACGGTCGAGGTCGCCCCGGCCGCCGGAGTGAAGGTCGAGACCGTGCCGCGCACCGACGCCCGCCTCGGCGAGGCCGGTGTGCCGTCGGATCGAGTGGCCGCCCAGGCCTATTCCGGCTTCGAGTCGGCCACCATCGTGACGGTCGGCGCGGAGACCGAGGTCGGCGAACCGATCGTCATCACGGTCACCGGCCCCGGCGAGGGCGCGACCGCCTACGGCCACCTCCAGATCAGGCTGGACACCTTCGCGGTCGCGACCGTGGTGATCGACCAGCGCGGCAGCGGAACCTACGCCGAGAACGTGGAATTCGTGCTCGGTGACAGTGCGAAGCTGACCGTCGTCGCGGTCCAGGACTGGGCCGACGACGCTGTGAACACCACCGCGCATCACGGCAAGCTGGGGCGCGATGCCACGCTGCGGCACATCGCGGTCACCCTCGGCGGCGATCTGGTGCGTCTCACGGCCACGGTCCGCTACGACGGCCCCGGCGGCGACGCCGAACTACTCGGCCTCTACTTCGCCGACGCGGGCCAGCATTTCGAGCAGCGCCTGCTCGTCGATCACGCCGTGCCGAACTGCAAGTCGAACGTGCTGTACAAGGGTGCGCTGCAAGGCGATCCGCACTCACCGAAGGGCGACGCCCGCACCGTCTGGGTCGGCGACGTGCTGATCCGCGCCGCCGCCGAGGGCACCGACACCTTCGAGGTGAACCGCAACCTGGTGCTCACCGACGGCGCCCGCGCCGACTCGGTGCCCAACCTGGAGATCGAGACCGGCGAGATCGTCGGCGCCGGACACGCGTCCGCGACCGGCAGGTTCGATGACGAGCAGCTGTTCTACCTGCGCGCTCGCGGCATCCCGGAGGACGCCGCCCGCCGCCTGGTGGTGCGCGGGTTCTTCCACGAGATCATCCAGAAGATCGCGGTGCCCAAGGTTCGGGAGCGGCTGGAGGCGGCCATCGAGGCCGAACTCGCCGCCATCGGCGCCTGATCAACGACCCCATACCTGACAAAGGAATTCGAATTCGATGACCACCCTGGAAATCAAGGACCTGCACGTCGAGGTCGCCAACCCCGACGAGTCCGGCGAGCCCATCAAGATCCTCACGGGCGTGAACCTCACGGTGCGATCCGGTGAGACGCACGCCATCATGGGCCCCAACGGCTCCGGCAAGTCGACGCTGTCCTACGCCATCGCCGGTCACCCGAAGTACACGGTGACCTCCGGCTCGATCACCCTCGACGGCGAGAACGTGCTGGAGATGTCGGTGGACGAGCGCGCGCGGGCCGGCCTGTTCCTGGCCATGCAGTACCCGGTCGAGGTTCCCGGCGTCTCGATGTCGAACTTCCTGCGCACCGCCGCCACCGCCGTGCGCGGCGAGGCCCCCAAGCTGCGGCACTGGGTCAAGGAGGTGAAGGAGTCGATGAGCGAACTGGAGATCGACGCCGCCTTCGCCGACCGCAGCGTGAACGAGGGCTTCTCCGGCGGTGAGAAGAAGCGCCACGAGATCCTCCAGCTCGGCCTGCTCAAGCCGAAGATCGCGATCCTGGACGAGACCGACTCCGGCCTGGACGTCGACGCGCTGCGCATCGTCTCCGAGGGCGTCAACCGCTACAAGGAGCGCGAGAACGGCGGCGTCCTGCTGATCACGCACTACACCCGCATCCTGCGCTACATCCAGCCGGAGTTCGTGCACGTCTTCGTCGGCGGCCGCATCGTCGCCGAGGGCGGCGCGGAACTGGCCGAGGAACTCGACGCCAACGGCTACGTCCGCTTCACTCAGCACTCATCCACCCCGTCTGCTTCGCCGACTGCCGTCCCCCAGTCCGCTACCGCTGGAGCCTGACATGACCGCTACGGTCCGCACCCTCGACGTCGCCCGCATCCGGGCCGACTTCCCGATCCTGAACCGCACGGTCCGGGACGGGAAACCGTTGGTGTACCTGGACTCCGGCGCGACCGCGCAGCGGCCGATCGGCGTGCTCGAAGCCGAGCGCGACTTCTTGATCACCAGCAACGCGGCGGTGCATCGCGGCGCCCACCAGCTGTCGGAGGAGGCGACCGACGCCTACGAGGACGCGCGGGCCGACATCGCGCGGTTCGTCGGCGTCGACGCGAGCGAGATCGTGTTCACCAAGAACGCCACCGAATCGCTGAACCTCGTGACCTACGCGTTCGCCGACGACCGGTTCCCGCATCACGTGGGCCCGGGCGACGAGATCGTCATCACCGAGCTGGAACACCACGCGAATCTGGTGCCCTGGCAGGAGCTGGCCCGCCGCACCGGCGCCACGTTGAAGTGGTACGCCGTGACCGAGGACGGCCGGATCGACCTGGACTCGCTGGAACTGTCGCCCGCCACCAAGGTGGTCGCGTTCAGCCACCAGTCCAACGTCACCGGCGCCGTGGCTCCGGTCGAGGAGCTGGTGCGCCGGGCGAAGGCGGTGGGCGCGCTGGTCGTGCTCGACGCCTGCCAGTCGGTGCCGCACATGCCGGTGGACTTCCGCGCGCTCGGCGTGGATTTCGCCGCGTTCTCCGGCCACAAGATGCTCGGCCCCTCCGGCGTCGGCGTGCTCTTCGGCCGCCGCGCGCTGCTCGAGGAGATGCCGCCGTTCATCACCGGCGGGTCCATGATCGAGACGGTCTTCATGGACCACAGCACCTACGCGCCGCCGCCGCAGCGGTTCGAAGCCGGTGTACCGATGACCTCGCAGGTGATCGGATTGGGCGCGGCCGTGCGGTATCTGGAACAGATCGGCATGGATGCCGTCGCGGCACACGAGCACACGCTGGTCAGCGCGGCGCTGGAAGGGCTCGCCGGAATCGACGGCGTGCGCATCATCGGGCCTACCGAGAACATCGATCGCGGCGGCGCCGTGGCCTTCCTGGTCGACGGCATCCACGCCCACGACGTCGGGCAGATTCTGGACGACGAGGGCGTGGCTATCCGGGTCGGCCACCACTGCGCGTGGCCGCTGCACCGGCGCTTCGGCATCGCCGCCACCGCCCGCGCCTCCTTCGCGGTCTACAACACCGTCGCCGAGGTGGACGCGCTGGTCGCCGCGGTGCGGAAGGCTCAGAGCTTCTTCGGAGTTGCATAAGTCATGCGCATGGAGCAGATGTACCAGGAAGTGATCCTGGATCACTACAAGCACCCGCATGGCCGAGGGCTGCGCGAGCCGTTCGGGGCCGAGGTGCACCACGTGAACCCGACCTGCGGCGACGAGGTCACCTTGCGCGTGCGGCTCGACAACGGTGACGTCGCCGACGTCTCCTATGACGGCCAGGGCTGCTCGATCAGCCAGGCCGCCACCTCGATCCTCACCGACCAGGTCATCGGGCTACCGGTGCAGCAGGCGCTGAAGGTGGTCGACTCCTACAGTGAGATGATCTCCAGCCGCGGCACCATCGAGGGCGACGAGGACGTGATCGGCGACGGCATCGCCCTCGCGGGCGTCTCGAAGTACCCCGCGCGGGTGAAGTGCGCGCTGCTCGGGTGGATGGCGTTCAAGGACGCCGTCCTCAGGATCGGCCCCGAGGAACCCGTGAGCGCCGCGGAAGAACCGAATCGTCCGAAGGGAAACGGGGAAGCGTCATGAGTGACACACCGGCCACCGACACGACCGAGCAGGCCGCGCAGGGCGCCGATCTGTCCGAGTTGCCCGAGCTGTCCGATCTGTCTTCGGAGGACATCAAGCAGCTCGAGGACATCGAAGAGGCGATGCGCGACGTCGTCGACCCGGAACTGGGCATCAACGTCGTCGACCTCGGCCTGGTCTACGGGCTGCGCGTCGAGGAGGACAACATCGCGGTCCTCGACATGACACTGACCTCGGCGGCGTGCCCGCTGACCGACGTCATCGAAGACCAGTCCCGCAACGCGCTGGTGCGCAGCGGACTCGTAGAAGACCTGAAGATCAACTGGGTGTGGATTCCGCCGTGGGGTCCGGACAAGATCACCGAGGACGGCCGCGAGCAGCTGCGTGCGCTCGGGTTCACGGTGTAATCCGCCAGGCTGGTGTCGGCCGCCGGACAGCTCCCGAACGGGTGCCCCGGCGGCCGAGTCGTATCCGGTGTCCCAGTTGCAGTGCCGTCGCGCACCCGCCGAGGGTGGGAAGTCCGCTCTTTCGACAAAGCGCGCGAACCGGACAATGATCTGAGCCCGGAGTCGTTCGCCAGACGGGGAGGATCGCATGTCGGTGCCGCACAAGGCCGCCCTCGGGCTCGTGGCAGTATCCGCCGCCACCTGTGCCGTGGTCGGCGGTCCCGCGGGTGAAGCGCGTGCCGCCGGGACCACCTATGGCGCGCTGGCGCTTTCGTCCAGCACCGGCGCCGTCGCTTCGGCCGTGGACTACGCGAGCGCGGCTGCCGCCGACGCCGCGGCTCGCGCCCAATGCGGTGTCACCGACTGCCGGACGGTCGTGCAGTTCTGGAACGCGTGCGGATCGGTCGTCCGCGGCGCCGACGGCAAGCACGGTTGGGCGTGGGGCCCCACCCGCGCCGAAGCCGAACGCCGGGCCATCGAAGTGCTCGGCCCCAGCGCTCCGCCGTTCCCGAGCCTCGGCAGCGCGATTCCCCGGCCCGCGGCGGTGCGATTGACGGCTTGCACATCGGGCGCCGGATAATTCGGGCGCAACGCTTTCCGAGCCGACGAGGTGTCCTTGCTGGGCTGGGTGTTGTGAGCACACCCCTGGGCTATTCCGGAGCGACGCTCACGGAACCCCAGGCCCTGATCCGGAAAAGGTGCCCGCCCTCCTGCTCAGGAGCACTTGCCGTCGCGGACGCAGGCGAGCAGCAACTGGGTGATATCGGCCCGCGGGGGTGTTGTGGAGCGCGGTTGGGTGGCCAGCGGGATCGGCGCGAAATCGGCGGTGTGCGCCGCGCCGAGCTGGGTGGCGGAGCGGAAACCATAGCGTTTCCAGGCGATCTGCTGGATCTTCGGATCCTGGAGCGCCGCGACCAGCTGATGAGCGGGGGCGGTGAGGGTGAGGATCGGATTGCTGTTGAAGATGGTCGGATCCGGATACAGCAGCCGGGCGTTCGCCAGCAGCGCCTCGGTGGCGGGCCGGTTGTCCCGGTAGTCGCCCAGTTGGCGCAGGATCTGGCTCTCGTACCCGGCGTACAGCGTGGCCGCTCCTTGGATGAGCCATTCCCGGAAACCGCCGTCGGAGCTGTCGGACTGTAGACCCTGCGCGTCGTAGAGGTCGCGCACGGCAGGCAATCCGGATCTGGCCTCGGCGACGGTGGGCGGCTGGAAGACGTCGTTGGAGGCGATGACCGTCAATTCCAGTTGCAGCAGGGTGAATCCGGAGTTCGAGGACTTCGGGTCGGTGCTGGTGATGCGAATGGGACCGGCCAGGTCGTGCGCTCCCAGCGACTCCCACTTCTGCTTGGGCAGCACGTACTCCAGCAGCAGGCGCTTGAAGTCGACGATGTAGTAGGAGTTGTCCCGCAGCGCCACGATGCCGGCGCGGACGAGCGCGTCGGTGGCGGCCGCACCGGCGTAGATCACCTCCGGTGTCTCCAGCACCGACTCGGCGCGGTAGTCCGGGAAGTCGCCGGTACGGTGCGACTCTTCGAAGACGCTGCGGGCACTCGCCGACGACGGCCACAAGCAGTCGATCTTCTGCTCGCGCAGCTGGTCGGTGGGTATCTGCACCAGGTCGTAGGAGCCGCGTTTGTCGAAGCGCACCTCGAGTCCGTAATCGTCCCGCAGGATGGCGCGGACCTCGGCGTCGGCTATGAGCGCGGATTTCTCGGAGCCGCCGAGGCAGGTGAGCTGTCGGGCCGCGACCGGGGCGTCGTTCGCCCCGCGGATCACCACGACGCCCACGGCGATGGCGATGACGGCGACCACGATCGCGAGGACGACGGGGAGGCGGGATCTGTTCATAGCTCCTCGCTCGGGGGAAGCTGCGGGGGATTCATGAGTTCCAGGTGTGCCAGGTCCCGGAAGAAGGACTCGAGGTTCGCGTCGCCGACCTGGTCGGCGCCGTGCGCGGCGAAGGTCTCGAATCCGGCGAGTACGCGGCGGCTACGCGACAGCAGCGCCTCGGCATCGCGGTAGGACGACCGGTGGTCCTGGATCTCCACATATCGCCGCAGCGCCGACTCCACACTCACCAGATAGTCGAGCAGCTTGCGCGCGGTCATGGGAACGCTTGCGGGATCGACGGTTTCGGTGCGATTCAGCAGGCGCGGAACGATGTCGCAAGCCCGCAGCAGCGAGGCCCGGGTCCCGGTGTCGCCGACCCGCGCGGCCAGAGTCGCCACCCGCTGGTTGGTCTCCGATACTCGTCGCACCAGTCGACGGCGCTGGATGCGGACGGAGACCCACTGTCCGGTAAGGGCGGTGAGCACGGCCGCGCCGATCGCCACCAGCGCCGCGCCGACCGGTGAGCCGATCACGGCATAGAGCGCGAGGAAGGTGGGGACGAGCACGACCAGCGCCGCGATCAGGGCGGCATTACCCGGCACCGGCGCCTCCTACCGGTAGCCGGTGGCCTGGCGCAGCGCCGCGACCATATCGTCCGTGGTGAGATACGACCCACCGGTGCGCTCGGCGATCTTCCGGAGGTTGTCTTCCTCTACGGCGGAGCCGAATCCGATGACCACCACCGGGACTGCGGTGCGCGCGATGTCGTCGAGGCCGTTGCCGCCCTCGGTGTCCGCGCCGTCGGTCATGAGGACGACCAGTCGTTTGCGATCCGGGTCGGCCGGGCCGGTGAACTGCTTCGCCGCGCTGCTCAGGCAGCGATAGATGCCGGTATTGCCGCCCGGGCTCCGCGCGCGAATGCTGTCGCGCAGGGATCGGAGATCCGATGCCGCATTGCCGCTGGTCCACTGCGTGGAGGTGGCGGTGCCGTTGAACAGCAGCACCGCGGTGCGGTCCCGAGGACCGGTTTGCAGCAGGTATTTCTTGGACTGCGCCGGATCGAACAGCAGATCGGCGGCTCGCTGCACCCCGGCCCAGCCGCCGTTGTCGGCCATGCTGCCGGAGGAGTCGATGCAGTACACCAGGTCGGTGGGCGTGCGATAGACGGTCTGGTAGTTCTCCAGGGCGGCGTCGATGACCGGGGCGGCCGGATACGTGATCGGCTGCTCGGTGAGCGTCGTGCGAATTCCCCAGGCGGGATCGAAGACTTCCCGAGGTGCGTCGGGCAGGGACAGCCCGATACTGGTGATCGGCCGTCGCCCGAGCCGGACCAGCCGCTGCTGGGTATCGGCCGAGAGCAAGAAGTCCTGCAGCTTGCGGAAGTTGCCGAGTTTCTCCGCATTGTCGCCGTGCGGTAGGAAGCCCAAGGGGGCATCCGAAATCGCCAGTACGCCTTTGGGGTAGATGACGTGCAGTGGTTCCTTGCCCGCGCGTACCAGTTCCTGGTTGCGTTCGATCACCAGATTCTCGTAGGTGAACATGGTCTTGCACTGCTGCGGCGCGGCCAGGCACTCGTCCATGAGCAGTCCGGTGGACGGCGGCGTCCTGGCGAAGGCCCTGGTGAAGCGGGTGATCCCGGTGCGCACCTGCTCGGAATCGAGCTGTGCGCGGGTGAGCGGCACACCGGGGCCGTTGCCCGCGAAGTAGTTGAGGAAGGCCAGCAGAACAGTGGCGCCGGAATTGGACTGGGTCGGATTGGTCATCCACACCGTCGTCTTCTTCGCCTCGGCGGCCGCCAGAATCTCCTCGATACCGACGTCGCGCCCGGTGAATCCCAGAGTCTCCAGCTCGCTGCGAGGACCGGCGAACACCAGAGGCGTACTGAACATGGGCTGCGCCTGCTGCAGGCGGTGCCCGGTATCGCCCAACTGCTGGAAGACGCTGCTGGCGAACCAGAATCCGTCGTAGGGCGCGTCGCCCGCGTCCAGCAGACGAGCCTGATCCACCGACCCGAGTTCGGTCATGGTGCAGGTCAGCTTCTGCTCCCGGCACCACGGCTGCACCACCTGCCGGAAGACCGCGGCGTGCTCGGAGCCCGCCACGATGTTCAGCACATTCGCGTCCGGGCTGTACTCGCGGACCGGGCCCGGCCCGCGATCCTCCCCGCAACCCGTCAGCAGTGCACACAGTGTGATGAGAGCTGCGACAAGCACTCTCGTGCGGCGATACGGCAATTCGCCACCTTCCCCTCGATGACGCGATCGTAAGCGGCGGTGACGGGGGAAGTGGTGAATAGCCGGTGACGTCCTAGCGAATCCTCATCGATCCGGCTCAGTCGGCTTTCCGCAGCCAGTCCAGGTAGTGCGTGGACGCCAGGTGTGCGTCCGGACCCGCGATCAGCACATCGCCGGTGACCGCCGCGAACATGCCAGCGGTGTCGTCGGTGACCACGGTTCGGCTGTCTTGCCGCGCGGCCAGCGTGATCCTGCCGAGTTCGTCCAGCGCGAAGACGTCCGGGCCCGCGACATTGCGGATGCCGCCCAGCGGTGTGCCGGTGGAGACCTCGACCACCGCGTCGACCACGTCCGCGGCGGCCATCGGCTGGAGCCGGGTGGCGGGCAGGCGCACGGTGTCGCCGTCGGCGGTCCAGGACAGGACCGCGTCCATGAACTCGAAGAACTGGGTGGCGCGCACGATGGAGTACGGCGTCGGGCCCTGCCGGAGCAAATCTTCCTGGAGGGCCTTGGCCCGGTAGTAGTCCAGCTGGGGCACCTGGTCCACCCCCACGATCGAAAGGACGACCTGGTGCCGCACACCGGCAGCCTCACCTGCGGCGAGCAAGTTCTGCATGGAGGTGCGGAAGAACTCGAGCGACGCCTCGTCGAAGGTCGGCGAGTTCGCCAGGTCGATCACCACGTCCGCGCCGTCGAGCGCCTGGTCCAGGCCCACGCCCGTGACGAGGTCGACACCGGTGGACGGCGCCGCCGGGACGGCCGAGTGTCCGGCCGCGGTGAGCTTCTGGACCACCTGCGAGCCGATCCGTCCGGTACCGCCGATGACTGTGAGCTTCATGGTCTTCCCCTTTCGCGCGGTGCGTCGTACAGGGCGAATTTCGGTGACCAGTAAACCAAGATCGTTACGGGACCGGAGCGAATTCCGAGCACCCGCCGCTCGGCCGGGTCCCGGCCCGGGACGGCCCATTTCGCGGTTTCGAACCCGCCGGGGCGGGAATCGCGACGGGGAGTCGACGTGAAGGAGGCCTCCGTGCCGGAGGAGAACACTGCGGGCCCGCAGCGGGTCGTCATCATCGGTAGCGGGTTCGCCGGGTTCACCTGCGCCCAGAAGCTCTGCCGCATCGTGGCACGGGCGGATCGGGACGTCGAGGTCGTGCTCGTCACCCCCAACGACTACATGCTCTATACGCCGCTGCTGCCGGACGTCGCGGGCGGGCTGATCGACCCTCGGTTCGTCGCGATTTCGCTGGCCGATTCGCTGCCGCGGGTGCGGCTCGTGGTCGCGACCGTTCGATCGGTCGACCTGCGGAACAAGACCGTCACGGTGGCCGGTGAGCACCAGCCGCCGCGGCAGTTGTCGTGGGATCGGCTGGTGCTCACGCCTGGGTCGGTCACCCGGCTGTTCGACATACCGGGCTTGGCCGAGCACGCGCGAGGGCTCAAGACCGTCGCCGAGGCGCTGTACCTGCGCGAACAGTTGCTGCGCCAGCTCGAACTCGCCGACGACGAAGAGGACCCCGAGGTGCGGCGGGCTCGCCGCACCGTGGTCGTCGTCGGCGCGTCCTACGCGGGTACCGAGCTCGTCGCGCAGTTGCGCGCCCTCGCCGACGCCTACGCCGCCCGCCGCGGGTTCGACCCCGCCGAGGTGCGTTTCCTCCTGCTCGACACGGCGCCCAGGGTGATGCCGGAGGTCGGGGAGCGGCTCAGTGACAAAGTGCTGAAGGTCCTGCGGCAGCGCGGCATCGAGATCCGGCTGGAGACCTCGCTCACGAAACTGACCGACAACCAGGTCGAACTGACCGACGGCACGGTCGTGCCGACCCACACGGTCGCCTGGGTGACCGGGGTGACCGGAGCGCCCGTCCTCGGCACGCTCGGCCTGCCGCTGGAGAAGGGCCGTCTGATCGTGGACGCTCAGTTGGGCGTGCCCGGTCATCCGGACGCCTTCGCGGGCGGTGACGCGGCAGCCGTACCGGATCTCGCCAAGCCGGGCCGGATCACCCCGCCCACGGCGCAGCATGCGTCCCGGCAGGGCAAGACGCTGGCCAGGAACGTCGCCGCCAGCCTCGGTATCGGCACGGCCACCCGGTACAAGCACCGCGACCTGGGTCTGGTGGTCGACCTCGGCCCCGGCTTCGCGGTCGCGAACCCGATGGGCATCCGCCTGTCCGGCCTGCCCGCCAAGGCGGTGACCCGCGCCTACCACACCTTCGCCGTGCCACGAGCGGTCAACCGGTGGGCGATAACGGTCTCCTACCTGACCATCGCGGTCACACCCCGGCCCCTCGCCCTGCTCGGACTCGTCAGCCACGAGGAGGCGAGCTTCGGCGTCAGCGAGGGCATTCCCGCGCCGGACTGAGTTCGCTTCCGGAGGCCGAAGTGCTCCTCTCCGAACGATCTCCGCCGAACTTCCGTGCCACGCGACCGCGCGCGCCGACTGTCTCCGGTACCGCCGTCTTCTCCGGCGAAACGCGTGCGCGAGGCCGAGGGCAACGGAGATGATGCGGGTGTGGACGAGGTGACGTACCGGCAATCGCGGGTGGGCTTGCACGCGGTCGCGGAATTGTTGATCGCTGGGCCGCAGTACCGAGAGTTCGGCACCATCCGGCTGCGCGCCGTGCGCGGGGGTTTCGGGGGTGTGCGGTGGCCGGTGTCGGTGGTCGGGGAGGAGCTGGTGTGGCCGGAGGGCCGGGTCCGGCTGGAGGGCACATATCGAGAGGTCGCCCGGGCCGCGGGTTTCGAGCCGGGGCCGCCGGAAGGGGCGTACCCGGGCACCACGGGAGTCGACCTCGATGCGGCGATCGAGGTGGACCCCTCGGCGGCCGGGCTGATCGAGAGATGGTTCGCGATGGGGGACAAGGCATTGCGCTGTCTGGCACCCGACGTCACGCCCGTGCTGTGGCCGGAGCATTTCGATCTGGCCGGCACGATCGATGAGGTGAACTACGGGGTTTCGCCGGGAGACGACACGCATCTCGGCCCGTACGCGTATGTGGGGCCGTGGACCCCGCGCACCGGCGAGTTCTGGAACGCGCCGTTCGGCGCGCTGCGGCCACGCGACGCGGTGAACACCGTCGCGGCGCTGCTGGAGTTCTTCGAGGCGGGCCGGGAACGCGCCGCACAAGGCTGACCCGCCCTCGAACACCCTGCCGTGCCCTGGCAGGGATTCAGGCGCCCTTACGGGCCGCGGTCTTCTTGGCTGCTTTCTTCGCAGGCGCTTTCTTCGCCGCGCTCTTCGAAGCGCTCTTCGACGCGGTGCTCTTCTCGGTGCTCTTCGACGCCGTGCTCTTGGCGGCGCCGCTCTTGGCCGCGGCCTTCTTCGCCGTCTTCTTCGGCTCGGCCGCGGCGCCGTCCCCGCCAGCCGTCCGGCGTCCGCTGGCCTCCAGGCTGCGTTGCAGCGCGGCGACCAGGTCGACCACCTCGGCGTCCATCCCGCTCGGCACGGGCTCCGGCTGCTCGGGCACCTTGCCGGTGCCGCTGGCGATCGCCTCGTCGAGCAGGCGTTTGAGTTCGATCTGGTACTCGTCGGTGAACTGGTCCGGATCGAAGTCGTCGGACATGGCCTCGACGAGCGTCTCCGCCATCTTGATCTCCTGCGACCGGGGCTCGGCGACACCGTCCAGGGATTCGAATTCGACGGAACGAACCTCGTCCGGCCACAGCAGCGTCTGCAGTACCAGAATGCCCTCGCGCACGCGCAGCGCCGCCAGCCTGGTCTTCTGCCGCAGCGTGAAATACACCAGGGCGGTGCGTTCGATCTCTTCCAGCGTTCGTGCCAGCAGGACATAGGCCTTGGGCGTGCTGGAGTCCGGTTCCAAGTAGTAGCTCTTCTCGAACAGGACCGGATCGATCTGATCGGACGGCACGAACTGCAGAACCGGGATCTCGTGCTTCTCGGCAACGGGCAGTTTCGCGAAGTCCTCGTCACTGAGCACGATCTTGTCCCCGTCGGGGGACTCGTAGGCCTTGTCGATGTCGGTGTACTGGACGGATTGACCGCATACGGTGCAGACACGGTCGTATTTGATCCGGCCTCCATCCTTGGCGTGCACCTGATGGAACCGGATGTCGTGGTCCTCGGTGGCGGTGTATACCTTCACCGGGACGTTCACCAGCCCGAATGCGATCGAGCCCTTCCAGATCGATCTCATAGACCCATCATGGCCGAACCCCACCGACCTCGCGAGCGAACCGGGATCCCGAGTGTCGCGGCCGCGACGCGCCGACGCAGCCGCCCGGGCAGGGCCTCGAAGAGTGAGCTCATCGCCGCGATGGTGCCGCCGAGGTCGGCGCGGCCCGACAGATACGCTCGCTGCGCCGCCGGGGACAGTGTGAAGAACGTGTCGAAGAACAGCGGGATGTCCTCGGGCCGCAAGGCCAGCAGTGCCCGCAGCCCGGCGCTGCGCAAGTGGTGGACCACGCGCGCCCCGGCGGGCCACACGTCCTGCCCCGCCGCCACCGCGTCGGCCGAGGCCAGCGCGGCGCCCACGCTGTACCCGGTCGCCGGGTGCAGGAACCCGCCCGCCGCGCCGAATCGGTGCGGCCCCGGCCGGCCACCCTGCACGGGAAACCGGACGTGCTCGACGGGCTCGGCTCCCGTGAGCTCGATGCCCCTGGCGCGGAGCCGGTGCCGCAAGCGCGTCCGCAGCTGTGCCCCGGCCAGGGCGGGGCGACCGGCCAGGCAGGTCTCCTCGAGCAGCATCCGCTCGGCGTCGAGCGGGACGGCGTAGAGGAACGAGGGCGGCGCGTCGGAGGGGGCGCCGTTGTCGGAACGCCAGTCCATGAACAGCGGGTCGAGGCCCGCGCAGCGGCTTGCCGCCACGATCACCCCGTAGGCGGTCTGCTCGGCCCGTGCCGGGGCGCGGGTGAGTCCGCGCGCGTCGACCACTCGACCGCCGGTGACCGTCGCGCCGGACGCCAGCCGCACGCGCTCGGGACTGATGTCGACCGCGCGATCCGAGACGACCTGCGCATCCGGAAACCGCAGCGCGATCTGCAGTCGCGCGTTGTCGAGCACGACATAGGGACGGTCCACCCGGTGCGCGCGCGTTCCCCAGGCCATCGGCCGGGGTACCGTCGCCGCGACGACCTCCGGCGGCAGCCAATCCGGCAGTTCGTCGGCCCACGCCGCGTAGGTGGCCGTCCACCTGCGCTCCGGCGCCGGGTCCACCACGGTCACCGTGAGTCCGTGCACCGCCGCGCGGTGCGCGAGGGCGCGTCCGGCCGGGCCGAGACCGCAGACGACGAGGTCCGGCTTCACGCCGCGGCCGTCCGGATCCGGGGCGGTGCGATTCGGTGCATGGTCCGAGCCTCTCATTCGGCCGCCCGAGGGCAGCGCACGCGCCGCGTCGACATGTCCGGCAGGGGTGTCCACCCGGCGACATGGGTCCGGCCGACATGAACTCTTCGCGAATACCGGCGCGGCGATCGTTGCCGCGTGTGGGAGCGTGCGCGGGCCCTCGCGGTGCCGAGAACCGGGTGACGCCGCAGCACGGCAGCCGATGGCCGCGACTCGGCGGGGTGGACGGAATGTGTTCGCGCTCACCGGAGTTTCTCGCACGTTGCTAGGATGCCGGGGCGTCGGCGCGCGCATCCGGCCCCGGTGCCGAGTGTCAGGTGTCGGCGTACCGGCGTGCCGAGGATGGCGCGCCGGGCACGGTGCCGACCGGAGTCCGCCGGAGCCGGACGAAAGCGGCGCGACCGGAACGAGTTAGGGGTAGACGCAGTGTTCGAACTGACCAGGCGGCGCAGCCGATGGATCCTGGCCGTGTTCGTGGTCCTCGCACTGGCGATGGGCACGCTGAGCGCGACGCTGTTCGACAAAGTGCAGGGCGGCGGGTACATCGACCCCGGCAGCGAATCGAGCCGGGCGACCGCCGTGCTGCGGGACACCTTCGGCCAGGCCACCCCGAATTTCGTGCTGCTGGTGCAGACTCGCCGGTCGGTGGACGACGACGCGGCGGCCACCGCGGCGACGAACCTGGTCACCGAGCTGAAGTCGGTATCCGGCGTCGCGGGCGTCACCTCGTACTGGACCGACAGATCGCCCGCGCTGCGCAGCACCGACGGCACCAAGGGACTGATCGTGGCCAGCATCCTCGGCGAGGAGGCCGAGGTCGACAAGCGGGTGGGTGATCTCGCCGACAAGTTCGGCGGCACCCACGGTCCGCTCGAAGTGCGGGTGGGCGGTTACGCGATGCTGCTGCACGAGACGGTGCAGCAGAGCGAAAAAGACGTCGTACTGGGCGAATCCATCGCTTTCCCGATCACGCTGATCGCACTGCTGCTGGTGTTCGGCGGGTTGGTCGCGGCCAGCCTGCCGCTGGTGGTCGCGATGATCACGGTGATGATCACGATGGGTGCGCTCTGGCTGATCGCGAGCGTCACCGATCTCGCGGCGACCGCGACCAACGTCGCGACCTTGCTCGGACTCGGCCTGGCTATCGACTACAGCCTGCTGATCATCAGTCGCTACCGCGACGAACTGGTCGCCGGGCAGCAACCAGGGGCCGCGGTGGCCGCCACCATGCGCTCGGCGGGCCGGACCGTCGTGTTCTCCGCCGTCACCGTTGCTGTAGCCCTGTCGGGACTGCTGTTCTTCCCACTGCTGGCCGTGCGGTCGATGGGATACGCCGGTCTGGCCGTCGCCGTGATCGCCGCGACGGTATCGCTGACGGTGCTGCCCGCGATCCTGTACCTGCTCGGCACCAAGATCGACAGCGGACAGTTGTGGTGGTTCCTGCGCGCCGCCCGCCCCGCGCCCGGCGAGGGAGCCTGGCATCGCCTGGCCCGGTTCGTGATGATGCGGCCGGTGCCGATCGGGCTCGCGGTCACCGCCCTGCTGCTCGTACTGGGCACGCCGTTCCTCGGAGTGAAACTCGGCTTCCCCGACGAACGTTCGCTGCCGGAATCGATGAACAACCGGCAGGTCACCGAGACCATCCAGCGTGACTTCGCCGCCACCGAGCAGAACGGGCTGTTCGCGGTGCTGCCCGAAAGCGCCTACAGCGCAGCGGGGTTGGACGCCTACGCCCGGGAGCTGTCGGAGATCGAGAACGTCAGCCGGGTCGACACCGCCACCGGCAGTTACAGCCACGGTGGTCTGCTCGTCGCGCCCACCACGGCCAACGACCGCTTCCGCGCCGAGAACGCCGCCTATCTCGCGGTGGTCCCGGACACCACCGATCCCGGCGTGCTGGACCGGATCGCGCGCGACGTGCGCGCGACGCCCACCGCGTCACCGGTGCTGGTCGGCGGCGTTGCCGCGGCCAACGCGGATGCGATCGGCGCGGTGGTCGCGGCACTGCCGTACGCGCTGGGCTTCGTCGTGCTGATCATGCTCGTGGTCCTGTTCCTGCTCACCGGGAGCGTCGTGCTGCCGCTGCTGGCGGTCGTGCTCAGCTTCCTGAGCCTCACCGCGACCTTCGGCGCGCTGGTCTGGATCTTCCAGGACGGGCACCTGTCCGGCCTGCTCGGCTTCACCGTCACCGGAGACCTGCCGCCGACGGTTCCGGTCATGCTGTTCGGCGTGGCGTTCGGCCTCGCCATGGATTACCAGGTGTTCCTGCTGGCGAGGATCCGGGAGGAGTACCAGCGCACCAGGTCCAACGCGCTGGCCGTCACCTCCGGGCTGGAACGGATCGGCCGGATCGTCACCGCGGCGGCGGTGCTGATCTCGCTGGTCTTCCTCGGTTTCCTCGCCTCCGACATCACCTTCATGAAGGCGTTCGGGATCGGGCTTCCGCTCGCCGTCCTGGTGGACGCCACCCTGGTGCGCGGCTTCCTGCTGCCGGCGGCGATGGAACTGCTCGGCCATTGGAACTGGTACGCGCCCGGCCCGCTGCGCGCACTGCACCGGCGGTTCGGCATCGAAGAGGAGCCCGCCGCCCCGGCGGTCGCAGGCCGCGAGGACTGGCTCCAGCCCGCGCGGCTGTGAGCCGCGTCCCGGCCGGGTCGATCGGGTAGGGTCGGCCGGGCAGTCCGGGGAGGCCCACACGGGGTGGGACGGCTGTCGGGAGATGTGGAGGGCGACCGCGATGACCTATCCATCCGGTTCCGGATTCGGCGGCGGCCGAGAGGATCACGGGAAATCGGACGAGGCGCGGTACCAGTCGGACTGGGGGCGGATGGGTCCGCCGAGCGCGTACCCGATGGCGGCGTGGGAGCCGCCGCCGCTGCCGCCGCCGCCCAAGTCGCGAACGGGCGTCGTCGTCGGACTGGTGGCCGGTGTCGTCGCCGTGCTCGTAGCGGTTGCCGTGGGCGTCGCGGTGTATCCGCGCGAGCACGGGCACGCCCAAGCCGCGGCCACGTCGGCCGAAGCGACCACCCGCGCGAGCGGCGTCACCAGCACGCGACCTGTCCGCCCTGCGTCGGGCAGGCTGAGCTACACCGAATACGCGAAGGACTGGGACTTCCGGTTCGATCGCGTGCAACTGCACGCCGACTGGGTCGACGGGCGTGATCACGCCGATTGCGACCCGATCGAGGTGGCAAGCAAGCTCACCGGTCTCGGCTGCGTCTACGCGGCGGAGCTGGTGTACCGCGCCGAGGGCGGCGCGCTGATGCTCACCCAGTTCGTCCTGGGCATGACCGACCCGGGCCGGGCGGCCGCGGCGAAGGACCGGTTCACCGACGCGGACCTGAAACTGCGTCCCGGCACGTACATCAAGGGCCACGCGACCGGCAAATGGAAGGACGGCAGCGAGAAGGAATTCGTGGTGATCACCTTCGCGACCGCCACCGATGCCGTCGACGCGCCGACGGCCGAGAAATACCTGCGCTACCGGCACGCCGACACTCTCGGCGCGCTGGCGTTCCGCTAGCGCAGGTCGCTCGTCCGGGCGCGGACGGCCGTCGGGCGCGGGTCAGATCCCGCCGGTGGACAGCAGTCCGCCGTCCACCCGCACCGTCTCGCCGGTGATCCACGCCGCCTCGTCGGAGACCAGGAAGCCGATCAGCCGCGCCACATCCTCCGGCGTGCCCAGCCGCTTCATCGGGTACACGCTCGCGGCGCGCTCCTCGTCGGTCGAGTACAGCGCGTCGGCGAACTTCGTCTTGATCACGCCCGGCGCGACCGCGTTCACCCGGATCTTCGGCCCGAGCTGCCAGGCGAGCTCACCGGTGAGGTGGATCAGCGCGGACTTGGACGCACCGTACGCGGCGATCACGCCGGTCGAGCGGATGCCCGCCACGCTGGCCACGTTGACCACGGCGCCGCCGTGGTCGCGCATCCACGCCCGATAGGCCTCCTGGATGTAGCCGAGAGCCGCGACCACGTTCACATCGAAGATCTTGCGGACCGCGTCCAGATCGGCGTCCATCAGGGAGCCGAAGACCGGGTTGATGCCGGTGTTGTTGATCAGCACGTCCAGCGAACCGAACTCCGCCACCGCGCGCTCGACCGCGGCCGCCCGATCCTCGGCGACACCGGAGTTGCCCGCCAGGGCGACCACCTGGCCCTGGTGCCCCAGCCCGCGCAGCTCGGCGGCGGCTTCCTCCAGCGGATCCTTCTTCCGCGCGGTGATCAGCACGTTCGCGCCGCGGCCGAGCAGCTCCGCCGCGACCGCCTTGCCGATGCCCCGGCTGGCCCCCGTGACCAGAGCGCTCTTGCCCAATAGATCGGTACTCATGGCATCGCACGGTAGCGCAGCTGATCGCGCGAGCCGTTACCGCCGTCACATGCGGGGTGCTGGAATGGGGGAGGACCGTTCCTCCCGGTAAAATCGGTGGTTCTTGTGCGCGTCGGGTCGCACAATCGAGCACGCGTCCAGCACCACGATCCGCGAGGAGAAATTTGTGATCACCGCGACCGACCTGGAGGTCCGGGCCGGAGTCCGCACCCTGCTGTCCGCTCCCGGACCGGCGCTGCGGGTACAGGCGGGCGACCGGATCGGGCTGGTCGGGCGCAACGGTGCGGGCAAGACCACCACGTTGCGGATCCTGGCCGGTGAGGGTGAGCCGTACGCCGGGAAGATTCTTCGCTCCAGCGACATCGGTTACCTGCCCCAGGACCCGCGCGAGGGCAATCTCGACGTGCTGGCCCGCGACCGGGTGCTGTCCGCGCGCGGCCTGGACACGCTGATCCGTGAGATGGAAAAGCAGCAGGCGCTGATGGCGGAGGTCGCCGACGACAGCGAGCGCGAGAAGGCGGTCCGCAAGTACGGCCGGCTCGAGGAACGGTTCTCGGCGCTCGGCGGCTACGTCGCCGAGAGCGAGGCGGCGCGCATCTGCCACAGCCTCGGTCTGCCCGACCGCGTGCTTGGCCAGGCGTTGCGCACCCTGTCCGGTGGTCAGCGCCGCCGAATCGAATTGGCGCGCATCCTGTTCGCGGCTTCCGACGGCAGCGGCGGGCGCTCGGACACGGTCCTGCTGCTGGACGAGCCGACCAACCACCTCGACGCCGACTCGATCACCTGGCTGCGCGGTTTCCTGCAGAACCACGACGGTGGCCTGATCGTGATCAGTCACGACGTGGAACTGCTCGCCGACGTGGTGAACAAGGTGTGGTTCCTGGACGCCGTGCGCGGCGAGGCCGACGTCTACAACATGGGCTGGAAGAAGTACCTGGACGCGCGCGCCACCGACGAGCAGCGCAGGCGCCGCGAACGCGCGAACGCCGAGAAGAAGGCGAGCGCGCTGCGCGCCCAGGCGGCCAAGCTCGGCGCCAAGGCCACGAAAGCGACTGCGGCGCAGAACATGGCCAAGCGCGCCGATCGCCTGCTGGCCGAGCTCGACGACGTGCGCGTCGCCGACAAGGTCGCCCGGATCAAGTTCCCGGAGCCCGCGGCCTGCGGCAAGACGCCGCTGATGGCCGAGAACCTGACCAAGGTCTACGGCTCGCTGGAGATCTTCACCGGCGTCGACCTCGCGATCGACCGGGGCAGCCGGGTGGTGGTGCTCGGACTCAACGGCGCGGGTAAGACGACGCTGCTGCGCCTGCTGGCGGGTGTCGAGCAGCCGACGGCGGGCGGGTTGGTGCCCGGGCACGGCCTGAAGGTCGGCTACTTCGCCCAGGAGCACGACACCCTGGACGACAACGCCACCGTGTGGGAGAACATCCGCCATGCCGCGCCGGACGCGGGCGAGCAGGATCTGCGCGGCCTGCTCGGCGCGTTCATGTTCTCCGGTCCGCAGCTCGACCAGCCCGCGGGCACCCTGTCCGGCGGTGAGAAGACCCGTCTGGCGCTGGCCGGACTGGTCTCTTCGGCGGCGAACGTACTGCTGCTCGACGAGCCGACGAACAACCTCGACCCGGTGTCGCGAGAACAGGTGCTGGACGCCCTGCGCACCTACGCAGGCGCCGTGGTGCTGGTAACGCACGATCCGGGCGCAGCGGAGGCGTTGTCTCCGGAACGCGTGATCCTGCTTCCGGACGGGACAGAAGACCATTGGTCGGCCGAATATCTGGAACTTATTCAGCTTGCGTGAGTTTCATCACACGAACCCGTTGATCATGGCCAGCTGAGTGCTTAGCCTGGAAAGACGCTGCTCGGCGACTCGGAGGAAGCCATGAGCGACAGGCCACAGAGCAAGGCCCCATTGGGTAAGGGCACACGCGTCACCGGGAAGTCACGCGACCGCCTACAAACCCAGCTGAAGAAACAGTACGAGGCGGGTGCGAGCATCCGGTCCCTGGCGCGGTCCACCGGCCGCTCCTACGGATTCATCCACAACGTCCTGGTGGAGTCGCATGTGCAGCTCCGCAGCCGGGGTGGAGCCAATCGCCGCAAGGTGCAATAACGCCGTGACGGCGCGATGACTTCGCGCCGCGAGGACCGTCGACACAATAGGGACACATTGTCGACGGAAGGAACCTCGCGGTGCGCAACGTGCTGTTGCAGATCATGGTGACACTGGACGGCTACGCGGCCGGCCCGGACGGAGCGCTCGACTGGATCGAAGTCGACGACCCCGAACTGGACGCCTACCTCGCCGAGCTGCTCGGCGGCGTCGATGCCCAGATCTTCGGGCGCACCTCCTACGAGCTGCTCGCGAAGTATTGGCCCGACGCGCAACGAAATCCGGCGACGCCCGGGGACGCGATGCTCGCGCCGCTGGTCAACGCGCTGCCGAAACTCGTGCTGTCGCACCGGCCGGACCTGGAGCTGCCGTGGCAGCCCGCGCGCCGGATCGGCGCGGACCTGCCCGCCGACATCGCGGAGCTGAAGAACGGCTCCGGCAAGCCGGTGGTGGTGTTCGCCGGTGTCCGCACCGCGCAGGAATTCCTGCGTCTGGACGCGGTGGATGAGCTTCGGCTGCTGGTGTTTCCGGTGCTGCTCGGCGGGGGCCGCCCGCTGTTCGAGGGCATCGCGCCGCGGCGGCTGCGGCTGGTGGACAGCGTGGCGTTCCGTGCCTCGGGCGTGCTGTTGCAGACCTATCGCCGGGCTCAGTAGCCCGCCACCGTGCCGTCACCGTCCACCAGCAGGTTGGCCAGACTGCGAAAGATCGGCAGACCGGTCTTGACCTCGAGGTAGGCGAATTGGCCCTGCGGATTGACCTCGAGAAAGTAGTACTCGCCGTCGCGGCCCAGCCGTATGTCGAGTACACCGAAGGACAACCCGAGCGCGCCCATCAGGGTGGCCAGGGACTTGCTCACCGCGGCGGGCAGGTGGTCGGGCGTGAAATCGACCGAGGTGTCCAGGCGTGAGTCGACCTTGCCCACGCCGGCCTGCGAGTCGATGCGCACGGTCCATTCGACGCCGTCCACCCACACCACCCGCAGGTCGCAGACGGCGTCGACGTAGTCCTGGAAGGTGGTCGGCGCCGAGCGGATCGCGGCCAGCCTGCCGAAATCGTCTTTCGAGATGATCCTGGTCTCGGCGAACTCCGCCCGGCTGGTACCGGTGCGTTTGTAAACGACCGGGCCGGGCCGGGATTCGACGAAGCTGCGCGCCTCGTCCGGGTCGTTGGTGATCAACGTCTCCGGCACCGCGAACCCGGCCCGCAGCGCCGTCTCGAGTTGCACGATCTTGCGTCCCGCGGTGCGGTCCGCCCCGGGGTCGTTGACCCAGTAGGCGGGAATGGACCAGAGCAGGCCCTGGATGAATCCATCGCACTCGGCCTGGCGAAAATCGTTGTCCGAGGCACGGACACCCGCGGGCACCCGCGCCGGATGCGGGCGCCGCCACCACACCGACCGGACGTCGTCGAGGCCGATCAGGTGCGACAGCGAGCGCGCGGTGCCGAGCCGGTCCAATCGGAAGCTGCCGGATTCGCGGGGGAAATCACGCAGGTCGAGTTGGATCGGGCCGATCCCGTGGTGTTCTCGTAACGTCGCCGCCATCGCGGTGGCGTGTAGATCATCGGATTCGGAAACGATCAGAACCGAACTCCGCCGGCGTGCGGCCATCCGCCTGCCGCTCAGTCGAGGCTGTCGCAGTTGATGCCGTCGTCGCTGCCGTCGATCGACCTGGTCTGACAGTAGGTGAACGTCGCCCCGCTCGCGCCGGGGATGTCGACGAGTTGCAGGCGGTCGGCCCAGATTTCGGTCAGCTGCCGCAGCTGGTCGTCGCCGAGCGCCTCCGACGGCGACTCCGGAATGGTCATCGGCCGATCGATCAGATCGATGCGCAGCCTGCGGGTGAAGTCGGCGGTGGCGCCCGCGCGGATGTCCACGAGCACCGGTCGGCCGTCCTGATCGGACTGCGGCACTGCGGAATCGACCACGCGTAGGACATCCGACCGACAGAACGTCCACGTTCCCTCGGCGACGCGCACGCTGATCTCGCGGTCCGATTCCGCGACCAGCAGACCCTGGAGCGGGGGAACGCGGTCACCTTTCGGCGTCGTCCCGGGAAGGCGGATTGCGTCGGTCATAGCCTTTTCTCCGATCTGCTCACGATTTGCCACGACCCCCAAGCGTGTGAGCGATCATATCGCGACAAGGGTCCGCGTCGGCTCGGATCGCGAGATTTCCCGGCCTGCGGCAAACCGAATTCCGATCGACAAGCGCCGAGGGCCGAAAGATTTCCGGTAGTCTGGAAACGCGTACGGCGCAATCATCGAGCTATTCCGACGCGCTGCGCGTCGGTGCCCATAGCCCGATATTGGCGGCTGTGCATCTGTACTTTCGCGCACCGCGGCGGTGGTGCGGACCGGGGCTCGGAGACGACCGCTTCCGCGCGCGGCATCGTATTTCTTCCGCCCGCATGCGCGGTGCTTCGTCATCTCTGTGCTCGAATTCCGTTGCTCCCAACAAATCCGGGAGTCCGGCGAGCTCAGCTGCGGTTCGCGTTGCGCTCCGCCCACCAGGCGGGGGCATCGATGAAGTGGTTGTCGAACTCGTCTTGCGCGGCGGCGAGATCGGCCATCGTGGATTCGCCCGCGGCCATCCGTTCCAGCAGCCGGAAGTACTCGAACCGCTGCACGCCGGGAGTGAGCGCGATCAGGATCCGTGCCGTGCTGTCCGGCGCGGCGCCGAAGGCGTGCGGCATGAACTTCGGCACCACGATCGAACCGCCCGCGCCGACGGTGACGATCCGGTCACCGGCCAGCAGTTGCAATTCGCCGTCGGCGACATAGAACAGCTCGTCCGAACGCGTGTGATAGTGCGGCGCCGCGCCGTCCGCTCCGCGATCCATGGTGACCTCGAGCGTGCTGAGCCCGCCGCCCGCCTCTTCGGCGTCGATCAGCAGGCGCAGGGTGACCGCCGTCGTGCGCAGGATCTCCGCGTCCTGCGGCTGCCGGACCGCGACGTCCTTGCGCGGGGTGGGGAGGGTCATCTCGATCTCCATTAGTTCGGTGACTAATAATTCGCCACCGAACTATATCCCGGCGAATAGAATCCTGTCCATGACCGAGCGAAAAACGGACGCCGTCGACGCGATCGTGGCGCAGTGGGGGCGCGAACGGCCGGACCTCGACCTCGAGGCGATGGGCGTGATCGGCCGCCTGAGCAGGCTGTGGCTGGTGGCGCAGCGCGAGATCGAGGCGGTGTTCGGTAAGCACGGCCTGCAGCGTGGCGAATTCGATGTGCTTGCCGCGCTGCGCCGTTCGGGCGAGCCGTGCGAACTCAACCCGTCGGTGCTGGCCGACACGCTGATGCTCTCCCGGGCGGGCATGACCGGACGACTGGATCGGCTGGAGTCGGCGGGGCTGGTGCGGCGGGTCGCGGACGCGCAGGACCGCAGAGCGGTACGCGTGGCCCTCACCGAGGCAGGGCGGGAACTGGTGGACCGGGTGGTCACCGAGCACGTCGCGAACGAGACCCGGATGCTGTCCGTGCTCACCGTAGCGGAACGGACAGAACTGGACCGAATCGCGCGAATTCTGCTGAGCAGCATGGAACCGGACGCGTAGCGGCGATAGCTCGCGCAGCCGCCGATCCGCCGAATCGCGCTCTACGTGGGAGAACTCGTGCCGCGATGAGGTAGCCCGATACTCGTGTCAGCAGCGGCGCCCAGGTCTACCTTGAGATTGCGTGCCGAAGGGGTCGGTGCGGTTGGGGCAAGGAGGACACGATGATCGACATCATCACTTTCCGCGGCACCGGCGAGCCGCGCAACTCCGACGGAACGCCCGCGGGCATGCTGCACGACGTCACGAAACTACTCGACACCGGCAAGTTCAGCTGCTTCGAACCGGATTGGCCCGCTTCGGTGGGCCCCGTGCCGGAGGCATGGGGGCCTTCGCTGGAGACCTCGGTGCGGCGCGGCATCGCCGCGGGCGTGCAGGCGATCCAGGACTCGCCGAACGTCTGCGGGCTGCTGAGCTATTCGCTCGGCGGCATCTGCGCCAGCCGGATCCTGGAGGGCGTCCAGTCGGGAAAGTACAAGAACGTCGACGGCACACCGTTGGAGATCGCTTTCGTGGTCGGCATCGCCAATCCCTTGCGCCGGGCCGGGCAGTCGGTCGGAAATCTCTGCCCGGCGAACACCTTCGGCCTGCACGGGCAGCGGGGCGCGTGGCCGGCCTCGGTGGCGGTGCGCGAGTACGCCAATCCCGGTGACATCATCACCGCGTCCCCGTCGAATTCCCCGCTGCGCATCATCAACGTGGGTATCTCGCCGTTCTCGTTCGTCGAAGGGGCTCGCATCGGAGACATCGCGCCGCTGATCTTCGCCGAACTGCTCGAGATTCTGCTGCGCGACCCGATCGGCAATCTCGACCGCTACACCGCGGCGGTCCGCGGCGTCGTCGGCTACCTCACCCCCTGGCCCTACGGCCAGCACGTCCTCTACAACCACCAGCACATGCCGGGGACGAACGTCCCGTGGACAACGCACGCCGCGGAGTACATCAATACGACGTTCTGAGAGGCGGGGGAGCGCTCACTGCTTGCGACGAACCGAAGCTTCGACGAGATCCAATACGGCCGAGAGGTTCTCGTTGGTGTGCCCGGAAGCGATCCGGGCGATCAGTCCGTCGAGGACGAGATCGAGGTAGCCGAGCAGGACGTCGGTGGGCACGTCGTCACGCAGCGCGCCCGCGGCCTTGCGCCGTTCCAGGCGGGCCAGGGTGGCCGCGGTGAGCTCGGCCGAACGCTGGGTCCAGCCTGCGCGGAATTCGGGATCGGTGCGCAGCCGCCGCGCGATCTCCAATCGCGTTCCGAGCCAGTTGAACTGCTCCGGGTGGGCGAGCATGTCGCGCATCACCTGCACGATGCCCTGGTTGGCCGCGACGTCGGCCATGCGTTCGGCGTCCTCCTGGGCGAGGGCGAGGAACAGTGCGTCCTTGTCGCGGAAGTGGTGGAAGATGGCGCCCCTGGATAGCCCGATCTCTTCCTCCAGGCGACGCACGGTGGCGCCGTCGTAGCCGTACTCGGCGAAGCAACGGCGTGCCCCGTCCAGAATCTGGCTGCGCCGGGCGGCGAGGTGATCGTCACTGACCTTGGGCACGGAATCCTCCAGTGGGGAAACACGGACCCCCGCATCGACGGTCCACCGATGCGGGGGTTCTCACAGTACGAGCGATACGAGCAGTGATCCGAGCGACCGCGATGACGGCGTGCTGGGACTGACAACCCAGGTGCTCGCGGAGATGCGGCCGCTTGCGCGATCGCGACTCCGCCGGGAGTGAGTCTTACGAGCGACGTTCGCGCCCGTCTCGTGTTCGCGTGCCCGAAGCGCATGCGCCGCAGGCGCGAGTCTCGGGCGCGCGAACACGAGACTTCAGGGGCGCGAACACGCGCCGCCGAAGGCGGCGCAATCAGGCCCTGATCATGTTGCGCAGCACGTACTGCAGGATGCCGCCGTTGCGGTAGTAGTCGGCCTCACCGGGAGTGTCGATCCGCACGACCGCGTCGAAGGTGATCTTGTCACCGTTCTCCTTGGTCGCGGTGACCTTCAGGGTCTTCGGGGTGACACCCTCGTTCAGCTGGGTGATGCCCTCGATGTCGAAGGTCTCGGTGCCGTCCAGCTTCAGCGACGCGGCCGACTCGCCCGCCGGGAACTGCAGCGGGATGACGCCCATGCCGATGAGGTTGGAGCGGTGGATGCGCTCGAACGACTCGGTGATGACGGCCCGCACGCCCAGCAGGCTGGTGCCCTTGGCGGCCCAGTCACGCGAGGATCCCGAGCCGTACTCCTTGCCGCCGAGCACGACCAGCGGGATGCCCGCGGCCTGGTAGTTCTGCGACGCGTCGTAGATGAACGCCTGCGGACCGCCGTCCTGGGTGAAGTCGCGGGTGTAGCCACCCGAGACGTCGTCGAGCAGCTGGTTGCGCAGCCGGATGTTGGCGAAGGTGCCGCGGATCATCACCTCGTGGTTGCCGCGACGCGAGCCGTAGGAGTTGTAGTCCTTGCGCTCGACACCGTTGGCCTCCAGGTACTGGGCGGCCGGGGTGCCCGGCTTGATGTTGCCCGCCGGGGAGATGTGGTCGGTGGTGACCGAGTCGCCGAGCAGTGCGAGTACCCGGGCGCCCTTGATGTCGGTGACCGCCTCCGGCGTCTGCGGCATGCCCTCGAAGTACGGAGGCTTGCGCACGTAGGTGGACTGCGGATCCCACTCGAAGGTCTTGCCCTCCGGCGTGGGCAGGCCACGCCAGCGCTCGTCGCCCCGGAAGACGTCCTTGTAGTCCTCGAGGAACATGTCGCGGCTGATGACCCGGTCGATGGTGTCCTGGATCTCCTGCGGCGCGGGCCAGATGTCCTTCAGGAAGACGTCGTTGCCCTCGGTGTCCGTACCCAGCGGGTCGTTCTCGAAGTCGAAGTCCATGGTTCCCGCGAGCGCGTAGGCGATGACCAGCGGCGGGGAGGCCAGGTAGTTCATCTTCACGTCGGGGGAGATGCGGCCTTCGAAGTTGCGGTTGCCCGACAGCACCGCGGTGACGGTGAGGTCGTTGTCGTTGACCGCCTTCGAGATCTCCTCCGGCAGCGGGCCGGTGTTGCCGATGCAGGTGGCGCACCCGAACGCGACCAGGTTGAAGCCCAGCTTGTCCAGGTACGGCCACAGGCCGGCCTTCTCGTAGTAGCCGTTGACGACCTGCGAGCCCGGCGCCATGGAGGTCTTCACCCACGGCTTGCGGGCCAGGCCCTTCTCCACCGCGTTGCGGGCCAGCAGGGCCGCGCCGATCATGACCGACGGGTTGGAGGTGTTGGTGCAGGAGGTGATCGAGGCGACCACGACGGCGCCGTGGTCGAGCACGAAGTCGCCGTACTCCTCGGTGCGCACCGCCACCGGCTTGGACGGACGGCCCTCGGCGCCGTTGGCGGCCGACACCAGCGACTCGGCGCCGTCGTCGGCGAAGGACAGCACGGCAGGGTCGCTCGCCGGGAAGGACTCCTCGACGGCCTCGTCCAGCTTGCTGTGCGGGGTGTGGGCGGCGGGGCCGCTCTCCGCGTCGCTGGTGTAGTTGTGGATGTCCTTGCGGAACGAGACCTTGGACTCCGACAACAGGATCCGGTCCTGCGGCCGCTTCGGGCCCGCGATGGACGGGACCACGGTGCTCAGGTCCAGCTCGAGGTACTCGGAGTAGGCGGGCTCGGAGTCGGCATCGTGCCAGAGGCCCTGCTCCTTGGCGTACGCCTCGACCAGCGCGACCTGCTCGTCGGAACGGCCGGTCAGGCGCAGGTATTCGACGGTCACGTCGTCGATCGGGAAGATCGCGGCGGTGGAACCGAATTCGGGGCTCATGTTGCCCAGGGTGGCGCGGTTGGCCAGCGGCACCTCGGCCACGCCCTTGCCGTAGAACTCGACGAACTTGCCGACCACGCCGTGCTTGCGCAGCATGTCGGTGACGGTGAGCACCACGTCGGTCGCGGTCACGCCCGGGTTGATCTCGCCGGTCAGCTTGAAGCCGACCACGCGCGGGATCAGCATCGAGACGGGCTGGCCCAGCATGGCCGCCTCGGCCTCGATGCCGCCGACGCCCCAGCCGAGGACGCCGAGACCGTTGACCATGGTGGTGTGCGAGTCGGTGCCGACGCAGGTGTCGGGGTAGGCCTGGCCGTTGCGAACCATGACGACGCGGGCCAGGTGCTCGATGTTGACCTGGTGCACGATGCCGGTGCTCGGCGGGACGACCTTGAAGTCATCGAACGCGGTCTGGCCCCAGCGCAGGAACTGGTAGCGCTCACCGTTGCGCTGGTACTCGATGTCGACATTGCGCTCGAACGCGTCCGCGCGGCCGAAGACGTCGATGATGACGGAGTGGTCGATGACCATCTCGGCGGGGGCGAGCGGGTTCACCTTGTCCGGGTCGCCGCCCAGGGTGGCCACGGCCTCGCGCATGGTGGCCAGGTCGACGATGCACGGCACGCCGGTGAAGTCCTGCATGATCACGCGGGCGGGGGTGAACTGGATCTCGGTGTTCGGCTGCGCCGACGGGTCCCATTTCGCGATGGCGCGAATATGATCGGCGGTGATGTTGGCGCCGTCCTCGGTGCGGAGGAGATTCTCCGCGAGGACCTTCAGTGCGTAGGGGAGTTTTTCGGTGCCGGGCACGGCGGAGAGGCGGAAGATCTCGTAGGAGTTGCTTCCCACCTCGAGGGTGCCCTTGGCGCCGAAAGTATCGATACTTGTCGTCACGTCAGCTCCACTCGTCTGTGCGGGCGGCCGTCGGCGGGGCTGTGCCGGCGACCGAGTCTTCGGAGGTGCTCCGGCGCCGCTGGGGCGCAGGTTCCTCGCGCCTATGACCTTAACAGTACGCTTGTCCTGTGAAATACCAGGGGGCGGTTCGGCGTGCCGCGCCCGCGTGATGCGACACTCCGTCGCGTACTGTGCTTTCGAGCCAGCAAGGGGGACCTCGCTCGACCCTGCAGTGTTGGATGCCCGTCGCTTCGGTTGCCGATGCGGCTCGACAGACCGGATGGAAGATGACCGCCCCGCACAACTCGGTTTTCGCCCCTATGGCCGCCGAACTGCCGCCCAATGTCAGCGCCGACACCGTTCGCTCGCTCACCGCCGACCTGGCCGATGATCACGTCGCGACGCTGACCGGCAAGGACGAGCCCGAGTTGGCCGCCGTCGCCGCGGAGGCGCGAGCGCAGGGAATCCCGCTGAGCATCGTGGTCGTCCCCGGCAATCCAGGACACGACTCGAGCCTACGGGACCTGGCCACCGAGGTGGGCAAGACGCAGCACGGCACCGTCGTCGTCTTCAGCGACGACTGGATCGGCACCTACAGCGATTCGATCAGCCGGGTGCGGCTGGAATGGGCCGAGGACGCCGCGAAGGGCAAGCAGGGCAAGAGCGGGGAGGCCGCGAGCATCTTCGCCGCCCGCCTGGAGGCGCCGGAGCCGGTGTCGTGGACCGCGATCACCAGCACGCTGCTGGCCGGGACGGCGGTGGCCATCGCGGGACTGTACTGGGTCAAGGCCCGGCGAGCGGCGAACGAGGCCGCGCCGGTGCGAGTCGCGAGCGATCGGCGGGCGGCGGAGGGCGAGTCGCCCGACGCACGTACCAGCTGAGTTCGGCGCAGCGCGCCTCGACGTGATCGGCTGAGGCCGACTCGATCCTCGCCGGGTTGCCCTTCGCCTCGATCGACCACGGCTGTCGGGAACTGCCGAGGCGGCTACCTCTGTCGATCTGTGCGAGTCCGCCGTGACCTTCGCTCGATGTGAAGGCTGCCCCTGCCCGATTCTGGGGGGCAATCGGGCTACTGGTTTCCAGGCAGCTAATTTTCCGAACGGTTGGTCTGCTGTAGCTCACTGAATCGTCTGCGGCGAATAGCAAACTTTGAGCAATCAAGATTCGCGGGCGCATAGTTGCGTGAATGTTGTTTCGTCGGTGACGGAAGTGTCTTACGGTTCGAATGGTCCCTGATGGGGAATAAGTGTTTTCAGAGGCCATCTGTCGACCACGGTGCGTCATGGTTCGCCTGATGCCCTCGAGGATTAGCGGAATCCGGTCCTTGGAGGTGTGATGCGCAACAACGGCGCGCTGACCTACCGGCGCCGACTATCGATCGCTGTGGGATTGCTGATCTCGGTCGCTGTAGTGGTCACGACCGGGCCGGTTGCCGCCGTGCCACCTGCTCCGCCAAATCCCAGCGACGGCCAGATCGCCCAGGCGGGCGCACAGGTCGACGCCGGTGTCGCCGAGGTCGGCACCCTGATCAACCAGGTCGCCGCGGTCGACCACCAGCTGCGGCAGCTCGACGACGTGGTCGCGCAGCGCCGTGAAGACGTCAACAAGGCGCTGGTCGACCTGCAGAACGCACGCGACGCCGCGGACGCGGCCGCCGCCGTGGTGGTCGACACCCAGCTCGCCTTGGCCGGCGCCGCGGAACAGGTCGGCCAGGCGCGGCGCAACTTCGACCAGTTCGCCACCCAGGTCTATACCCGGCCCGGCTCCGACTCGATGGTCACCTACCTCGCGGCGGCCACCCCGGCGGTCGCGCTGGATCGGGCGCAGCTGCTGGACCTGGTCTCCAAGAATCGCCAGCAGGTGCTGGACGGCCTGCGGCGCGCGCAGATCGACCAGGGCAACAAGAACTCCAGCGCCCGGCGGGCGAAGTCGGACGCCGACGCGGCCGCCG
>NZ_BAFP01000093.1 GCF_000308455.1 Nocardia abscessus NBRC 100374 | reverse complement strand
CGCGGCCCGCGAAGGTCGACTACACCGCCGACCGCGCCATGGGCACGCCGTACACGGACAAGGCGGCCCGCCGCGCGAAGGCGAAAGCCGATCGGCGCAAGCAGTCCGGCCCGCCACTGCTCGACGACGCCACCCGCGCCAAACTGGAGATGATCGCCCGCGAGGGCAGCGGCCTGCGGGCGGCGTTCGCGCAGTTCCGGGTCCGCACCGACGACATCCGCCGCCGCAACTACGCGGCCCGCGCGGAGCAGACGATCGAGGACGGATTCGACCGCAGCACAGCGCAACTCACCGACCGCGGCTACGCGGGAGCGGGCGGCGGCCGGATGAACGTGGTCGGCCGCCCGGTCGAGTACCGTGCCACCACCGCCCAGGTCGCCGGTCTGTGGCCGTGGTCGGTCGGTGCGGGCGCGCCGCTGATCGGCACGCCGCTCGGTTCGCATCTGCACACCGGAGCGCCGGTCTGCTTCGATCCGATGAACTGGTTCATGCGCGGCAGTTTCATCACCGCCCCCAGCCTGTTCGTGCTCGGCCTCAACGGTTTCGGCAAGTCCTCGCTGGTCCGCCGGATCGTGCTGGGCGGCATCGCGCAGGGGATCACACCGCTGATCCTGGCCGACGTCAAACCGGACTACCGGAAGATGGTCGAGCTCGTCGGCGGCCAGGTGATCGACCTGGGGTACGGGCACGGCAAGCTCAACCCGCTCGCGGCGGGCGTGCTCGGTGCGGTCGTTCCGCGCCTGGAAGAGTTCCCGGCCCTGCAATTGCAGGTGTTGCAGGACCTGCGGGCCAGGCAGGTGACGCTGATCGCGGGCCTGGTCGAACTGGTGCGCGGCGACCGGGTCCGCGACTACGAGGAGACCTTGATCTCCACCGCTCTGCGTATTCTCTACCGGCCGGGCAGCGGTTACACCCCGGACAAGCCGCCGATCATGGAGAACCTCCTCGAGGTGATCGTCGGCGGCGGTGAGGAATTGATGCTGGACGCGGGTTCCGACAACCCCGCGGAGTACCAGGAAGCGATCAAGGGGCTGCGCCGCTCGCTGCGCGCGCTCACCCAGGGGCCGTTCGGCGCGGTCTTCAACGGCCAGACCACCGTGCCGATCGACACCAGCGCGGTCGCGGTGTGCATGGACGTCTCGCACATCCCGACCGGCGACAAGAAGCTCAAGGCCGCGGTCATGCTGGCCTGCTGGGCCGACGGGTTCGCCTCGGTCGAGGCCGCGCACGTGCTCGCCGACGCGAAGCTCGGCCCGCAGCGCTACTTCCAGGTGGTGATGGACGAGCTGTGGCAGGTGCTCGGCCTCGGTGACTTCATGGTCGACCGCGTCGACGAGCTCACCCGATTGCAGCGCGGCATCGCCACCGCGCTGATCATGATCAGCCACACCATCAAGGACCTGCAATCGCTCGGCTCGGAAGCCGCCATCGCGAAGGCGCTCGGTTTCCTCGAGCGGGCGCGCGCCAAGATCTTCGGCGCGCTCCCGGCCGAGGAGATCAAACGGCTGGACAGCACGGTTCCGTTCACATCGGCCGAGGAGGAGATGGTGACCGGATGGTCCGCGCCGCAAGCGCTGACCGGCGAGGCGCTCAAGCCGGGTCAGCAGCGGCCGTCCCCGCCCGGCACCGGTAAATTCCTGCTGAAGATCGGTGAGGACCGCAGGCCCGGCATCCCGTTCCACATGGAATTCACGCTGTCGGAGAAGGAAAGCGGGATCCACGACACCAACCAGCGGTTCAGCGAGTTCACCGAATCCACCTCGCGCGGGACGGGTTCACCGGGGAGTGCCGCATGATGCCGCACCGGTCCTACCGTCGCGTCTCTCCGGAGGTGCGCCAGGCGGCGGTCGAACAGGTCATCGCGCTGACCGGCAAGTTGCGCAGTGAATCGGAGGCCTGCCGTGTGGTCGCCGAACAGATCGGTGTGCACACGAACTCGGTGCGGAACTGGGTGCGCGCGGCCGAAGGCCCCGGTCTGGAGCGGATGGACGCGACCGCGCTGCGGCGCAAAGTGGCGCTGCTGCAACAGCAATTGGCGGCCGCCGCCGAGATGAACCGCACGTTGGCCGACACCCTCAACGAAGCCCGGCGCCGGACGTGAACCACGGCTGCGCGCGGCACGATGCCGGAGTGCGGCGATGAGCGGCAAATCGGCGTTGTGGACGGCGCTGGGCGCGGTGCTCGGCCTGGTGACCATCGTGCTGGTGATCGTCATGCCCGCCGTGGACGACCCCTGTGAGGGCGGATCCGTCCTCGGCTCGCAGTCGGCGCTTCCGCCGCTGGGTGGGTACCCGCCGGGCGATCGGCGCGCCGCCACGACCGCCACCTCCGGTGCGTCACAGACCAATCCGGCGGCGACCGCCACCCCCTCGCTCGCCGCGGGAGTCGGTCCGTTGCGCCGCACACTGCCGATGGCCACCGGAACCTTCACCGTGTCGGACACTTTCGGGTCGCGCGGCGGCGCCCACCGGGGCGTCGACTTGGCCGCGTCCGACGGTACCCCCATCTTCTCGGTGTCCGACGGCCGCGTGGTCGCCGCCGGTCCGGCTTCGGGATTCGGCAACTGGATCGTCGTCGACTCGGTGGACACCAACGGCCGTTCGTATTCGGCGGTCTACGGCCACATGTGGGACTCGGGCGTGTTCGTCCGGCCGGGCGACACGGTGACCGCGGGGCAGCACATCGGCGCGGTCGGCTCGGCCGGTGAATCCAGCGGGCCGCACCTGCATTTCGAGATCGTCCCGGGCGGCCGGTTCACCGGCGGACGCCAGATCGACCCGTTGCCGTGGCTGGACGGCGCGCCGACCCCGGACGTCGGTGGTGCGCGCGCTTACTCCAGCGATCCGCGTTGCAGCCTGGGCTTCGGCACCGCGGGCGGTGCGCTCGCCGCGGGCAAGGTGCCGCAGGAACTGGAGATCTGGTACCGCCGTGCGGGTTCGATCTGCCCGCAGGTGACGCCGTCGCTGCTGGCCGCGCAGGGCAGGCAGGAGTCCGGTTTCCGCCGCGGCGCGACCTCGCCCGCCGGTGCCCAGGGCTTGGCGCAGTTCCTGCCGACCACCGCCGTGAGCATCAATCCCGACGACGGTCAGCCCTACGTGATCGACGCCGACGGCAACGGTGTGGCCAGTGTGTGGGACGACGGGGACGCGATCATCGGCCAGGCACGGTACATGTGCGCGATCGCGCACAAGATCCAGCGCTGGCAGGCCGAGGGCAGGGTGCAGGGCGACCTCGTCGCGCTGACGCTGGCGGCGTACAACGCGGGCGAAGGCGCCGTGCTGGCCTCCGGCGGCATGCCGAACCAGGTCGCGGCCCACTACGCCGAGACCCAGCCGTACGTGCGCAATATCCTCGCGATGGAGGCGCAATACCGAGCGCCGGGTTCACTCGGGCGGTTCACTCCCGGGCAGGGTTCCAGCGGCGACCAGATCGTCGAAGCGGCGCACGAGTGGCTCGGCACCCCCTATGTCTGGGGCGGTGGCGGGCCCCAGGGCCCGAGCGGCGGGGGACTGGACGGGCCGGGTCTGACCGCGGCGGCGGTGTTCGCGGCGTCCTCCGGCACGGTGACGCTGCCGCGTACGGCCGAACAGCAGTGGGAGGCGGGTGCCGAAGTGCCGATGAGCAGAGCGCAGCCGGGCGATCTGGTGTTCAGCTCGTTCGGTCCGCGTGGACCCGCGCAGGTCGGCGTCTACGCCGGGAACGGCCGGATGATCCAGTCGGTGCCGGGCGCGGATGCCCGGTCCGGAGGCGGTGTTTCGGAAGTCGCGGTACCAGGGGACGCACGGGCGAGGAGGGTGCTGTGAGCGTCGACGGGCCCGAACACGCGGCGGCGGGACTGCCGCGACCACCCCGGGTGCGGCTAGCCTGGATGGACAGAGCAAGTGCACGCGCGAAACTGGTGGTGATTCTGGTGCTGAGCGCCGCGGTGCTGAGTGCGGCCTGTGGCCGCGCGGACCGCGCGGACGCGGGATCCGATGCGGCGCACCCCGCTACGTCCACACCCCGGTTACTGGAGGGCGTGCCCGCCCCGGACCCGGTGACGCCCGACGGCGTGGCGGTCGCGGCGCTGCGGGAGATCTACAGCTGGCAACCCGCCACCGAGGCCCAAGGTGCTTCGCTGGCACGGGCGCGGAAGTTTCTCGGCCCCAGCCTGATTCGTATGCTGGATGCGGCACCGACCGCGGTGGAGACGCCGAAGTCGACGTTGCAATGGTCGGATTGGGCGAGGGAAGGGGCGCGGGTGGAGGCGTTCACTTTCGCGTCCGGTGAGAAGGCCCCCGCCCTGAGCGACCCGAACGTCCAGCAATTCAAGATCGGGATCGAGCAGACCGTCGTCTATCCGAACGGGCGCAAGGAGCCGTTGCCACCCGCGACGGTGATCGCCACCGTGGTGCGCACGCCCGACGGCTGGCGGCTCGACGCGTTCCGCTGACCACCCGCTTTCCGTACCGGACGGCCGACCCAGGAGGCACACATGGCGAAGAAGAAAAAGGTGACGGATCCGGCCGTACCCGGACCCGACGTCAGCCTGCTACTGACCTACGCCGGCTTCGCGATCTTCGGAACCCTGTGGCTCGCGCTGCATCTGGGCAATCTGCTCGCGGGCAGTCCGCAGAAGGTCCCGTTCAACCCGATCGCGATCGCGGCCGATCTGGCGCGGGGCAGGCTGCAGTGGCCGGGCGCGGCGACGGCGATCGTACTGCTGGTGATCCTGAGCGTGGTCGCCTACCTGGTGATCCGCAAGGAATTACAGAAGCGCCGGTCCAAGGGCAGGTTGCCGGTCGACGACAAGGCCGACGTGATGGGCAACGGCGGCGCGATCGCTATGCTCACCGAGGCGGGCGTCCGGGAGAAAGCCGAGCAGCTCGGCGTGAAACTCGGTTACAACGATGTCCCGGGCGTGCCGATCGGCGTCGGTGTGGCCGATGGTGTGATGCTCTACGGCTCGTACGAGGATCTGCACCTGGATATCTGGGGGCCGCGTCAAGGCAAGTCGACCTCCCGGGTGATCCCGGCGATCCTCAGCGCGATCGGTCCGGTGCTGGCCACCTCGAACAAGCGCGACGTAGTGGACGCGACCCGAGACGTCCGCGAGGCCAAAGGAAGTCCCACCTTCGTCTTCGATCCGCAGGGTGTCGCGGGCGAGGAGCCGACCTGGTTCTGGGATCCGCTGTCCTGGGTGGACGCCAAGCGAGAGGGCTGCGAAATGCGGGCGGCGCGGTTGGCGGGCCACTTCGCCGACGGGGACGACGGCCGCGACACCAAGACCGACGCGTTCTTCGATCCCGAAGCCGAGGACCTGCTGGCCGGGTTGTTCCTCGCCGCGGCGGTGGGCGATCGCAACGGCAGCAGGCCGATCGTGCAGGTGTGGGAGTGGGTGACCAACCCGCAGGACACCGAACCCATCGAGCTGCTGCGCGCCGCCCGCCACCACTACACGGCCTCGGGTCTGTCCTCGCAGTACAACACCGACCCGCGGACGCGCAGCGGCATCTTCGGCACCGCCAAGAAGATGATCCGCTGCCTGAAGCTGTCGAACGTGCACCCGTGGATCACCCGCGGCGGCGACCGCAGGGAGTTCGACGAGCTGGAGTTCCTGGAGAACAACGGAACGCTCTACAGCCTGTCGCTGGAGGGCCGCGGGTCGGCCGCGCCTTTGGTGAGCGCGCTCACCGAGGCCGTGGTGGACGTGGCGATGCGGAAGGCCTCGCAGTCGGCCGGTGGCCGCCTGGCGATTCCGATGCTCGCCGTGCTCGACGAGGCCGCCAACGTGGTGCGCTGGAAGGATCTGCCCAAGCAGTACAGCCACTTCGGCTCGCGCGGCATCGTGGTGATGACGGTGCTGCAGTCCTGGGCGCAGGGCGCGCGCTGCTGGGGTGAGAGCGGCATGAACGCGTTGTGGTCGGCGGCGAACATCAAGGTGCTCGGCAGCGGTGTGGACGACACCAAGTTCCTGCAGGAGCGTTCGGACGTGCTCGGCGAGTACGACGCGATTTCGCAGTCTGTCTCCGAATCCAAAGGCGGCAAGAGCTATTCGCGCTCGCTGGGCTCGTCCAAGACCTTCTCGGTCAACGGCCTGGCGACGCTGCCGCGCGGCCGGGCCATCCTGTTCCCGTCCGGTGCGCCGCCGGTGCTCCTGCGCACCGTGCCGTGGTGGGAGGGTGAGTACGCTGCCGACGTGAAGAAGTCCATCTCGCACCACGACCCGCAGCGCAAGACGCAGATCACGGACCTGATCGGCTCGCCGTCGCTGGACAAGTCGACGCCACCGCCGGAGTATGGCCAGGTCGAGGAGGTTCGGCCCCTGTGAACGAACAGCAGCAGAACATGAACTACGCGAACGTGGTGGAATTCGTCGAGAACTATCTCAGCGTGATCTACCGGCGACAGGTCACCGACCTCAGCGACACCGTGTGGTGCCCGGAGTGGTGGCAGCACGCGGAGGCGATCGCCCGGCTGGACGCGTTGTGGCGGGCCTGGGAGCACTATCGCCAGGACGCGGCGACTGGACTGAGCATCTGGTTCCTGGATCATGCCGATCCGCATATGGCGAAACTGTTCGATCCCAAGGGGCCGTTCAAGTATTGCAGCGTGCGCAACGGTCACAAAGACATGCTCCACCCGCTGCCGACGAAAGCGCCGCAGAACGGCATGTTCAGCGATCCTACGATGGGTAACTTCCCTATGTAATGACGCTGTGCCGCGGCGATTCTCATCGACCGGGTTCACATGGACGAGTGCCGGCTGGATGATCCAGCGGGCACTCGGTCGTCTCCGGCTACCGCGTTCGTTCCAGGCCGCGGGATTCCTGTTCCCGTCCTGCCCTGGTGACCGACGGGCTCTCGCCTGGGCGACTGCGTACCGCCTCGACCGGTGGTTGTGCCTGCCCCACTTCGATCAGCATCCGCACTGCGGCAAGCTCCGGCGCCACACCCATTTTCGCGAGGTGGGCCGCGATTGCCATCCGGCGTTCCGGCGAATCGTATTGCATCACCGGTTTGGTGGCGGCGTTGGCGGCCATCCGGGACGCCTCGGCCTGCGCGGAGAAGCGGTCCTTCTCCAGGGACACACCCTTTTCCGCGATCGGCTTCTCGATCAGCCGGGCCAGCTCGGTGTTGCGCGGATCCTTGGCTTTCGCGTCGCGAGCTTCGCGGATCTGCAATTCCTTGGCCTCTTTGATGCGGGCCTCGGTGAGCTTGGCGCGCGCTTCGGCTTCCTTCTGACCACGCTCGCGGGTCCGCAAGGCGACGAGCGTCGCAAGCTGCAACATTGTCCTCATCATGGCCGCGGTTTCCCGGCCGATGTCGTCCAGTTCCTCGGACATGGCTGCTCCCCGATGCTGCAGTGATCACTATGGATGGTTGTGGTGCTTCGTTACGGACGCCGCCACGCGAACTGTAGTCCCGTGCAGCGGGTCCCGCCTGCAAACGTGGACACCCGGAGGGCTCGCGTCGCGCCACTCTCGGTCCGGGATCGCCCGGCCGAAGGGTGACTACGCTGCGGGAACTCCTTGTTTCGAGATTACCCGACAAAGGTCGGCACAATCGAACGAGCGTGCTGCTTTATCAGCATATATCGCACATTTCCGGCGTGTCTCCTGGCGCGCCGGATGATCTTCGGATTGAGGACAGCCTAACTGAAGAAAGGTTTGGTTATCCTCGCTCTGGCCGAACGGGGGCTGGACACGCCTCGCGCCCGCGGCCGTGGTCGGCGGCGGGCGGCGAGGATCGCGCTCAGCGGTCGATGCGCACCGACTGGATCGTGACCGGCTGCTTGGGCTTCCCGTCACCTGGGCCGTTGGAGTCGTCCTGACCCACTGCGGCGATCTTGTCGAGGGTGCCGAGGCTGTTGTCGTCCACCGTGCCGAAGATCGTGTACTGCGGCGGGAGCAGCGAATCGGAGTACACGACGAAGAATTGGCTGCCGTTGGTTCCAGGACCCGCGTTGGCCATGGCGAGCACGCCGCGCTTGTAGGAGATCGGCTCGGTGGACGCTGCCGGATCATCCGGAGCGTACTGATCGGTCGGATATTCGTTGTCGAATTCGTAGCCGGGCCCGCCCATTCCGGAACCGGTGGGGTCGCCGCACTGCAGGACCTTCAGGCCCTCACCCGCGGTCATCCGGTGACAGCTGGTGCCGTCGAAGTAGTTCTGCGCCACCAGGCTGACGAAGCTGTTCACCGTGCACGGCGACTCGGCGTTGTTCAGCGTCAGCCCGATCGGGCCCTGGCTGGTCTCCATGCTGACGCTGACCTTGGCATCGACGCCCGTGGTGGGGATGCCGTCGCCCTTCGGCTTGTTCACCGGCTTGTCCGCGGGCTTGGCGCTGTCGCGGTAGGCGCAGTCGACCGTCGCGGCCTTCGCCTTCGCGGAGGGCGGCGCGGCCGCGGTGGGCGTGTTGGACAGCGAGGAGTCGGCTGCCTCGGAGCTGCCGCTGTCGTCGCCGCGGGTCAAGAAGTACACCCCGGTCACGGCGGCGACCACGACGACGACACCGAGTACCGATCCGGCGATCGTGAGTTGCTTGCGCCTGCGCGCCCGCTCGGCCCGGTTGGCGAGCTGACGTTCCAGCTTGCGTTTCGCCGCTGCTCGTCGCTGTTCGTTGCTCGGCACTACCACGTTCCTCCCGTATCCGGTTACATCGGGATAAGAGTGTGCCATTTCTTCCTGAGACTGCTCGGCAACCTTCCTGAGAGGCGCTTGCGCGGAACCGGTTGGACTTGCGGGGGCGTGGTGGTGGAAACTGGAGCATCGTGACCAAGACCAGCAGCTTTTCCGCCCCGAAGGGGGTACCGGACTACGTGCCACCCGGCTCGGCCGAGTTCGTCGCGGTGCGCGACGGCCTGCTGCGCGCCGCCCGACTGGCCGGGTACGGGCATATCGAGCTGCCGGTCTTCGAGGACACCGGCCTGTTCGCCCGTGGTGTCGGCGAGTCCACCGACGTGGTCACCAAGGAGATGTACACCTTCCCCGACCGCGGCGACCGCAGCGTCACCTTGCGTCCGGAAGGGACCGCGGGCGTGATGCGCGCGGTCATCGAGCACGGCCTCGACCGCGGCCAGCTGCCGGTGAAGTTGTGCTACGCGGGCCCCTTCTTCCGCTACGAGCGGCCGCAAGCCGGCCGGTACCGGCAATTGCAGCAGGTGGGCATCGAGGCGATCGGCGTCGATGACCCGGCGCTGGACGCCGAGGTGATCGCCATCGCCGACGCCGGGTTCCGTGGCCTAGGACTCGACGGGTTCCGGCTCGAGATCACCTCGCTGGGCGACGAGACGTGCCGTCCGCAGTACCGCGAACTGCTGCAGGATTTCCTGTTGGGCCTGCCGCTGGACGAAGAGACCGAGCGGCGCGCCCAGCTCAACCCGCTGCGCGTGCTGGACGATAAGCGCCCCGAGGTACGCGCGATGACCGCGGACGCGCCGCTGATGATCGATCACCTGTCGGAGTCGGCCAAGGCGCACTTCGAGCAGGTGCTCGGCCACCTGGAAGCCCTCGGTGTGCCGTACGTGGTGAACCCCCGCATGGTGCGTGGGCTGGACTACTACACCAAGACCACGTTCGAGTTCGTGCACGACGGTCTCGGCGCGCAGTCCGGCATCGGTGGCGGCGGCCGCTACGACGGGCTCATGGCCGAGCTCGGGGGGCAGCCGCTGTCGGGTATCGGGTTCGGCCTCGGCGTCGACCGCACCATCCTGGCGCTGGCGGCCGAAGGCAAGTCGGCGGGCGATCAGGCGCGCTGCGAGGTCTTCGGCGTGCCGCTGGGCGATGCCGCCAAACAGCGGCTGGTGGTGCTGGCCGCACAGCTGCGGGCGGCGGGCGTCCGAGTCGATCTGGCCTACGGCGGGCGCGGTGTGAAGGGCGCGATGAAAGCGGCCGATCGCTCCGGGGCGAAGTTCACCCTCGTGCTCGGCGATCGGGATCTCGCCGAGAACACCGTGGGGCTCAAGGACATGGCGACCGGCGACCAGCGGCAGATTCCGCTGCCCGAGGCGGTCGGCGTGATCCGGGAGTCGCTGGCCGGATAGCGGGTGCGCGGCGCTGTCGGGTTTCCCGGCACGAGCGCCGCACGCACGGTACTGTGCGTCGAACCCGTCGCTGACCGGGCGGTGGGCGCGGTGGCGTGACCGGCGCACGACCGGCGCCGGAGTCGCGAGAGGGCGGAGCAGTGTCCACGAATTCTGATGACCAGCGGGCGGTCGCACCGGTGGGGCTCGACCTGGTCGCGCCCGAGCTGTACGCGCCGATGCTGCGCCGTCTCGCGCTGGCCGCGTCGGGCATCGGGCTCGGCGCGGCGCTGCTGGCCGCGACCGTGGTGAGCTGGCCGATCGCCGTGGCCATCGGCGTCGTCGTCGGTGCGCCCACCGTGCTGTACGCCGTCGCGCTGCGCCGGCGGCGAATGTGGGTGACCGGAACGAGGATCCACGCCCGCAGGCTGTTCGGTGAACGCCAGGTGGAGATGTCGGCGGCGACCGGCGTCGAGGTCCTGGTATTCCCGGCCAGGTTGAGCCGCATCGCTTTGCGGGTCACCGCGGGAGAGGTCTCCCAGGTCGTTCCGCTGGCCATGTACACCGACGCGGGCAGCGGCCGGGAACTGCACCTGCTCGGCCTGCGCAGGCTCGCCGACGCGCTGTCGGCGAGCCAATTGGCCGCGGCCGTAGCGGTTTCCGAGATGCTGGTGCACCAGTTGCGAGCCGAGGCGCGCGACGCCGGGCTGGAGGAACGGCCCCTGTATCGCGCCGTGCGGCTGGCGCGGGCCAAGGACACGGTGTCACCGATCGTGCTGACCGACACCGAGGTCGCCACGCTCGGCTGACCGTCCGCTCCCGGAGGCGCTGTCGCGTAGCTCACCGTGCGCCTTCGGAAGCGGTGAGAGTGGCTAGGGTTGGCAGCAGAAGTCCGCCGACCGCAAGGAGTTCGTCGTGAGCACCGCCGCTGGGACCGTGACCGTTACCGTGACCGGAGCCGCGGGGCAGATCGCGTACGGCATGCTGTTCCGGATCGCCTCCGGCGCGATGCTGGGCCCGGACACGCCCGTGCGGCTGCGGCTGCTCGAGGTCCCCGCAGCGGTGGCGTCGCTGGAGGGCGTCGCGATGGAACTGGACGACGGCGCGTTCGAGCTGCTGGAGTCCGTCGACATCAGCGACGACCCGTGGATCGGCTTCGCCGGCGCCGACGTCGCCCTGCTGGTCGGCGCCCGGCCGCGCACGGCTGGCATGGAGCGCTCGGATCTGCTGGCCGCCAACGGCGCGATCTTCACCGAGCAGGGCGCCGCGATCAACGCCAGCGCCGCGGACGACGTGCGGGTGCTCGTGATCGGCAACCCGGCCAACACCAACGCTTTCATCGCCATGAGCAACGCCCCCGACGTGCCCGCCGAGCGTTTCACCGCCATGACCCGGCTGGACCACAATCGCGCCATCGCGCAACTGGCCAAGAAGACCGGTGCGCCCGCCGCGGACATCGCGCGTGTCGCGATCTGGGGTAACCACTCCGCGACGCAGTACCCGGACATCGCGCACGCCACCATCGCCGGACGTCCCGCCCTCGATCTCATCGGTGATCGCGCCTGGGTGACCGACGAGTTCGTGCCCACCGTGCAGCAGCGCGGCACCGCCATCATTCAGGCCCGCGGCGCCTCCTCGGCCGCCAGTGCGGCCAGCGCCGCGATCGATCACATCCACGACTGGGTACGTGGCACCCGGGACGGCGACTGGGTCTCCATGGCGGTGCCCTCGGACGGCTCCTACGGCGTGCCCGAAGGGCTGATCAGCTCGTTCCCGGTCACCTGCGCGAACGGCGAGTACCGGATCGTGCCCGATCTGGTCGTCGACGATCTCGCCCGGCCTCGGATCGACGCCTCGGTCGCCGAGCTGGAGCAGGAACGCGACGCCGTCATCGACCTCGGCTTCGCCAAGCGCGCCTGACCTGCCGCGGGACGTCCGGCGACCAGCGGCTGACTACCCGACCGTCCAGGTCTCGCGTCCGGTGAGCAGGGACTGGAGCGAGTCCGGACCGACGGGTTTCTTTTCGCGAGCCGTCTCGGTCTGGTAGCGCACCCCGTCGTCGTAGGTCGGTCGTGAGACGTGGCGGAAGACACCGGTGACGACGTGGTCGAGTCCTTGATCGGACAGCCGCGACAGCGCGTAAGCGTATTCCGGGTCGTCGGCGTAGGCGTCGTGCACCACGATGTCGGACTCCGCGACACCGTCGGCGCGAGCCACCGCGAGCCCGAAACCGCGGCGAACGACTGCGAATTCGCCCTCGGCGCCGAAACGGATCGGCTCGGCGTGCCGCAGCGGGATGAGATGGTCGGCGGCGTTCTCCCGGCGCAGCGCGTCGAACGAGCCGTCGTTGAAGATCGGGCAGTCCTGCAGGATCTCCACGAACGACGTGCCGCGATGCTCCGCGGCGGCGCGTAGCACCTCGGTGAGCCCGGCGCGATCGGAATCCAGCGCGCGGGCGGCGAAGGTCGCTTCCGCGCCCAGCGCCACCGACAGGGTGTTGAACGGGTGATCCACCGAGCCCATCGGGGTCGACTTGGTGACCTTGCCCTGCTCCGACGTCGGCGAGTACTGCCCCTTGGTCAAGCCGTAGATCCGGTTGTTGAACAGCAGGATCGTCATGTTCACGTTGCGGCGCAACGCGTGGATGAGATGGTTGCCGCCGATGGACAGCGCGTCGCCGTCACCGGTCACCACCCAGACCGACAGGTCGGGCCTGCTGACCGCCAAACCGGTCGCGATCGCGGGCGCGCGACCGTGGATGGAGTGGATGCCGTAGGCCTCCAAGTAGTACGGGAAGCGGCTGGAGCAGCCGATCCCGGACACGAACATCAGATTCTCCCTGCGCAACCCCAGTTCGGCGAGGAAGCCCCGCACCGTCGCCAGGATCACGTAGTCGCCGCAGCCCGGGCACCAGCGCACCTCCTGATCGGAGGTGTAGTCCTTCACCTTCTGCGGTCCGTCGGCGGTCGGCACCCCGGACACTCCGGTCAATCCCAGATCGGTACCGACCAGTGAGGTCTCCACGATGGTCATGCGTCACCCCCAGCTGTGCGATCAGCGGCTGCCTCGCCTGCGCTCGGCCCGGCGCAGGGTCTGTAGGTGGCCCGCGCCCGCGCGGCGAAGACCTTGTTCTGTTCCATCTCCTCGATCGACCCGTCCAGCGCAGCGTCGATGACCCCGACCAGTTCCTGGGCGGAGAACGCCGTACCCGCGATCTTCGTCCACGGCCGCACGTCGACCAGGTACTTCGCCCGCAACAGCGTGGCCAGCTGGCCGCCGTTCATCTCCGGCGCGACCACGACGCGATAGCGGCGCAGCACGTCACCGAGGTTGGCGGGCAACGGATTCAGATGTCGTAGATGTGCCTGCGCGACCGCGACACCGCGCCGACGCGCGCGCCTGCACGCCTCGCCGATCGGGCCGTAGGAACTGCCCCAGCCGATCAACAGCAGCTCGGCGGTGCCGTCCGGATCGTCGACCGTGAGGTCGGGCACGTCGATGCCGTCGATCTTGGCCTGACGCAGGCGAACCATGAGCTCGTGATTGGCCGGATCGTAGGAGATGTTGCCGCTGCCGTCGGCCTTCTCCAGCCCGCCGATCCGGTGGGCGCGGCCTTTCGTGCCCGGGACGGCGAGCGGGCGCGCGAGCGTGTCGGGATCGCGCGCGTACGGCTGGAACGGGTCGTTGTCGTCGCCTTCCGGTTCGAACGCCGGGTCGATCGGTTCCAGCTCGGTCACCCGCGGAATGGACCACGGCTCGGAGCCGTTCGCGATCGCGCCGTCGGACAGCAGCAGCACCGGCGTGCGGTAGGTGAGTGCGATCCGCGCCGCCTCCACGGCGGTGGCGAAGCAATCGGCGGGGGAGCGTGGCGCGAGTACCGCCACCGGCGATTCGCCGTTGCGGCCGTAGAGCGCCTGCAACAGGTCGGCCTGCTCGGTCTTGGTCGGCAGGCCGGTCGACGGCCCGCCGCGCTGCACATCGATCACGATCAGCGGCAGTTCCGTCATCACCGCGAGGCCGATGGTTTCGCTCTTGAGCGCGAGTCCGGGACCGGAGGTACTGGTGACGCCGAGCGCGCCGCCGAGCGAAGCGCCGAGTGCCGCACCGATTCCCGCGATCTCGTCCTCGGCCTGGAAGGTGGTGACGTCGAAGTTCTTGTGCTTGCTCAGTTCGTGCAGGATGTCCGAGGCGGGCGTGATGGGGTAGGTGCCCAGGAAGACCGGCAGCCCCGCGAGCTGACCGGCGGTGATCAGGCCGTAGGCGAGCGCGGTGTTCCCGGTGATCTGGCGGTAGGTGCCCGGCGGCAGCTTGGCGGGGGCGATCTCGTAGGTGGTGGCGAAGCTCTCGGTGGTCTCGCCGTAGTTCCAGCCCGCCCGGAACGCCAGCACGTTGGCCTCGGCGATGTCCGGCTTGGTCGCGAACTTCTCCCGCATGAACTGCTCGGTGCCGCCGATCGGACGGCCGTACATCCAGGACAGCAGGCCGAGGGCGAACATGTTCTTCGCGCGCTGGGCGTCCTTCTTGCCGACGCCGGTCGATTCGGTGGCGCCGAGGGTGAGCGAGGTCATCGGTACGCGGTGCACCACGAAGTCCGACAGGGTGTCGTCGGCCAGCGGATCGGCCGGGTAGCCGACCTTGGCCACGGCCCGCTTGGTGAACTCGTCGGTGTTGACGATGACGGTGGCGCCGCGCGGGAGATCCTCCAGGTTCGCTTTGAGGGCGGCGGGGTTCATCGCGACCAGCACGTCGGGCTGGTCGCCCGCGGTGAGGATGTCGTAGTCGGCGATTTGGATCTGGAACGACGAGACGCCCGGCAGGGTGCCCTGCGGCGCTCTGATCTCGGCGGGGAAGTTGGGCTGGGTGGCCAGGTCGTTACCGAAGGCGGCGGCCTCGTGGGTGAAGCGATCGCCCGTCAGCTGCATTCCGTCGCCGGAATCCCCGGCGAACCGAATGACGACCTTTTCCAATTTCGCTGTGCCGACATCTTTTTGGTGTGAAACCATATGCCTGCTTCACTTCCTCGTCGCTGAGAGGTGCCATCGCCAAACTACTCCGTCGAGTGCGGTGCGCGCCGCCGAAGCGCGGGGACCGGCGAGATTCGGCGATGCTGGCGTCAGGCGAACAATGCCAGTTGCGAGCCGGTCGTGTGCGCGGTTGAGCGTCGTGTCTCGGGTTCGGCTCGCGTACGCGCCGTCAGGCCGTGCTCCGCCAGCAGCGGAGCCACCCGCGCGCGCAGCCAGGCGGAGTACTCCGGCGTGACGTAGGCCCCGCGGCGGTACAGCTGGCGGTACCGGCGCAGCAACGCCGGATGGTGCTCGGCCAGCCAGGACAGGAACCAGCCCCGCGTGCTGCCGCGCAGGTGCATCGGGAACGCGACGGCCGAATCCGCCCCGGCATCGGCGATCGCGCCGAAGATCGCGTCCAGGTGCGCCCGGCCGTCGGTGAGGCAGGGGATGACCGGGGCGACCAGGACGTCGACCGCGAAACCCGCGTCGGCGAGTGCGCGCACCAGGTCCAGCCGGGCACGGGGCGACGGTGTGCCGGGCTCGAGGCTCCGGTGCAGATCCTGGTCGAGGATCGCGATGGACACCGCGGGGCTCACCCGCACCTCGCGGGAGGCCGCGGTGAGCAACGGCAGGTCCCGGCGCAGCAGGGTGCCCTTGGTGAGGATGGAGAAGGGGGTGCCGGATTCGGTCAGTGCGCGAATGATGCCCGGCATCAACCGGTATCGCCCCTCGGCGCGCTGGTAGGGATCGGTGTTGGTGCCCAGCGCCACCGGTTCTCGGCGCCAGGAGCGCCTGCCGAGTTCCTTGCGCAGCACCGCGGCGACATTCGTCTTCACCACGATCTGCGAATCGAAGTCCCGGCCGGCGTCCAGGTCGAGATATTCGTGCGTGCCGCGCGCGAAACAGTAGCGGCACGCGTGCGAACAACCTCGCATCGGATTGACCGTCCATTGGAACGGCACGTTCGCGCCCTCGGGCACCCGGTTCAGCGCGCTTTTGCAGAGCACTTCGTGAAATGTGATGCCCTCGAACTCCGGCGTCTGCACGGTGCGCACCAGACCGGCCCGGGACAGCCCGGGCAAGGCGCCGTCCTCGGCGTCCAAGGTCTGGCTCTGCCAACGCACCCCCTCAGTCGAACATGTGTTCTAGGAGCTGTCAAGCGATCTGCCTGGTGCCGGGCGGGGTGAGCCGGGCCGGGTCGGCGAAGAAGGCGACCAGGTCGCGAACCGTGTCGTCGAGCGGGCGCGGCTGGTAGCCGAGCTCGCGTTCGGCCTTCCCGTGGTCGACGACGGGCGCGGAGATGAGGGCGCCCAGCGCGGCCTTGGAGACGATGTCGGAGTTGAACAGCTTGCCGATCGGGGCCAGCACCGGGATGACGCCGGACACGAGTTTGGGCGAGATGGCGAACTTCGGGCCCCGCTTGCCGCCATGGGTCGCGGCGACGCGGCACAGTTCGAGCATCGAGATCATCGAGCCGCCGAGCAGGTAGTTCTCGCCGGTGCGGCCGAGTTCCGCGGCCAGTACCAGGCCCTCGGCCACGTCGCGCACGTCCACCAGGTCGAATCCGCCGCCGATCATGGCGGGCACGCGTCCCAGCGCCGCGTCTTTGAGGGTCCGGTTGATGCGCGAGAGCGGCTTGCCGTAGTCCAGCGGGCCGAAGACGCCGGTGGGGTTGCACAGCACGGCGTCGAGGCCCTGGTCGATCACTTTGCGCAGCGCCACCTCGCCCGCCCATTTGGACCGGTCGTAGACCGGCAGCGCGGGGTCGGTCGAGCGGGGCGCGCTCTCGTCGATCCGGCCGCCGCAGCTGTACTGGTCGAACGCGTGGATCGAGCTGGCGTGCACCATCCGGCGCGCGCCGACGGCCAGCGCCGCCTCGGCGACCACGCGCACGCCCTCGGTGTTCACCCGCCAGGCCAGGTCGTTCTTCTCCGCCAGGGTGATCACCGCGACCAGGTGGTAGACCACCTCGGCGCCGTCCAGCGCGGCACGCATCGAGGCCGGGTCGAGCACATCGCCGCGCACCCAGGTGACGCCGGGCGCCGCCGGCTCGTCGGGAATCGCCCGATCGATGGCGGCGACCTGGTGGCCGCGCTCGGTGAGGATGCGGAGCAGATTCGTGCCAAGGTAGCCGGCTGCGCCGGTCACTGCGACCTTCATGGGACAGAGAATATAGAACTTGTTCTAATTTGCAACACGTTCCAATTTTGTCCGGTAAGCCCGGTCGCGCGGCGCGTTCGGGCTCGTGACATGCCGGTCCGGTCCGCTATATTGGGCGCAACCGTAGCGGCCCTTGCCGATTCGGCAGGGAGCCGGCGGATCACGACAAGTTCATGACGCAGATCTGTACGACGATGTGGGGGCAACTCGATGAGTGATCTCTCGGTAGAGACCGAAGCGGTCCGGGCGTTCGCCGCCACGAACGCCGGAATCGCCGGTGATCTCGCGGGGGCGGGCAATTTCGACGCGGTGCGCAACGTTTCCGCGCTGGTCCCGGTGTTCGGCTTGATCGGGGCGGACTACCTGGCGATGTTCGCCGCGGCGCAGGTATTGCAGGCCAAGGACATCAACGATCTGTCGGCCAAGTACAACAAGCTCTCGGAGTCGGCGTTCAGCGCCGCCGCGGCCTACGATGCCGTCGACTGGTCCAACGCGGGCGCGCTCGGGTCGATCGCGGGCCAGATCGGGGACGCGGTATGAGACCGCTGGACAGCGGCGTCATCGCGCCGCAGGACGAAGCCGTCGCGCACGCGGCCGAACAGAACGTCGCCGTCGGCCAGCAGACCGTGCTGGAGGCACTGCAGCAGGCACCGGCCCAGGCGGTGCTCGACGTGCCGCTGCCGCAACTGCCCGAAGACCTGCCGCCCATCGAGCCGCCCGCATTCGTGCTGTCACGCAAGATCTCCGAGGATCAGCAGTCGGCCGCCGCTGTGCCCGCCGGTCTGCCCGGATTGAGCGGCGCGCCGGGCGCGGAGGACACGGCGGGGATGCCGCATGAGGTGTCCACGCTGCTCGGCGATATGAACACCGCGGTGGAGCACGTCGCCGTGCCGGTGGCCGAGTCCGCACTCGGGCAGGCACAGGGCGTGCTCGACGGCGCGCTCGCCGCCGCGCCGAGCGCGATCAGCACCGCGGTGAACCAGGCTTCGGCCGCGGCCGCGTCGTTGCCCGCGCTGCCCGCCGACCCGGTCGCCGCACTGATGCAGGGCGTCGCGGTTCCCGCGCTGCCCGGCGTGGACCTGCTGATGAAGCCGATCTTGGATTTGCTCAGCAGCTTCGGCACCGGCGTCATCGGCGCGTTCGACCCGACCGCGATCCTCAGCCAGTCCTCCAAGGTCATCGAGATGGCGATGCAGGTGGGCAAGGGCAGCATCAGCACGGTCGACCAGTTGTGGCAGAGCCAGGCCGCCCGCAATGCCCAGGCCGCGAGTCAGCAGGCGAACGTGGAGGGGCAGGAGACCAGCAAGCGCGGCATCGACATCTCCGAAATCACCCAGCGCGCCGCCGCGGTCGTGCAGCAGGGCAATGCCCAGTTGCTCGGGATCGCGTCGTCGTTCGCCACCCAGGCCACCGCGTTCGCGCCGGTGATCCTCACCCCGCCCGCGCAGGCGGCGCTGATCGCCTCGGCCACCGAGCACCTCGGCAACGCCGTCGGCGTGGTCAACGCCACCCGCGGGGACCTGGCGGGCAAGACCGGCGAACTCAGCGGCATGGTGCAGCAGCTGGTCGCGCCGGGCGGCGGGCCCGCGCCCCAGGAGGTCGCGCAGGCGCTGGCGCAGAACGTCGGCCAGCCGATCCTGGAGCAGGCGCAGTCGACCGCGTCCGACACCGCGACGAAGGCGGCGGGCCTGGACTCCTACACGCCAGGGACGTCGAGCCCGACGACCACGCCGTCGTCGGTGCACAACACGCACAGTCCCAGTTCCAGCCCTGGCGTGTCGAGTGGACTGCTCGGCAGCAACCCCAGCCGGTCCGGAAGCCCGAGCACGTCCTCGGTGCCCAAGGCCAGCGGCCTGCCCGGCACCACGGTTCCACCGATCCGCTCGGTCGCCGGTGTCCCCGGTGTTTCGTTCGGTACCGGCACACCCGGTAGCACCACACCCGCCGGATCGAGCAGCTTCATGGGTGGCCCGGCGGGCGCTGCGGGGCAGCGCGGCAACGAGGAGGAGCACTCGCGCACGGTGCAGCCGTACCAGAGCCCCACCGGCAACGACGATCTCACCGGTCCGCTCGGCGAATCCACGCCGGATGTCATCGGCGCTACGCACTCGGACGAGATCATCAGTTCGGACTACGAGCAGGACCAGTTCTGACCCGGTCCCCGGGTGCCCCGCGCGGCACCCGGCCCGAACGGATCGTGGCCGTTCGGGCCGAGTGACGAGCGAATATCAGTTGTCCTGGACGAACGCGTCGAGCAATTTCTTGTAGAGGTCGGCGAAACGCTTGCGTGCGGCCTGCTGCTCGCCGCCGAGCCCCTCGGTGGTTTCCGGTGAGTACACCACCAGATGCACATCCTGAGCCGGTGACTGCGGCATGTAGTCGATGATCCGGCTGCTCTGATCAATGGGCTTCGGCACGCCGAGGTCCGCCGCGGCCAGTGCGTTGGTCTCGGCCAGCGCGGCGCTGAGCACGTCGGGCGGAATGTGACCGTCGATCCGCTTCGGCGCGGTCTCGGGACGGCGATCGGCGGCCACGGCATCGGGGCTGCTGACCGCACGGCCGTCGGTGAAGATCTCCAGCTGTGGGCGGAGATCGGTCCGGGCCTGCCAACCATCCGGAATGGTGGTCAGCGTGAACAGTGCCAGCGGTGCGGCGATCGGCGGTAGCGCACTGGGGCGATCCAGGGCCGGGTCGGCCGTGGCGGCGCCCGAGCCCGCCGCGACGATCAGCAGCACAACCAGCAGAACAGCTTTCGTTACTCGCATCGATCCCATCTTCCGGTGCTGTCCGTGTTCGCCTGCGGCGCAGGCGGACTGCCGTAGATCATGACAGCGCGCCGGCCCTGGCGGTACCGGCGCGCTGTGTCGGATCCGATCCGGTTCTACCGCACGGTGGGCGGATTGTTGAGATCCTGCGCCGAATACGTGTCGCACGCACGGACCTGACCGGTCCGGTAGCCGGTGAGGAACCACTTCTGGCGCTGCTCGGACGAACCGTGCGTCCAGGCTTCGGGATTCACCCGGCCCTGCGCCGCGCGCTGGATGCGGTCGTCGCCGACCGCCGCGGCCGCCGACAGCGCGTCCGCGACGTCCTTGTCCGACAGCGGCTTCAGGAACGGCTGGTCGCTGCCGGGCGCCGGCTGCTGGTCCGCGAAATGCGCCCAGATGCCCGCGTAGCAGTCGGCCTGCAGTTCGGTACGCACCGCGCCGGACTCCGGCCCGCGCGGATCCCGTTGCGCGCGACCGAGGTCGCCGAGCAGGTTTTGGATGTGATGGCCGATCTCGTGCGCAACCACGTATTCCTGGGCGAGCGGACCGCCGCTGGCGCCGAAGCGATCCACCAGATCCTGGAAGAAGCTGGTGTCGAAGTAGGCGGTCCGATCGACCGGGCAGTAGAACGGGCCGACATCGCTGGTGGCGTTGCCGCAGCCGGTCGAGGTGGCGCCGGAGAAGAGCACGACCTTCGGCTCGACATAGCGCTTGCCTGCCTGCTTCGGCAGCTCGGCCGACCACACCGCGTCCAGGCTCTGCGCGGTGAGCGCCACCCGGCAGTCGACGTACTTGTTGGCGTCCGCGCCGGTCCTGCAATGGCTCGGGGTGCCCTCGGTACCGGGCTGGGTCTGGGTCTGGCCGGGCGCGCCGGTGAAATTGCCGAGGATGGAGCCGGGATCGCCACCCATCAGCAGCGTGAGTACCAGCACGATGAGTCCGCCCGCGCCGCCGCCCAGCGCGAGTTTGCCGCCCATGCCCGGACCGCCGGAGGAAACGCGGTCCGGATCGATCTGCATGCCCTCGTTGAAGGTCATCGTCGTCGCTTTCTCGCTTGTCCGTCGGGGTCACACAGCCCTCGGTCGTACGAGCCCCGGTTCACACTCCGCGGGTACAGCTTGGCACGGGCGCGGTGATATCGGTTTCCACTCGGGGAATGTGTCTCACTACGATGGTCTCGCACCTGGTCACACCGAGCCCGGTGCCGAGTCGTCGAAAGGAATCCCGTGCTGCGCACCCACTTGGCTGGTTCGCTGCGAAGCGAGCATGCCGGTCAGACCGTCACTCTCACCGGCTGGGTGGCCCGGCGGCGTGACCACGGTGGGGTGATCTTCATCGATCTGCGCGACGCGTCGGGCGTCGCCCAGGCCGTCTTCCGCGAGGGCGAACCCGCCGAACAGGCGCACCGGCTGCGCGCCGAGTACTGCGTGCGCGTCACCGGCACCGTGGAACCGCGGCCGAGCGGCAACGAGAACCCCGAACTGCCCACCGGCGCCATCGAGGTGAACGTCACCGAGCTCGAAGTGCTGAACGAGAGCGCTCCGTTGCCGTTCCAGCTGGACGAGCAGCCCGGTGAGGAAGCGCGCCTGAAGCACCGCTACCTGGACCTGCGCCGCGAAGGCCCGGCGCACGCCATCCGGCTGCGGTCCAGGGTGAACGCGGCCGCCCGTGAGGTGCTCGCCCGCCACGAATTCGTCGAAGTCGAGACTCCCACGCTGACCCGGTCCACGCCCGAGGGCGCGCGCGACTTCCTGGTGCCCGCCCGCCTGCAGCCGGGTAGCTTCTACGCCCTGCCGCAGAGTCCGCAGCTGTTCAAGCAGCTGCTGATGGTCGGCGGCATCGAACGCTACTACCAGATCGCGCGGTGCTACCGGGACGAGGACTTCCGCGCCGACCGCCAGCCGGAGTTCACCCAGCTCGACATCGAGATGAGCTTCGTGCGCCAGGAGGACGTGATCCTGCTGGCGGAGGAGATCCTGGTCGCGCTGTGGAAGCTGATCGGATACGAGATCCAGACCCCGATCCCGCACATGACCTACGCCGAGGCCATGCGCCGTTTCGGCACCGACAAGCCCGACCTGCGCTTCGGCGTGGAGATCACCGAGTGCACCGACTACTTCGCAGACACCCCGTTCCGGGTGTTCCAGGCGCCCTACGTGGGCGCGGTGGTCATGCCGGGCGGCGCGAGCCAGCCGCGGCGACAGCTCGACGCATGGCAGGAATGGGCCAAGCAGCGCGGCGCCAAGGGGCTGGCGTACGTCCTAGTGAACGAGGACGGCACGCTCGGCGGCCCGGTCGCCAAGAACCTCAGCGAAGCCGAGCGCGAGGGGCTGGCCAAGCACGTCGGCGCGGTCCCCGGTGACTGTGTGTTCTTCGCCGCGGGCGCACCGAAGGCGCAGCGTGCGTTGCTCGGCGCGGCGCGTGTCGAGATCGCCCGCAAGGTCGGGCTCATCGACGAGGACGCCTGGTCGTTCGTGTGGGTCGTGGACGCGCCCCTGTTCGAGCCGACCGTCGAAGCGACCGCGAGCGGCGACGTGGCGGTGGGCCACTCCGCGTGGACCGCGGTGCATCACGCTTTCACCTCGCCGAAGCCGGAGTCGCTGGACACTTTCGACGCCGATCCGGGCTCGGCGCTGGCCTACGCCTACGACATCGTCTGCAACGGCAACGAGATCGGTGGCGGGTCGATTCGTATCCACCGCCGCGATGTGCAGGAACGCGTTTTCGAGGTCATGGGGATCAGTCAGGAGGAGGCGCAGGAGAAGTTCGGCTTCCTGCTGGACGCCTTCGCCTTCGGCGCTCCGCCGCACGGTGGCATCGCCTTCGGCTGGGACCGGGTCACCGCGCTGCTGGCGGGAGAGGACTCGATCCGTGAGGTCATCGCGTTCCCGAAGACCGGTGGCGGCGTCGACCCGCTGACCGACGCACCCGCGCCGATCACCGCGCAGCAGCGCAAAGAGGCGGGCCTGGACGCCAAGCCGGAGCAGAAGAAGGCGGCCGACGCCGCGACCGCGTCGTAACGGAGCAACCCCGCGAACGGTACCTTTTGGTCAGCCGTGTCCCTGCTCGAGGACGCCGATCGCGAGGGAATCCGTTGTTGCACTTGCGCATGATCAGCCCGCCGGAGATCACCGACGCGGCGCTCGAGGTGCTTGCCGCCGATCCCGGGGTCACGCACGTGACCCTGGCACGCGGCGTCGCGCTGGAGCCGGAGGGCGATCTCGTGCAGGCGGACGTGGCTCGAGAGGCCGCCAACGACGTAATCGACGATCTGACCGCGCTGGGCGTCTGCCGGTCCGGCGGTATGACACTCACACCGGTCGAGACGGTGCTGTCGGACGCGGGTGAGCGTGCGGTGCACGAGGCGCCCGGCGATCCGAGCGACGCGGTGGTGTGGGAGGAACTGCTCGCGCAGACCCACGAGGAGTCGAGCATCAGCGCGACGTTCCTGGCGTTCCTCACGATCGCCTGCCTGCTCGCCGCCGTCGGCGTCGCGACCGATTCGCCGGTGACCATCGTCGGCGCCATGGTCGTCGGTCCGGAGTTCGGGCCGCTGGCCGCCCTCGCGGTCGCTGTGGTGCGCAGGGACTTTTCGCTGGTCCGGCGGTCGGTGCTCGCGCTCGCGGTCGGCTTTCCGGTGGCGATGGTCGTCACGCTGCTGGCGACAGTGGTGTGGCGGCAGGTCGGCTGGATCACCATCGATGGGGTGTCGAGCATCGACGACGTCGACTTCATCTACCAGGTCGGGCCGTTCTCCCTGGTCGTCGCACTACTGGCGGGCGCGGCGGGCATGCTGTCGCTGGTGACCGCGAAATCGGCCGCGCTGGTCGGCGTGTTCATCTCGGTGACCACCGTGCCCGCGGCCGGATTCGCCGTCGTCGCGGCGACTTTGGGGGAGTGGCGGGTGGCGTTTCTGTCCGCGGGGCAGCTGGCCGTGAACATGGCGGGCATCGTCGTGGCCGGGATCCTGGTACTCGCCCTCCGGCCTCGCGCGGGCAGCGAGGCCGGACCGGTGGGGCGTTTCACGCGGTGGATCGGGACACGCGCTCGGATCGGCGGATGACCGCGCTTCAGTATGCCGCGACGGTGCCGCCGGTGAGCGTGCGATAGGCGTAGGTCACCGCGATGGTGGCGACCGGGCCCGCGATCAGCAGGCCCAACCCGCACAGCAGCAGGCCGAGGAAGGTCACCACCAGCACCGCCAGCGCGAGCAGCAGCACCTGCCAAGCGTTGGCGACCACCAGCGTGAAGCTGGACTTCAGCGCCTCGAACGGACCCTGGTCCTGGTCGACCACGAAATGCAGCGAGAACATGCACAGCCAGCCGGCGATCAGACCGGGGAGCAGGCAGATCGCCGAGCCGATGAAGGTCAGTGTGAACGCCAGCAGTGCGGTGAGCAGCACGTTGCCCGCGTTCACGAAGCGGAAGTAGGCGCCGAACGGCGGAGGCGTGCCGTCGGCCTCGTACAGCGCGCCGCGCACCATGGCCGCCTGCAGCAGCCAGACCGCGGCCATGACCGCCAGGAAGATGAGCAGCAGTGGCAGCATCGTCGTCGGGTCGGCGATTTGCACGACGAGCAGGAACGCCAGGTAGATGACCAGGCCCACCGCGGTCACCCCGGCCCACGGCCCCGGATTGGCCCGGAACCTCGCCCAGCCGTAACTGATGGCCTGACCGACGTCCAGCGAGCTCGAACCCACCTGGACCTGCTGGTAGCCGTAGACCGGCTCCTGCGCCTGCGCGGGGCCGGGCGGCGCCCACCCCGGCCCGGTGCCCTGCGGACCGTAGCTGGGATGCGGGGCGCCCACCGGCGGGGGCGGCTCCAGCGGTTCGCTGCCGTAGTGTGCCGCGCCGGGGCCCTCGAACTGCGGATATCCGGACGAACCCGCCATCTCGTGGCGGGGATGGCCGGTCCCGGGACCAGGTGCCTGCGGATGCGGGCTCTCGTGTCGGCCCGGCCGTGGCGCGAAGCGTTCGTCGTCGTTCGGGGAGGTAGCGCCGCCAGCTGATGGTTTGGGTGCGGGGGGCGGTGTTTCGGTCATGCGTAGACCTTTCCACTCAACTGGTTTGCGGTGTGGCGCATGGCAGTTGACGATGAGAAAACCCGACCGCTGTCGAGGTGTCAAGCGACCTGCGGTCGCGCTCCGACCTCGCCGGAGACACGCCGAGCGACGCGGAAAGGTTGTGTAACCGCTCGCTAGAAGTGACCGGATGCGAGTAGCTTGAGAGTCGATGACCGCACTATTGGCCGAACGCGCCGCCGAAGTCGTGTCCGCAGCGCAACAGTTGCTCACAAAGCGAATGGGTGCTCCGGTAAAGCTGAGCGATCCGATCGAACTCAGCGGTAGTGGTAGGACGACGGTCCTACGCGTGCGTGTAGCGGAGAACGCATTCTCGTTACCGCGAACCCTGATCATCAAGCAGGTTCGCGGAGCCGCCCAAGATCGCCGGACCGGAGGGCTGGCGCCCGGGGTGGCCAGCATCGATTCCGCTTTCCTCCGCGAGGCGGTGTCCTACCAGTTCACCACCGCTCTGAGCCGGGAACACCGGCCGGGCGCGTACCTGATCGCGCACAGCCTTCCCGACCGCCTGCTGATCCTCAGCGACCTCGGCGAGAACTCGCTGCTGACCGCCGTGCTGCGGTCGGGCACCGAGACCGCGGCCCGCAACGCCCTGATGGCGTTCGCCCAGGCGCTGGGCCGGATGCACGCCGCCACTGTCGGGCGCGAGGCGGACTTCGTCGCGTTGCTGCGCCGGGTGGACGTGGTGCACCGGGTGGACGGCATCGCGCAGCAGGCCGAGTCGGCGATCGCGGAGGTTCCCGGACTGCTGCAGCGCGAACTGGGCATCGAGGTGCCCGGCGAGATCGCCGAGCGGATCGTGCGGGGCAATCGGCTGTACTCCGCGGGCCGCTTCCGGGCGTTCAGCCCGTCGGACCTGTGCCCGGACAATGTGATCTTGAATGAGGAGGGCGCTCGCTTCCTCGACTACGAGTGGGGCGGATTCCGCGACGCCACCCTGGACATCGCCTACGCCCTGGTGTCCTTCCCCGGCTGCCTGTGCGATGTCGAACTCTCCCGCGAACGCGCCAAGCAGATGGTGGAGGCGTGGCGCGCGGAGGTCGTCGGCGTCTGGCCCGCGCTGGCCGACGACGAGCAGCTCGACGAACGAATCCTGGAAGCCAGGCTGATCTGGGTCTGGCTGTCCACCTATTGGTTCCTGCCCGCCGACCACACGCGCATCGCGGCCGCCAGGGAGCACGGGCTGTCGGTACCGCGCTCGGCGGCGCTGATCAACCGCTGGGCCGCACTCGCCGAAGACGCGCGGTGCACGGGTGACGACATCGTGGGCGATTTCGCCGAGGACGTGTCCGCGATGCTGGAAGAGCGCTGGTCGGAGTAGATCTTCTTCCGCGGACGGGCGTTGGCCGGACCCGGCGTTGACGCGAGCGGCCGCGGCGAACCCGGCTTCGTGGCGTGCGTACCGACCGCCGAGCGTCGTTTCCGGCGGCCTCCGCTGAACCGCGAGGTGGTTCCGCGATTCCGGAACACCGGATGTGAATCCCCTGCGCGCCCGGCACAATGACAGTTCGGAGCGCTCGATCGAAGGCGAGAGCGGGCGCGGGGAAGAGGGAGTACCGGGTGGGTTACCTACCGCTCGTCGTGTTCGCGATCGGAGTCGTCGCCGCTGTGCTCGGCGTCGTGATCGTGCGACGGAACAAGGCCCGCGGCCGGAGCGGCGAAGACACGACGACTCGTGCCCGCGCGGCCGGGGCCCAGCTCAGCAAAGAAGCCCGCGGTCGGCAGTGGCGGAAGGGTAAATCCAACGACTACTCCGCAGGCGGCGGAGGATACGGCGGCGGTGGGGGATGCGCCGGCGGGGAGTGATCTCCCGCGTCGGTCAGCCGAGCGGGACCTGCCGCGGCTCGATCCGTCCCCCGGAACGGACGGCGAACGAAGCGCCGTGGCGCACACCGGAATTCGGGTCGGCCACGTTCAGTAGGTAGTACCAATCCATCTGCGCGTGGTCCGCGGTGACCTCCAGGACGCCGTAGCCGTGCGAATCGAGCTCCACGTAGCGCAGATGACGGTTGACCGTCGCGAGCGATGCGGCCAGCGGCGCGGAGTTCGCCCGGAGCAGGTCGCCGATGCTGGTCGAGGTCACCGACGGCACCACGAACTCGGCGCCCGCCGTCGCCCCGCCCGGATAGTTCGCCGCGTCCACCGGCAGATCCGCGGCCCATGAGGAGTGGATGTCGCCGGTCAGGAACAGCACGTCGGTGATCTGCTGGTCGAGGATGGCGTGGAACAGGCGAGCGCGGTCGGCGGTGTAGCCGTCCCACTGGTCGCCGTTCAGCGACAGGCCGGCCTGCGGGAGGCCCACGGTGCTGGTGATCGCCGCCGTGGTGGCGGGCTCCAGCGGGGGGAAGACCAGCGGAGCGATCATCACCGAGTTGCCGACCAGCTTCCACCGCACCGGCGCCGACGCCAGGCCCGCGGTGAGCCACTCCATCTGAGCCTTGCCGGTGAGGCTGCGCGCCGGATCGTCGGCCTCCCGCCAGTGCGCTCCGGGCTTCGCCTCCTGGTCGCGGTAGCTGCGCAGATCGAGCATGGCGAGTTCGGCCAGGGTGCCGAAGCGCAGCCTGCGGTAGATCCGCACGTCGGCGCCGGACCCGGACGCGCGGACCGGCATCCATTCCAGGTAGGCCCGGGCGGAGGCGGCGCGCCGGTCGGCCCAGTCGCCCTCGTCGGCGGCATCGTGGTTGTTCGCGCCGCCGGACCAGGAATTGTCGGCGGATTCGTGGTCGTCCCAGGTGCAGATGAACGGCAGCGTGGCGTGCAGGCCGAGCAGATCCGGGTCGGTCTTGTACTGCGCGTGGCGGACGCGGTAATCGGCCAGGCTCACGATCTCGTCGGCCGGTTCGTGCAGCCGCACGGTGCCGTTGCGGCCGCCGTACTTGCCCCGGCCGTATTCGTAGATGTAGTCGCCCAGGTGCACGATCGCGTCCAGGTCGGTGCGGGCGGCCAGGTGGCGGTAGGCGCCGAAGTAGCCCGCCTCCCAGTTCGAGCAGGAGACCACGCCGAATCGGAGGCGGTCCGGTGTGTCCGCGGTGGCGGGCGCGGTTTTGGTGCGACCCACCGAGGAGGTCTCCCCGAGTGCGCTGAAGCGATAGAAGTACTCCACACCCGGCGCGAGGCCGGAGACGTCGACCTTGACGGTGTGGTCGGACTCCGCCGCGGCCGTCGCGGTTCCGGATGCGGCGATCGAGGCGAACCGGTCGTCCGCGGCGATCTCCCAGCGCACGGTCGCCGGGTCACCCAGGCCCGAGCCGGGGGCGGCGTCGTCGGAGACGGTGACGCGGGTCCAGAGGATCACGCCATCGGGGAGCGGGTCGCCCGAGGCAACGCCGTGCCGGAAAACCTGGGTGGCGGCTGCGGCGCGTCCGGCGCCCCGTACCGCGGTGGCGGCGGCGGCGGCCGCGGTGCCCGCCAAGAGTGTGCGCCGAGCGAAGCGCGGAACGGACGAGGGATCTGAAACGGGCGCGTTTTCCAGCACGGGTACCGATCCCAACCGAAGTGACGGCGGCTCGCAACTCGGCCCGTCTCCGTGCTGGTCGGGGCCGCGCGACCGCCGCGTGGGCACGGCATGTCGTGCTGTCGGTGCGGCTGGGTAACGTTTTCCGGGTGAGCGATGGTTTGTTCGACGTGCCCGGCGCCGCGGTGCCCCCGGAGCATTCGATCGACACGGTGGTGCGCAGGGACGCGGGTGCGCCTCTGGCCGTGCGCATGCGTCCGGCGGCGCTGGAGGAGGTGGTCGGCCAGCAGCACCTGCTCGGTCCCGGCTCGCCGCTGCGCAGGCTGATCGAGGGTTCGGGCGCCGCTTCGGTGCTGCTGTACGGCCCGCCGGGCACGGGAAAGACGACCTTGGCCGCGCTCATCTCGCAAGCCACCGGTCGTCGGTTCGAGGCGCTGTCGGCGCTGTCGGCGGGCGTCAAGGAGGTGCGCGCGGTCATCGACCTGGCCCGGCGCAGGGTGTCGGCGGGCGAGCAGACCGTGCTGTTCATCGACGAGGTGCACCGCTTCTCCAAGACACAGCAGGACGCCCTGCTCGCCGCGGTGGAGAACCGGATCGTGCTGTTGGTCGGCGCGACCACGGAGAATCCGTCGTTCTCGGTGGTGTCACCGCTGCTGTCGCGCTCGCTGGTGCTGCAACTGCGCTCGCTGACCGAAGGCGACATCCGCCAGGTGCTCACCCGCGCGATCACCGATCCGCGCGGCCTCGCCGGCGAGTACACCGTGACCGAGGCCGCGCTCGACCACATCGTGCGCATCGCGGGCGGCGATGCCCGCCGCGCGCTGACAGCCCTGGAAGCGTCGGCCGAATCCTCGCTCGACGGCACCGTGGACGTGGACCTGGTCGAGGCCAGCGTGGACAAGGCCGCGGTCCGCTACGACCGGGCAGGCGACCAGCACTACGACGTGATCAGCGCGTTCATCAAGTCCATCCGCGGTTCGGACGTCGACGCCGCGCTGCACTATCTGGCGCGCATGCTGAGCGCGGGGGAGGACCCGCGTTTCATCGCCCGCAGGCTGATGATCCACGCGAGCGAGGACATCGGCATGGCCGACCCGACGGCGCTGCAGACGGCGACCGCCGCCGCGCAGGTGGTGCAGCTGGTCGGCCTGCCCGAAGGCCGCCTCGCGCTCGCGCAGGCCACGATCCACCTGGCGACCGCCCCGAAATCCGGCGCCGTCGTGGCCGCGATCGGCGCGGCCATGGCCGACGTCGCGGCGGGCAAGGCGGGCGTGGTCCCGTCGCACCTGCGCGACGGTCATTACCCGGGCGCGGCGGCACTCGGCAACGCCCAGGGCTACAAGTACCCGCACGACGACAAGGACGGCGTGCTCTCCCAGCAGTACCCGCCCGACGAACTGGTCGGTGTCGACTACTACCACCCCACCGACCATGGCCACGAACGCGAGATCGGCCCCAGAGTCGACAAGCTGCGCCGCATCGTCCGAGGCTGACCGCCGCGAGACCGGTTCGCAGGCCGGTCGCCGGGACGCGCGGGCAGCCCCGGTCGATGAAATTCGCGTGCGCGGCACCGGTAGGCTGGGTATTCGTGCAGACCCACGAGATTCGACGGCGTTTCCTGGACCATTTCCTCCGTGCCGGCCATACCGAGGTGCCGAGTGCCTCCCTGATCCTGGCCGACCCGAACCTGCTGTTCGTCAACGCAGGCATGGTCCAGTTCAAGCCGTACTTCCTGGGTCAGGAAGCGCCGCCGTACCCGCGCGCCACCAGCGTGCAGAAATGCGTGCGGACCGGCGACATCGAAGAGGTCGGCGTCACCACGCGGCACAACACGTTCTTCCAGATGGCGGGCAATTTCTCCTTCGGCGACTACTTCAAGGAGGGGGCGATCACCCTCGCCTGGGAGCTGATCTCCAAGCCACAGGACGAGGGTGGTTACGGGTTCGATCCCGAGCGGATCTGGGTGACCGTCTACCAGGACGACCCGGAGACCGCCGAGATCTGGAAACGGGTCGCGGGCATGCCCGAGGAGCGCATCCAGTTCCGCGACGGCAAGGACAACTACTGGGATATGGGCGTGCCCGGTCCCGGCGGGCCCTGCTCGGAGATCTACTACGATCGCGGGCCCGAGCACGGCCGCGACGGTGGTCCGGTCGCCGACGAGGACCGCTACCTCGAGATCTGGAATCTCGTGTTCATGCAGGACGTCCGCGGCGAGCTGAGCCCGAAGCTGGGGCATCCGCCGGTCGGGTCGCTGCCGAAGAAGAACATCGACACCGGTATGGGCGTCGAGCGGATCGCGCTGCTGCTGCAAGGCGTGGACAACGTCTACGAGACCGACCTGCTGCGCCCGATCATCGACAAGGCCGAGGAGCTGACCGGGCGCTCCTACGGCGTCCAGCACGAGGACGATGTCCGCTTCCGCGTGATCGCCGACCACGCCCGCACCGCCGCCATGCTGATCGCCGACGGCGTGAACCCCGGCAACGACGGCCGCGGCTACGTGCTGCGCCGCCTGCTGCGGCGCATCGTGCGCTCGGCCCGCCTGCTCGGCGCGGATAAGCCGGTGATGGGCGAGTTCATGAAGATCGTCAGCGACCTGATGGCCCCGTCCTACCCGGAGCTGGCCACCGACTTCCGCCGGATCGAGACCGTCGCGGTCGGTGAGGAGACGGCGTTCCTGAAGACGTTGAACACCGGCTCCACGCTGTTCGACAACACCGCCGCCGCGGTCAAGGCCGAGGGCGGCAGCACGATCGCCGGGTCGGACGCCTTCACCCTGCACGACACCTACGGCTTCCCGATCGACCTGACGCTGGAGATGGCCGCCGAGGCCGGGCTGTCGGTCGACGAGGAGGGCTTCCGCTCGCTCATGGCCGAGCAGCGCAAGCGCGCCAAGGAGGACGCCCAGGCCCGCAAGCACGCCCACGCCGACCTCACCATCTACAAGGAGCTGGTCGACCGGGGCGCCACCGAGTTCACCGGCTTCGACGAGCTGACCTCCGAGGCCACCGTGCTCGCCCTGATCGCCGACGGCGTACGGGTGCCCACCGCGACCGTGGGCCAGGACGTCGAGGTCATCCTGGACCGCAGCCCGCTCTACGCCGAGTCCGGCGGCCAGATCGCCGACCGCGGCTCCATCACCGCCTCATCGGGGCTGAAGCTGCGGGTCAACGACGTGCAGAAGATCGCCAAGAAGCTGTGGGTGCACAAGACCACCGTGGAGCACGGCCAGGTCACCGAGGGCGATATCGTGCTCGCCCAAGCCGACCCGGCGTGGCGGCGCGGCGCCACCCAGGGCCACTCCGGCACGCACATGGTGCACGCCGCCCTCCGGCGGGTGCTCGGCCCGAACGCCGTGCAGGCCGGCTCGCTGAACAAGCCGGGCTACCTGCGCTTCGACTTCAACTGGCAGGGCCAGCTGTCCGAGCAGCAGAAGGCCGACATCGAGGCCGTGTCCAACGACGCGGTCGGCGCCGACTTCCCGGTGAACACCTTCGTCACCGATCTGCCGAAGGCCAAGCAGATGGGTGCGCTGGCCTTGTTCGGCGAGAACTACGGCAACGAGGTCCGCGTCGTGGAGATCGGCGGCCCGTTCTCGATGGAGCTCTGCGGTGGCACCCACGTGCAGCATTCCTCGCAGATCGGCCCGATCACGGTGCTCGGTGAGTCGTCGGTCGGCTCGGGTGTACGCCGTGTGGAGGCCTTCGTCGGCTTGGACTCCTACAAGTACCTGGCCAAGGAGCGTGCCCTGCTGGCCGGTGTCGCCTCCGCGCTGAAGGTGCCCTCCGAGGAGGTGCCCGGTCGCGTCGAGCAGCTGGTGGAGCGGCTCAAGGTGGCGGAGAAAGAGCTCGAGCGCACCAAGATGGCCGCCGTGTTGTCCTCGGCGGGCAAGTTCGTCGAGGAGGCCGAGCGGATCGGCCGTCTGCTGCTGGTCGCCGTGGCCGCGCCCGAGGGCGTGCCCGCGGGCGATCTGCGCACGCTGGCCACCGATATCCGCGGCCGGTTCGGCAGTGAGCCCGCCGTGGTGGTGCTGCTCGGCAACGCGGACGGCAAGGTGCCGTTCGTCGTCGCGGTGAACAAGCCCGCCCAGGAGCTCGGCGTCAAGGCAGGCGATCTGGTCGGCAGCTTCGGTCCGAGTATCGCCGGACGCGGCGGCGGCAAGCCGGAGATGGCTCAGGGCGCGGGTTCGGACCCGTCCGGCATTCCGGCGGGCCTGGCCGCGGTCCGCGCGCGGGTGGCCGAACTCGCCGGGTGATGGGCGACTCCGCGGAACCGGAGAGGTCGGCGCAGCGCGGCGCCGACCGGCCGCATCCCGCCACCGATCCCGGTCGGGGCAGGCGGATCGGCGTCGACGTCGGCAGTGTCCGGATCGGGGTCGCCGCGTGCGATCCCGACGGCATTCTCGCCACGCCGGTGGAGACGGTGCCACGCGCGAAACAGTCGCGGCGCTCGGCGCCCGCACCCGATATCGAAAGAATTGCCGAAATTGTGCGGGAGTACGAGGCAGTCGAGGTAATCGTCGGATTGCCGCGAACATTACGCGGGGAGAAGGGGACTGCAGCTACGCTGGCCAGCGCATTCGCTGAGCGATTGCGGGCTGCCGTCGGGCCGGTACCGGTCCGGCTTTCCGACGAACGTTTGACTACGGTGTCAGCTGCACGTGCATTGCGGGACAGCGGAGTTCGCGCGCGTGGCCAGCGGCAGGTGATCGATCAGGCGGCGGCCGTGTCGATCCTGCAAGGATGGTTGGACGAACGGAGTGCGGTGTTGAGGTCGGTGGAAGCGGGACGTCCTGCGTCGCCCGGGGACGATGCATGACGGATCGGTGGGCGCGGGCCGAGGAACTGTTCCGACAGCGCGAAGCTGATCGGCGTTACCGGAGAGACGACCAAGCCTGGGGCGAACACGACGACGGCGACGACTACTACGACGACGACACGACCGTCATCCCCCGCTACGTCGATGACGAGGAGGAGGAGCCGCCGGCACCGCCTCCGCCCGCCCCGCGGCGTGGCGGGCAGCGCGCGAGCGCTACGCGC
>NZ_BAFP01000094.1 GCF_000308455.1 Nocardia abscessus NBRC 100374 | reverse complement strand
GGATCGGAGCGGCGCGCGCCGCGAGCGGCGGGCTGAACCGGGCCGATCAAGCCATGGGTGACGTCGCGGGCGACCGCTGGACGAACCGGTCACCCGACCTCGGGAGGAGCACCATTCCGCGATGACAATCACCGACACCTACGAGCGGCGCTCGTACGGGCTCTGGCAGAAGCCGCGCAGCGCGGGTCTTTTCGGCCTGCGCTGGGAGGAGACCGTCCTCGGCTTCGCGGTCGTGATCACCGCGCTGATCACCGCGATGGTCGGCGGCTTCCAGTGGGGGATGATCGTCGGCGGCGTCGGTGTCGTCGTGATGGTCCCGCTGGTGTGGCGGACCGGAGGTCGTTCGGGCTACGAGACGGGATTGATGATGTTCAACTGGATGCGCTCGCGCAATCGCGGCGAGCACGTGTACCGCGGTGGCCGCTTCTCCCGGATCCCGGGCGGCGTCACCCGCTTGCCCGGTCTGCTGGCGCCCTCCAAGTTGTACGAGGGCATCGACGCGGGCGGTTACAGCTTCGGCATGATCCACCTCCCGCAGTTCGCCCAGTACACGGTGGTGCTGCGCGCGTGGCCGCAGGGCCACGAGGCGGTGGACCAGCCCGTGATCGACCGCTGGGTGTCGGCGTGGGGCACCTTCCTGGCCTCGGTCGGCCAGACCAGCGACATCGTCGCCGTGGTTCCGGTCATCGACACGGTGCCCGAGACCGGAAACCGCTTGCTCACCGAGGTTTCCACGATCACGAGGCCGGAGGCGCCGGAGCTGGCCCAGCAGGTGATGTACGAGCTGGCCACCGAATTGCCGCAGGAGCGGGTGCAATTGCTGCCGCGCGTGGCGATCACGTTCAAGGCCACCACCGCCGAGCGCCGCAAGAACCCGGCGGAGGAGGCCGTGGAGATCGGCCGCCGCCTGCCCGGTATCTGCGCCGCGCTGGCGGAAGCCGGTGTGCGCGCCCAGCCGATGTCGGCCGACGAGGTGATCTCGTTCATCCGCCGCAGTTACGATCCCGCCTCGCAGGCCGACCTCGAGGTGGCCGCGGGCGAACCCGAAGGGCACGGCCTGGATTGGGCGGACGCGGGCCCGGTGTCCCATGACGAGAAGTGGGATCACCTGGTGCACGACGGTGGCCGGTCGGTCACCTGGGAGATGGACGCCGCTCCGGAAGGCGCGGTGGACGAGCGAGTGCTGCAACGGCTGCTCGCACCGAATCCCGAAGTTCCGCGCAAACGGATCGCGATCGTGTACCGTCCGCATTCAGCCGCCGACGCCGCCGAAATCGTCGACGACGATTTCAAGAACGCGTTGGTGGCCCAGCAGAGCGAACGAGGGGTCGTGTCCGCGGCGGCGACGCTGCGGGTGGGCGCGACTCAGCAGGCCCGCGAGGAGCAGGCCAGGGGTCACGGTGTGACCCGCTTCGGGGCGCTGGTGACCATCACCGAGCCCTTGCGCGGTGACCTGCCGCGCATCGAAGCCATCACGCGCGACCTGTCGACCCAGGCGCGCTTGAAGATCCGGCGGTGTTACCGCTACCAGGCGGCGGCCTTCGCGGCTTCGCTCGGTTGCGGGGTGATCCTGCCGGAGCATGCCACTATTCCGAAGGCACTGGCGGGGTGAGCGATTCATGGCACGGGACTACGAGCCACCCGTACGGGAACGCGACGAGGACGCACGCCGCAGGCGACTCGAGCAATCCGGCCGGGACGAGTGGGGACAGCGGCCGGAGCGGCGGCGCTCCGCACGGGATTCGGCGCGGGTGAACGGCGAGGACCGGCTCGGCGTCGACCCGTCCGACCGGCGGGCCGCCGAGCGGCGCGCGCGAGCAGCCGCGGGCCGGGCCG
>NZ_BAFP01000095.1 GCF_000308455.1 Nocardia abscessus NBRC 100374 | reverse complement strand
GGCGGCTCCGAGGCGGATCACCCGGTGCAGCGGCCGATTCTGGTGGTCGGTGGGTGCGGTGGTGCGGGTACCACCACGACGACGTTGGGGCTGGCGGGTGAACTCGGCACGGGCGGAACGCCGACGGTCGCGGTGGACGCCACCTCGGCGGGCAGCGATCTCGCGCTGCGCGGCGCCGATGAGCATCTGCACCCGATCAGTTTGCAGTCCTGGCTGTACGGCCGCGGTGACGACGAGCCCGCGCCGTTGAAGGAGTGCCTGTCGCGCGCGACTTCGGGTATCGGTCTGCTCTGGCGAGATGCCGCGCCGCTGCGCAGGCGTGCGACCTATCTCACGGTCGCGCGCGCGGTGCACGACGCGGGATACACCGCCGTCTACGACGGTGGGCACCCGATTGCCGCCAGGCAACTGATTCCCCTGCTCGATGACGCGGATGTGGCTCTGGTGCTTGCCATTCCGGCCCGCACCGATGCGGCCAACCGGCTGCGGGTCGCCCTGGAATGGCTCGACGACCAGTTCGGCGACCCGGGAGAGGGGCACGGCGGCGGCGTCGTCGGTGACACCACGATCGTGGTCTCGCATCAATACCCGGGTGACGATTCCCGGGTAGCGGATCATTTGCGCGAGCATCTGTCCGGCTGGGTTCGCGACATCATGGAGATCCCTTACGATCCGCACTTGGCCCGTGGCGAACTCGTGCGGCACGCCTCGCTGGCCGCCGAGACGCGCCGGGCATATGGGCGCCTGCTCGCCGGGGTGGCATCATGACCGCCGCCATGATTTTTCCGCGCCAGCCCGACCCGACGCCCGCCGGTGTGATCGCCCCGCCGGAGTCTCGCCGTGCCGCCATCTGGGACCGTCCGGTACCGGGTGTCGGCCGTGCGCCGCTGGTCTGGCTGCTGGGTGTGCACGGCGGTGCCGGAGCCAGTACCCTCGCGCATGTGCTTGCGCCCGCGGCGGATTCGGGCCGCCGCTGGCCCGGCGTCTTCGACCGCGAAAGTCCGTTCGTCGTCCTGGTCGCCAGGGAGACCATCGCCGGTCTGTCCCGCGCGCACGACCTTCTGCGCCAACATCTTTCGGGATTCGCCGGCCCCTCCGACGTGCTCGGCCTGATCACCGTCGCCGCGCGCCCCGGCCGGATGGCTCCCGAGATCCGGCGCTATCGCGACGTGGTCGGCTCCCTGGCCGGACAGGTGTGGCAGGTGCCGTGGTACGAGGAGTGGACGCTGGTCGAACCCGAGCAGCTGCCGGTGTGGTCGCCGGGTGATCCGCTGCCGCCCAGGAAGCGCAAGCTCGATCTGCTGGAGGAAGTCCCGCTCGATGTCCGGGAGCTCGGCGCCGACATCGTGGCGGCCGCTCGGACGGCACTGGAGGAGGCCGCCTACGACCGCCGGTCACCGGATCTCCGCAAGCCGCCCGACGAGTGATCGTCCGCCTCGAAACGGCGACAACCACCCACTATTCGAGAAAGGCACCCGATGAGCATGCTCCTCCTCGCCGTGCAGGACACGTACGGCACCGTACTCGCGCAAGTCGGTAATCCGACGCCGGAAGCGCCGCCGGGCTCGGAGAAGATCCTGCAGCTGGTGCGGTATCTCACCTGGTTCGTCCTGCTGTCCGGGATCTGCGGCATCGTCTACGCCGGCGGCAGGTTCGCCTGGGAGAAGTGGACCGGCGGTGGCCTGGAGTCGCCGAAGATGGTGGCGGGCGCGATGATCGGCGGCGTGGTCGCCACCAGCGCGGGCACCATCATGAACGCCGTCATCGGCACCTGAGGCCCGCGATGAATACCGTGCGCGTGCTCGCGGCCGAGCCGCTGGCCTACAAGCAGATGCCCGCCGACGTTCTCGCACCGCTGATGCAGCTGCTGAACTGGCTGCTGTGGTTCGTCCTTCTGGTGTGCCTGGCCTGGATGATCGTGTCCGCCGGAAAGCTGTGGCTGACCTTCCGCAGCGATCTGGCCATGAACGATGCCTCGCACGGCGTCCTGATGAGCCTGCTGGGTGCGGTGGTCGCGAGCACGGCGTCGGGCATCGCCCTGGCGTTCCTGCCCGCGTGAGCCGGAGTGGGACGGGGACGACGCGGGAATGAATTCGACAGTACTGCGACCGGTGGACTCCACGGCGTGGCGGCGCGACATCCGCCGCCCCGCGGCGGGAGTCGTCGGCGCCGCGCTGCTGTTCGCGGCGGTGGGCTGCGGCGGTAGCGAGGACTCGACGGGGCAGGACCTCGCGGCCGCTCCTACCAACGTTCGGTGGCAGCCGTTCCAAGGTGTGCCGCTGCCGCACACCGACCAGGGACCGCGGTCGACGGCCGACGGCGCCGCCACCGGTTTCGAGCACTCGCCGCGCGGCGCGGGCATCGCCGCGCTGACCCATTCGGTGCGGCTCGCGGTAGCCGCCGACACCCAGTGGGCCAAAGTGGCTGCGCGAGAAGTGGTTCCCGGTCGGGCCAAGGACGAATGGGCGATCAACCGGGTGCAGCTGTCCATCACCGGTCCGGCGGGCCCGGAGTTCGCGCCCCGCCTGCTGGGCTACAAGATCACCGGATACGCCGATGGGCAGTCCACCGTCGACGTGTACACCGAATACTCCGACAGCTCGAAAGCGGTGCACCACACGACCGTCGAGTGGTTCGGCGAGGATTGGAGATTACGACTGCCCGATCCGGACTCGACCGCCCGGCCCATCGATTCGCTCGACGCATTACCCACGGATATCGTGAAATTGGAGGCACCGACGTGAGCGACAGGGAGTCGTACGCGCGCGATCGTGTCTCCTTCGGCGTGGTCGCCTCCGCCGCCGTGCTGGCGCTCATCGTGGTGGTCGGCATCTTCGTCTTCGTCGGCCAGGGCGACGAGGAGATCGGCGGCGCACCCGCCGTCACCGAGAGTTCCGGCGGCACCGGCTTCGCGACCCCCGAGGCGGACATCCTCGGCAGGCGCGTGGACATCCCGAACAGCGCTGCGGGACAACCGCTTCCGCAGGACCCCTCCCGGCAGCGCAAGCCCAGCGATCCCGACTGGCTGACCGCCGCGCCGGAGGGCACCACCGAACCGCACGGCTGGCAGCGGGTGTACGGCGCCTCCGTGCCGTTCTCCACCTCCGACGGGCCGACGAGAATCGAGGACGACCTGGCCGTCGGCTACGCGCACACTCCGCAGGGCGCGGTGCTGGCCGCCGCGCAGATCACCTACCGGCTCAACGCGCGTCCCGCCGACCGCGACCTGTACGTACGCCAGGTGCGGGTCTCCGCTCAGCAGATCGCCGCCTACGACAAGGCGCTGGCCGACGACCGGCTGCCGGAGCAGCAGCCGGAGACGGTGACCCGCTACTTCGTCGCCTCCGACGCGTTCAAGGTGGACGACTACGCCGACGATCTCGCCATCATCCGCCTGGCCACCAGGGGCCCGGTGGTGGACGGCAAGCCGCTGTGGGCGGCGACGCGCCTGGTCATGGTGTGGGACGCGGGGGACTGGCGCCTGAAGCCATCGACCACCAACAATGCCCAGACCGAGTACATCGAGTCGTTGCAGGGGTGGACGAGATGGTGAGCCGTAGAAGGTCTTCCGGTCGCATGCCGCTGACTGTGCTGGGCGCAGGTGCGGTACTCGCGGTGGCGGTGGCCGCATTCGTCACCGTAGTCGCTACTCGGGAGGACGACACACCGCACGCCCAGGTCTCGCAAACGACAGCGTCGGAAAATGCCCCTGGCGGGCCAACTTTCGCCGGTTCCGGTAAGGATTCCTTCGGGCACCGGTTCGACATCCCGAACGAACTCGCCGGACAGGCGCTTTCACAGTCAGGCGCGCAACGGAAGCCGACCGATCCGGAGTGGCAGACCGGCGCGCCAGGCGGGACGAACCAGCCGGGCGGTTGGCAGCAGGTGTACGGCGGCCCGATTATTCCTTTCTCGACGACCGATGGACCGGCGCGCATCGACAACGGCGTGCCGTCGGGATTCGCCAAGACCCCGCAGGGCGCCGCGCTCGCCGCCGAGCAGATCTACTGGCGGACCGTGGCGCGACCTACCGACCGCACGCTGTGGCAGCAGTTGGTGATCCTTACTCCCGAGGAACTCGCCGATCGCGAGCGCAAGATCGCCGAGGGCAGAGTGCCCGACGTCTTGCCGGAGAATGCCAAACCGCTGTTGTACGCATCCGACGCTTTCCGAATCGAAAGCTATGGTGACGATTTCGCTGTTGTTCGTGTCGCCCGCAAGACCCGTGAGTTCCTGCACGGAGGGCGAAGTTGGGTAGCAATGAGACTCAACGTGATATGGCGTGATGGTGGCTGGAGATTGAAGTCGTCCGCGGGCGACGCACAGCCGCTCGAGACGATCGGTTCGATCGATGGGTGGACACAATGGTGAGGCGGCTAGTCACAATCTTCGCGGTCATCTTCACGGTGATGATCGCGACTCCGACCGTGGCCTACGGCCAGTCGTACGGCTGGGACGAAACGTGCAACGAAATCCACGACACGCTCGACGGCCTGGGACTGCCCGGCTTCACCCTCGGTGACGCCGCGTCCGCCGCGTGCAAGGCGGGCAATGTCGGCGCGCATCCGGACCAGGCTGCGGAGGCGGTGAAGGACAAGGCCTGGGATTCGACCTTCGGCAAGGTGGTCGATTCGCTGATGAACGGTCTCGGCCAGGCCATCATCCTGGCGCTGACCTTCTGGATGAAGGTGCCGAACGAGGCGGTCAGCGATTCGGGTTCGCTGTTCACGAAGATCAACGACTACACCTATCAAGCGCAGATCCTGCTGTTGATAGCGTCGGTGATCCTCTCCGGGGCGCGATTGGCCGAGGCCAGACGCGGGGCCGCGATGAACGAGGCGGCCGAATCGTTCCGCATGTTCACCCGCGTCGTGTTCAGCTCCTGGATGCTCGGCGCGGTGATCGTCGCGGGCACGCAGGCCTCGGACCGCTTCGCGGAGTGGATCATCGAGGACTCGACCAACGGCAACGCCAAGGACCTCGCCGAGCTGATGGTCAAAACCAGTAAGCTGCAGGCGTTTTCCCCCGGTCTGGTGCTGATCATCGCGATCGTCGGTCTGCTCGGCGCGCTCGCGCAGATCGTGCTCGCCATCGTCCGGCAAGGTCTGCTGGTGATCGCGGCCGGTGTGCTCCCGCTGGCGGCGGCGGCCTCCGGCATGAACATCGGCAAGCAGTCCTATCAGAAGCTCATCGGCTGGATCATCGCCTTCATGCTGTGGAAACCGGTGGCGGCGATCGTCTACATGATCGCCTTCACCACGGCGGGTCACGTCGACGGCCTCACCCCGACGGGCGGTCTGCCCGACGGTGAGCAGGCCCAGCGCATGCTGGTCGCGATCGTGCTGCTGTGCAGCGTGGCGTTCGTGCTGCCCGCGCTGATGCGGCTGGTCACCCCGGCCGTCGCCATCGTCGGTAGCGGCGGTTCCGGTTTCACCGCGGCGGGCGGCACCTTGGTCGGTGTGGCGGCCTTGGGCGCCATGGGCACCAAGGCGGTCGGCGTCAAGGGCACCGCGGCCGCGGGTGCGCCCGGTTACGTGAGCG
>NZ_BAFP01000096.1 GCF_000308455.1 Nocardia abscessus NBRC 100374 | reverse complement strand
GCCCCGGGTCGGTGCGCGCGCCGCCGTAGTTCTCCGCGCGCGCCGTCCCCGCGCCGACCACGATCACCTCCGCCAGTTCACGCAGCAGCATGAACACCGTGCGGTCGGCTGGGGTGCCCAGCCCTTCGGTCAGGTTGCCGCTGGTGGCGGCGCCATCGATACTGGAGACGAAATTGGCGCGCACCCATGGCGCGTCGAGTCCGGTGGGGAACGCGTACAACTGCGCGAGGTCGTCCGGGCTGAGCCCTGTGAGCTGGATCGCATTGTGGCTACGCTGCATGAGACCAGATCACACCACGTCTCTAGGCTTCGTCCATGCAAGAACGCCTCGTCGATCGTCACCCGGAGGTCCCGGCCGATCAGCTCGTCGCCCAGATGGTGCCCCCGCCGATGTTCGACGAGGTGAGCTTCGCCTCCTACATCCCCGACCCGAAGGAACCCAGCCAAGCGGCCGCGGTCCGCAAGGCCGAGGAGTTCGCCGGGCAGGTCGCCAAGATCAGCAAGGCCGTCAACAAGAAGAGCTTCTTCGGCAAGAAGAAGCAGATCAGTGGCGCCGGCCTGTATCTGGACGGCGGGTTCGGCGTCGGCAAGACCCACCTGCTGGCCTCGATCTTCCACAGCTCGCCGGCGCCCAAGTCGTTCGGCACCTTCGGTGAGCTGACCAACCTGGTGGGCGCGCTCGGCTTCGCCAACGCGCTCGAGCGGCTCTCGGACAACAGCGTGTTGTGCATCGACGAGTTCGAGCTCGACGACCCGGGCGACACCATGCTGGTGTCCCGGCTGCTGACGGAACTGTCGGCGGCCGGTGTGTCCATCGCCGCCACGTCCAACACCTTGCCCGGCCAGCTCGGCGAAGGCCGCTTCGCCGCACAGGATTTCCTGCGCGAGATCAAGAAGCTGGGCGCGATCTTCGAGGCGGTGCGCGTCGACGGGCCGGACTACCGCCACCGTGATCTGCCGCCGGCGCCGGAGCCCACCGCGCCGGAGCTGCTGGCCGAACGGGCGGCGGGCACACCGGGCTCCACCCTCGACGAGTTCGACGCGCTGCTGAAGCACCTGAGCACGCTGCATCCGTCGAAGTACGGCGCGCTGATCTCCGGGGTGTCGTCGGTGTTCGTCTCGAACGTGCACCCGGTCACCGATCAGGCCGTGGCGTTGCGCGTCGTGGTGCTGGCCGACCGGCTCTACGACGCGAGCGTCCCGGTGACGGTATCGGGCGCGAAGCTCGACGAGATCTTCTCGGCCGAGATGCTCGAGGGCGGTTACCGCAAGAAGTATCTGCGCGCCATCTCGCGCCTGCTCGCGCTGTCGCGCTTCGAAGTCGCGGCCTAGCGCGGGTTCGCTCGCGGCGGTTCGGCAGCAGCGACGGATGAAGGCACCGCCGATGATCGGAAGAGTCGTATGACCTCTCGTTTCCGCGCCCCGGTTGCCATGGCGACCGGTCTGGCGATCGCCTTCGGGCCGGTCGCCGGTGCCGCATTCGCCGACCGGCCCGCCGCACCGGCCGTCGTCGCCGATCCCTCGCTGCACTTGCAGGGCGTGCAGAACGCACGCGACATCGGCGGATACCGCACGAGCGACGGCAGGATCGTGCGCACCGGCCTGGTGTACCGGACCGGGCAGTTGAACAACGCGACCGCCGATGATCTGGCCGCGCTGACCGACCGCCGCGTTCGCTCCGTGCACGACCTGCGCACGGTCTACGAGCGCGCGCTCGGACCGGACCGGATGCCCGAGGGTGCGGCGTCGCACTGGTCGGACGTGATCGGCCAGGCACCGCCGGAGGTCATCGCCACCACACTCACCGGGGGTGACGGGCTCTATCGCGCGTTCATCACCGCGCCCGGCGCGAACGAGGCGTTCGCCTCGGTGCTGCGCGACATCATCGGCTCCGACGGGGCGGTGCTGTTCCACTGCACCGCGGGCAAGGACCGTACCGGCTGGACGGCCGCCGTGCTGCTCACCCTGCTCGGTGTCGATCGCGCCACCGTCACCGAGGATTACCTGCTGTCCAACCGGTACCGCAACGCGCGTGCGGACGATCCGCTGAACGGCGTGCAGCGGTCCTGGCTGGATGCCGCCTTCGACCAGGCGGATCGGACCTACGGCAGTTTCGACGCCTATGTCCGGGACGGATTGCGACTCGACGACCGCGAGGTCACCGCCCTGCGAGCGCGTTTGCTCGGCTGAGCGCGGTGTCTCGGGCGAACGTCCACTTCGGCAGTCCGCCACAGTGACGTCCACTACCATCCCGGCATGACGAAGTTTGAGACATGGGACGGCCTGGAACTCAATTACCGGGTTTGGGAGGGCGCGGGCGTTCCGGTCGTTCTGCAGCACGGGGTGGTCGCGGACACCAACGCGAACTGGATGAGCACCGGCGTGGTCGGCGCCCTGCACTCCGCCGGGCACACCGTCGTGTCCCTGGACGCGCGCGGCCACGGCCGTTCCGACAAGCCGCACGACGCGCACCGTTACTCATGGGAAGCCATGGCGCGGGACGTGCGTGCGCTCTACGACGAGCTGGGTTTCGACGAAGTCGTGCAGGTCGGATACTCGATGGGCGGGGTGATCTCGCTGATGGTGGCCGCCACCGACCCGCGGGTGCGGCGCCTGGCCGTCGGTGGCATCGGGTCGGGCGTGCTGGACTGCGGCGGCGTCGACCGGCGCGTGATCGACCTGCCCGATCTCCAGGCCGCGATGACCGGGGACGGCGCGGGCGCGTCCCCGACCGCGAAGATGTTCCGGGTGCTGGCCGACGCGGTGCGGGCCGACGTGGCGGCCATGCACGCGGTGGCGACCGGTCTCGACGCCCGTCCCATCGAGACCCTGGGCGACATCACCGTGCCCGCCCTGGTGCTGGCCGGCGACAACGACCCGTTCGCCGCCGAGCCGGAGCGGCTGGCCGAGGCTTTGCCGAACGGCACTCTCGCGGTGGTGCCGGGCGATCATCTGATGGCGGTGGTGGCGCCCGCGTTCCACACCGCGCTGGTCGATTTCGTGCGGTGAGTCCGGTCTAGAAGACCAGGCGCAGTACGTAGTCGTGATGCAGCTGGGTGCCGACGGTGAACGTCTTCGTGCCGACCTCGGTGAAACCGTGTTTGGCGTAGAAGCGCTGGGCGCGCACGTTCTCCTGGTTGACGCCCAGCCAGACGCCCGGGTACCCCTCCGTTCGCGCCCAGTCCAGCGCGGCCAGCATCAGCGCGGTGGACACGCCGGTGCCGTGATGGCCGGGCAGCACGTACATCTTGCTGATCTCCAGCGCCGGGTGCAGCCCGACCGATTCGGCCACCGCCGGGTCGGCAGGTTCGCCCGCGACCAGCATCGCGTAACCGACGATCTCGTCTTCCGCGACTGCCTTGAGCACGATCCGGGCCGGATCGCTCAGATACTCGCCGAAGCGTTCGCCGGACAACACCTCGCTGACGAAGACATCGATGTCCTCGGGCGTCGCCTCCGGAGGACACGCGAGCGGAAAAGTCGCCGCCGCGACGTCGCTGAGGGCCTCGGCGTCCCACAGCCCGGCCCGGTCGACGATGACTGGGAGGTAACTCATGCCTCCATCAGAGCATAGTCTCTTTAGAGAATGTCATTTCCGAAAATGTGAGCTATATTTCCGTGATGCTGCTCACGGCAAGGCTGCCGGGAGTCCGGGCACGGATTCTCGCCATCGCGCTCGTACCCAGCCTCGTGTCGATGGTCATCGGCGTGGCCACCGCGGTCGCGCTGGTTCGCGCGGGTGAGCATGCCGGAGATTTCGCCGAGACCCTGGAGACGAAGCTGGGCCCCGCCCGGGAACTGGTGCTCGCCGTCGACCAGGAGCGGCTCCTTTCGCTGTGGCAGCTGGCCGGCGAGCAACCGAAACCGGGAAGCCTGACCGCTGCCCGGGTGCGCCTCGACGCCGCGATACGGACTTTCGTCTCGACCGACACCGCGTTCCAGCCCCTCTCGGGGGCCCGCGTGGCGAACATCGTGGACGGCTTCACTCAGCTGCAGACCCAGCTGCCGGTGGTACGCGGCGGCATCGACACCGGTGCCATGCCGTTGGCCGACGCCTACACCTTCTACAGCCGCCTGCTGGACGGGGTGAGCCGAGGCGCGGTCATGATCGAATCGAATGTGCCCGACGTGGACTCGGGCATCGCGCTGAACCGGATACTCGGGTTGCTGCGGGTGCTGGAAGCGATCTCCCGCACCACCGCGCTGACGGCGGCCGCGGCCGGGCCTGCGGGCCTGCCGCCCGCCTTGTTCACCGAATACCGCACCATGGTCGGCTACTACCACGCCGAGACCGTGACGCTGGTCGGCGAACTCGACGACGCGGCCGCCGGGCGGCTGCGGGATCTCACCGCGTCCCGGGCCTGGCAGCAGGTGAGCGCCATGGAGGAGGCCGTCATCCACCCGGCGCCGGGGAAGCCGGGGCTCGCCCCTGCGCTGCCGATGAGCATCGCGGACTGGCGATCGGCCGCGGATCAGGTCAACAGCGAGGTGGTAGCGATCTGGGGAGACCAGAACAAGCAGGCCCGTCAGCAGGCCGCCGACACCGCGGCGCGCCAGTCTCGCGACTCCCTGCTGACCGGCGCGGCGGTCTCGGGCGCCGCCGTGCTGGCCTTTCTGCTGTCCCTGTGGCTGGCGAACCGGCTGATCGGCCGGCTGAGACGTTTGCGCTCGGAAACGCTGGCACTGGCGGAGATCCACTTGCCCGAGACCATGCGCAGGCTCAGCGAGTCCGAAGCCGTCGACCCGGAGACCGAAGCGGCCCGGCTGGAGTTCGGTCGCGACGAGATCGGCCAGGTAGCGCAGGCGTTCAATCGCGCGCACACGGCGGCGGTGACGGCCGCGGTCGAGGAAGCGCGCACCCGCGACGGGGTGCGGGCGGTCTTCCTGAACATGGCCCACCGCAGCCAACTGGTCGTGCACCGGCAACTGGCGATCCTGGACGAGGCCGAACGGCGGCAAGAGGACCCGGCGGTGCTGGAGACTTTCTTCCGGCTGGACCATCTGGCCACCCGCGAGCGGCGCAACGCGGAGAACCTGATCATCCTGGCCGGCGGCAGGCCGGGCAGGCGGTGGCGGCGACCGGTGCCGCTGGGCGAACTCGTCCGCAGCGCCGTGGCCGAGACCCTCGACTACGTCCGCGTGCACACCGGCAGGCTTCCGCAGGTGTTCCTCGTCGGTGAGGTGGTGGCCGACCTCGTGCACCTGCTGGCGGAACTGGTCGACAACGCCACCGCGTTCTCGCCGCCGGAATCCGCGGTGGACGTCACCGGCAACCTGATCGGCAAGGGGGCGGTGATCGAGATCAGCGATCAGGGCATGGGCATGACCGAGCAGGAGATGGGCCGCGCGAACGACATGCTCGCCCGGCCCCCGGATTTCGGTGTGGCCACGCTGTCGGCGGACTCCGGGCTCGGCTTGTTCGTGGTCGCGCGGCTCGGCGCCCGGCATGGCATCTCGGTACGGCTGAGCGAATCCGACTACGGCGGAGTGCGGGCCATCGTCCTGCTCCCGTCCGCGCTGATCGTCGCCCAACCCGACCCGTTCGATCATCCCCACGGTGACTCGACGCCCCCGGGCACGGACGCGCTGCGCGAGCGACCGCAGGTGCGTGCCGAGGTGATCGGCCCGCCGCAGGCAGCTGCGGCGGCGACCGACGCCGAGCCGGGCTGGTCGCGGGAACATACTTCGCGGCCCGCTCTGCCCAGGCGGCGCGCCGCGCCGGATCCGGACCCCACGGTCCTGCCGCCCGCGTCCCAGCCGCCGAATGAACCGGAAGGCCGCCGTGACCTGTTCTTCCGTGAGTGATTTCGACTGACGCCTCGACGATCTCGTCGAGCGCCTGGCCGGGGTGCGCTACGCGGTGGTGGACTCGACCGACGGACCGCTGGGCCGAGCCACGTTGATTCGCCGCCGAGCATTTCGGCGCCACGTCCGTCACCCGGTACGCGGTGGCTATCTGTCCACCCCGTCGCGACAGGGACTCGGGCAGCCGGTGCGCCGCCTTCGCGGTCGTAAACGTTCCCGACGTCTGCTCGAAATCATGAAGCGGCACCGATTTCCACCCACCGGTGCGAGCATGCTTCTCATGCTCAAGAATATGATTTTTCCGGCTGCCGACCGGGTCGGTCGCGCGCGTGGCGAACGGCGGCGGACCGGCGCGCCGCTGCGCCTCGCCGGTGCGGTCGTCGCGACCTGCGTCGCCATCGGCGCGGTCCTCACCGCGGGCCACGGTGCCGCGCGGGCCGACGAACACACTTCGATGCCCGATCCCGTCGCCTCCGCGGGTTGCGCTGCGCCCGCGGCCGCGCCGGTGCGATCGACGTTGCGTTTCGCCGCGGGCGACAGGTCCGGCAGCTACATCCAGGACGTGCCGGGTACCGCCGTGGGTCGGCCCGCGCCCGTCGTGTTCGATCTGCACGGTTACCTCGAGCCCGCCGCGCTCGAACACCTCAGCAGTGGAATCAGCGAGCTGGGCGCCGTCGAGGGGTTCGTGACGATCACCCCGCAGCTGGAGCAACCGGGGTTGCCGCGCTGGGATTTCGGCGAGGCCAGTGGTGACGTAGCCTACCTGTCCGACCTGATGTCGCATGTCGAGTCGTCGCTGTGCGTCGACGAGCGCCGGATCTTTGTCACCGGTCTGTCGATGGGCGCCTTCACCACGTCCTCGCTGGCATGTCAGCTCTCGGATCGGATCGCGGCGATCGCTCCGGTGGCCGGCCTGCAGGACTTCGCGTGGTGCCGTACCGAACGTCCCGTGCCCGTGGTCGCCTTCCACGGCACCGCTGACCCGATCGTCGCCTACACCGGCGGCACGGGCCCGAACGCCAGGTTCCTGCCGAAGCCCGACGGCTCCGGCTCGGTCGTGGCGCCGGACGCCGGGACGGGCCGTCCGGTGATCGCGGGACCGGGACCGGAAACCATCCCGGCGCAGGCGGCGGCATGGGCGCGCCGGAACGGTTGCGGAGCAGATCCGGCCCAGCGGCAGATCGCTTCCGACGTGACGCTGGCGAGTTACCCGTGCCCGCCGGGAGGCGCCGTCGAGTTCTACTCGATCGTCGACGGCGGGCACACGTGGCCGGGCAACCCGTCCGTCGCCTCACCCGTGCCGCTGGTCGGCACCACCACGACGTCGATCAGCGCCAACCGGATCATGTGGGACTTCTTCCGTGCGCATCCACTGGAAGGTCCCCTGCGCCGCTGACAGCCGTCTCCGGACCGACCATTGTTGGCCGGTGACACCGGCCGGACGGCACCGACGACGCCCGAACGGGCCTACGCGCCCGAAGGACCTGTCGGACGTCCGTTCAGCGCCCCGGGGCCAGGCGTGACGGGCGCGCTCGCTACCTGGTGGTAGCGGAAGACGCGGGCGAGTGCGATCAGCACTCCGGCGAAGACCAGGGCCAACACGAAGCCCGCCCGATGTCCGAAGCTCGCCGCGACCGCGCCGATCACGCCGCCGCCGAGCAGGGTTCCCGCGTAGTTGAACAGGTTGAGGCGCGCGATCAGTGCGTCGAGCCCCCGCCCGGTGGCGAGTTGCCCGGCTGCGCTGAAGCACAGCGGCGCGATCACGGGCAGGCCGACACCCGCCACGAGGAATCCGGCGATCGCAATCACCGGACCCGGCGCGACCACCACGATCGCCAGCCCCAACGCCCCGGTGCTCGCGGCGACACGCACCACCCTGCGCGGCCCGAAGCGGCGCACCAGCGAATCGCCGGCCAGCCGGGCGAGCAGCGAGGTGCCCTGATACGCGGCCAAGGCGAGTGCGGCGGTCGCGGAAGTGGCGAGCAGGTCGTCGGTGAGGTACAGGGCCGACCAGTTGCCCACCGCCAGGTCGACGGCGAACACGAGCGCCATCGCGACCCCGAACGCCAGATATGCGCGCAGCGCGACGGTCGTCCCGGTCGCGACGGCGTCGGAGGTTGGGTGGGTCGCCTTGGTCGCGCCGGTTTCGGTGGTCGCCTCGGTCGAGCCGCGTTCGGCGGTCGGGTGGGTCGCGCCGGACTCGGTGGTCGCCTCGGTCGCCCTGGTCAAGCCGCGTTCGGCGGTAGCCCCGGTCGTCTCGGTGGCCCCGGTTTCGGCGGGACTCGTCTCCGCGTCCCGGACGCCGAGCAGGTGCGGTCCGAGCGCACAGCCGAGGACGAACACGATCGACGCGGCCGCGAGCAGCAATACCCGCAGCGTCACCCCCAGCGCCTCGCATCCCGAGACGAACAGCGCCCCGGTGATCGATCCGGCGCTCCACGCCGCGTAGAACGACGACAGGATGAACGCCCCGTACCCGTGCTGGATGAACACCGCCTGCATATTGGTGCTCGCGTCGACGATGCCGACCGCGATCCCGTAGCAGCCGAGCGCGGCCACCAGCAGCGCGGCGTTCGGCGCGAACGCCGCGGCCGAGCCGGTGACGGCGACGAGCAACAGCCCGATCCGCACGGCGTCGCGGCTCGACCGGCGCAGCGCCAGTCGCTCCGCCACGACGCTGCCGCCGCCGGCCAGCAGCGACACGAACACCACCGAGACGACGATCACCTCGTCCGACAGGCCGAAGCGCTCCTTCTGCTGCGGCAACTCGGTCAGCACGACGGCGAAGAAGAAGCCCTGCAAGCCGAACGCGAAAGAGTTCGCGATGCGGGCGCGCCGCAGCAGGGGCGCGATCGGACTCATTGGCGCAGGGTAGCCGGAGCGTGACCACGGCGCGCGCCGAACCGCGACGCCGCGATCGAGGACGGCGATCGGCCGGATGATCCGATCGGGCACCCTGGCCGTGATCCGTGGCCGATGTCACTATCGAAGGGACGCAACAACACTCGCGAACGTAGGGAGCCGGCCGGATGAGAGAGCTGCCAGCGGATTTCTTTCGCACGCCGTATGCCTTCTACCGGCAGTTGCGCGCGGAGGGGCCGGTGCACCAGATCCGCTTGCGCACCGGCGTTCGCGCCTGGCTGGTGGTGGACTACCAGGCCGCCAAGGAGGTGCTGCGTCACCCGGACGTACGCAAGGACCCGCATACCCCGGCGGGCGCTCATGCGCGGCAAGCGGCCGCGGGCAACAGCGGCGTCGCGTCGGCCAACGAGCGCCTGAGCCATCATCTGCTCAACGCCGACCCGCCGCAGCACTCGCGGCTGCGCAAACTCGTCACCCCGGCGTTCGCGCCCGCCCGCATGGAGGCCCTCGAGCCGCGGGTCGTGGCGATCGCGGACGATCTGCTCGACGCGCTCGACCGCACGGCGGGCACCGGGCCGGTGGATTTGCTCGCGGAGTACGCGTTCCCGCTGCCCATCACGGTGATCTGCGAGCTGCTCGGCGTGCCGGTCGAGGACCGCGCGCGATTCCGGGAGTGGTCGGCCGCCGTCGTGGACACCGCCATGTCCACACCGGAGGCCATGCGCACCGCCACCGATGCCATCGTCGGCTACTTCGACGGACTGGTCGCCCGGCGGCGGCGGGAAGAGCCCGGCGAGGATCTGATCTCACATCTGCTGCTCGCCACCGAGGAAGGCGACCGCCTCAGCCACGACGAACTGATCTCGATGGTGTTCCTGATCCTGATCGCGGGCCACGAGACCACGGTGAACCTGATCGGCAACAGCGTGCTCGAACTGCTGGCCGATCCGTCCCGCTACCGGGCTCTGCGCGACGACCCCACGAGGGCCGCACCGCTGGTGGAGGAGATGCTGCGCTACAACGGACCGGTCAATACGGCGACCCTGCGTTACACCACCGCGCCGGTCCCGCTGAGTGGCAGCGTCATCCCTGCGGGAGAACTGGTGCTGGTCTCGGTCGCGTCGGCCAATCGCGACGAACGGCAGTTCGCGGCGCCCGCGACGTTCGATCCGGACCGGGGCGCGAACGGCCACCTGGCCTTCGGCCACGGCATCCACTACTGCCTCGGCGCCGGGCTGGCCCGGCTCGAGGCCCGCGTGGCGCTGACCAGGCTGGTGCGGCGCTATCCGCTGCTGCGGCCCGCCGTCGACGAGGCGGACCTGCGGTGGCGCGAGAGCATCCTGATCCGCGGTCTGCACGAGCTTCCCGTCGTTGCGGTGCGTGCGCCCGCGGTGCGCTGACGAGCGGATTCGGTCGACCGACTTTGCTGCGCGCCGCTGGGGACGTAATCTCCTGCGCATGACAAGCGGAAGCCGCATCGGGATCGTCGGTGCGGGTATCGCAGGTCTCGCCTGCGCGAAAGTGCTGAAACAGGCGGGTTTTCCGGTCGAGGTGTTCGACCGCACACCCGATGTCGGTGGCGTGTGGAGTGTGACCCGGCGATACCCGGGACTGCAAACGCAGAACTCCAAGGACACGTATCACTTCTCCGACTTCCCCATGCCCGCGGACTACCCGCGCGTCCTCGACGGACAGCACATGCAGGCCTACCTGGCCGCCTACGCCGAGCGCTTCGGGTTGACCGAGCATCTGCGGTTGCGCACCGAGGTGGTCGCCGCGGATCCGGTCGACAGTGGCTGGTTGCTGGAAATTCGCGACGAAAGTGGAGTTCACCGGGCCTCGTGCGATCACCTGGTGATCGCCAACGGTGTGTTCAGCGAACCGTCGATGCCGGACTACCGCGGCGCCGACTGGTTCCGCGCGGCCGGCGGGCGGCTGTGCCACTCCTCGGAGTTCACCGATCTGGAATCCGTGCGCGGCAAGTCCGTCGTCGTGGTGGGCTATGGCAAGTCCGCCTGCGATATCGCCACCGCGGTGAGCGAGGTCGCGGCGTCCACCTCGGTGGTGGCCCGGCGGCTGTTCTGGAAGATGCCGCGCAAGCTGGCGCGGGTGATCGACTACGAGCGGCTGATGCTGACCCGTTTCGGCGAGGCGCACTTCCACTACCTACGGCCGCGCTGGATGGACCGCTTCCTGGACGGCCCGGGCGAATCGGTGCGGATCAGCAACTTCGATCTGATCCAGGAACTGGCCACCAAGCACTCCCACCTGCGCGAACTCGGTCTGGTGCCCGGCGGCAGGTTCGAGGAGATCGCCGAGAGCACCGTCAGCCTCATCAGCGAAGGCTTCTACGAGCAGGTGGCCAACGGGCGCATCACGGTGCACCGGGACACGACGATCACCGAGCTGGGCGGCGGGCCCAAGGCCGCGCCAGGGGTCCGGCTGTCCAGCGGGCAGGTATTGCAGGCCGACGTCGTGGTCTGCGCCACCGGCTTCCAGCAGCGCGTGCCCTTCCTCACGCCGTACGTCCAGCGCAGGCTGACCGACGAGCACGGCAACTTCCGCCTGCACCGCCAGATCCTGCCATTGGAGGTCCCGAACCTGACCTTCGCCGGCTACAACTCCTCGGTGATCAGCACGCTGAACGCCGAAGTCGCCGCGCACTGGACCGCCGCGTTGCTCACCGGCAGGATCGACCTGCCACCCGCGGAGCAACTCGCCGAGCAGATCGACGCTCGCCTGCGCTGGATGGAGGAACGCACGCACGGTCGCCACGCGCGCGGCACCGCCGTCACCCCCTTCTCCATCCAGAACATCGATGAGATGCTCGCCGACCTGAAGTTCCGGCTGCCGCTGCGCACCCGTGCGGCGCAGGTCTTCCGGCGGGTGAAGCCGGAGTCCTACCGAGGACTGGGCACCCGGCGCAAGCCCGGAGCCGGTCCCGTGGCGCCACCGACCGCCCCGATCGAGGCGGAACTGCTTCCGTACGAGGGCGACAGCGGGCGGGTCAGCCACTAGGGCGCTGCGAGCCCGTCGTCCGGGCGTACGGAGCGATTGTTCGAACCGCGGCGTCGGCTCCGGCTCGAGCGGACGATTCCGGCGGTGCTGTGCACACTTGCATCGACTGCCGAATCCGCCCCGCGCCGCCCGACGACTCGGGGAAGGCAGTCCGGTAGCGGAGCAGAGTACGGCGCGGCCGGGTGCCGCATGCCGTCTCCAGCGCTGTCCCTCGGAAGCTCACGCGGGGCCGTGACCACCTGGTTCAGCACATATGCGGAGGTCGAGGGACTGCCGGACACTCGGGGAGGTACGTGACTCGAAGCGATATCGCGCTCGGTGGTGCTTTTTCCTGCGACGCCACTCGGGCGTTGCCGCTGCGATGGGACTCGCCCTGGGTTGTCACCCCCGCAATACCGGGAGTCGCTGGTTACGTTGGCGATAATCCAAGGGTGGAAGCGCTGGACATGAATCTCCTCGTGGCCCTGGACGCACTGCTGGACACCAACAGCGTCACGCTGGCCGCGCAGCGCCTACACACCTCCCCGCCCGCGATGAGCCGGACGCTTGCCAAGTTGCGCAGCGTGCTCGGCGACCCCTTGCTGGTGCGCGCGGGGCGCAATCTGGTGCCGACGCCACGGGCACTGGAATTGCGCTACGAAGTCAGCACACTGGTCGAACAGGGACGCGCGCTGCTGACCCCGCGCAACGAACTCGACCCGGCGGCGCTGCGCCGGACGTTCGCGGTGCAGGCCGGCGACATGGTGCTCACCGAACTGGCCGGGCCCCTGCTGTCCGCGGTGCGGGCGCAGGCGCCGGGCGTGACGCTGCGCTTCCTGCCCGACACCCTGGAGGGCACCGCCGCGCTGCGCGACGGACGCGTGGACCTCGAGGTGGGTGTGATCGACCACACCGACCCGGAGACCACCGTGCGCAGAGTGCTCACCGACCGCGTGATCGGCGTGGCCGTCGCCGACCATCCTCTGGTCACCGATCGCGTCACCGTCGCCGCGTACGCCGCGGCGCCGCATCTGAGCATCTCGCGCAACGGCCGGTCACACGGCCCGATCGACGACCGTCTCGCGTTGCACGGCCGTACCCGGCGGGTGGTGGCCACCGTGCCCACCCTGACCAGCGCGCTGTTCGCGGTGCGCGGCAGCGACCTGGTCTGCCCCGCGCCCGCCATGCTGAGCGCCGCCACCCTGCCCGCGATCGGATTGAGCGCGTTCGAGATACCGCTGCCACTGCCCGAAGTCGCCATCGGTATGGCGTGGCATCCGCGCAACACCGCCGACGGAGGGCATCGCTGGCTGCGCGATCTCGTCCAGGAGATCCTGCTGCGTTCGGCTGCGGCGGCTCCGCCGAAACGGCGGCGCGTCAAAGTCGTTCAGGACACCGGCGGCGGGCTCGATAGCCGGTAGTCGTCCGGCCTGCGCTGCGCCTCGGTGCGGTCGGACGGATAACCGTTCGAAGCCGGGTCGCCCGGCGACTCGAAGAGGTCGGAGCGGCCCAGCGGAGCCGCCGCCGTGCGCTTGAGCTCGTCGAGCATGGCCTGCAGCTTGTCCACGTGCGTGTTCTCGACCGGCGTCCGGTCTTCCTCACTGGCGCGGTGCGCTCCGGTGAGCCCCGTGCCGGGTGCGTCCGGCGCCGCACCGTTCGTCGAGCCGCTGTGATTCGCGCTGGTGGCGGACGCGACGATGCTTTCGTACGCGGCGTTCTCGCTCGGGGAGTACGAGGCGGGCGCGGGTTCGCGTGCCGCTCCGAACGTCTCGTGCTGCCCGGTGCTCGGATCACGTGACGGCGGAGAGGTGAAGGGCGACCGGGGTTCCCGCGGCGTCGGTGGGGTGAAGGTCTGGAGGGGCTCACGCGACGGAGGGGAGGTGAAGTTCGACGCGGAGTCGCGGGGCGCGGTGAAGCTTTGTCCAGCCGTGGCCTTGGGCTCCAGCGCGGGCTCGCGTGGCGGCGTGAAGCCGTTCTGTGCGGCGGAATTCGATTCGGGCGCCGCGTGCACGGGCTCCCGAGGGGTGCTCTGCGGTCGGGCGCCGTTGCGGGCACCCGACGGTTCGCGGGAATCGCTCTTGCCCGCCGCGGGCTCGGTGCCGACGCGCTCCTGCCGGTGCGCGTTCGACCGTCCCGCGGCCCGAGGCAGCGGCACGGCTGGACGTTCCGCGGGCGGCTGCCGGTCCTCCGGCGCCGGGCCGTCGCCGGACTCCAGGCGCTCCACCCGGGTATCGAGACCCGAAATATCCTGTCCGGCACGGAAAGCCCACGCCTCCAGCTTGGCCAACCGCCCCTCGACCGTCGGTTCGCTCCCCACGGCCTGGATGGCCTGTGCACCATCGATACGGGCCGCTACGGCGTCCAGCTTCTCGCTGACCTCTCGGAGAGCCGACGCGATACCAGACAACATCGCGCCGATCGACTCGCCGGTCTGCTGACCGTGCTCCATCCAGTACCCACTTCCCCGTATCGGCCCAGCTCGCACTCGGCCGGACGATTCTATCCGCCCAGTTGGACATCCGCGGCTCGCGAAGAATCGGGCGGCGCCGCACCGATCCTTGACCTGATCGAAGCAGCCTAGGCCCCCGGAAATACCCCCACGCAGGCGGATTACGCGGCGACCCGGTTTGTCCGGAAAACACGCCGACGCATCTGATCTGTCATTATCCGGCCGAACGGCCTCGTCCGCGAGTCCGCGCTCGGATCGCCACCGCGCGCCGTGCCGCTGCTGCTGCTGCTGCTGCCGCTGCTGTTGCTGTTGCCGCTGCCGCTGCTGCTGCCGCTGCTGTTGCCGCTGCTGTTGCCGCTGCCGCTGCTGCTGCCGCTGCTGTTGCCGCTGGCGCTGGCGCTGGCGCTGGCGCAGGTGTTGCCGCTGCCGCTGCCGCAGGTGTTGCCGCTGGTGCTGGCGCGGGCGGTGGGCAGCGAACCGTCAGGACGCTGCGGCCCGGCGCGTCGCGGGATGGCGGCAACTGTCAATTCACTGATCCCGAAGTGCCCTGTGCCACCCCGTGGCATGATGAAAGTCCTTGTGCCGCAGAGAACGACGCCGACCTCGGTGATCGGCCTCGCGCGTGGCACACCCGAGCGCGGGGTGAACCGGGCTGGCGAGGTAGCCGAGTCTGACGCACTCTTGATCTATGGCGTAGGTCGCCGGGCCTGCGGTGGTTTGTGCAGGGGAGTGGTCGCGTGAGAACGAAGCAGCGGGCGGAAATCGCCTGCGGGCGCCGAGCGATGCTCGCCGAGTTGGGTATCGGGGAGGCTTCCGGCCGTACCCGTGGTTCGAAAACCGGATACGCCTGCGGGTGCCCGGAGTGTTCCGCCGCGCAGTGGGATACGCGGCGGCTGAAGTATTGGTTATGTGGCAGGCTGCTCGCCTACGGTGCCGACGAAGCCGAAGTGGATCGGCGCATCGGCACACTGCCGGTGGACGTGTACTGGCGCAAGGGTGACCGGGTGTACGCGATCGAGGTGCGCGGCGGCCCGCTGGAGCGCGGGCTCGCCCAGGAGCACACCGAGCGGCTGCGCGCCGCTGGCTGCACGGATGTCCTGTGGCTGTGCCCACCCGGTTACTGGGTGCCGTACCTGCACGCGCTGGGCATCGCGGACTTCGCGCCCGCCGCCTGTGACTACCGCGCGGTCACCGGCGTGCTGGACACCGCGCACGCGATGGCGGCGCCGCGGCGCGAGCCGGTCGAAGTACGCGAGTTCATCGCGGGCTGGGTGCGCGGCGAGTACGTCTGGGGCTATCGGGACGAGAGGACAGGAGGCTGGGCCACCGTGACCGATTGGGAGTACCACACGAAGACGCAGGCCACGGTGATCGCCCGGCAGCGTCAGGAACTGGTCAATCAGCGTACCTCGCTGGCGGTGACCCGGAAGTCGTTGCGGGACAAGCAGAAACACCTGCTGAAGCTCACCACGCGCCTGGAACGCGCGGAGCTGGCCGCGCAGGAGAAGGCCGACGCCCTCGCCGCCGCTCAGCGCACGCTCGCCGATCACGATCGGCTGGACAAGGCCTTGCGCAACACGATCGCCAACCTCGAGGTGACCATCGGCCGCTGGCAGCTGATCACCATCTGCGCGATGTTGTTGATCGTCACGTTCCTGGCGGCGGCGATGGTGGTGCGCTGAGCCGGAAGGGTGCTCGGTCCCATCGCCATTCGTGGCGCAGCACCAGCGCGAGGAAGTCCAGCAGTTCCAAGCCGGTCCTCGCGCGCACCTCGCGGAGCGCGGCCCAGTGCACCGGTCCGCGCGCGAGGAGGTCGCGCAGCGTCTGCTCGCTCGTGGGGTCGACCGGGCGCGCCGCCAGATCCGGGACGCCGATGCGGCTGCCGGTCCAGACCAGCCACCCCCAGCCGTTGGCGTGCGCGTGCGCTCGGCCCGCTGCCGCTTTCACCCGGTTGACGTGGAAGCCGACGTGGCCGAGCGGCGCGACGTCGATCAGCACCGTGCGGCCGTCGGTGAGCCGGGCGACGATGCTCGGATAGTGCAGCCGCCCCGCACCGTCGAGATCGTAGGTGACCGCCGCGGGGTGCTCCTGGAAGGTCTCGATCCGGTCGCTGGCGTTGAGGATCCAGAGGAGTCTGGCCTCCAAGCCGGAGTCGAACGGCACATCTCGACCGACCTTGTCCAGGTAGAAGCGGCCGCGGCCGTCGTCGTCGCTGTCCACGGTGCGCGCGGAGGTAGTGGGCACCGCGGCCGAGGCGCCGGTACCGGGCCAATCGACCTGACCCAACCAGGGATTCAGCTGACTTGCCGCACGCGGCTCGGCGTCGTGCAGCTTCGCCAGCCGCCGGTTGGTCTTCTTCTGCCAGGCCGCGATGCGCTGGGTGACGAACCCGGCGATCCGTTTCGCGTCCTCGGCCGGGTGCCCGGCCAGCCGCAGCTTCAGGTACGACAGCTCGGTCGCGGCGATGTCGGTGTCGGTCGCGTAGGTCTCCACCAGCAGCGCGCGCACCAGCTGCCGGTCCCTGGCGTCGAGCGGATAGCGCGCGGACAGTACCGCCGCGGCGCGATGCCCGGACAGCTGCGCCATGCGGATCATCTGCCCGACCGCTTTGGTGTGCAGCTGCCGCACCCGGTCGCGGGAGAGGTCGTAACGCGCGCCGATGCGCGCCAGCGTTTCGGGTTTCTCACCACCGACCCCGAGCCGAGCCGTCAGCAGGTCGCCGTCCTTGGCCTTCTGGTCGGCGCGTAGCGCGATCAACTCGCCGAGCACCTCGTTGACCTCCTCGAGCTCGAAGGAGATGTCGTCGCGCAGATCGAGCGATTCGGGATCGTCGTCATCGGGCGCCGCTCCCTGCGCGACCTCCGCACTGATCGTCACGCGACAACCCCCTGACTCGGCTCGGGCACTGTGCGGCACAGCGTATCCCCACCCACCGACACCCCGCCCGCTGTCGTGCGGGGATGTCTCCTGATCCGTTCGAACGGCTTCGGATCTCGAGGGAACTCCGATCGCGGCCGAGATCCTCGCGGGTGCGGAGACCGTCACCTCGGCCGAATACCACGGGACATGACGTGGACGAGGGCATCAAACGCGCTGGGCGACGACGTACGCTTCGCCCTGGCCACGATGGTGGTGAACGCGTCGCCGCCGATCGCGTCATCGGGTGTCCTCGGTCGGCGAGGCGGTCGAGTTGCTCGCGTGGATGACCTGTTCAGCCCCTTCGAGTACGGGCGTGAGCCGGCCAGTCCTGGCGTGCAGCCCAGTCGCGCAGAGTGGTGGTGCCGGACGTGATCAATGACGGGTCGAGTTCAGGCGGCGCGGGTGTCCCTGGAGGCGATGGTGTGTAGACCCCGGCGATGCCCGCGGCGGCCTCGGCTCCCAGATGCGGGGCCAGCATCCGCTGATATGCGGAAGGGGTTATCGCATTCCACCGCACCGGGTGTCCGAGGACGGCGGTGAGTTCGGCGGCGACCTGGTTCCCGGTCAGTGCCTGCGGGCCGGCCACGACCTGCACCGCAGGAGGAGCCGTCGACGTGATCAGGGCGGCGACAGCGCCGCCGAGATCGTCGAGCGCGACCCATGGAACGGGAAGGTCCGGCGGAAGCGGGTAGGCGACCTCCCCTGCGCCGACGAGCGGGGCCGACCACGGAGCGGCCAGATTCTCCAGGTACGTGCGCGCGGGCGCGACCACCGCAGCGGTTTCGGCAACCCTGGGCAATTCGGCCGACACGAGTACGCGCGCGTCCACGAACGGCACGCCGACCGGTTCGGCGGGCACCACACTGCCCGGGTTGAAGACGGCTCGCCGCACCCCCGCTTCCCGGAGGCCGGCCAGCACCGCCCGCGCCTGCCGGATGGCCAGGTCGGCCGCGAACACCAGCGGCAACTGGACGACCACGGCGTCGGCGCCGGCGTACCCGGCCGCCAGCGAACCGGCATCGAGCAGGTCGGCGCGGACCGGCTCGGCGTCCGGATGCAGCCGGGCGGCGGACGCGTCGCGGACGATACCGCGCACCCGGTGTCCTGCTGACAAGAGCCCGCGGACGATCGCGGCACCTTGGGCGCCCGTCGCGCCATGGACGATCACGGTGGAACTGTTCATGCCCGGCGACGTTAGTTTTCCGGGTGAAGCAATACCCAGAACGTGATATAGGTTCCTGATGGGAACTATCGGCGGCGACCAGCTCGAACGACTGAACGCGGCCGCGCCCCGAGGGTGCGGCATCGAGCGCACGCTGAAGGTCCTGGACGGGAAGTGGACGACGCTGATCGTCCGTGAACTGCTCTCCGGACCCAAACGTTTCGGCGACCTGCGTACGGCACTCGGCGCTCCCAGCGCCAAGACCCTCACCGACCGCCTCAGAGCCCTGGAGCACCAGCGAATCCTCACCCGCACCGTGTACGCCGAAGTGCCGCCCCGCGTCGTCTACGAGCTCACCGAAGACGGGCAAAGCCTCGTCGAGGTCCTGTACGCAATGCTGAAATGGGGCGAGGAACATCCCCTCGCCCGGGAGTGACCGTCCTCAGCAGCGACGCCAGTCGACGTAGTGACTCCACTGGGGATGCGGCGTTCCGCAATCGGCCCACGCGCCGACCGCGATGCCGAACTCCATCGGGCCGGCAGTGCACGACGCGGTCGACGGAATCCCCGGCGCAACGATCGGCCCCGGGGCCGACCACTGGCATACCCGTAGCCTTGGGACATGGACCTTGGGGAACGGTTCCAAACTGTTCGGAAGCGTTGCGGGCTGACACAGCGAGAGCTTGCGGAGTCCTCTGGAGTGTCCCTGTCGCTGATTCGCAAGATAGAACAGGGCGAGCGCGACGACACCCGCATGGACACCTTGCGCCGATTCGCTGTTGCGCTGGGTTGCCCGCTGACGGTCCTACTCGGCCCCGATCCCGCGCCGCCGCACGGCAATGGCGGAGGCGAGCTGTGGACGCCGACACGCGAAGCTCTGGCGTCGATGCGCGACGCGCCGACGGCGGCGAACCGGTATCGATGCGCAGCCTGGAGGCGGCCCTGTCGCACGCCACGCGGTTGTATCACGACAACGAATACGAGCGCCTGGCCCGCGTCTTGCCACGTCTGATAGACGACGCCAATCCGGCCCCGCCGCTGTTGCGGTCGCGCACGCTGCAACTGGCCGGTTCGGTGATGGTGCAGACCCGCCAGCCCGATTCGGCGCGCATCGCGTTGAACCAGTCCCTGACCGACGCCGAATCGACGGGCAACGTCCTGGACGCAGCGTCGGCGGTGACCACGCTGTGCTGGCTGCTGATTGTCGAACGGCAATTCGAGGCGGTGCGTCATCTCGCTACCCGCTGGGCCGACCGCGTGGAAGCCCGGCTGTCCGTCGCGACGACGCGCGAGCTTTCGACCTGGGGATGGTTGTTGCTCCGGGCATCGGCGGCGGCGGTACGCGATAACCGGCCCGATGAGGCCGACGAGATGATGAGGCTTGCCGCCGCCGGTGCGGTCGCGCGCCCCCTATCACCAGTACTGGACGACTTTCGACCGAGCCACCGTGGCCATGAAGCGGGTAGAGAATGCCGTGGTGGACGACCGCCCGGACGTCGCGTTGCGCCTGGCCCGCGATATACCGCCGGACCAGCGGCCGACGTCGGACAACCGGAATCGACACCTGATCGACGTATCGGCGGCCCACGTGGAACTACGCCACTATGATGCCGCTTTCGACGTGCTGGCGTCGCTGTCGCGGGATGCGCGGCCATGGCTGGTCGAACAGCGCTCGGCCCGTGATCTGCTGGGCCGCATCATCTCCAAGCGTCGCAGGCTCACGCCGGAAATGCGTGAACTAGCCGACTTGGTACAGCTCGAATACTAACGGCCAGAATCGATATCGGATGTGGCAGTTGCCGACGTCGAATGCGCCGCGCCGCGTGCGTCATTCGGCCGCTGGCCCGCACCCGGCGGGGTACGCCGATGAGCGCGACGCAAGCCGCTCTCGTGTTCGTGATCGCGCTCCCGCTGGCCGTCATCGCCGCAATGATCTTCTGGCCGTCCGACTACGACGACTGAAGTGGGAAGTATTGGGGGAGTGAGGAAGTGGGCAGCACTCGCACGGGCGTCGTGAAGTGGGTCGGCGACATTACGCCGAAGATTGCCCCGGCCACCGTGCACGGTGGCTACCAGGTTCTCGCCGGAGTGCTGCACCTAGCGGTGCGACGGCCGGACGCGCGCGAACCCTGCTACGTCGAGTTGCCGAAGATCGAGGAAGAAGAATGCACAATCTCTCGCACGCCGAGGTTGCGCGGCTCGCCGCTGCCGCGGACTACCTCTACAGCTTGCGGACGACGACCCCAAGCGGGTCGGCGCGACCGTGCCGCTGAACTCGCCGTCGAACACGACAACGACGGGCGCCGATCATCCCGACTGTCGCGCCGTCGCCGGACGGGCTCGCGATTCGGTTCATGGCCTACACCGGTCTGCGCATAGGCGAGTTCTCCGCAGTTACTCACCCTCGTGTGTGCTGAGTGTGTGTTCGGAGACTGAAAAGCAGGAGAGGCACCTTCCGAGTTTCCTCAGAAAATGCCTCTGACCTGGTGAGACGGTGGTGCGCGATACTGGGATTGAACCAGTGACCTCTTCCGTGTCAGGGAAGCGCTCTCCCGCTGAGCTAATCGCGCGAGGTGGAGACGGGAATCGAACCCGTGTGCACGGCTTTGCAGGCCGTTGCCTCACCACTCGGCCACTCCACCGTGCGAAGGGGGACGGCGTATGTTGCCTGGCCCTACCTCTCGAGCGGATGACGGGATTCGAACCCGCGACCCTCACCTTGGCAAGGTGATGCGCTACCAGCTGCGCTACATCCGCATTCTGCCTCCCCGGAGCTCGTTTCCGGCCTCCGTGGTGCGAGACAGAACATTAGCGGACGCCCGGTAAAAGGCACAAATCCGCTGGTAGAACGGTGGAAATCGGCGAAGTGCCGCGATGTGACAGTGGTGGCGGATGTGGTGCCTGGGGGAGTAGAGGCTTTTGTCGTCCATCGGCAGGCTCGGGGCGCTCGTTCGGCGGCCGTGCTCCGCGGTCGTTCAGCTCCTATCCATGGGCTCGATCGCACAGACCCCGGACTCGCGGCCGGAAGGCCGCCTGGCGCATGCTCGGCCCGTCGAACCGTCCCTGCCCGGATGGCGATTTGGTGAACCGCCGGTGGCGCGTGCTAATGTTTCGTCTCGTCCGGAGGGCACCCCGAGCCGCCGGAACCAATTCAGGTCTCATAGCTCAGCGGGAGAGCGTCCGCCTCACACGCGGAAGGTCGCTGGTTCGATCCCAGCTGGGACCACCCACACAGTACGAGACCGGTGCAGATTCTGCCCGGTCTTCTTTTCTCTTCGAGTAGATCTGAACCGTTGGGTTCCTGGCGCCGCCCGGTCCGCGGCCTGTCGGATCATCTCTTTGTTGCACTGTGACTTGAGTCACATTATGGTAGCGGTTGCCCTCTTCCCGACCCGAACCCTTTCCACACGCTTTGCGAAGTCTTTACTATCATTACGACCTTGCGTCACGGGTCGCGCTTCCGCCCACGGATGGGCGGCCCGAGCTTCGCACGCCGCTCGACTTCGATGCCAAGAACATGTTTGACCGATGAACCGGGGCCAGTGTCCCGGCGAAGGAGAAAATATGTCCACCGACACCGATTCCGTTCCACGGACGTCGCCGCGCGCGGACATGGCCGGTCGCCCGACCGGAATCGCCCGTGCCGATCTGCCCGCCTCGATCGTGGTTTTCCTTGTCGCCCTGCCGCTTTCGCTCGGCGTAGCGGTGGCATCCGGCGCTTCGGTGGCCGCTGGCCTGATCGCGGCCGTCGTCGGCGGCGTGGTGGCCGGACTGCTCGGCGGCTCCGCGATCCAGGTCGGCGGGCCCACGGCGAGCCACACCGTAGTGGTCGCCGAGAGCCTGCGGCACTTCGGCTGGGCCGCAATCCAGCTGGCCGGAAGGGCCGGTGAAGTGTACGTCTATCTGGCGACGGTGCTGGGCGTGGTGTTCCTGAACCTGTTGCAGGGCATGCTGATCGGGCTGGTGCTCGCGTTCGCGCTGCTGCTGTGGCGGTGGTGCGCGTGACGATCGTCGCCGCGCCCGTGCCCGGCTCGCGCCGATGGGTGGTCACCATCGACGGCGCCTGCACCTTCCTCGCCTTGCCGAAACTGACCGCGGAACTGGCCGAGGTCCCCGCGGGCGCCGACGTGACCGTCGAGATGACCGTCGACTTCCTCGATCACGCTTCCTATGAGTTCATCACCGACTGGGCTCGTGAGCGCGAATCCAGCGGCGGCACGGTGGAATTCGCCGAACTCGGCAGCGCGTGCATGGCCACAGCGTTGGCCGAGCCGCCGCAGCGAGGGCACTTCCGGCAGGTAGGTCATCGATCAGGTCATCGGACCGCGGCGGCGCACGGGCAACCGGGAGCCGTCGCCGGCTTCGGCCCGGTGGACCAGCTGGGCATGGTCAACGTCGCGGTGCAACTGGAGACGCTGTACGCGCACCCGGCCGTGCGACGGGGAGTCGAAGAGCGCGGCGTGGCCGTGTCCGGATTGTTCTTCGATCTCGCCACGGCCCGCGTGATCGAGGTCATGGTCGACGGCATCGCGAGTTCGACGACGAAGGGCGCCGGATCGCGGCTGAGCCGGTCTGAGCAGGTGCTGTGCGATGCGTCACGGTGATAACAACGAGAGGGCGGTGGGGCGCAACACACAATTCGCTCAGTTCTCAGGCTTTGCTAAGTCTTTACCAATACACTTGTGCTTGTTTACATCTCGACTCATCGCTGTGTCGGGACTGCTTCACCGCGAGATGCCGGTTCGCGGTCTTGTGCCCTGCTGGACATGTTGATCGTCAACCGACCTCGGCGAATCAGCCGAGTCGGCGAAGGAGAGTCATGGCTATCGATCAAGATTTAGCCCCGCCACCGTCACTGCCCGCGGAGACGGGCTCGGGCCGCAGTTCCGGACCGTTGTCCGACCGCTTCACCGATATCCTCCGCCACGATGTACCCGCTTCCATCGTGGTTTTCCTTGTCGCGCTACCGCTTTCGCTCGGTATCGCGATCGCTTCCGGAGCCCCCGTCGCCGCCGGGCTCATCGCCGCCGTGATCGGCGGTATCGTCGCTGGAACGTTCGGCGGTTCGGTCCTCCAGGTGAGCGGCCCTGCCGCGGGCCTCACCGTCGTCGTCGCCGAGACGATCGACCAATTCGGCTGGCGCACGACGTGTTTCATCGTCTTCGCGGCCGGAGTGCTGCAAATTTTGCTCGGGCTCAGCCGCGTGGCCAGAGCGGCACTCGCCGTGGCGCCCGTGGTCGTGCACGCGATGCTCGCCGGTATCGGCATCACGATCGCCCTGCAACAGATCCATGTGCTGCTCGGTGGTTCCTCGCACAGCTCGGCCTGGCGGAACATCGCCGAGCTGCCCGGGCAGCTGATGTCCCTGCACGGTGGCGGCGCGTTGATCGGCGCGGTCGTGATCGCGATCATGGTCGGCTGGAAGTATCTGCCCGCCAGGCTGCGCGCGGTGCCCGGTCCGTTGGTCGCGGTACTCGTCGGCACGGTGTTGTCGCTGGTGCTGCCGCTGGACGCCGAGCGCATCGTGCTCAACGGCTCGCTGTTCGACGCCATCGGCCTGCCCGCGCTGCCCAGCGGCGATTGGTCGGGTCTGGTCCTGGCCATCATCACCATCGCCCTGATCGCCAGCGTGGAGAGCCTGCTGTCCGCGGTGGCCGTGGACAAGATGCACTCGGGCAAGCGCACCGACTTCGACCGCGAGCTGATCGGCCAGGGTTCGGCGAACGTGCTGTCCGGCCTGCTCGGCGGCCTGCCGGTCACCGGCGTGATCGTGCGCAGCGCCACCAACGTGCAGGCGGGCGCGCGCAGCCGCGCCTCGGCGGTGCTGCACGGGGTCTGGCTGCTGGTGTTCTCCGTGGCTCTCGTGTCGGTGGTGGAGCAGATCCCGAAGGCCGCGCTGGCCGGCCTGCTCATCGTGATCGGTACCCAGCTGGTCAAGCTGGCCCACATCAAACTGGCCCGGCGCACCGGTGACCTGCTGGTCTACGCCGTGACCGTGCTCGGTGTGGTGTTCCTGAATCTGCTCGAGGGCGTGCTCATCGGTCTCGGCCTGGCCTTCGGCCTGCTGCTGTGGCGGGTGGTCCGGGCGGCGATCAAGGCCGAACAGGTCCCCGGCACGCAGCGCTGGCTGATCACCGTCGACGGCTCGGCCACCTTCCTCGCGCTGCCGAAGCTGTCGGCGCAGTTCGCGAAGATCCCCGCGGGAGCCGACGTCACGGTGGAGATGACGGTCGACTTCCTCGATCACGCGGCTTTCGAGGCCATCGAGGAGTTCGCCCGCCAGCAGGTGAACACCGGAGGAAGCGTCGATTTCGTGGAGATCGGCGGGGCCAGGATGGCCCACGCCACGGCGAAACCGCCCGCGCGGAGCTTCGCCCGTTCGGTCTGGGACGACATCCTCGGCCCGTGGCGTCGCGACGAGGGCCACGAGAACCCGGTCGCGGCGGGTGTCGCCGCCTACCACCGCAGTCACGCGCATGTCGTGCGGCCGCACCTGGACGAGCTGCGGGACAAGCAGGACCCGGATTCGTTCTTCCTGACCTGCTCGGACTCGCGGATCGTGCCGAACATCATCACCAACAGCGGACCGGGCGACCTGTTCACCGTGCGCAACGTGGGCAACCTCGCGCCCGCCGAGGGTGACGCGTCGGTCGAAGCCGCGCTGGTGTTCGCACTCGAACAGCTGAACGTCCGCTCGATCGTGGTCTGCGGACACTCCTCCTGCGGTGCGATGAAGGCGTTGCACACGGGCGCCCAGGTCCCCGGCGTGGACGCCTGGCTCGCCCATGCGCAGCCGAGTCTGGCGAAATTCCGCGCCGGCCATCCGGTGGCGGGTGCGGCGCAGGAGGCGGGCTTCGGCGAGGTCGATCAGCTGGCCATGGTGAACGTCGCGGTGCAGCTCGAGCTGCTGCACCGGCACCCGGCGGTGCGCAAGGCGGTCGCCGAACGCGGCGTCACGGTGTCGGGCCTGTTCTTCGACATCGCCAGTGCGCGGGTCGTCGAGGTGACCGAGAACGGCATCGCGCACATCGACGACGCGGACCGTCAGCCCGCTGCCCAGCTGGTCTGACGAATGGGAACGGGTGATCCCGCCCGGGCACGCGCCCGGGCGGGATCGTCGCGTCGGGTCGCGCGGGACCGCAATTCGGTGTGCCGGACAGCTCGTACTCTGGGAACGTGACCGCAGACCTGGAAACTAGCTCGGCCGATCGGCCGACCCGCTGGCGAGCCTTCCGCGCCGGGCTCGGACGCCGACCTACGCTGTATCTCGTCTACCGGATCGTGGTCGCGGTGGTCGGTGTCGCTGTGCTCGCGGTCGGTGTGCTTGCGATCCCCTATCCCGGTCCCGGCTGGGCGATCGTATTCGCGGGCCTCGGCATCCTCGCCACCGAATTCGCATGGGCGCGTGCGGCATTGGCCTGGCTGCGGGACCGGTACCGGCAACTGATGGCCTGGTACTCCACGCGGGGTCCGGTCACGCAGGCGGCCGCGGCGGTCGGCACCGCCGCGCTGGTCGTCGCGACGCTGTGGATTTTGGGGACTTTCGGGCTCGTCGGTAGTTGGATCGGAGTCGAATGGGAATGGCTGCGCAGCCCCCTGCAACGGTGACCACCGTCGCGGGGCGGACGCTCACCCACCCGGAATGGTTGTCCGCACGGATCGCGGAGATGGGCCACTCCTGGGGGACCACGTCGTTGCGCATCGCGGGCACCCTGTGGTGGTGCATGGTCGCCTCCGCTCTGGTGGAGCAGATCGCGCGGGCGTACGCGCAAGACGGGGACGCCCCCGAAGCCACGCTGGACCGGCTGGACTGCGAGGTGCGCCCCGACGGTGGTGTCGAGCGGGTGCGCATCCGGCCCGGCGACGGTCCGCGGGTCGGCAGCGCGGCGGCGCTGCGCGAGACGTTGGCGACCGTCATCCCGCCGGTAGCCGAGGTGTCCGGCGCCGGTGTCCCGGCGTTGTGGGCGATCGCGGCCGACGCCATCGGCAACCGTGCGCTGGACGCCGGATCACCGGACGCGGGTGCGCGGCTGGCCGCCGAGATCGGCGGCAAGCTCCCGGCTCCGCGTTTCGTCGAGGTCGGCGGACGCACCTACGTCCGGCGCATCTCCTGCTGTCTGGTGTTCGAGGTGCCCGGCTGCCAGATGTGCACCAGTTGCCCGAAACGGCCGGCCGCCGAACGAACGGCGCTGCTCGCCGACCTGGCCGGCGAGGGCTGAGGACCTGCCGGGTCACCACTGATTCGCACGCCCACGGGTGGCTTGCCGGGTACGTCCGAACTCGACCGCCGTCGCGGGCGAGCTGAACGCAAATCCCCCGCCACCGAACCGGTACGGCCCAAAGCCCGGAGGGGCGGGCCGAAGTGGCGGGACAGTAGCATGGTCGCGCCGGACGAACATGCGATCGGCCACCGTCCAGCGGGACCAAGCCCGCACACGAAACGCCAAGGAGAGCGCAGCCGTGACCACCTCAGCCCCTATCAGTCCTGTCGCCCTCGTCCGGGTGCCGGCCGGGACGACGGCGGGCGCCGCGGTGCGCGAGGCGGGACTGCCCACCAAGGGGCCGGAGACCGTGGTCGTCGTCCGGGTGGACGGCGAGCTCAAGGACCTGTCCTGGACTCCGGACGCCGACGTCGACGTGGAGCCGGTGGCGGCGAACACCGACGACGGCCGCAACGTCATCCGGCACTCGGCGGCGCATGTGCTCGCCCAGGCGGTGCAGCAGGAGTTCCCCGGGACCAAGCTCGGCATCGGCCCGTACATCAAGGACGGGTTCTACTACGACTTCCGCGTCGAGCGGCCGTTCACCCCGGAGGATCTGGCCAAGCTGGAATCCCGGATGAAGAAGATCGTCAAGGGCGCGCAGCGGTTCTCCCGCCGGGTGGTCGAGGTCGAGGATGCCAGGGTCGAGCTGGCCGGGGAGCCGTTCAAGCTGGAACTGATCAGCGACAAGTCCGGGATCGACGACCCGGAGGTGATGGAGGTCGGCGGCAAGGAGCTGACCATCTACGACAACCTGGATCCGCGCACCGGCGAGAAGATCTGGGGCGACCTGTGCCGCGGCCCGCACATTCCGACCACCAAGTTCATCCCGGCCTTCAAACTGACCCGCAGCTCGGCCGCGTACTGGCGCGGTGACCAGAGCCGTGAGGACCTGCAGCGCGTCTACGGCACCGCGTGGGAATCGCAGGAGGCGCTCGACGAGCACCTGCACCTGCTCGCCGAGGCCGAGCGCCGCGACCATCGCAAGCTGGGCCTGGAGCTGGATCTGTTCAGCTTCCCCGACGAACTCGGTTCCGGCCTTCCGGTGTTCCACCCCAAGGGCGGCATCATCCGCAAGGAGCTGGAGGAGTACTCGCGCCGCAGGCATGTGGCGGCGGGCTACGAGTTCGTCAACACCCCGCACATCACCAAGGGGCACCTGTTCGAGGTCTCCGGCCACTTGGACTGGTACCGCGACGGCATGTTCCCCGCGATGCACCTGGACGCCGAGTTCAACGAGGACGGCACCGTCCGCAAGCCCGGCCAGGACTACTACGTCAAGCCGATGAACTGCCCGATGCACAATCTGATCTTCCGTGCCCGGGGCCGGTCGTATCGGGAACTGCCGCTGCGGCTGTTCGAGTTCGGCTCGGTCTACCGCTACGAGAAGTCCGGCGTGGTGCACGGGCTCACCCGGGTGCGCGGCATGACCCAGGACGACGCGCACATCTACTGCACCAAAGAGCAGATGCACAGCGAGCTGACCGACACGCTGCGGTTCGTGCTGGATCTGCTGAAGGATTACGGTCTCGACGACTTCTACCTCGAGCTGTCCACCAAGGACCCGAAGAAGTTCGTCGGTTCCGAGGAGATCTGGGAGGAGGCCACCGAGACCTTGTCCAAGGTCGCCTCGGCCTCCGGTCTGGAGCTGGTGCCCGATCCCGGCGGCGCCGCCTTCTACGGCCCGAAGATCTCCGTGCAGGCCAAGGACGCGCTGGGCCGCACCTGGCAGATGTCGACCATCCAGCTGGACTTCAACCTGCCCGAGCGCTTCGACCTGGAGTACACCGCGTCCGACGGCACCAAGCAGCGGCCGGTCATGATCCACCGCGCTCTGTTCGGCTCCATCGAGCGATTCTTCGGTGTGCTCACCGAGCACTACGCGGGCGCGTTCCCGGCATGGCTCTCGCCGGTGCAGGTCGTCGGCATCCCGGTCGCGGAAGCCTTTGCCCCGCACCTGGACCGGGTGATCGAGCGGTTGCAGGACGAGGGCGTCCGCGCGCAGGTGGACCGCAGCGACGACCGCATGCAGAAGAAGATCTTCAACAACACCGCGCAAAAGGTGCCGTTCATGCTGCTGGCCGGTGAGCGCGACGTGAACGCGAACGCCGTGAGCTTCCGGTTCCGCGACGGCACCCAGGTCAACGGTGTCCCGGTCGACGACGCGGTGGCCACCATCGTCGCGTGGCTCGCCAACCGGGAGAACGCGTCGCCGACGGCCGACGGTTTCGAGATCCGATCGAGCAAGGGTGGGGCATGACCGAGCGTACGGTGCCGGACGGGCTGGCGGATCTGGACGAGGCCGCGCCTGCGGCCGAGCCGGGCAGCATCGTGGACACCGGCGCCGGGGAACCGGATCGGCTGCTGCGGCTGTGGACGCCGTACCGCATGTCCTACATCGCGGAGGCGGCCACGGAGCCCAAGGATTCGACCGGCCATCCCTTCACCGACATCCCGAAGATGTCCGACGAGGACGGCCTGGTCGTCGCCCGCGGCGAGCTGGTGTACGCCGTGCTCAACCTGTACCCGTACAACCCGGGACACATGATGGTGGTGCCGTACCGCAAGGTGGCGAACCTGGAGGACCTCACCGAGGCGGAGAGCGCCGAATTGATGGCCTTCACCCAGCAGGCGATCCGGGTGATGAAGAAGGTGTCCCGGCCGCACGGGTTCAACGTCGGGCTGAATCTGGGCGGGGTGGCGGGCGGGTCGCTGGCCGACCACCTGCACCAGCACATCGTGCCGCGCTGGGGTGGCGACGCGAACTTCATCACCGTCATCGGCGGGGCGAAGGTGATGCCGCAACTGCTGCGGGAGACCAGGGCGCTGTTGTCGGCGGCCTGGAAGGAGGCGTAGATGAGCGACCGGGCGGATCTGCCGTGCTGAGCTTCTTCGGCCGCGAGGCGTTCGCCAAAGTGACGGCTCCGCTGGGCCGGGCGCTGGTCGGCACGGGATTGACTCCCGACGCCATGACGTTGATCGGCACCACCGCCTCCATCGTCGCCGCGGTCACGCTCTTCCCGACCGGACACCTGTTCTGGGGAACCATGGTGATCTGGCTGTTCGTCATGTTCGACATGCTCGACGGCGCCATGGCCAGGGCGCGCGGCGGTGGCACGAAATACGGCGCGGTGCTGGACGCCACCTGCGACCGGCTGGCCGATGGCGCCATCTTCGGCGGTCTGGCCTGGTGGGCGGTCTTCCACGAGCAGCACAAGCCGCTGTTCGCCGCGACGCTCGTCGTCCTGGTCACCTCGCAGGTGATCTCCTACGCCAAGGCGCGCGCCGAGGCCAGCGGGCTGTCCGCGGACGGCGGGCTCATCGAACGGCCGGACCGGCTGATCATCGTGCTGGTGGGCGCCGGGTTCACCGGGATCGGCGGACACTGGGGGATCGAGTGGCTCACCTACGCCGTACACGTGGCCATGTGGATCCTCGCCGTCCTCAGCATCGTCACCGTCGTCCAGCGGGTGCTGGCCGTGCGCAACTCCCCGGGAGCGCGCACCGTGATCCCGGCCGGGCAGCCGCAGCGCCCGAGCGCGGGAACCACCGACGCCACGGGACTTCCGTCGTGATCTCACCCGGTGCCGGACGCCGATCGATCGACGGTGGCGTCCGGGGATCCGTGATGATGAATTGCAGACCGGCAGCGCGGGAGTGCGGATGAATATCGGCGAGCAGCTCGGTGCCGCCGGGTACACGGCAGGCTGGCGGCTGGTGCGTGCGCTGCCGGAGTCGATGGCCAGGCGATTGTTCGAGTGGGGCGGTGACCGGGCCGCCCGTCGCGCCAACCGGGAGTTCCATGCCGGCGGCGCGCCGAATCAGCTGCGGCGCAACCTGGCGCGTGTGCTCGGCGTCCTTCCCGCCGACGTGCCGGACGAGCTGATCAGCGCCAGCATGCGCTCCTACGCGCGGTACTGGCGGGAGGCATTCCGGCTGCCGACGATGGACCATTCCACGATCGACTACTTCGTCGACGGGTTGCCGTACCTGGACGCCGCGCTGACGGAGGGGCGCGGCGTGGTGCTCGTGCTGCCGCACTCCGGCAACTGGGATATGGCGGGCGTCTGGCTGGTGCAGCACTACGGGGCATTCTCCACCGTGGCCGAGCGACTGAAGCCGGAATCGCTGTTCGAGCGGTTCGTCGCCTACCGGGAGAGCCTCGGCTTCGAGGTGTTCCCGCTGACCGGTGGCGAGCAACCGCCGTTCGTCCAGTTGGCGGCGCGCCTGCGGCAGAACAAGATCGTGTGCCTGTTGGGTGAACGCGACCTCACCGGCAAGGGCGTCCCCGTCCAGTTCTTCGGTGAGCGCACCTGGATGCCCGCGGGCGCGGCGAAACTGGCCGTCGAGACCGGAGCCGCGCTGATCCCGGTGCACGCGTGGTTCGAGGTCGATGCCGACGGCCGCGAGAACTGGGGCCTGAAAACCGAGGCGCCGCTGGACGTTTCCGGTGGGGTGGCCGCGGCCACCCAGGCATTGGCGGACCGCTTCGCGGCGAATATCGCCGAGCACCCCGCGGATTGGCACATGCTGCAACCATTGTGGGAGAGCGATCTCTCGCCCCAGCGGCGCGCCTCGATCGCCACCGCACAGGCGAGCCTCGCGGCCGAGCAGGGAGACGTATCGCCATGAAGATCGGCATGGTCTGCCCCTATTCGTTCGACGTCCCCGGCGGGGTGCAGGCGCATGTCGTCGAGCTGGCGCGGGTGTTCAACGAACGCGGGCACAAGGTGAGTGTGCTCGCGCCCGCGTCCGACGGCACCCCGCTGCCGGAGTTCGTGGTGTCGGCGGGCCGCGCGGTGGCCATCCCGTACAACGGGTCGGTGGCCCGCCTGTCCTTCGGGCCCATGGCCTACACCAGAATTCGCCGCTGGATCGACGGCAACGATTTCGACGTCCTGCACATCCACGAGCCCAACGCGCCGAGCCTGTCCATGCTCGCGCTGAAGATCGCCGAGGGCCCGATCGTCGCGACCTTCCACACCTCGACGACGAAATCGTTGGTGCTGAGCACTTTTCAGGGTGTGCTGCGGCCGTATCACGAGAAGATCGCAGGCCGCATCGCCGTCTCCGAGCTGGCGCGGCGCTGGCAGGTCGAGGCGCTGGGCTCGGACGCGGTGGAGATCCCCAACGGCGTGGACGTCCCGGCGTTCGCCCGCGCGCCCATGCTGCCCGGCTATCCGCGCCCCGGCGGGACGGTGCTGTTCCTCGGACGCTACGACGAGCCGCGCAAGGGCATGGAGGTGCTGCTGGGCGCGCTTCCCGATCTGGTGCGCAGGCATCCCGACGTCGAGATCCTGATCGTCGGCCGCGGCGACGAGGACCGCTTGCGCCGGGAAGCGGGCAAGCTGTCCGGTCATCTGCGCTTCCTCGGCCAGGTGTCCGACGAGGAGAAGGCTTCGGCGATGCGGAGCGCGGACGTGTACGTCGCGCCCAACCTGGGCGGGGAGAGTTTCGGCATCATCCTGATCGAGGCGATGGCGGCGGGCACCGCGGTCGTGGCCAGCGAGCTGGACGCCTTCCGCCGAGTGCTGCGCGACGGTACGGCGGGCAAGCTGGTCCCGGTCGGCGACTCGGCGGCCCTGGCCGCCGCGCTGCACACCGTGCTCACCGACGAGGTGCGCAGGGAGGCTCTGGTGCACACCGCGACGCAGGTGGTGGGGGAGTACGACTGGCCGGTGGTGGCCGAACAGATCCTGCGCGTCTACGAGACGGTGACCATCGGTGACACGCGAGTGCGGGCCGCCGGATGATCACTTTCTCCGCGACCACTGTTCTCGTCCTCGCGCTGATCGCCGCGGTAGTCGTCGCGGTCGGTCTGTGGGCGTACTCCACCGCCAACCGGCTCGACCGGCTGCACGTGCGCTCCGACCAGTCCTGGCAGGCGCTCGACGCGGCGCTGGCGCGGCGGGCGGTGGTGGCCAGGGCGGTCGCCATGGCGATCGCCGGGCCGGTCTCCGATCCGGCCCTGGCGGAGCAGGCCAGACAGCTCTCGTCGCTGGCGGACCGGGCCGAGCGCGCCGGTCGCGCCGAGCGGGAAACCGTGGAGAACCGGTTGTCCTCCGCGCTGTCGGCGGTCGACATCGGGACGCTACGTCCGCAGCTGGTCGCCGAACTGGCCGACGCCGAGGCAAGGGTGCTGATCGCCCGCCGTTTCCACAACGACGCGGTGCGCGACACGCTCGCGCTGCGCACGCGGCGCCCGGTCCGGATCCTTCATCTGGGCGGTACCGCCCCGCTGCCGTCGTACTTCGAGATCACCGAGCGTGCCACCCCGGCGGCCTCCACCGGCCTCGCGGTCGACACCATCCGAACCACCGCGCGCATCGTGCTCTTGGACGAGAACGACCGGACCCTGCTGATGCGCGGCAACGACCCGAAGACGCCGGAAGTGTCGTTCTGGTTCACCGTCGGCGGCGGCGTCGAGCCGGGGGAGAGCCTGCGCGTGGCGGCGGTGCGCGAACTGTACGAGGAGACCGGGTACCGCGCGGATCCGGCCGACCTGCGCGGTCCGCTCTGGCGACGGGTCGCGGTGTTTCCCTTCAACGGTGACCTGATCCGGTCCGAAGAGCTGTTCTTCGCACTGCGGGTGCGTGGTTTCGCACCGCAGGCGGCGAATCCGACCGTGATCGAGCGGCGCTCCATCACCGGAAACAAGTGGTGCACCGCGGCCGACATCGTCGCGCTGGACCGCTCGGGTGAAACCGTTTACCCGTATCACCTGGACGAGCTGCTCGCCGAAGCGGCCCAGGCGGCGTCGGGTACCGCTGACCCGGAGGTCCGCTCCATCCGCTGACCGGGTCGAACGGGTGTGATGTGTTTCACGATCGTGATAGCGTCGCGATGATTCAGGGCGCCGGAGGGTAGTGCTGACAGGGACGCATGCGATTCGGCGTCGTGGTCCTGCTGACGGCGGGGCCGTTCCCGCTCGGTTGTGGAGGTAGTTGGTTCATGTCGTACCTGCTGTTCGATTTCCTGTTGCCGCTGATCGGCCCCGCGGCCGCGGAGTACTGGGCGACGTTGCTGGTGGTCGGCCCGCTGTGATCCGGCGCCCGGCGACGGCCGGGCAGTCCAGTACCGTGCCGGGACGGCCCGATCGCCGCGCCCTCCCGGCCTAGCGCGCCATAACCGAGATCACACCAGGCCAGTGCACTCCAACTGGCTATCAAGTGGCCTTTTGCGGCCGCCTAGAATCGTGGCGTTCGCATCCGAGCGACCGAATGGCGCACATGCTGGAGGAGTTTGCCGTGACCACCCCCGAGACCACCCAGACCGTCGGCACCGCCCGCGTGAAGCGCGGCATGGCCGAGATGCTCAAGGGTGGGGTGATCATGGACGTCGTCACGCCGGAGCAGGCCAAGATCGCCGAGGACGCGGGCGCGGTCGCGGTGATGGCGCTCGAGCGCGTGCCCGCGGACATCCGTGCCCAGGGCGGCGTGTCCCGGATGAGCGACCCGGACATGATCGACGGCATCATTTCCGCGGTCTCGATCCCGGTCATGGCCAAGGCCCGTATCGGCCACTTCGTGGAGGCGCAGATCCTGCAGAGCCTCGGCGTCGACTACATCGACGAGTCCGAGGTGCTCACCCCGGCCGACTACGCCAACCACATCGACAAGTGGAACTTCACCGTGCCGTTCGTCTGCGGCGCCACGAACCTGGGCGAGGCGCTGCGCCGGATCACGGAGGGCGCGGCCATGATTCGCTCCAAGGGCGAGGCGGGCACCGGCGACGTGTCCAACGCGACGACGCACATGCGCAAGATTCGCCAGGAGATCCGCAGGCTGGCGTCGCTGCCCGAGGACGAGCTGTTCGTCGCGGCCAAGGAGCTGCAGGCGCCCTACGAGCTGGTTCGCGAGATCGCCGAGACCGGCAAACTGCCGGTCGTGCTGTTCACCGCGGGCGGTATCGCCACCCCCGCCGACGCGGCGATGATGATGCAGCTCGGGGCCGAGGGCGTGTTCGTGGGCTCGGGCATCTTCAAGTCCGGCAACCCGGCCCAGCGCGCCGCCGCCATCGTCAAGGCCACCACCTTCTACGACGACCCGGACGTGCTGGCCAAGGTGTCGCGCGGTCTGGGCGAGGCCATGGTCGGTATCAACGTCGAGGAGATCGCCCAGCCGCATCGCCTCGCCGAGCGCGGGTGGTGAGCGCGGACCGGTAGCGTCTGCCGCGTGGAGTCGCGGCAGCCGCGGTACTTCGTGGTCCTGGCGGAGGAGCTGCACTTCCGCCGGGCCGCGCAGCGGTTGTTCATCTCGACGCCCACCCTCGGTCAGTAGGGCGAGAACCGGCGGCCGTGCGCGATCCGGCCGTCGCGGCGCTGATGGCCGCCATTACGGGCGACCTGTCGGCGGAATAGACCGCTCGGGCCGGTTCCGGTGCTAGGTTCAACTCTTACAGCGGCCAGAAGGCCGTCTCATGGTTTTCACAATCACGCTCAGTAGCTTCGCCATTCGATGGCCGCCCCGGCCATTGCGCGCCCTCTTACCGTCGGAACGATCCGAGCGCAAAGGACGAACAGTTGAAGCTTCGCAGAACCGGACGCCTCGCAGTCGCGGGCCTGGCCATGGTGGCCGCCCTGAGCCTCGCCGCCTGCGGCGGTGACGACACCAGCGACTCGCCCAAGTCGACTCACACCACGACCGGCGCCGCGGCCTCCGCGACCATGCCTGCCGTGCCCACCGTCGACGAACTCAACGCCCTGTTGCAGAAGGCCCTCGATCCCACGGTGCCCAACGAGCAGAAGCTCGATCTCGTGCAGGGCATCGAAGCCGACCCAGGCCTGCCCAACCGCTTGGCCGAAGCCTTCCGGCAGGCCAATGCCACGGCAGTGGTCACGGGAGTGACCGCCTTCGGTGACAGTGTCACCGCGCAGGCCAAGTTCACCATCAACGGGCAGGAGAGCCAGGTCGACGTTCCGTTCGTCCTGGAGGACGGCAAGTGGAAGGTTCAGAAGACTTGGGCCTGCCAGGCGCTGGCCAACCTGAACCAGCAATCCCCGGCCTGCGCCCCCTGAGTGCGGAGCCGGCCCGGCGCGCCGGGCGATGAGGCGTGGCTCCGCCGAGCCCGCCATCGCCCGGCTGCCGGGCCGGATCATTTCCCTGCCTTGCGGTGTCAATTCCCGGCTGCATGTGGACGGCGGGGATCGGCTGGTCTGATGGCTGGAAAGCCGTGGTGGGGGAGAGACGGACCGCTTCTGGCGACGCGGTGCGGTCCGATCGGCCGCACCGCGGTTGGACCGATATGCGACGACACGCATCTACCAGAGGCGAGCACTTCTCAGCCGCCTCGGCAGATCACATATGGATACATACCTATGCGCATTCAACTATGTAGAGACACTGTGAACGGCCGTCGACTACGAACGAGAACCAGCAAGGACGGGGGAGCCTAACTCCCCCGAATCTCGTCGACACGAAGCGCAGGGCGATCAGGATGGTCCCAGCGCACGAAGAAGTTCGGGGTGTAAGGGTTCTCGGCGTCGTGCCGCAGCAGGGCGGGAATGGTCCACTGCGTGTCGGGTGGGGTGTTGCGGCGGAGCGCGGCTTCGGACAGGTCCAGGCGGACGCTCAGATCGGCATCGAGTCCGCGGCCTGCGAGCATCGGCCCCGCGACGACGATCGTGGTCGCGGGCGCAGCCGTGCGGATCGCGGCACGCGCGGAGCGGTCGGCGGCTTCGTCCCACAGCGCGGGCAGCCACCGGCTGTGCCGCCGGAGCGCGTCGACCACTTCGCGGCGCAGCGCGGCGTAGTCGAACCATGCTGTGCGATAGGACATCTCGTCGGTGCGGCCGAATTCCATGCGCAGCGAGGCCGGGCGCACGTAGTCGTGCAGGGAGACCACCTCGGCGGACCGCCCCGCCGCGCGCAGCGCCTCGGCGATCCGGTCGGCGAGCGCCACGGGCCGGGCGGCGTCCGCGCCGTCGACGGCGATCACCGTGTGCGAGTTCGCGGTCAGGACAGGGTGGATCACCAGCTCGACGAGGCCGTCGCGGGTGATCGGCGAAAAGCGTGGCACCCGTCCATCTCAGCAAATCGCGCCCGCGGGGCCGCCGGGGGAGCGCAGGTGTTGCCAAGCGTTCACCGGCGGCCGAGCGGCGCCCTCGGATGCGGCCGGGATAATCTCAGCGCATGGCGACAATCGAAGAGGCGCTGGAGATAGAGCGGCTCGAGCGGGACATCTTCCGTGGCGCGTCCACCAAGACCCAGCTCCCGCGCACGTTCGGCGGCCAGGTTGCCGGCCAGGCGCTCGTGTCCGCGGTACGGACGGTGGAACCGCGGTTCCAGGTGCATTCCTTGCACGGCTACTTCCTGCGTCCGGGCAATCCGCAGGAACCGACGGTCTACCAGGTGGAGCGCATCCGGGACGGCCGCTCGTTCTGCACCCGGCGGGTGACCGGTATCCAGGACGGCGCCGCGATCTTCACCATGTCGGCCTCGTTCCACGTCGGTGACCAGGGGCCGGAGCACCAGGACGTCATGCCGGACGTCGCGATGCCGGAGGATCTGCCCGACGCGAGTACCACGATGAGTCCCGAGCGATTGTGGGAGATGCGCGAGTGGGAGCACTGGGACATCCGCATGGTTCCGCCGGAGAACGTGTCCCGCCGCGACGGCGTGGTCTCCCAGCAGCAGGTGTGGTTCCGCTACCGGCACCTGCTGCCCGACGACCCGCTGGTGCACGTGTGCACCCTCGCCTACATGAGCGATATGACGCTGCTGGGCTCCTCGAAGGTCGTCCACCCCGATGAGCCGACCCAGAACGCCTCGCTCGATCACGCGATGTGGTTCCTGCGCCCGTTCCGGGCCGACGAGTGGCTGCTCTACGACCAGTCCTCGCCGTCGGCCGCATTCGGCCGCGGGCTGACCGGCGGAAAGATCTTCACCCGGGAGGGCACGCTGGTGGCGGCGGTGGTCCAGGAAGGTCTCATCCGCACGCTGCGCGAGGACTGACCACGACGCGCGCCGGACGGCGACCGTGAGCAGGCCCACATCGGTACGGCTCGTAAGCTTTCCGGCGTGAACGCTACCTCGGTCGCCGCACCCGCCGCCGACGCCGGACCGGCACGGTCCCGTCCCACCATCGGCGTGCTCGCGTTGCAGGGCGACGTCCGGGAGCACGTCGCCGCGCTCGCGCGCTGTGGCGCCGAGCCGGTGCTGGTCCGGCGCGAGTCGGAGCTCGCCGCGGTGGACGCGCTGGTGCTGCCCGGCGGCGAGTCGACCGCGATCAGCAAACTGCTGACGGTGTTCGAGCTGCTGGAGCCGTTGCGTGCCCGGCTGCGTGCCGGCATGCCCGCGTTCGGCTCCTGCGCGGGCATGATCCTGCTCGCCTCCGAGGTGCTCGACACCCGCCCGGACGCCGAGCACCTGTCCGGGATCGATATGACGGTGCGGCGCAACGCGTTCGGCCGCCAGGTCGACTCGTTCGAAACCGATCTGCCGTTCGCCGGGCTCACCGACGGTCCGGTGCGCGCGGTGTTCATCCGGGCGCCGTGGGTCGAGCGGGCAGGCGAAGGCGTCGACGTGCTGGCCACCGTGCCGGACGGTCCCGCCGCGGGCCGGATCGTCGCGGTGCGGCAGGGCAATGTCCTGGCCACGTCGTTCCATCCCGAAGTGACCGGTGATCTGCGGGTGCACCGGATGTTCGTGGAGATGGTCCGGGCGGCTTGAGGGGTGCGGCGAAGGCCGTTCGCCGCTCGTGCCCGCTGGTCGACGGCGAGCGGCCGCGTAGCAGGGGCGCTTTGCGCGGACGTCACGGCCGCCCGAGTAGGCTGGGGAAGTTGTCCGCCCGGCCGTGCCGGTACCGTACACACGACCAGACGTGCCATCGACCTGAAGGAAGTAGGGAATGAGCGGCCACTCCAAATGGGCCACCACCAAGCACAAGAAGGCTGCGATCGACGCGAAGCGCGGCAAGCTGTTCGCGAAGTTGATCAAGAACATCGAGGTGGCGGCCCGGACCGGTGGCGGTGACCCGGATGGCAACCCGACGTTGTACGACGCCATCCAGAAGGCGAAGAAGTCGTCGGTCCCCAACGACAACATCGAGCGCGCGCGCAAGCGCGGCGGCGGTGAAGAGGCGGGCGGCGCCGACTGGCAGACGATCATGTACGAGGGCTACGGGCCCAACGGCGTGGCCGTGCTGATCGAGTGCCTCACCGACAACCGCAACCGGGCCGCGGGCGAGGTCCGGGTCGCGATGACGCGCAACGGCGGCAATATGGCCGACCCGGGCTCGGTGGCCTACCTGTTCCATCGCAAGGGTGTCGTCACCCTGGAGAAGAACGGCCTGTCCGAGGACGACGTGCTGCTCGCGGTACTCGACGCGGGCGCCGAGGAGGTCAACGACCTCGGTGAGTCGTTCGAGATCATCAGCGAGCCCAGCGATCTGATCGCGGTGCGCACCGCGCTGCAAACCGCTGGTATCGACTACGACTCCGCCGAGTCCGGCTTCCAGCCCTCGGTGTCGGTCGCGGTGGACGCCGACGGCGCCCGCAAGGTGATCAAACTCGTCGACGCGCTCGAGGACAGCGACGACGTGCAGAACGTCTACACCAACGTCGACATCCCGGACGAGGTGCTCGCTCAGCTCGACGACTAGTCGAGCAACCGCGCGTAGTAGTCCTGCATGGCGGGATAGTAGTGCGAGAAATCGGGGCGGTCGGTCTGCGCACGGGCCGCCCCGAGCATGTCCAGGTAGTACTCCCAGCCGGGGCCGACGTGGGGAAGCTGGGCGATCTCGGTATCGGTGCGCAGGTGGTGGGTGAAGCGCAGCTCGGTGGTCCCCGCCGTCTCGCGCAGCGCCAGGTCCAGCTGCCAGGAGCCGTGGTCGTCGACAGCCGAGACGGCGAGACGGCGCGGCGGCTCGCAGGCGTCGATGCGCATCTGCATGCACGGCTGCTCGTCCTCGAAAACCATCTGCACCTTGATCATTCGTCCCGGTCCCGCTTCGCCCTCCCACGGTCCGAACCAGCGTGCGGTGCGGTCGGGTTCGGTGACGCTGGCCCAGACGTCCTCGATCGGGGCGCGGTAGGTGCGGATCAGCACCAGATCCTTGCCCGCCTCGGCGGGAAACAGTTGTCCCGTGGGTCGCTTGGTCATGCGGATTCCTTTCTGGCGTGTGCGGGGCCCTGCGTGGTCACACTGCGCTGCCGCCTTCGGGCCTGACCGCTCATGCGGTGCTTGCTGGTGGCATGTGCGGGGCCCTGCGTGGTCACACTGCGCTGCCGCCTCCGGGCCTGACCGCTCATGCCGTGTCCTCCCGTGGCGTGTCCTGGCCGCCGGAACGACGCTCGCGTCTGGTCCGGTAGACCTCGGTCTCGAGTGCGTCGAGGTGGTGTGCCCATGAGACGGGCTGCCGGAACCGCGCGAGCCACTCGGTGAGCGCCGACAACGGGGCGGTGTCGAGAACGTAGAAGCGTTCTCTGCCGACGAGTTCATCGCGTACCAGGCCGCTTTCGCGCAGCACACGCAGATGCCTGCTGACGGCGGGGCGGCTGATCGCGAAATGCCCGGCGATCTCCCCGGCGGTGCGGCGCGCGCCGACGAGCAGTTCCATGATCTCCCGGCGCACCGGATCGGCGATCGCGCCGGCCACCTTGTCCACGACAAAAGCGTAACCAGTTAGTTACGCTTTTGTCCATGGCATCCCGCGCCGGATTCGGTCGGAACTTCGCGGCCGGTCGGCTCGTCACCGCCGCCGTGGAAGGTTGGTCGGGCTCATTCCGCGATCTTCGTGCGATCGCACCACTCGTACACGCGCAGTCGTCCTTCGGAGGTGTCCTGTTCGCGCTGGGTGACCTTGAAATGCTCGTATCCGCCCCGGAACGGCACCTTCAACTCCACCCCTGGCGGTGTGATCGGGACGATACGCGTGGGCAAGTCTTGCGGCCCGCCTTCGAGGACAGCTTTCGCACCAATACTCATCCTCGGATGGTAGAAGCGCTGATGCCCTGATCGTGGGAGATTTCAGGGCACGGTGAGGACTAATTTGCCGACGGTTCGCCCGGTGTCGCCCAAAGCATGCGCCTTCGCCGCCTCCGACAGCGGGAACGTCCCCGCCAGGGTCGGGCGCAGGGCGCCCGATTCGGCGAGCGCGGCCAAGGCGCGCATGCCGGCGTGATCGTGTTCGACCAGCATCCGCACCGCGCGGACGCCGCGCGCCTGCGCCTCGGCCGCGAGGTCGACTGGACCGAACGCCCGAAGCGACACCAGCAGGCCGCCGGGGCGCAGGGTGCGCAGCGCGCGAATGCTGTTGTCGTCGTCTATGGAGTCCAGGACCACGTCGATGTCGCGGACCGCCTCGGCGACATCGGTGTCGCGATAGTTGATCACCTCGTCGGCGCCGATTCCGCGCAGGAACGCGTGGTTGGGCGCGCTCGCCGTGCCGATGACATAGGCCCCTTGCGCTTTCGCGATCTGCACCGCGAAATGGCCGACGCCACCCGCGGCCGCGTGGATCAGCACGCGTTGGCCCGCTGCCAGGCCCGCCGTGTCGACGAGCGCCTGCCAGGCGGTGAGCGCGGCGAGCGGAATCGCCGCCGCCTTGGTGTGGTCGAGGGCGGCCGGTTTGCGCGCGAACGCGCGGGCCGGTCCGACCACGTATTCGGCGCAGGAGCCGTGACCGTGCGGATACGGGAGCATGCCGAAGACCTCGTCGCCGGGCCGGAACAGGGTGACACCGATGCCGGTGGCCGCGACCTCACCGGAGACGTCCCAGCCCAGGACGAACGGCGGCAGGGGCAGGAAAAGTCCCGCGGTGGCGCGGTGGCGCCAATCGGTCGGGTTCAGTCCGGCCGCGCGCACCCGGACCAGGATCTGGCCGGGTCCTGGAACCGGTTGCGGAAGTTGTCCTTCGGTGAGCACCTCGGGTCCGCCTAGGGTGTGTTGGCTGATCGCGCGCATTGTCGCGGTGCTGTCGATTTCGGTCACGACTGCCAGCCTGCCGGGGGTGGACGGTGCAGGAAATGGCACGATTGCCATTCTTCGATATGATCGTGCCATGACTGAGGTGGCCGCGCCCCATCGGGTGGTCGTGCTGGCACTGGACGGGGTGTATCCCTTCGAGCTGGGCATCCCCACCCGGGTATTCGGTAGCGCCGCAGGCAGATACGAGGTGAGCACCTGCTCGGTGGACGGGCGTCCGGTGCGCAGTGCCGCCGATTTCGCCATCACGGGCGCGCACGACAGCCGGGCGCTGCGCAACGCCGATACCGTGGTGCTGCCCGCCTGCGATATCACGACATCCCTCGCGGGCACGCTGCCGCAGCCGGTGCTCGACGCGTTGGCGCAGATCCGGCCCGGGGCCAGAATCGTCGCGATCTGCACCGGCGCTTTTGTCGCCGCGGCCGCGGGACTGCTCGACGGGCGCCCGGCCACCACACATTGGCATCGAGCGGATCTGTTCCGGCGCACCTTTCCACGCGTCCGCCTCGATCCCGACGTGCTCTACGTGGACGACGGGGATGTCCTCACCTCGGCGGGTGCGGCGGCGGGACTGGACGTGTGCCTGCACTTGGTCCGGCGCGATCACGGCAGTGCCGTCGCGAACGCGGTGGCCAGGCGCTGTGTCGTACCGCCCTGGCGCGACGGCGGCCAGGCGCAGTACATCGAGCAGCCGGTGCCGCCCGCGACGTCGGCCGGGACCGCCGCGGCCCGGCAATGGGCGCTGGAGAATCTGGACTGTCCGCTGACGGTCGACGAATTGGCGATCCGGGCCCGGATGAGCAAGCGAACCTTCGCTCGGCGCTTCCGCGACGAGGTGGGTATGAGCCCTGGACGCTGGTTGATCCAGCAGCGCGTCTTCCGTGCCAGGCATCTGCTGGAAACCACCGATCTGACTGTCGATCGCATCGCGGGAGAGGTCGGCTTCGCCACCGGGACCTCGCTGCGTCAGCACCTGACCGAGGCGATCGGCGTGTCACCGCAGGCCTACCGGCGAACGTTTCGCGCGCGAGCCGCCGGGTCGGAGAGCGGGACGATCGTGGCGTGATTCGCGCCGCGCCTGCGGGCACGGTCGGCGTCGGCCTCGGTGAGCGTGCCACTACCGTGGCGTGCGACTGCGGTGACGTGCGACTGCCTGTGGCGGAGGCAGAATGCGAAGCATGGTCGAACTGGTGCTGGTGCGCGGTGACATCACCGAACAGGAGGTCGACGCGGTGGTGAACGCGGCGAACTCGTCGCTGCTGGGTGGTGGGGGAGTCGACGGCGCGATCCACCGGCGCGGTGGGCCGGAGATCCTGGCGGAGTGCCGCCGGTTGCGCGCCTCCCGCTACGGCGCGGGCCTGCCCACCGGTGCGGCCGTGGCCACCACGGCGGGACGCCTGCCCGCGCGGTGGGTGATCCATACCGTCGGGCCCGTGTGGTCGGCCACCGAGGACCGTTCCGCCCTGCTGACCTCGTGCTATCGGGAATCCTTGCGCGTGGCGGACGAATTGGGAGCACGGACGGTCGCGTTCCCGGCGATCTCCACCGGCGTCTTCGGCTGGCCGATGGACGACGGCGCCCGGATCGCCGTCGACACGGTCCGGACGACCGAGACGGCGGTGGCCCAAGCCCGGTTCGTTCTCTTCGACGAGCAGGCTCATGCCGCGTTCGCGCGGCAGGTCGCCGGAACGTAGGCGCGAAGACGCCCGCTTCGGCAGCCGATTCGAGTCGCGGGTGGCGAGTGCGCGCGCCGCGGCTGCGGAATGATCGACTATCCGGTCCGGGGCTTTCGGTATCCGGATGGTGCAGTAGCCGTGCGAGCGCGTGCGTCCCATCGATGCGGCGAACTTGTCGGTGCCCGCTGGCATAGTCGGCCCGTGTCGTTCAGTACCCGCATCGAAGTCCGGGTCTCCGACCTGGATCCGCAATTGCACGTCACCGGCGCGGCCTACCACCAATTCGCCGACCATGCGCGTTTCGCGTGCGTCCAAGCGGCGGGCGTATCGGTCGACGAGCTGATCGCGTCGGGTCTCGGGCCGGTCAATTTGGAGACCGTGCTCCGCTTCCAGCGTGAACTACGCGGTGGCGACACCGTGGACGTGTCGTGCGCCTGGCAATGGGGTCAGGGCAAGACCTATCGGGTCGAGCACGTCCTGACCAGGGCCGACGGGGTGGTCGCCGCGACGGTGACCAATGTCAGCGGCTTGCTCGATCTGGGTGCCCGCCGGCTGGTCGCCGACCCCGCGCGGCAGTGGGCGGCGCGCGCGAGCCATCCGCAGTTGCTGGGATTGCCGGGCCCAGCAGGGGAAGCGACGGCCCTCGGTGGATAGCCCTCGTGTCACGGAGGGCGAAAGAGCAAGCCTCCGCTAGACTCTCGAACAATTGTTCGTGTCCGGGAGAGGGGTTGTCGTGCGGGTGATGGGCGTCGACCCCGGACTCACCCGATGTGGCCTCAGCATCGTCGACGGCGGGACGGGGCGGAAGGTCACCGCCGTGGACGTCGACGTGGTCCGCACACCCGGGGATATGGATCTGGCCCACCGCCTGCTCGCGGTCGCCGACGCCGCCGAACGCTGGATGGACACCCACGAGCCGGGGGCCGTCGCCATCGAACGCGTCTTCGCCCAGCACAATGTCCGCACCGCCATGGGCACCGCGCAGGCGGGCGGAGTGATCGCGCTGGCCGCGGCGCGCCGGGGGATCCCGGTCGCCTTCCACACGCCCAGCGAGGTCAAGGCCGCGGTCACCGGCAACGGCGCCGCGGACAAGAAGCAGGTCACCGCGATGGTCACCCGTATCCTCGGCCTGCAGACCGCGCCCAAACCGGCGGACGCGGCGGATGCGCTGGCGCTGGCGATCTGCCATTGTTGGCGGGCGCCGCTGCTGGAGCGGATGGCGGCGGCGGAGGCCAAGGCGGCCGCGGCGCAGCGCCGGTACATCGAACGGCTGGCCGAACAACGGAAGGCGGTGCGCGGGTGATCGCGTCGGTACGCGGTGAAGTGCTGGAAATCGCCCTCGACCACGCGGTGATCGAGGCGGCCGGCGTCGGCTACCGGCTCAACGCCACCCCGTCCACCCTGGCCGGGCTGACCCGTGGCGAGGAGATCAGGCTCTACACCGCGATGATCGTCCGCGAGGACTCGATGACGCTCTACGGTTTCGCCGACACGGAAGCCCGCGACCTGTTCGGCCTGCTGCAAACCGTCTCCGGCGTCGGACCCCGCCTCGCCATGGCGGTGCTGGCCGTCCTCGAGCCCGAGGCGCTGCGCAAAGCGCTGGCCGAGAGCAACGTGGCGGCGCTGACCCGGGTGCCCGGCATCGGCAAGCGCGGCGCCGAGCGCATGGTGGTGGAACTGCGCGACAAGGTGAATCTCGTTCCGGTGCCCGCCGGTCCCCCCGGATCGGCGTCCGCCGCGGTGGGCACGCCGGTGCGCGATCAGGTCGCCGAGGCGCTCGTCGGCCTCGGTTTCGCCGCCAAGCAGGCCGAACAGGCGATCGATGCGGTGCTGGCCGACCAGCCCACCGCCGACACCTCCGCCGCCCTGCGTGCCGCGCTCGGCCTGCTCGGCAAGAACCGGTAAGGCGCGTCATGGACCACCAAGAGGAACCCGCCGAATCCCAGGTCAGCGCAAGCTATCTGAAGTCCGACGGCGAGATCGAGGCCAATCTGCGCCCGAAGTCGCTGGACGACTTCATCGGTCAGCCCAGAGTGCGCGAACAGCTCGCACTGGTGCTGCGCGGAGCCAAACAGCGCGGTGGCACGCCGGACCATGTCCTGCTCTCCGGCCCGCCTGGCCTCGGCAAGACGAGTATGGCGATGATCATCGCCACGGAGCTGGGCACCGCGCTGCGGATCACGTCGGGCCCCGCGCTGGAGCGGGCGGGCGACCTCGCTGCCATGCTCAGCAACCTGGTCGAGGGCGACGTGCTGTTCATCGACGAGATCCACCGGATGGCCCGCCCCGCCGAGGAGATGCTCTACCTGGCGATGGAGGACTTCCGGGTGGACGTGGTCGTCGGCAAGGGGCCCGGCGCCACTTCCATTCCCCTGGACATCGCGCCGTTCACCCTGGTCGGCGCCACCACCCGGTCCGGAGCGCTGACCGGGCCGTTGCGCGACCGCTTCGGTTTCACCGGGCACATGGACTTCTACGAGCCAGGGGAGCTGCTGCGCATCCTGCAACGTTCGGCGCACATTCTCGGCGTCGTCATCGATGAGGAGGCGGCGGCCGAGATCGCGGGCCGCTCGCGCGGCACGCCCCGTATCGCCAACCGCTTGCTGCGGCGCGTCCGCGACTACGCGGAGGTCCGCGCCGACGGCCGGATCACCCGCCCTATCGCGCAGGCCGCGCTCGAGGTCTACGACGTGGACGTGCTCGGCCTCGACCGCCTCGACCGCGCGGTGCTCAGCGCGCTCGTCCGCAGTTTCGGCGGTGGCCCGGTCGGGGTGTCCACTCTGGCGGTGGCGGTCGGGGAGGAAGCCGCGACCGTCGAAGAGGTATGCGAACCGTTCTTGGTTCGCGCGGGCATGGTCGCGCGCACACCCCGCGGCCGGGTGGCCACCGCCGCCGCCTGGGAGCACCTCGGCCTCGTCCCGCCGCCGGACCTGGTGTTCGGCTCCATCGAAGTGCGCGGCCGCGAGCCGCATCCCACCCTGGACCTGTTCGAATGACCCGCCCCCGCGGGTGAACGAGGGCGCGGTGGCCGATCAGTGGCGATGGCGCAATGCGGCGGCGACCAAGTCGAGAAAGGCATCGACCTCGTCGCGTTGATAGCCGCGTGTGCCGACGCGGGCCTCGGTGAAGCGCACGGTCTGGACGTCATCGATGGTGAGGCTGCCCGGTCCGCCGTGTGCGAGGCTCGCGGCGACCAGATCGAGGAACGCGCCGACCTCTTCCTCGTTGTATCCGCGTCGGCCCATCGGGGCGGGGGTGAATCGCATGCGGCGCACGTCGTCGGAGGTGAGCATGGGGTGGCCGTTGCCGTTCGCGGCCGGCACCGGCCGGACGCCGCGCTGACGGAACTCCAGCTCGGTGCGCAGCTGATCCAGATACTCGTCGACCTGGTCGGCGCGATAGCCGCGCTGGCCGAGGCGCGGCGGGTCGAAGCCGACATGCCGCAGATCGTCGGCGGCGAGCACGCCCTGTCCGGCCAGGGTCGCGGCGACGAGTTCGAGGAAGGCGTCCACCTCGTCCGCGTGGTAGCCGCGATGTCCGAGCGTCGAAGTCGCGAAACGGGTACGGCGCACGTCCTCCGGGGTCACGGGCGCCATTCTGTCAGGCTCGGTGCGCCGGACCGCTCGGAAGGAAAGTTTCGGAATTCCGTGGCCTATTGCGAACAAGGGCCGTCCCCCTGGCGAAGCGTCGGATCAGTGCGCCTCACCCTAGCGCCCGGTGGTGGTGTCAGGGGGATTGCCGCGTTGCTCAATCCTTGCGAACGCCGTCCACGAGCAGGCGGCGGATCGCCTGGTTGAGTCCGGTGATCGCGGCCTCGTCCGGTTCGCGCAGCGAGTGCACGATGCCCGCGATGAGCATGCCGGTCACGGCCCGCGCGGTGTTGCGGGTGTCCAGGTCGGCGCGCAGGTAGCCCAGCTCGACACCGTGGTCGAGATAGCCCGCGGTGAGCGCGTCGGCGGTGTCGAGCAGTCCGTAGAGCCGCTCGGTGAGTTCGTCGTCGATGCCGGTGGCATGGAACAGCAGCAGCTGGGCCACCCTGCGGTCGGCCAGCAGGATTTCGGTGAGTGCCATGCCGATGCGGTCGATCTGGGCGCGGTATTCGTCGAGGGTGGTGGCGGCGTCCGGGGCGTTCTCGGTGCCGAGGGCGGCGATGATGCGGGCGGCCAGATCGTCGATGACGTGGTCGATGATGTCGCGCTTGTTGCTGAAGTACCGGTAGAAGGTGCCGTGTCCGATACCTAGGTGGCCCGCGATGTCGGCGATGCCGGTCGCGTGATAGCCCTTCTCCGCGAAACAGACGAAGGCGGTGTCGATGATCTCCTGGCGCAGTTCGGCTTTCCGTCGCTCAGCACGCGTGGATGGCTTCGTCACGTAGCCGATGATACAGTCGTCACAAGCGGAATGATGTGTCATTCCGTGATATGTGATTCAGCTAGCAGGAGGTTCGGTGTGGCGCCTCAATACGACGCGGTCGTGGTCGGTGCGGGGTTCGGGGGCATGGGGGCGGGCATTCAGCTCGATCGGCTCGGCCTGAGCAATTACGTCATCCTCGATCGGGAGGACGATCTCGGTGGCACCTGGCACGTCAACCACTATCCGGGTCTGGCGGTCGACATCGCCTCGGTCACCTACTCCTACTCGTTCGAGCCGAATCCGCACTGGTCGCGCCTGTTCGCGCCGGGCGCGGAGCTGAAGAAGTACGCCGAACACGTCGCCGACAAGTACGGCCTGCGCCGCCGGATGCGCTTCGGCACCCTCGTCGACGGGGCGCGCTGGGACGACGAGCAGCAGCACTGGGTGGTCTCGATCGCGGGCGGGGAGACCATCACCGGCCGGTACCTGCTGACCGCGACAGGGTTCCTGTCCCAGCCCTACACTCCGCCGTTCCCCGGCATCGATTCGTTCCAGGGCAAGATCATCCACACCACCGCGTGGGAGGACGGCTTCGATCTCACCGGCCGCAAGGCCGCGATCATCGGCACCGGCGCCACCGCCGTGCAATTGGTGCCCGAAGTCGCCAGAAAGGCGCAGGCGCTCACGGTGTTCCAGCGCACTCCCATCTGGGTGGTCCCGAAGATCGACACCGCGATCCCCGCGCCGGTGCGCAAGCTCTTCGAACGGGTTCCCGCCACGCAGAAGGCGGCGCGGCTGGTCAACACCAGCTTGCTGGAGGCCCTGATGGTGGTCGGGGTGCTGCACTTCAAGCAGGCCAAGCTGATGAACAAGGGCGCGGGAGCGCTGGCCAAGGCGCATCTGCGCGCATCCGTGCGCGACAAGGAAACGCGCAGGCAGCTGACGCCGCACTACGACTTCGGGTGCAAGCGGCCGACCTTCTCCAACCATTACTTCACGACGTTCAACCAGCCGCACGTGCGCTTGGAGACCCACGCGATCGAGCGCGTCGAGCCGGACGGCATCGTCACCGCCGACGGGCACAAGACCGAGATCGACACGCTCATCCTGGCCACCGGCTTCAACCTGTGGGACGTAAACTTCCCGGCCATCGAGATCATCGGCCGCGACGGGGTGAACCTCGGAAAGTTCTGGCGGGACAACCGTTTCCAAGCCTACGAGGGCATCACGGTGCCGAAGTTCCCCAACTTCCTCAGCCTCAACAGCCCCTACTCCTACAGCGGTCTGTCCTACTTCACGACCATCGAGGCGCAGATGAAGCACATGGGCCGCTTGTTCGGCGAACTGCGCAGGCGAGGCGAGCACACCTTCGAGGTCACCGAGCAGGCCAACGCGGCGTTCCTGGACCGGGTCACCGCCAAGCTCGGCTCGTCGGTCTTCTACGGCGGCGACTGCGCCACCGCGCGCAGCTACTACTTCAACCAGCACGGCGAGGCCGCCCTCTTGCGGCCGACCAGCACGCTCAACGCACACCGCGAAGCGGTCAGCTTCCCGCTGGAGGACTACCGCTACGGCGAGACCGCCTGACTTCCCGGGCCGCGTCGCACGCGAGTTCGCCCGCCGGAGCGTGTTCCGGCGGGCGAGTCGGCGTGTGAAGGGGCGTTATGGCTGTCCAGCGGGCGTGCGGGTGTGGCATCCGCGCGGCGAACTGGCAGACTGTGTGGGTACTTGTCCATCCCACCCACAACACTAGGGACTGACTTCGACGATGGAACTGCTGTTTCCGCTGCTACTGGTAGCCCTGCTCGTGCCGATGTTCCTCGGTGTCCGCCGTCAGAAGCGGGAGGCCGAGAAGGTCGCGAGCATGCAGGACAACCTGAAGATCGGCGATCAGGTCATCACCACGTCAGGTCTGTACGGCACCGTGGTCGAACTCGACGACACCACGGTCGACCTCGAGATCGCCGAGGACGTGGTCACCACGTGGCTGCGTCAGGCCATCCGGGAGGTGCGCGCCGAGGACGCGGTGAACACCGAGTCGACCGGCGCCGACGCCACGAGTTCGGACGACTCGGACGCGACCGCGAACGCGACCGTCGAGGAATCCACCGAGCAGACCGAGACCCGCCTGACCAAGGACTGATCGTTCCGGTTGTGCCCGCCTCGCCGGATGTCGCCGCGGCTTTCCGTCCGCGCACCCGGCGGCGCTGGTGCCTGCCTGCTCGTTCCATCCTCGACTTCCCGCCTAGGAGATGACGTACTGTGCCACCTTCCCAAGGATCGGCGCACCCGCTCCGGCTGCTCGGCGTCTATGCCGCGCTGCTGGCCGTGGTCTATGCGCTGGTGTTCTTCACCGGTGACAAGTCCCCGACGCCCAAGCTCGGCATCGACCTGCAGGGTGGCACCCGGGTCACGTTGTCCGCGCGCACGCCGGACGGCAGCAAGCCGAGCCAGGACAGCCTGAAGAAGGCGCAGGACATCATCGAGAACCGGGTCAACGGGCTCGGTGTCGGCGGCTCCGAGGTCGTCATCGATGGCGACAACATCGTGATCACCGTGCCCGGTGACGACGGGCAGCAGGCGCGTGCGCTGGCGACGACCGCCAAGCTCTACATCCGCCCCGTGCTGCAGGCCGTGCCCGTCGCGGGTCGCGGCGCCACCCCGCAGACCACGCCGGGCACGCAGCAGGCGCCGGAGGCCCAGCCCAGCGCGCCGGAGACCGCGGAGCCGACACCCGCGCCGCAGCAGCGGGTGTTCCCCGCCCAGCAGCCGACCCAGCCGCCGGTCGATCCCGCCCTGACGCCCACCGAAGAGGCCACCAGGGAGATCCAGGCGGCGAAGGCGCTGCGGCAGAGCACCGATCAGTCCGTGCAGCAGACCGCGCTGGCCACCCTGGACTGCGGGAAGGCCGATCCGCTCGCGGGCAACGACGACCCGGCGCTTCCGCTGGTGACCTGCTCGACCGACGGCACCGAGGTCTTGCTGCTGGACAAGAGCCGCATCGACGGCCAGGAGATCAAAGACGCCACCTCGGGCCTGAACCAGCAGCAGGCCAGGCACGAGGTCTACTTGGACTTCAAGTCCGGCGGCAGTGACGCCTGGGCCGCGCTGACCGGCGAGTACGTCTACAAGCGGGTCGCCTTCGTACTCGACTCGAAGGTGGTCAGCGCACCGGTCGTGCAGCAGGGGCCGCAGCAGGGCGGCCGCACCCAGATCTCGGGCAACTTCACCGCGTCGTCGGCGAAGGAACTGGCGAACACGTTGAAGTACGGCTCGCTGCCGCTGTCGTTCCAGACCTCCGAGGCCGAGACGGTCTCCGCCACGCTCGGCCTCTCGTCGCTGAAGGCCGGCCTGCTCGCCGGTGCGATCGGCTTGGCGGTGGTGTTGCTCTACTGCCTGGCCTACTACCGGATGCTCGGTTTCCTCACCGGCTTGTCGCTGGTGGCCTCCGGATTGGCCGTCTACGGCATCATGGTGCTGCTCGGACGCTGGATCGGCTTCACGCTCGACCTCGCCGGTATCGCCGGTCTGATCATCGGTATAGGTATGACCGCCGACTCGTTCGTGGTGTTCTTCGAACGGATCAAGGACGAGATGCGCGAGGGCCGCAGCTTCCGTTCCGCGGCGCCGCGCGGCTGGCAGCGCGCCCGCCGGACCATCCTGTCCGGCAACGCCGTCAGCTTCATCGCCGCGGCCGTGCTGTACATCCTGGCCGTCGGCCAGGTGAAGGGTTTCGCGTTCACCCTCGGTCTCACCACGATCCTCGACGTCGTGGTGGTGTTCCTGGTCACCTCGCCGCTGGTGCTGCTCGCCTCCCGGACGGCGTTCTGGTCCAAGCCGTCGGTGAACGGCCTCGGCGCGGTCCAGCAGATTGCCCGCGAGCGGAAGGCGGCCGCGGCCGCCCTCGGGAAGGCGTGAGGACGCGATGACCAACAGCCACACCACCCATTCGCTCGACAAGCCGAGCGCCACCGAGGTCACCGACGTCTTCGAGGCGGTCACCGAGCCGCAGCCGCCCAAGCACGGCTTCTTCAACCGGCTCTACACCGGCACGGGCGCGATCGACGTCATCGGCAGGCGCCGGATGTGGTATCTCATCACCGCCGTGATCGTGCTCATCTCGCTGGGCAGCATCCTCTTCCGCGGCTTCAACTTCGGCATCGACTTCGAGGGCGGTTCCCGCATCCAGTTCCCGGCCGGGAACGCGACCACCAGCGAGGTGGAGGACGTCTACCGGGGCGCCATCGGCACCGACCCGGTCTCGGTGCAGACCGTCGGCACCGGCGGGGCGGCCACCATGCTGATCCGGTCGGAGGCGCTGAACCAACAGCAGGTAGAGGCGGTGAACAGCGCGCTGTTCACCGAGTTCCAGCCGAAGGACAAGACCGGCAACCCGAGCCTGGCCGCGATCAGCACCTCCGACGTCAGCGAGACCTGGGGCAGCCAGATCACCCGCAAGGCGCTCATCGCGCTCGCGGTGTTCCTCGTGCTCGTCGCGGTCTACATCGCGGTCCGCTTCGAGACGCACATGGCCATCGCGGCGCTGGCGGCGCTGGTCTTCGACGTCACGGTCACCGCGGGCGTGTACTCGCTGGTCGGATTCGAGGTCACCCCGGCGACGGTGATCGGCATCCTGACCATCCTCGGCTTCTCGCTCTACGACTCGGTCGTCGTGTTCGACAAGGTCGAGGAGAACACCCACGGTATTCTCCATCTGACCAGACGCACCTACGGTGAGCAGGCCAACCTCGCGGTGAACCAGACGCTCATGCGCTCGATCAACACCGCTCTGATCGGCATATTGCCGATCGTCGGCTTGATGGTGATCGCGGTCTGGATGCTGGGCGTCGGAACCCTCAAGGACCTGGCGCTGGTGCAGCTGGTCGGTCTGCTGATCGGCACGTACTCCTCGATTTTCTTCGCGACTCCGCTACTGGTCTCGATCAAGGAACGCTGGGGACCGGTGGCGGCGCACACCAGGAAGGTTTTGGCCAAGCGGGCGGGCGCGGCCAGCGCTCGCGCGGGGGTCGCGGCCGAGCGCCGGGCGAGCACGGCGGCGGGACGGGACCTGGACGAGACTCCGCGCCGACAGCGCGCGGCCGCGCAGGCGCCGCGACCAGGCGCGCGCCCGAGCGGGAAACGGCAGAAGAGGCGGAACTGACACCAGGCAGGGGGTTTCATGCGACAGCCACGCAGGGCGGTACGACTGATCGGAGCGCTCGTTTCGGGCACGGTGGCCGCCGGGCTGATGGTCGGCTGCTCCAGCAAGAACCAGGTGCCCTCCATCGGCTACGCGACCGATGCCACCATCGCCACCTATAACGGCGGCAGCACGCTCGGCGCGAGTTCCGGCTCGCCCGCGGTGTTCTCCCGGGTGCTCACCGGGTTCTTCTACACCGGTCCGGATGGCCAGCAGGTCGCCGACACCGACTTCGGCACCGCCAAGGAGGTGCCGGGCGAGTCGCAGACCATCCAGTACCGGCTCAATCCCGACGGCGTGTACTCCGACGGTGTGCCGACCTCGTGTGACGACTTGGTGCTGGTCTGGGCCGCCCGCAGCGGGCGGTACACCAAACCGGGTGACCGGGGACCTGTTCCGCTCTTCGACGCCGCGAGCACCAGCGGCTACGCCGACATCGAGCGGGTCGACTGCCAGCCCGGCTCCCGTGACGCCACGGTGGTGTTCCGCCCCGGTCGGCATTACCTGCCGTGGCGCAACCTGTTCACGGCGGGTGAGCTGATGCCCGCGCATGTCGCGGCCCGGGTAGCGAACGTGCCCAACGTCGTGTCGTCCTTGCAGACCGGCGATCCGAACGCCCTCGGCCGGATCGCGGAGTTCTGGAACACGGGATGGACCATCCCTGCCGACGGCAAGCTGGACCTGTCGCGGTTCCCTTCCTCGGGGCCCTACCGCATCGAATCCTTCGGCAGCGCTGACGGTTTGGTGCTGGTGGCGAACGAGCGGTGGTGGGGAAACAAACCCGCGACAGGGCGAATCGTAGTGTGGCCGAAAAACTTCGACCTGAAGCAGAAGGTCGGCGACAATGCCGTCGGCGTGCTCGATATCGGCGCGAACTCGGTGAAAGACCTGAACCTGGGCGGCTTCTCGGTGCAGACCGTGCCCGGCCGAGGCGCCGAGCAGCTGGTGCTGACGACCGGCGGAGTGTTCTCCTCGGTCGAGGCGCGCCGGGCGTTCGCGCTGTGCCTGCCGCGCCAGACGCTGTTCGACAAGCTCGGCAAGGTGCCGGACGCGCCGAAGACGGGGCTGGGATCCGGCCCGCTCAACGCGCACGTCGTGCAACAGGATTCCCTGTTCTACCCGGCGGTCATCGCCGCGTCGAACAAGTACTCCGGCGGTGACGTGGCCAATGCGACCAGGGCGGTGGCGGCCTCCGGTGCACCGAACCCGACTGTCCGCGTCGGCTATGTGGCTCCGGACGATCGCCGGGCGCAGACCGTCGCGATGATCGCCGAGGCCTGCAAGCCGGCGGGGATCACCGTGGTGGACGCCGGTGCGCCCGACTTCACGCCCGCCCGGCTCGCCGAGGGCAAGGTGGACGCCGTGCTGGGCGGCACCGCGTCGGCGCCGGGTCCGGCGGGCTCGATCGCGGGAGTCGCCGCGACCAGCGCGTTGCGCACCGGTAGCGGGCTGAATGTCGGTCGCTTCGGCAACGGCCGCTACGATGCGATCACCGACCAGCTCGGGGCCGAGGACTACTCGGGCGCACAGCTGAATCTGCTCATCGAGGCCGAGAACCTGCTGTGGGCGGAGCTGCCGAGCATTCCGTTGTTCGCCACCCCGCGCACGATCGCCTTCGGCAAGGGGTTGCGCAATGGGATCGCTGCCCCTAACCAGGCCGGCTCCGGATGGAACATGGACCGGTGGGTGCTCGAGCGGTGACAGATGGTGTGGGTGATGTGATCATGGAGAGGTGTCGATGAGCAAGCACGCGGCAATCGAATCCGACGAGGTAGCCGCCGAACGGACCACCAAAGCCGCCGAGGTGGTCGACCGTTTGACCCGTTGGCACGACGATTTCCCCACGCCCGGTGTCCGTTTCGCGGATCTCACCCCGGTGTTCGCCGACGCGGAGGGTTTTCGCGCGGTGGTCGAGTGCCTGGCCTCGTGCGCGCCCGACGCCGATCTGGTGGCCGGCGTCGACGCCCGCGGCTTCCTGCTCGGAGCCGGTGTCGCCGCGTCTCTCGGCACCGGCGTGCTCGCGATCCGCAAGGCGGGCAAGCTGCCGCCGCCGGTGATCAGCCGGGAATACAGCCTCGAATACGGCACCGCCGCGTTGGAGATTCCCGCGGACGGCATAGACCTGTCCGGCCGCCGCATCCTGCTGCTGGACGACGTCCTGGCCACCGGGGGCACCCTCGCCGCCGCCGCTGAACTCTTCAAGCAGGCGGGCGCCGAGGTGGCCGCCGCCGCGGTCGTGCTGGAACTGGGCTTCCTCGGCGGGCGTGCGCGGCAAGGTGACTACCCGCTGACCTCGATCGTCAAACTCTGAGCCGGTACGGATAGACCGTGCGCGGAAGCCCGCCCGCCACTCGCGCCGGGCTCCGCGTAGCGGAAACCTATTGCCCGGCACCATGATTACTGTCAGGGTCGCGACGTGCGATCTGACGAGCCGGGAGGCGCGGCAGCTGCGGCGGCTGGTAGCCGCGGGGGAGCTGGACGCGGTCGTGGCCGCCACCATCGGCGCGTCGTCCTGACGCGGAAGTGTGATCCGAATTGCACTGGCGCACTCGCCGGAGTTGTGTTTAACCTGGACAGGTCTTATTCCCGTTGATCGGAGTTCTGCCGTTGCTCATCTGAGGTAGCCACACGTGCGGCCCGCATTCGCGCGCCGTGTTTCGTCGCAACCTCTGGGAGCTGGTATGACCAATCTGTCTTTTTCCGATCTCACTTTCGGCTGGCCGGACGGCACCCCCGTTTTCGAGGGGCTCGACGCCGTCCTCGGTCCCGGTCACATCGGCCTGGTCGGCGGAAACGGCGCGGGCAAGTCCACACTGCTGCGGTTGATCGCGGGGGAGCTGAAGCCCGTTCGCGGGTCCGTCACGGTCACCGGACATCTGGGGTATCTGCGCCAAGACCTCGGTCTGGGCGCGGGTCAGCGCGTCGATGCGGTGCTCGGCATCGCGGAGGTGCGAAAAGCGTTGCACCGTATCGAATCCGGGCACGGGAGCGAAGCCGATTTCGACCTGGTCGGCAATCACTGGGACGTCGAGGAGCGAGCCTTGGCATTGCTGGCCCGGCTCGGCCTGCACTACGTCGCCGATTCGGTGGAACAGCTCGATCGCACCCTGGACACACTGTCCGGCGGCGAGACGGTGCTGCTCGGACTGGTCGCCGAACTGCTCGCCGAACCCGACGTGCTGTTGCTGGACGAACCGACGAACAACTTGGATCAGGTGGCTCGCGCACGGCTCTACGAGGTGGTCGGGCAGTTCTCCGGCACGGTGCTGACGGTCAGCCACGATCGTGAGCTGCTGGAGCGGATGACGTCCATCGCGGAGCTGCGCCACGGCGAATTGCGGCTGTTCGGCGGGAATTTCAGCGAGTACGAGCGGATCGTCGCCGCCGAGCAGGAAGCGGCTCGCGCGGCGATCCGTGACGCGCGCAGCGACGTTCGCAAGCAGGCACGCGAACTCGTCGAGGCGCGCATCAAGCTGGACCGCAGGCAGCGATACGGGCAGAAGATGTGGGACCAGAAGCGGGAGCCGAAGATCGTGATGGGCGAGCGCAAACGGCAGGCGCAGGTGTCGGCGGGCAAGCTGCGCAACAACCACATCGAGAAGCTCGACACCGCCAAAGAACAGCTCGACCAGGCCAAAGAGCTTTTGCGCGACGATCGGGAGATCCGGGTGGAGCTGCCCGACACGCGGCTGTATCCCGGCCAGGAGGTGATCGAGCTGGACCAGGTCGAGCTGGCCTGCGGGCCGACGGTGACGCTGCGAGTGTCCGGGCCTGAGCGGATCGCGTTGACCGGCCGCAACGGCGTCGGCAAGACGACGTTGCTGCGGGCCATCGCGCAGGAGGGGCCGAAGGTGCCGTGGCGCATGCTGCCGCAGCGGCTGGACGTGTTCGACGAGCGGCGATCGGTGTTCGAAAACGTCGCTTCGACGGCGCCGCACGCGTCCGCGGAACGGATCCGGGCGCAGCTGGCACGCTTCCTGTTCCGCGGTACCGACGCCGATGTCGCGGCCGCGGCGCTGTCCGGCGGCGAGCGGTTGCGTGCGGCGCTGGCCATGCTGCTGCTGGCCGATCCGGCACCGCGGCTGCTGCTGCTGGACGAGCCGACCAACAACCTCGACCTGCCCAGCCTGGAACACCTCACCCAGGCGCTGGCGAGCTTCGAGGGCGCGCTCATCGTGGTGAGCCACGATCCGCGTTTCCTCGACGACATCGGGGTGACCCGGCGCCTCGAACTCACCGCCGATGGCTTGGCGGAGACGCTGGTGACCTGACGCGCTATCGGTCCAGCAGCGCCGACAACCGCTTCGGGGCGACGAGGCGGTAACCGTCCTGGACGATCTCGGCCACCTCGTCCCAGTCGGGTGTGATTTGGAGACGCACGCCGATCCAGCCGCGGTGCCCGACATAGGGCGGCACGAAGAACCGGGCGGCCTCGGCGGCGATCAGTTCGGCCTGCGCGCCCACAGGAGCCGGGCACCAGATCGTCGCGCCCGGCTCCCGGTGTCCGTCCTCGAGGTAATAGGTGAACACCGTTTTGGTGCGAACGAAAAAGGTGGGAGAGCCATGGCTTGGCCGTTCGATGCTCTCCGGTAGCTCCAGGCAGATCGCACGAATGCGGGCGAGCGGGTCCACCGGGGAAGCTTACGCGGCGCGGGCAGCCCGCCGCAGGATGCCGGGATGTCTCAGCAGGCCGGGCGCCAGCCGCACCGCGAGATAGGTGAGCGTGAGCCAGGGCCGCAAGTGTGGCTGCAACGTGCGGATACGGCCCTGCTCATCGAGTCCGAGTACCAGTGCCTCGGTCAGCCGGAACGGTCCGATCGTGGCGGCTGCCAGCAGGACGCGCCGCGCCCCGTCGCCGATCTCCTCGGTCCAGCGCAAGCCGGTGAGGCTGCCGTAGGCCGCCGAGAGCAGCACGCGCAGATCGTCTCGGCCGCGGAATACCAGCCGGCCCGACAGCGGCGAGATCAGCTCGGCGTCGGGCGCCAAGACCTCGGTCAACGCGTCGATGTCACCCGCCTCCGTTGCCCTGCGGAACTCGGCGATCGCTTCGGACATGTCCCTCACCCCTTTGCTCGTCGATGGATTCGAACCTAGTGGAAGTCGCTTGCAAAAAGCAACGGACTAGACTGGGCGAATGCCCAAGGCCGCTTTCTCCGACATCGTCTGCTCCATCGCGCGCACGGTGGACGCGATCGGTGAGCGCTGGACGCCGCTGATCCTGCGCGACCTGTTCGTCGGGCTGAGTCGCTTCGAGGATCTCCGCCGCGATCTCGGCATCGCCTCCAACGTGCTCGCCGCTCGCCTGGATGCGCTGCAGGAGCACGGCATCGTGGAAAAGCGCGCGTACCAGTCGAATCCGATGCGCTACGAGTACCTGCTCACCGAACGTGGGCGTGACCTGTATCCGGTGCTCACCATGTTGATCACCTGGGGCGACAAATGGCTGGCGGGCGCGGAAGGTCCGCCCGCCGTCGTGGTCCATCGCGAGTGCGGGCGGCCGACCTCCGGTGTAGTGGTGTGCCGGGAATGTGGCGAGCCGCTCACCGCGGACGATGTTCGGTGGCTGTCCGGCCCGGGGGGCCGACAGGGGCCGGGAACGATGCTGATCGGCGGCTTGCTCGAAGCAGGAGGCACCGACGGCTGATCCGGGGTCCCGCGCGACCGGGTGCCTTGCCGCGCTGTGGATTTCCGAGTTGGGGGTGTAGGCATGCGCGCGCCCAACCGGGCGTGTAGCGGCCGGAACCCTTGACCGACTTTGTTTTGGTCGCATAGACTAAAACAAAGAGAGGACGTGATCACATGGGATACGGACACTGGGACGACTCCGCCTACCACGCGGCCAAGACCTTCCGTGCCGCCCGCGGCATCGACGATTTCGGCTACACCGCCCAGCTGCGGGCCGAGTCGCCCGCGAACTGGCGGGTGCATCCGATGCTGGATCCGCTCGGGGTCACCGCGCGCGAATGCCGGGATTCGGCCGAGCACGGCAACTCACTGCCCATCGCGGTGCTGTTCGACGTCACCGGATCGATGGGCCGGGTGCCGCGGATCATGCAGGACAAGCTGGGCACGCTGCACGGGCTGTTGCGGCGCAAGGGATATGCGGAGGATCCGCAGATCCTGTTCGGGGCCATCGGTGACGCGGACACCGACCGCGTGCCGCTGCAGATCGGTCAGTTCGAATCCGACAATCGGATGGACGAGCAGTTGCGCGCCGTCTTTCTGGAGGGCGGCGGTGGTGGGCAGAAGTCCGAAAGCTACGAACTGGCCGCCTATTTCCTGGCGACGCACGTCGTCACCGACGCGTGGGAGAAGCGGCGCAAGAAGGGCTACCTGTTCCTGATCGGTGACGAACTGAACAAGCCGCGGCTGGCCTCCCGACACATCCGTGCCGTCATCGGAGACAGTGTGCGCCGAGACATCTCGGTGGAATCCGTGTATCGCGAGCTCGCCGAACGCTGGCACGTGCACTACATCCTGCCCGACCAGTCGAGCTACTTCCACGATCCGGAGATCGCCGAGCACTGGCGCGCGCTGCTCGGCCAGAACTTCCTGCGCCTGGACGACCCGGCCGCGGTATGCGAGCTCATCGCGCTGACGATCGGATTGGCCGAGGGGCGCGTCGACCTCTCCGCCGGGCTGGCCGACCTGCGGGATGTCGGGTCCGTGGCCGAGGCCGCGTCGGTCGGCCAGGCACTGGGGGCCGACGGCGGGCGACCGCGTGCGCTGCCGCGTGGCCGCGGCTGAAATCGGGGCGGGCATGTCCGGGCCGCACATCATCGTCGTGGATCTCGGTTTCGGCGACGCGGGCAAGGGCGCGACGGTCGACTGGCTCTGCGCACCCGAGTCGGGCTTCGATGTCGCCGCCGTGGTCCGGTTCAACGGCGGTGCGCAGGCGGCGCACAACGTGATCGCCGACGGGCGGCACCACACGTTCGCGCAGTTCGGATCGGGGACGTTCGCGGGCGTACCGACCTTGCTGTCGCGGCACATGTTGGTCGAACCGATCGCGCTGGCCACGGAGGCGCGCGGGCTGGCCGCGCTGGGCGTCCGAGACCCGCTGTCGCTGTTACGCATCGATGGGCGGGCGCTGCTCACCACGCCCGTCCATATCGCCGCCAACCGTGCACGCGAGGATGCGCGGGGTTCCGCGCGGCACGGTTCGTGCGGTCGCGGGATCGGCGAGACCGCGGGATACGCGCTCGCGCACGCCGCTCCCACGGTGTCGGATTGCCTGCGCCCCATGGTGTTGCGGCGCAAGCTGCGAGCGCTGGCGGCGTTCTACGCGCCGCTGATCGCCTCGAGCGATCATCGTTACGAACCGATGGATGATCTGGTCGAGATGTACCGCGAGTTCGCCGCGGCGGTATCCGTGGTGGGCGACGATCAGCTGGCCCGGTTCGCGCGGCAGGGCCGGCTGGTGTTCGAAGGCGCCCAAGGCGTCCTGCTCGACGAGTGGCGCGGGTTCCATCCGCACACGACGTGGTCGACCGTCGAGCCGCGCAACGCGCGGGCGATGCTCGCCGAGATCGGCGCGCCCGGTTACGTGCTCGGCGTCACCCGGACCTACCAGACCCGCCACGGCGCCGGTCCGTTCCCCACCGAGGTTCCCGGCCTCGACCTGCCCGAACCGCACAATGCGGCTGGTCGCTACCAAGGCGCGTTCCGTCTCGGGCACTTGGACGCGGTCCTACTGCGCTACGCCATCGAGGTATGCGGCGGCGTCGACGGGCTCGCGGTCAACCATCTCGACGTGCCAGGGACACGGTACGCCGCAACGGGATACACCGTTGACGGTGTTGCCGTCGACGCGGTGCCCGCTGGGCGCCGGCAGGACCTGAACCACCAGCGCAAGCTGACCGGGTTGTTGTCGCGCGCGGAGCCCGTCCTCGCCCCATTGCCTGACGACCCCGTGCCGTGGCTGGCCGGGACGCTCGGCGTGCCGGTCGTCTTGACCGGCCATGGCCCCGGCCGCCGTCACCGCACCCGCATGGCGTATCCCGCCGCGGCGTGAATCGTCCGCGGTGGCGCACCGCGAGACGGTCCACGTGCCGTGCGGGCGGTCGGGCAGGATGGGTGGCCGTGGAGCAGTCCGTTGTGTCGGTGGATGTAGTGGCGTTGCGGTTCTGGGACGAGGACGGTGAAGTGCGGTTCGGGATCGCACCGCGTGCGCTGGAGCCGTTCGCAGGGCAGCTGGCCCTGCCCGGTGTGCTGCTCGGACGGGGGGAGCGGCTGGCGGTCGCGGCGCGGCGAGCGGTGCACACCAAGTTGGGTGTGCCGGAGGCCGCCATCGGACCGGTGGGGCAGCTGGTGACCTTCGACGAACCGAATCGCGACCCGCGCGGACCGACGCTGTCGATCGCGATGTGGGCGGTGGTGGGCCCGCACGAGGGACCGGCGCGGTGGACCGGGTTCGACGAGGTGCCGCAGCTGGCGTTCGACCACGATCGCATCGTCGCGGTGGCTCGCGGTGTGCTGACGCGGTTGCTGTGGAAGGACCTGACGTTCACCCGTGCCCTCCTCGGCGCGGAGTTTCCCGCGACGAGGGCGGTGGCGGCCGCCGCCGCGCTGTCCGGAGCCCGTCCGGACGCCGCGAATCTGAACCGCACCCTGGCGGGCGTCCCCGGACTGGCGCGCACCAGCGAACGGCGTCGCGTCAAGGCGACCGGGCGGCCCGCCGCGGTGTGGGCCTTCGGCGCGGAGGAGGGAACGGCGTAGTCACCGCAGTCGTCGTTTCGTTCCGGGCGTGAACCGGTGCGCGTTCGGTGTCGGCGTCGATCGAAGGCGACGACTCAGCGCCGTGGCGCGTACATGATGACGGCGACGCCGACGAGGCAGATCGCCGCGCCGAAGTAGTCCCAGCGGTCGGGCCGGAACTTGTCCACCAGCATGCCCCATGCCAGTGAGCCCGCGACGAAGACGCCACCGTAGGCGGCGAGGATGCGCCCGAAGTTCGGGTCCGGCTGGAAGGTGGCGACGAAGCCGTAGGCGCCGAGCGCGAGGACGCCCGCGGCGATCCAGACGACGCCGCGCTGCTCCCGCCAGCCCTGCCAGACCAGCCAGGCGCCGCCGATCTCGGCGAGCGCGGCGAGGGCGAACAGGAGCAGTGAGCGTGCGACCGTCATGGCGGGGACGGTACTCAGCCGATGTCGACCGGACGGCGCTGGCCCGAAGCGACCTCGTAGACGGCGTAGGTGCGCCCGAGCACCGGGTAGGAGACGTTCCGCACCGGCACACCACCCTGGGTGCGACCGAATTCCGTTCCGCCGTGGGCATGCCCGTGGACGGCGAGCAGCGCCCCGCCCGCGTCGACCGCCGCGGCCAGATCATGACAGCCGAGTCCGGGGTAGATCTTGGGCGGTTCACCGGCCAGCGTGTCGAGAACAGGCGCGAAATGCATGAGGGCGATGCGGGTTTCGCAGTCGATGAGGTCGAGCGCCTGGCGCAGCCGTAGGGCGTCGAGCGGACCGCGGCGCATGCGGGCGCGATGTTCGGCGGAACCCTCTTCCGGTGTGCCGGGATGGCCGGGGAAGCCGCCGCTGCCGCCCATGACTCCGGCGACGCCCACTCGCATTCCCTGGACAGCGAGGGTGATCGCGGTGCCGTCCAGCACGTGGACGCCCAGCGCGGTGAGCCGCGCCGCGATCAAGTAGCCCGATTTCCGATCGTGGTCGTGATTGCCCAGCACGGCGACCACCGGCACCGGAAGATCGGCGAGTTCGGCGCACAGCAGATCCGCTTCCGTTCGGCTGCCCCCGTCGGTGAGATCGCCTGCCAGCAAAAGGAGGTCGGCGTCCGCGGACAGGCGGAGGAAATCGGGACGAAAACGTCCGGACACGGCCGCGCGCATATGGAGGTCGCCGACGGCCGCGACGCGAATGCATCCTGCGGTCACGACGGCCAGCCATCCATATCGGCGAAGGGCGTGTCAAGCGACGATGCCGAGGCACAGGCGGTGCGCCACGGGCGCGCCGCTCGCGTCGCACGGCGGAAACTCGGCGTTCACCTGGCCGCGACCCACCGTGAAATTCGGATATAGCTTTCGGCTATGCCTTGTTCAAGGCGTGTTCAGTGAGGCGACGGGCAGTGTGGCCTCCGATGAAACGTCCATGAACACTGCGGCGGCGGGCTATCGCACGCCTCGGTCGGTCCCGCATGGTTCGCGGTATGAGCCGAGCGCGACTGCTGCCGAAAGTTGTTGCCGTCGCGGCGGCCGTATTCCTTCCGCTGTCCGGCGCGGCCGGAGTCGCCGAGGGAGAGGCACAGGCGGCCAAAGTAGTCGTGATCGGCTTGGACGGCCTGATGTACAGCAAGATCGAGCAGGCGCAGGCGCCGAATCTGTTGCGGCTGAGCAGTGCGGGCTTGCTGAGCCGTTCATCGATCGCCCCGCACATCACCGTCTCCGGTCCCTCCTGGGCCACCGTGCTGACCGGGGTGTGGGATCGCAAACACGGCATCACGAACAACCGGTTCACCGCCGCGCCGTTCGCGGGGTACCCGACGGTCTTCACCCAGCTCGAACGAGCCCGGCCGGCGCTGAAGACGCAGTCCATCGCGACCTGGGACCAGATCGCCACCATGACCGGCAGCGGCAGCCCCCGCGCCGACGTGGTCGTCTCCACCGCGCCCGTGCCGGACGATCTCGATGAGGCGCGCACCGATGCCGCCACCACGGACGCCGTGGTGACCGCGATCGGCAAATTCGCGCCCGACCTGCTCTTCACCCATCTGGACCAGGTGGACCGCGCCGGTCACGACGCCGGTGGCGCCTCGCGCGCCTATCTGGACGCCGTGACGCGCATCGACGCTCTGGTCGGCCGCATCGTCGCCGCCGTGGACGCCCGCGCCGCCGCGCACCCCGCCGAGCGGTGGACCGTGCTGGTCACCGCCGATCACGGTCACACGCCGAAAGGCGGGCACGGCGGCCAATCGGCCGACGAGACGACCAATTTCGTCATCGCTCGCGGCCCCGACTTCCGGCCCGGCGCCACCAGTACGCGAGCAACCCTGGTCGACATAACCCCCACGGTGCTCGACCTCCTCGACGTCGCTTCTACCGCCGATCTCGACGGCCGCTCCCTGCTTCCCGAGCCCGTGCCCGCCCCGTCGCCGCTCTCCGAACCTCAGCCCGCCGCGATTCGCTGACCGCGCCGCGGGGACCGAGCCGAGGCTCGTCGGCTCCGGTGCCCCGGTTGCCCCTCGATCAAGTGCCGGGGGGCGATAGCGGGCGCAGGTCCTGATCTCCTCGCCTCATCGGGTGTAAAAGCGCTGGTCGTCGCGGGTGCGGCTGTTGGTCTCGTTGCCCCGCCCCCTGGAAGGCGCTGTTCGCGACGGCCCGAGTTTGTCCGATATGGGACGGTTGCCAGGTGTGCCCGGAACCGCCCGGACTCGGCGCCCGTTCCCTGTCCGAAGGCCCTGGTGCGCATCCGTCGCCCGCTGAGCGGACGTGGGTGCTCCGCCCGGACTAAAGTTGGTGGTCCGGGAGGTTGCACCGGTCGGATAGGGTGGTCCGATCGAGGCGCGGAGAGGTGGTGGCATGACGCAGCATCTGGGCGAGGCGAAAGTCGAGCAATCGACGTCGGGCCCGCAGTCGAACGGTGCGGGCGCCACCGACGCCGCGCAGGTCGCGAAACCGCCGGCGCCGGCGAACGCGACGCCTCCGCGTCAGCCGGGCACCTCCTCCGCCGTCCCGACCTCGGCCTCACGCCGGGTGCGTGCGCGCCTGGCCCGCCGCATGACGGGGCAGCGCGGTATCGCGGCGGTCAAGCCGGTGCTCGAACCGCTGGCCACCGTGCATCGCGAGTTGTACCCGAAGGCGAACCTGACGCTGCTGCAGCGCGCCTTCGACGTGGCCGACGACCGGCACAAGCATCAGTTCCGCAAATCCGGCGATCCCTACATCACCCATCCGCTCGCGGTGGCCAACATCCTCGCCGAGCTCGGCATGGACACCACCACACTGGTGGCCGCGCTCCTGCACGACACGGTAGAGGACACCGGCTACAGCCTCGAGCAGCTGACCCAGGACTTCGGCTCCGAGGTCGCCCACCTCGTCGACGGCGTCACCAAGCTGGACAAGGTCAACCTGGGCGCCGCCGCCGAGGCCGAGACCATCCGCAAGATGATCATCGCGATGGCCCGCGACCCGCGCGTGCTGGTGATCAAGGTGGCCGACCGGCTGCACAACATGCGCACCATGCGTTTCCTGCCGCCGGAGAAGCAGGCGAAGAAGGCCAAGGAGACGCTGGAAGTCATTGCGCCCCTTGCCCATCGCCTCGGCATGGCGACAGTGAAGTGGGAGCTGGAGGACCTCGCCTTCGCGATCCTGCACCCGAAGAAGTACGACGAGATCGTCCGGCTCGTGGCCGACCGCGCGCCCTCCCGCGACACCTACCTGGCGAGGGTGCGGGCCGAAATAGTCAACACGCTGGCCGCCTCCCGGATCAACGCGATCGTCGAGGGCCGTCCGAAGCATTACTGGTCGATCTACCAGAAGATGATCGTCAAGGGTAAGGACTTCGACGACATCCACGACCTGGTCGGTATCCGCATCCTGTGCGACGAGGTGCGTGACTGCTACGCGGCCGTCGGCGTGGTGCACTCGCTGTGGCAGCCCATGGCGGGCCGGTTCAAGGACTACATCGCCCAGCCGCGCTACGGCGTCTACCAGTCGCTGCACACCACCGTGGTCGGGCCGGACGGCAAGCCCCTCGAGGTGCAGATCCGCACCCAGGACATGCATCGCACCGCGGAGTTCGGCATCGCCGCGCACTGGCGCTACAAGGAGACCCGCGGCAAGCACTCCAACGACACCGCCGAGGTCGACGACATGGCGTGGATGCGCCAGCTCCTGGACTGGCAGCGGGAGGCCGCCGACCCGGCCGAGTTCCTGGAGTCGCTGCGCTTCGACCTGAAGTCGCCGGAGATCTTCGTCTTCACGCCGAAGGGCGACGTCATCACGTTGCCGCAGAAGTCGACGCCGGTGGACTTCGCTTACGCCGTGCACACCGAGGTGGGCCACCGCTGCATCGGCGCCCGGGTGAACGGGCGCCTGGTCGCGCTGGAGCGTCAGCTGGAGAACGGCGAGGTCGTGGAGGTGTTCACCTCCAAGGCGCAGAACGCGGGACCCAGCCGCGACTGGCAGAACTTCGTGGTGTCGCCGCGCGCCAAGGCCAAGATTCGCCAGTGGTTCGCCAAAGAGCGGCGCGAGGAGGCCCTGGAGAGCGGCAAGGAGCAGATCTCCAAGGAGGTCCGCCGCGTCGGGCTGCCGCTGCAGCGGTTGATGAGCGTCGACGCGATGACCGCGGTCGCCCACGAACTGCACTACACCGACATCTCCACGCTCTACACCGCCGTCGGTGAGCACCAGGTCTCCGCGCACCATGTGGTGCAGCGGCTGATGGCGCAGCTCGGCGGCATCGGCGACGTGGAGAACGAGCTGGCCGAGCGCTCCACCCCGTCGACGACGCCGAGCAGGCAGCGGGTCACCGGCGACGCGGGTGTGCTCATCCCCGGCGCCCCTGGCACCGTCGCCAAGCTGGCGAAATGCTGCACCCCGGTGCCCGGTGACGAGATCATGGGCTTCGTGACCCGCGGCGGCGCGGTGAGCGTGCACCGCACCGACTGCACGAACGCCGGTTCGCTGCGTGACCAGGCCGAACGGATCATCGAGGTGTCCTGGGCGCCGTCGCCGTCCTCGGTGTTCCTGGTCGCCATCCAGATCGAGGCGCTCGATCGCACGCGGCTGCTGTCCGACGTGACGAAGGTGCTGGCCGACGAGAAGGTCAACATCCTGTCCGCGTCGGTGGCCACGCACGGCGACCGGGTGGCGATCAGCAAGTTCACCTTCGAGATGGGCGATCCGAAGCACCTGGGGCACCTGCTGAACGTGGTGCGCAACGTGGAGGGCGTCTACGACGTCTACCGCGTCACCTCCGCGGCCTGATCGACGGCTCCGCCGCCGTTCGATAGCTATCAATTAACTGTCGACGCAACGAGTTTCGCGTGCGCGGTATCGGTTCCGGGGTTGCCATCTGCGCCGGGTTGTCGGAAACTTGTCGGACTGATTCCGGGAACGCGCCGCGGTGTGTCGCGTTCATATCGGCGTGTCATGGAAGTTTTCCGCCGATGCGGCAGTAATAGCCGGAATCTGTTACCGTCTATTGCGTTTCATGGCGTTGAGGTAGCTTCGGTAGACGACTTGATTGCGGATCGCTATGACTGGATACACGGCAAGACTCTCGGGGATGCTGATAGCACTCGCCGTGGTTGTGGCGACCGCAGGTGTCGCCGCGGCGGAGCCGTCGAGTCCCGCCGGTCCGTCCACGAACATTCGCCTCGCGACCTGTCCCGCGTTGTACGCCTTGGGAATTCAGGGCACCGGTGAATCCTCGCCGGACGCGGCGCCCAGCACCGATACCGGCATGCTCTCCACCGTCTTCCGCCCGATGATGGCGAAAGCTCCTGACGCCGGTCTGGTCGACCGGGCCTATGTGCCATACGAATCCGGTTTCGGCGGTGTGACTGCCGGTGGTGCGGCGCCCTACTCGGAATCGGTGACCGGCGGCCTCGACCGTTTGCGGAGCATGGCCGAAACCGTCGCGGAGACTTGCCCGAACACCCGTTTTGCGGTCGTCGGTTACTCGCAGGGCGCGCACGTCGCGTCGATGTTCGCCCAGGAGATCGGCCAGGGCCGTGGCGTGTTGCCCGCCGAGAAGGTCGCTGCCGTCGCGCTGTTCGGCGACCCCACCCGCAATCCAGGCGCGCCGCTGTTCCCCGGGTCGCCGGGCAAGGCGACGCCGGACCCGGCGCCGGGAACCTCGGGTGACCGGCTCGGATCGCTCGCCGCCCTGCCACAGACGCCCGCCGCCGGCGGAGGCATCGGCCCGGAACGGGACAAGGCCGCCAACTTCGGAGCGCTCACCGGCCGGGTGGCGAGTTTCTGCACGGCGGGCGATCTGGCCTGCGACGCCCCGGACGGCGCGCCGATCCTGAAAGCGGTCGCCAACGTGGTCGGCCAGTCCAAGCTCAGCGGTGGCGACCCGATCGCCTCACTGGTGTCCATCGCGCAGGCGCTGGCGTTCACCTCGATCAAGACCGCGACCCAAGTGGTCAACGAGGACGTCCAGGGCAATTCGCTGGCCACGCTGGCGATCTCGCCGCAGAAGTCGATCTCCCAGCGCCTGGCCGACGCCTCGGACCCGCGTACGTCGCTGAATCTGCCCGGCGCGTTGCAGGCACTGTTGAAGGTCGGCATGATCGGGTTGAACTCCGTGGTAACGGTGGTTCGGGCGGTCATCAACCCGGCGAACATCTCCGAGCTGGCCACCGCGGGCCTGGCGAATCCGCCCGCCGCGCTGCTGCTGCTCGGCGCCAAGTTGCTCGGCGCCATCCCCCAGCTGATTCCGCCGACCACCGGAGTCCGACTGGTCACCCAGGCGTTCGACGCGGTAGTGCAGAACATCACCGACAACAGTGAACTGCTGAACACCACCACCTGGGTGCGCTACTGGGACACCGTTCAGCGCCACACCGCCTACGGCAGCGCGACCGTCTCGGCGAACGGCGCCGCTCCCACCCAGTTCGTCGCCGACTGGTTCGCGGCGGTCGCCCGCGACGTCGCCGACGCCTTCGGCGGCAAGGCCGAGCCGCGGGGGGTGCTGGAGAAGCAGCCCACCGGATTCTTCGGGGACGGCTCCGGCGCGTCTCCCACGTCGAGTTCGTCCGGTACGGGACAATTTCCGTTCGGGACAGGAGCCGATGGCGCCTCATCCGGCGGCGTGACATCGATTCCGCCCACCGACCGACCCGGCATACCCAACGCCTACCCGTTCTCCACGAACTGATCGCCGAGAGGGTCCGACGATGCGATACTGCGTGCCCTGCTCTGCGGGAATGGGGGAATGTTGAAGTCGTACAAACAGCTTTCCCGCTGGTACGGCGCTTTGGAGCCGGAGACCGACGCGCCGGAGGCAGGCAAGCGTGAAGAGCCGAATGTCATCGCCCCCGCGGACGATGACGGGCCTTCCCGCTACCCGGACTACATTCGCGACGACGACCAGTCCTGGCAGCGCCGACCCGATGAGGTCCCGGCGGATCTGCCCGCCCAGCACAGCGAATTCACCGGAGGGTGGTCGGATTGGGTGGTGACCGGCCACGCGCCCGGTCCCGACGACGACTACGTCGCGCCCCGGCCGGTCGGTCCGGTCCCGTTCCCGTGGGCCGACGACGACGAACACGAGCCCGAGGACCGGCCACGTCCCGCAGAGTCGCGTGCGCTGCGGCAAGCCGCCCGTGACCACCCCGCCCTGCGCCGGGCCCGACTGCTGATCATCGTCGTCGTGGCGGTGCTGGTCATCGCCGTTGCCGCGGTGGGCGTGCTGTTGCTGCTGCGCTCCGTGGCCGACCGCGCCGCCTTGCCGAGGGACTCGCACATGTCCGAGTCGGTGCAACTCACCGTCGGCAGCGCGCAGGCGGGCACCGATCCGCGCGCGATCAGTGCGGGCGCCTGCCCGACCGAGCGCAGCGACACGGTCGTGCGCAGCGCGGAGGCAGGCGGCACGGGATCCGGGCCGGACGCGGTGTTGTCGTTCCAGTACGCGTACTACGTCGAACGTTCCGGGGAACGGGCCCGCGCGGCCGTCGCTCCGGATGCCAACGTGCAGCCGGCCTGGGTCATTCAGCGGGGGATCGACTCGGTCCCGGTGGGCACGGCGCATTGCGTGCGGATCGTGGGTGCCGGTGACAACCGGTATTCGGTGGAGGTGACCGAGTACCGGCCTGGCGGCGTGCCCGCCACGTACAACAGGCAGACGGTCACCACCGCGGTGATCGACGGGCGCACCCTGATCACGGGTATCGCGGCCGGATAAGGAGAGCAGAGGCGATGGGAGAGGACTGGAGCCGCTGGCTCGACGAGACGCCCGGCGAGGGCGCGGCGTCGGGCCGGCCGGTGCGCTCCAAGGCTCCGGTGGTGCGGTTGCGGCGCGGCAAGGGCGGCGGCTCCGAGGCGG
>NZ_BAFP01000097.1 GCF_000308455.1 Nocardia abscessus NBRC 100374 | reverse complement strand
CCACCTGCCGCGCCCGCGGATCGGTGGGCGGATGCGCGCCGATCGGGATCACTTCGACGGGCTCGAGCAGATCGAACACCACCGCCTCGGCGCGCTCCCGCCGCGGCTGAGCGGTGTCGTGGGTGGTGAGCAGGTCGAACAGTTCGTGCAGAAGCCGGCTCACGCGCAACATGGTCGGCGCGTCGAAGGTGACCGGGCACCGGACCGGATCCAGGAAGATGCCACGCATCGCCGCGCCGTCGGAGGTGCCGGTGCGATGCACGACCCCCGCGGGGATCCACAGCGCCCTGGTCGGCGGCAGCACCCACCGGTTGTCGCCCACCTCGACCGCGAGGACTCCGCGGGAGGCCCAGGCGATCTGGTGCTGCGGATGCTCGTGCACATCGAACCAGTGCCCCGCGGGGAGCACTCCGGCCCCGAACACCATGGCGGTCGCGCCGGGTGGGTTGGGATGAACCACGGCATGGCCGTTCTGCGACACAGTTTGTCACCGTAGCCTGTCGTGCCGGGCGTGATCCGCTCCTAGCGTCACAGGCATGGCGATGAACACATTTCACCGATTGCTGTGCCGCTCCTCGATGTGGGAGCGGGCCAGCGCGACCCGCATCGTGCCGTGGGCGCTGTCGGGCCTCGACCTCGGTGCCGCGACGCTGGAGATCGGCCCCGGCTACGGCGCCAACGTGTCCGCGCTGCTGGCCCGGACCTCGACGCTCACCGGCGTCGAGATCGATCCGGCGCTGGCCGCCCGGCTGCGTGACCGGCACGGCGCCGCTATGACGGTGCTCGACGGCGACGGCGCCGACATGCCTTTGCCGCCGGGACGATTCGACTCCGTGGTGTGCTTCACCATGCTGCACCACGTGCCGACGCCCGGCAGGCAGGACGCGTTGTTCGCCGAAGCCCTTCGGGTACTGCGCCCCGGCGGCGTGTTCGCGGGCAGTGACGGGCTCGACGGCCGGCTCTTCCGGCTCATGCACCTGGGCGACACCTGCGTGCCCGTGCCACCGGAGACCGCCGCCGACCGGCTGCTGAGGATCGGCTTCACCGACGTGGAAATCGATACCGGCGCCTCGAGTTTCCGCTTCCGGGCCCGGCGGCCGGAGTGAGGTCCCGCCCACCAGCGGCCGGTGGGCGGGACGAGTTGGCCTGGACCCGACGGAGGACGCGCCGATGTCGTCCGGTCGTTCAGCTGGGCGTCGTCGTGAAGAATCGCCGCGGGTCGAGCGCGCTGATCGGCGTCCACCGCGCCGCCGGCGCCGACTCGTCGCAATCCTGCGGCGTGGCGGCGAAATAGCCCTGGACCGCCAAGGCGAGCCGCGGGTTCTCGTCGACCTGCCGTGCCATCTCGTAGTAGACGGCGAGGACGTGGACGCACCGCGGCGAGCGCGCCGGGCACGAACAGTCGGTGCCCGCGAGCCGCGGCGCCGGCGAGACGCCTGCCGCGCCGAGCGCGCGGTGGGCGTCGTCGGTCAGCACGGCCGGGTCCGGCACGATCCCGGCGATCGCGGTGATCGTCTTCCGGGGTAGTGGCGCCACCTCCACGTGCGTCAGCGAGGCCTGGCCGCCGCGGTGGATGGTGGCGCGCACCACCTGTGCTTCGACGACGGCCTGCACGCCGTTGTTACGGGCGATGCTGCGCGCGCGGGGCAGCAGCGGGTCCGGCCGGGTCTGGCGCAGCGGCTCGGCCAGGCGCACCCAGTCCATGCCCCACGCGGTGTAGCCGAATTCGTTGTCCGCCATCAGCTCTCCCTCTTGCGGCGCAGGACTTCGATCAGCTGGTCGTCGTCCAGCGCGGTCAGTGCCGCGATACCCGCCGCGTCACCGAGGTCGCGCAGCGCCGCCTTGCGCTGGTGCATGGCCGCGATGTGCTCCTCCACGGTGGTGGTCGAGGTGAGCGTGGTCACGGTGACCGTGCGGGTCTGGCCGATCCGGTGGACCCGGTCGGAGGCCTGCGCCTCCACCGCGGGGTTCCACCAGCGATCGAAGTGGACGACATCGGCGGCGCGGGTCAGCGTCAGCCCGGTGCCCGCCGCGCGCAGGCTGAGCACCAGCACCGGTGGTCCGTCCTGGGATTGGAATCGGGTGACGATCGCGGCGCGCTCGGTCTGGGTGAGCCCGCCGTGGAAGAACGGCGCGGATACCCCGAACTGTTCGGCGAAATGCCGGACCAGAAGCTCACCGGTCTGGCGGTACTGGGTGAAAACCAAGGTGGGACTGGCCGTTTCGAGGTTGCTGGCGACGATGTCGGTGCACAGGTCCAGTTTTCCGGAGCGGCCGGCCAACTCGTCGAGCTCGCCGGTGATCAGCCCGGGATGGTTGCACACCTGCCGCAGCGCGGTGAGCGCGGCCAGCACGCGGCCGTGGCGTTCGATGCCCGCACCGAATCCGTCGTCGATGGCACGCTCGAGCAACTGGTCGTAGAGCCGCTCCTGCTCGGCGGTGAGGTCGCAGAGCAGGTCGCTGTGGAGCTTCGCGGGCAGTGCGGCGGCGACCTGTCTCTTCGTCCGTGCCAGCACGACCGGTTCGATGGCGTCGCGCAACCGCGCCGCGGCGGCCGCCGAACCCTCGTGGATCGGCCGCACGAAGCGCCGCCGGAACTGCGTCCGGTGCCCGAACAGCCGCGGCGCCACCAGGTGCAGCAGGGCCCACAGCTCTTCGAGATGGTTCTCCACCGGCGTTCCGGTCAGGGCGACGGTCGCGGCCGCATCGATCGCGCGCGCGGCCTTCGCGACCTGGGTGCGGGGGTTCTTCAGCGCTTGCGCCTCGTCGAAGACGGCCGTCGCCCAGCTCCGCCGCGCCACCCGCTGTCCGTGCAGCCGCAGGGTCGGGTAGCCCGTGACGACGACCGTCGCGGCCTCGGCGTGCACGTCGCCGCCCCGCCAGACGACCACCCGCAGCCCCGGAGCGAACCGGCCGATCTCGTGGGCCCAGTTGCCGACCAGTGAGGTCGGGCACACCACCAGCTGTGCTCCGGCCTCGGCGCGGTCGAGCAGGAACCCGATGGTCTGCACGGTCTTGCCGAGCCCCATCTCGTCGGCGAGCACCGCGCCGCCGTGCGCGGCCACGGTTTCGCGCAGCCAGCCGATCCCACGTGCCTGGTAGGGCCGCAGCCGCGCCGTCAGCGTCGCATGCAACTCGGCGGTCACGGCCTCGGTGTCGCGCAGGACGTCCAGCGCCCGTCGCGCCGAGACGATCGCGGTGCCGGACGCGTCCGGCACCGCGTGGGCGGCGATGGGCAGGTCGTCGGCGTCCGCCTCGGGCGGTTGCGCCGCGGGTTCGGCGAGGACGGCGCGCACCAGCCGCTGCCAGGCCAGGATCGACTCGCCCGGGTGCTCGACCGTCGAGTCCGCGAAAGTGCGCGGGTCCACCAGGGTGGCGTCGACGTCGGCGACCTCGAGCGCCCCGTCCATGGCGGCCGGGACGGCCAGCGCGAGGGTCTCACGATCACCCTGGGCGCGCGGGGCGGGACCGGCGCCGTGTCCGTTCCAGCTCCAGAGTGCGAACATGTGCCGGTCCGGTAGATAAGTGGCGTGTGTGCTGGGCAGAGCGGACCCCTAAATCAACGTATGGCGTACGGAGTAGTCTGACAACGTACACCGTACTGGATTTGTTCCGAGGAGCCAGTGAGCGACGAACTCAGCACCGACCAGGCCCGGCAGCTGATGAGTCTGCTGTGGCGGCACGAACGTCCGCCGCGTCCCGGCGGACGCGGTCCGAAGCAGACGGTCAGCGTCGACGGGGTGGTCGCCGCGGCGGTAGCGCTGGCCGACCGGGATGGCTACGAGAAGGTGTCCATCCGGGCCGTCGCCGCCGAGCTGGGGCTGCGGCCGATGAGCCTCTACACGTACGTGCCGAGCAAGGACGCGCTGGCGGTCCTCATGGCCGACGCGGTGGCGGACGAGGACGCACCGATTCCGGGAGATCTGCCGCCGCGCGAGCGCCTCGCCGCTGTGGCTCGCCAGGTCCGAAACGAACTTCTCGCGCATCCCTGGCTGCTCGAGGTGTCGCCCTGGCGGCTCGTGCTCGGCCCGGGGCGGATGCGGCGCTACGAGCGGCAGTTCGCCGCGATCGACGGGCTCGGCTTGCCGGACGTGGAGATGGACCGGGTGATCGCCGTGCTGTCGGAGTTCGCCACCGGCAATGCGCGGATGGCGATCGCCGCGGCCCGTGAGACCGGGCGGACCAGCGACGCGCGCTGGTGGGAGATGCACGGCCCGCTGCTGGCCGAGGTCATCGCACCGAGCCGGTTCCCGCTGTCCTCGCGCGTGGGGGCCGCGGTCGGTGAGCTGTACCAGGCGCCCGCCGACCCGGACGGTGCGTTCGAATACGGCCTGGCCAGGCTGCTGGACGGCATCTCGGGCGCGGCGGCCGGACCTTGACCGCCCCCGGACACGCCGGCAGCGGGCGACCTGTGGGTCGCCCGCTGCCGGTGGAAACGGTGTTCTGTTGTCCGATGCTGTTGTGTCAGGACGCGAGGAGCGGATCAGAGCGCGGGAGCGGACTCCGTGTCGATAACGGCGTCGAGCTCACGCAGGCGATCCATGTGTTCGTTCGCGTGGTGCTGGCAGAAGAGCAACTCTCCACCCGCGGGCAGTACGGCACGCACTCGGGCAGCCGCCCCGCAGCGGTCGCAACGATCGACCGCGGTCAGTGGGGTGCTTGTCAGGGTTCCTGGCATGACTCCTCCGTCCTGGCTCCCGGTCCCGACGACCGTTCACCTGGTGTGGGGCCCGTGGTCACTCACCACGAGCTCGCTACCGCTACTTCCCAGCAGGGGTATGACTACTCTGTCAGACGTTCGGGACGGGGGACTTTGTTCCCGCGCGTGAATCAGTGTGTTTTCGATAACACGACCTGGGATTTCGCTACGGGCGAACGCCACAGGTCATGCCGTCGATGTGTACTGCGTCACACCCTCGATCGACCGATCCAGTTGTCTACTGGGAGATTACCCGTGACCTATGACACTCACACGCTGGTTCACCTATGCACTTTGGGTGAATGGCTTTCCGCTCGGCAAACGGGGGAGTACCGTGCCCCCTCGCTCGCCGATACGGGGTTCATCCATCTCTCGTCGCCGCAGCAGGTCCACCTGCCCGCGAACCGCTTGTTCGCGGGACGGCGTGATCTGGTGCTGCTGCGCATCGATCCGCGCCGGGTGGGGTCGCCGATCGAGTGGGAGCCGGGTGTCGCGACCGATCCGGAATCGATGCTCTTCCCGCACCTGTACGGCCCACTGCCGGTGGGCGCGGTCACGGGAGTCGAGGAGTACCTGCCCGGCACGGACGGGATATTCGCCCCCCTCGTGGCGTGACTACCGGTCGCGGATCTCGCGCGCCAGGATGGCGGCTTGAACCCGCGACCGCACACCGAGTTTCGTGAGCACCCGGGAGACGTGCGTCTTGACGGTCGTCTCGCCGATGAACAGCAGGCCCGCGATCTGCGCGTTGGACAGTCCGTCGCCGAGACAGTCGAGTACTTCTCGTTCCCGCTCGGTGAGTTCGCCGAGCCCCGGCGGAGCCGGTTGCGCGGCAGCCCGATTCGTCGCGGCGAACGCCGTGATCACCGCCCGCGTGACTTCCGGAGCCAGCACGCCGTCGCCCGCCGCGACCGTGCGCACCGCCGCGACCAGCGACTGTCCCGACGCGGATTTCAGGACGAACCCCGAGGCGCCCGCGCGCAGCGCGCGAAACACGTACTCGTCCAAGTCGAATGTGGTCAGGATCAGCACCTTGGCCAGGCCGTCGGCGGTGATCCGCTCCGTGGCGGTGAGCCCGTCCACACCTGGCATCCGGATGTCCATCAGCACCACCTGCGGCCGCAGCGCTTTGGCCTGCGCCACCGCGACGTCGCCGTCGGCCGCCTCGCCCACCACCTCGATATCGTCCTCGACGTCCAGGATCATCCGCAGGCCCGCGCGGATCGCCGCGTGGTCGTCGGCGATCACCACTCGAATCGTCATGCGGCACCGGCGGAGCCGAGCGGCAGGCTGGCCAGGACTTCCCAGCAGCCGGAATCCGGTCCGGCACGCAGATTTCCGCCGAGCGCGGCGGCCCGCTCGCGCATGTTCACCAGGCCGCGGCGCCCGGTTTCCGCCCCGGCGGCGGACCGCCGCGCGGGCACGGCCGGGTTGCGAACGGAAATGTTCAGCGTCTCCTCCTCGGCTCGCACGTCGATGAAGACCTCCTGGCCCGGGGCGTGTTTCATGGCGTTGGTCAAAGCCTCCTGGACGATGCGGTAGGCGGCCTGGTCGACCGCGCTGGGCAGCGCCGCGCCGTCCAGTGCCGTGCGCACCCGCACCGAGATCCCGGCCGCGCGTGCGGCATCCACCAGAATCGACAATTGGGCGAGCGTGCGCGGCGCGGCGGTCTCCGTCGCGACGTCTCCGTCGCTGCGCAGCAAACCGATCATCGTGCGCATCTCGTGCAGCGCGCTGACGCTGTTCGCGCGGATGGACCGCATGATCCCGGCTACGGCGGGATCGGCGCCGCCGCGGCCGAGCACCCCGAGCGCCGCCTCGGAGTGCAGGGCGATGGCCGACAGGTGCCCGGCGATCACGTCGTGCAGGTCGCGGGCCATGGTGGTGCGCTCGTCGGCGATGGCCGCACGGCGGTCGAGCTCGGCGACCAGCGTCAGTGCTTGCGCGCGGGTGCGCTCGGCGGCCGCCACCTCCTTGTGCGTGCGTACCGAGTTCGCCCACCAGATCGGGGTCGCCACGAAACTGAACACCGCCACCAGGGCCAGCGCGACCGCCCGCAGGTCGCCGGTCGACGCCAGTGTGAGCGCCACGGCGACGCCGGAGAACACCGACCAGGCCATCGCGGTGATCCGCGAGGCTCGCCGCCCGGCGTACAGCACGGCCGAGTAGATCAGGTCGGCGTAGATGATCCAGACCGGCACCGTGGCGCCGAGCCGGACGTCCACCGCCAGCGGAAGGAGGCCGTACAGCATGGCCGTGATCGGATACCGGCGACGGAAGAACGTCGCCACGCACAGTGCGGCCAGCACACCGAAGCGCACCCACAGCGGCAGGTGCGCGCCCCGATCGGTCATCGTGGACAGGCCGGTGAGGTACAGCGCGCCGCCGCCGGTGAACGCGAGGACCGCACCCAGCGCATCCCGCGTCCGCTCCGGCAATTCCGACCACCGCCGCACGCCTCCATCACAACACAGCGCCCGCGACGCGCCATCCGCCGAAGTGATGACCGATCCGTTTATCGCCGCCCGCATCCGGCTAATCTGGAGGGCGTGAACGTCGACGTCACCGCACTACCCGGAATCGGTGTCCGCAAGGACTTCGAAGTACGTTCCGGTCGCCGAATCGGCGTGGTCGCCCACCGCGACGGTGATATCGACCTGATCGTCTCCAAGCTCGACGATCCGGACGCCTGCGCCGCGCAGATCCCGCTGACCACCGACGAGGCGGCGGTCCTGGCGAACCTGCTCGGCGCGCCCCAGCTGGTCGCGAAGCTCAACGACGACCATCGGGACCTGCCCGGGATCACCACCCGCCAGCTTCCGATCGGCGACGACTCCCCGTACGACGGTCGCACCCTCGGCGAGACCGAGATGCGCACCCGCACGAAGGTCTCCATCGTGGCGGTCATGCGGGCCGGCCAGCTGCACCCCTCGCCGGGCCCCGATTTCACCTTCACCGCCGGCGACCTGCTCGTGGTGGTCGGCACTCCGGAGGGCTTGGACGCCGCCGCGAAGATCATGACGCACGGCTGAGACGTGACGGACACCGCGCTCGCCCTGATCGAGCTCGGAGCGGTTCTTTTCGTTCTCGGCATGCTGGGGCGTGTCGCGGGTCGTGTCGGAATGTCACCGATCCCGCTGTACCTGTTGGGCGGCGTCGCCTTCGGCCAGGGCGGTGTCATCGAGCTCGGGGCCGCCTACGACTTCGGCCACGTCGCCGGTGAGATCGGTGTGGTGCTGCTGCTCTTGCTGCTCGGCCTGGAGTACACCGCGGCGGAGCTGGTGACCGGGCTGCGCCGATCGTGGCCGGCCGGCCTGGTGGACATCGTGGTCAACGCGTCGCCGGGCGCGGTGGTGGCGCTGATGCTGGGCTGGGGCGTCAACGGCGCGATCACGCTGGCGGGCGTCACCTACATCTCCTCCTCGGGCATCGTGGCGAAGGTGCTCGACGACCTCGGCCGCCTGGGTAACCGGGAGACGCCGGTGATCCTGTCCATCCTCGTGTTCGAGGATCTGGCGATGGCGGTCTACCTGCCCATTCTCACCACGTTGCTGGCCGGGCTGAGCTGGGTCAGCGGGCTGCGCGCCCTGGCCCTGGCACTGATCACCATCACGCTCGTGCTCGTGGTGGCCCTGCGTTACGGGCGCTATGTGTCGTCGGTCGTGGACAGCGCCGACCGCGAGGTCTTCCTGCTCACGCTGCTCGGCGCGGCGCTGCTGGTGGCCGGTGTCTCCTCGGCGCTGAGCGTGTCCGCGGCGGTCGGCGCGTTCCTGCTCGGCATCGCCATCTCCGGCTCCACCGCGCACGCGGCGGCGAAGCTGCTCGAACCGCTGCGGGATCTGTTCGCGGCCATCTTCTTCGTGGCGTTCGGGTTGAGCACCGAGCCGCGAGCAATCCCGCCGGTGCTCGGCTGGGCGATCGCGCTGGCGGCGGTCACCCTCATGACGAAGATGGCGACCGGATGGTGGGCCGCCGCGCGCGAGGGTATCCGTCCCATGGGGCGGGCCAGGGCGGGCGCGGCCCTGGTCGCCCGGGGCGAATTCTCCATCGTCATCGCGGGACTGGCGGTCAGCGCGGGTGCGATGGACGGGCAGCTCACCGCTCTCGCGTCGACCTACGTACTGCTGATGGCGGTGCTCGGTCCGATCGCGGCGCGTGTGGTGGAGCCGATGGTCGCGCTGCTGCAGCACCGCGGCCGTCCCGAGCCCGTGGTCTCCTGATCAGTCCCGCGCGGAGCCGGACCTACGCGCGGCGGTCCGTGCCAGCCGGTGCCAGAACAGGCTCGCGGTCGCCCCGAGCCAGCCCGATCATGGCCGCGCACAGATGGCCGTAGTCGGTCAACGTCGGTTCGATCCACAGCGCCGCGCCGAGCGCGACGATGATCGACCCGGCCCACCAGGCGCACCGCGCCACGGAACCGGAACGCCAGGGCAGCCAGCACAGCCGAAAAGCCGTAGCTGGTACACCTGTCCGCGGCGACGGCCATCCGCAGCGGCGGTGACGGTCAGGGCAGGATCCGCCGCGGCGAGCCGGGACGGCGCAGCCGGGACCATATATCGCGCAGTTCGGCGGCCTGCGTCCACGGCGGCCGCGGCAGGCTCGACATCGAAGTGGGGGCAACCACCCCCGTAGTCCGCCCGGTTCGAACTCATACCCCCCGAAAGGGGCCCTGTGCGCTCCGTCACGGGACCGGCGCCGCCGCAACGGCCTTGTTGGCACGCCGTGGGGCTGCCGACGGTCTGATCGACGACCAGCGGCAGTAGCGCACGCGAGGCACGGCAACGAAGCTCGCCGAGGAGGTGGGCGATGCGGCGCGAGCTCACGCCGGAATGCGCGACGCCCGCATCCGCCGGCCGCCGGAAATATCGAGCGGCACGACGAATACGGGCGTCGACGCTATGCGACCTAGTCGAGGTAGTCGCGCAGGACCTGGGAGCGGCTGGGGTGGCGCAGCTTGCTCATGGTCTTGGACTCGATCTGGCGGATGCGTTCGCGGGTGACGCCGTAGACCTGCCCGATCTCGTCGAGGGTGCGGGGCTGGCCGTCGGTGAGACCGAAGCGCAGCCGGACCACGCCCGCCTCACGCTCCGACAGCGTCTCCAGCACCGACTGCAGCTGATCCTGCAGCAGGGTGAAGCTCACCGCGTCCACCGCGACCACGGCCTCGGAGTCCTCGATGAAGTCGCCGAGCTGGCTGTCGCCCTCGTCGCCGATGGTCTGGTCCAGCGAGATGGGCTCACGCGCGTACTGCTGGATCTCCAGCACCTTCTCCGGCGTGATGTCCATCTCCTTGGCCAGCTCCTCCGGCGTCGGCTCGCGGCCGAGGTCCTGGAGCAGCTCGCGCTGGATGCGGCCGAGCTTGTTGATGACCTCCACCATGTGCACGGGGATGCGGATGGTGCGGGCCTGGTCGGCCATGGCGCGGGTGATGGCCTGCCGGATCCACCAGGTGGCGTACGTGGAGAACTTGTAGCCCTTGGTGTAGTCGAACTTCTCCACCGCGCGGATCAGACCCAGGTTGCCCTCCTGGATCAGGTCGAGGAAGGCCATGCCGCGGCCGGTGTAGCGCTTGGCGAGCGAGACGACCAGACGCAGGTTGGCCTCGAGCAGATGGTTCTTGGCCCGGTTGCCGTCGCGGACGATCCAGTTGTAGTCGCGGCGCATCGCGACCGGCAGCTTCTCGCCCTGCTCGGCGAACTCGCGCACCTTCTCGGCCGCGTAGAGGCCCGCCTCGATTCGCTTGGCGAGTTCGACCTCCTCTTCGGCGTTGAGCAGCGCGACCTTGCCGATCTGCTTGAGGTAGGCGCGGACCGAGTCGGCCGAGGCGGTGAGCTCGGCGTCCTTGCGGGCCTGGCGCAGCGCCTCGGACTCCTCTTCGTCCCAGACGAAATCGCCGGAGGCCTTGTCCGCCGCCGTGGGTTCGTCGGCCGTGGCCCCGGCCTCCTCGGTCTCGGGTTCTTCGGCGACGTCGACCAGTTCGTCGCCCTCGGTGAGGTCTTCTTCGGAGACTTCCAGATCGCCGAGATCGTCGAGGTCTAGCGACTCGTCCTCGATCGCCTCGTCGGCGCCGGGCTCGCCGTCCGGTCCCGCCTTTTTGGTGCCGGCCTTCTTCGCAGGAGCCTTGGCCGCCTTCGCGGCCTTCTTGGCAGGCGCCTTCTTGGCGGCGGCCTTCTTCGCCGGAGCCTTCTTCGCGGCAGCCTTACGGACCGGCCGTGCTTCGGTTACATCTGCGGAGTCGGCATCGGCCGATTCGGCGGTCTGACGGGTATTCGTGGCTACCACGTACGCCCTTTCGTGACGGTCTCGTGCGGCGTCACGCCAGAGTGGTTTCCGGCGGAGCGATCTGTCGGGTTTCACCGGCGGAGGGCCGGTCGGGGTTTCTCCGGCTCAGCCGGGCACGTTCCATTGTAACGATCTAACCAGGGTACCTACGGCACGATGCCGGGAACGGCATCCTCGCGGTATGCGCGCGCCTCACGGGGCGATGCCGCCGGCGATCGCGATGGCCGCGCCGACGATGCCCGCGGTGTTCCGTAGGCGTGCCGGGATCACGGGGGTTTGGTTGGTGAGCAGAGGGATCCACTGCTCGGCGTCCCGGCTGATGCCCCCGCCCGCGACGAAGACGACCGGGAAGAACAAGTTTTCCAGCCCGGTCAGGACCAGGCTGACCTGCGCTGCCCACTGCTCGTAGCTCAGCCCGTTGCGTTCCTTGATCGAGGCCGCCGCGCGGTGCTCGCTCTCCATTCCCTGGATCTCGAGGTGGCCGAGTTCGGTGTTGGGCACCAGCGTGCCGTGATAGAGCAACGCGGAGCCGATGCCGGTGCCGAAGGTCAGCAGCATGACCAGGCCCGTGAAATTCCGCGCCGCGCCATAGCGGTCCTCGGCCATGCCCGCGGCGTCCGCGTCGTTGAGCACGGTGACCGGGCGGCCGCCGAGCGCGGCGGAGAACAGCGCCCGCGCGTCGGTGCCGATCCAGGATTTGTCGATGTTGGCCGCGGTGCGCGCCACGCCGCCGATCACCACGGCGGGCAGCGTGAGGCCGACCGGACCGCTCCACCCGGCCTGGGCGACCAATTCGGCCACCGCCTCCGCCACGGCGAACGGTGTCGCGGGGTGCGGCGTGGCGATCTTGATCCGCTCATGGACCAACTCGCCGGTGGCCAGATCGACCACGGCGCCCTTGACGCCGCTGCCGCCGATATCGATGCCGAATGCGTGCCCCCGAGCGGACATGACTAACCCCTCGTTCCCTGTGCTGGCCGGTGTGATGACAGCGCTGCACGGGGCCCACGCCGGCCACGGCGGGCGCTGCGAGTGGGATGCCCGACGACGGCGCTGTGTCGTGCACGACAAGAGTAATGGGACCGCGAGGCTGGGCGTTCGGCGAGGATGTGTGATGCGATGGAAGGCGTGCCGGAAACCTCATCGTCAGTGTCCGACTACACCTCCGACTCGTTCGTCTCGATCGTCGCGCGTGGCGACGAAGCCGACCTGCGCCGCGTCGCGGTCGACATCGCCGAGACGGCCGCCGCGCACGTCCGCGCCCGCCGTCCCGAGGTGTTCGGGCCCGCCGGCGCGCACGCCGAAGGCGCCGTGCAGTCCAAGAGCCACGCGACCGACCCGGTGACCATCGTGGACACCGAGACCGAAGAACTGATCCGAAGACTGCTGGCCGAACAGCGCCCCGGTGATCCGATCCTCGGCGAGGAGGGCGGCGGCAGCATCGATGACGCGAGCGCGGACACCGTCCACTGGGTGGTGGATCCGATCGACGGCACGGTGAACTTCGTCTACGGCATTCCCGGCTACGCCGTGTCGGTGGCGGCACTGCGCGGCGGGCGGCCGGTGGCGGGCGCCGTGGTGGACGTCGCGCGGGCGGCCACCTACAGCGCCGGGCTCGGGCTCGGTGCGCTGCGTGTGGACGCCGACGGCGTGGTGGAGCACCTCAGCTGCACGCCCGTCGAAACGGTCGCGATGTCGTTGGTCGCCACCGGATTCGCCTACGGCAGGCACCGCAGGAGCAGGCAGGCGGAACTGGTCGCGCAGGTGCTGCCGCACGTGCGCGACATCCGCCGCTTCGGCGCGGCGGCGCTGGATCTGTGCCACGTCGCGGCGGGCCGGGTGGACGCCTACTACGAGCACGGATTGAACGCCTGGGACTGGGGCGCGGGCGCGCTGATCGCCGCGGAGGCCGGCGCGCGGCTGACGCTTCCGCCCGCCACGGCGCCGGGCGCCGACGGCGACCTGGTGGTGGCCGCCGCGCCCGGCATCGCCGACGAACTCGGGGAACTACTGGCCCGGGTCGGCGCTACCGAGCCGATCCCGGACCGCTGATCAGCAGCGGGCTTGCCGCGCGGCGTCGAGCAACTTGATATCGATCGAGGTGGAGTTGCCCGGCGCCGGGTTCTTCAGCGAACGCAGCACCTCCTCGGCGTCGTTGCTGGGCCGGATGTCCCGGAACAACGAGCCGAGCACCAGATCGACCGTCTCGTCGCCGCGCTGATCCTCGATCAGCTCGGCGCACGGCGCGACCAGTTGCACGGCCGCGGCGGCCGGACGGCCGTTCACGCCGAAGCGGATCTGCCCGGTGCACTCCAGGTCGCCGTTGACGTATACCGAATCGTTGCCGTATTGCGTGCCGGGCGCGCTCGCGAAACCGAGGTCGCCGAGTTGCGCGGCGACGTGCGCGGCCTGGCCGCGCTGGTTGTTCGCGTTCAGCACACGCACCCTGCTCGCGGCCAGCGGCGCGGGTTCCACGTCCTGCAACCGGCCCGCGCCGACCCGCTGGCCGAGCGGAGTCGGTTGCGTCGCACCGGGATCCGAGGCCGGGCTCGGCGAGTTGCACGCCATCGCGGTGTAGTCGGCGTCGTGCGTCGTGAGGGCTTTGATCCAGACGATCCCGCAGATCAGAGCGAGAACGCCGAGCATGACGAGCCAGGGCTGGGGGCGGCGCCGCAGGAACGGACGACCTTGCGGATCCGTCGAGGTACCTTCGGTGATCAGTGAAACCACCAGCACACTCTACGAAAATGTGGCGGGGTGGCGGCGCAAGGTCTCGGTGCGTTCCCCAGACGGTGTCGATTGCCCCTCATTTTCGACTCGGCTGTGTTTTGATTGCGACTTTTCCTCCGGGGTCCGCTATTGTCTGGCGGCCCAGATCGAATCGCCGGTGCGGAAATCAGTGGTCGGTCGCGGGAACAAGAAGGGCATGTCCTGCGTTTACCCAGCGCTGTCGGGAGTGGATCGGCATGATCCGCCCTGATAGGCGACCGGTGTACGTGTGACGTGCACCACCGGCGGGGCGGTACCGGTCGCGGCGGTTCCGGCAGGAATCGGGTGTGAGCGGACCGGTCCGGGATATACGGAGTTAGGACGAGGGGAAGACGACATGGCAACCGACTATGACGCACCGAGGCGCACCGAATCCGACGATGTGTCGGAGGATTCGCTGGAGGAGCTGAAGGCTCGTCGTAACGAGGCACAGTCCGCCGTCGTGGATATCGACGAATCCGATACCGCGGAGTCGTTCGAGCTTCCCGGCGCCGACCTGTCCGAGGAAGTGCTGACGGTTCGGGTGATCCCGAAGCAGGCCGACGAGTTCACCTGTTCCAGCTGTTTCCTGGTACATCACCGGAGCAGGCTGGCCAGCGAGAAGGGCGGCCAGATGATCTGCATGGATTGCGCCGCCTGATCTCGACGAGATCGAAGACAGTGTCAGCCCGCGCTCGGAACACCGAGCGCGGCAAGGACCCGTTCGGGCCGCCGCGTACTGACCAGCCAGTACGGCGTCGGATCGTCGGGGTCGTCGAGCACGAGCAAGACCATCGGCCCGATCCAGGGGCGATGCTGGACATAGGCGGCGGGGTCGAGCTGGCGGCCCAGCGCCGCGCTTTTCGCGGTGGGGGCGACAGCGGCCGCACGGGCCACGAAATTCACCGGCAGATGTGCGCGATCGGCGCGCAGCTCCGGTGTGCCGTTCGCGTCCGGCGCCACTTCGACGCGGTGGCGGCTCAGCCACAGCAGCACCCAGACCGGCACCGGGAACAACAGCGCATAGGGCAGCCACGCGCGTAGCCCGGGTGCGCCCATATGGATCTCCGCCGCGAGCAACCCGGTGACGGCGAAGGCCACCGGCCACCACCACAGCGGCACCCACAGGCGCTCGCGGTACAGGTGCGCTGGCTGCTTTTTCGAGTCCGTGGTCATGGGATTGGGCTGGTCCGACACGAGTCAACACTAAGTCACGAGGGCGAACAGCCTACGCGTAGGCTCGTCCAACGTGAGCGCACTTTCACCCATACCCTTGCTGCGGCTGGACCCCGGCATCCCCGTGCCCACGCGCGCCCATGCGGGCGACGCGGGCGTGGACCTGTGCACCACGCAAGACGTCATCCTGGAGCCGGGGGAGCGGGCGCTGGTCCGCACCGGTGTCGCCGTGGCCCTGCCGGTCGGCACGGTCGGCCTGATCCATCCGCGCTCGGGTCTGGCGGCCAAGACCGGACTATCGGTGGTGAACACGCCGGGGACGGTCGACGCGGGGTACCGGGGCGAGATCAAGGTGTGCCTGATCAACCACGACCCGCGCACGCCGATCGAGCTGCGGCGCGGCGATCGGATCGCGCAACTGCTGGTGCAGCGAGTGGAACTGGTGGATTTCGTGGAGGTCGACTCGCTCGACGAGACCACCCGGGGTGCGGGGGGCTACGGCTCCAGCGGCGGCCACGCGAGCCTGACCGAGCAGACGAACGGGGCGGGCCGGGCGACCGGCAAGGAGGCATGACGGGAATGTTCGGAAAGAGAAAGAATTCCAGCCGGGCCGCGGACGACCGGTACGACGACGCGGACGACTACGCCGACTACGAGCCCGAGTACGCGGCGGAGTACGACGACGAGTTCTACGACGACGCGCCCACCGACGAGCGCTCGTACGAGGGCGTGGACTTGACCGCCGACCGGCCGCAGGGCAAGCCGGGCCCGTACGACTACGACGAGGTCGCCGAACTGCTGGAGACGGTGTCCGAACAGCGGCTCGACCTCGGATCGGTGCTGTTGCCGGTCCCGCCCGGCGGCCAGTTGCAGGTCGAGATGACCCCGGAGGGCCAGCCGCAGGCGGTGCATTTGGCCACCGAGCACGGCCGGATCACCGTGGCGGCCTACGCCGCGCCCAAGACTTCGGGTCAATGGCGTCTGGTCGCCGCGGACCTCGCCGACTCGCTGCGCAAGGACGGCGCCAGGGTCTCGATCGAGAACGGGCCGTGGGGCCGGGAGTTACTGGCGCTGACCGAGGGCGCGGATCTGCGTTTCATCGGTGTGGACGGCTATCGCTGGATGGTGCGTCTGGTCGCAGCGGGCCCCTCGGGCGCGGCGAACGACGGCAGCCCGCTGGTCAAGGCGGCGCGCGCCATCCTGAGCGAGACGGTGGTACGGCGTGGCGAGGATCCGCTGCCGGTGCGGGAGCCGCTGCCCGTGGTGCTGCCGCAGCAGTTGTCCGAGCAGTTGGCCGCGGCGCATCAGCAGCAGGTGGAGGCTCAGCAGCAGGCGATGGCCGCGCAGGTCGCGGCGCAGACCGGTGCGCAGCCGGTGGTGCCGCGGATACCGCAGGGCCCGCGGCGCGGTGCGGACGGGTCGGCCATGCAGCAACTCGGCCTGAACTGAGCGAGAAGAACTCACCGGAAGGCGCCGAGCCCCGCGCGTCCCAGGATCGCGGGGTCGGCGCCGAGTTCGTCCAGGGTGACCCGGTGCAGCCGCGAGCGCGGGGCCAGCGCTGCCCACTCTTCGGCCACCGTCACCGGATGGACCGGGTCGTCGACCGCGGTCACGACCACGATCGGCAGCTCGAAGGTGGCCAGGCGCTCGGCGTCCGGCCACTTGTAGTCGGCGGCTTCGTCCAGCGCCCGCGGCAGGTCCGGCCACTGCGCGCGCCAGGACTGGGTCAGCGCGTCCGCCAGCCACCGCGGGCTGCTCGCCCGCATCCGGTCGATCACCGCCGCCAGACCGTCGGCGCGCAGCTGCGCCGCGGTGGCCGCCGCGCTGAGTGCCGCCGGGCAGGCGGCGGTGTCGGATCCGGTCCAGGCGGGCAGCGCGGCCACGACCCCGACGACGTCGTCCGGGTGCTCGGCCGCCCACTCCAGTGCGATCGCGGCGCCGAGCGAGATGCCCGCCGCCAGCACCGGGCCCGCCTGCGCCGCCGCCGCCAGCGCGGCCCGGCAGCTCGCGACCACGCTGCGCGGATCCGGTTCCACGGCGACGAAATCCAGGCCGCGCGCGGCGCTCGCGGGCCCGAAAGCGCGCCTGGCGAAATCGGCGTCGGATCCGGTGCCGGGCAGCGCCACGACGCGAGCCGGATGTGGGGAGTCGAACATCGGTCCGAGCGTAGCGGGGGTGGCCCGACCCATCTACAGTGGCGGTGTACGGCCTCAGCAGGTCGTGCGGATCGGATCCCCCACGATGGTGTGCGACCCACGCCATCTGCTCTATGCAGGAGAGCGTGCACAATGTCATCCGCAGCCTCAGGATATTTCCGACGTCTGGGCCGCAAACTGACCGAAGACATCGATCAGCTCGACGCCGAAGAGCTGGCCGAGACATCCGAGGCCTCAGGAGCGTGTCGCGCGTCGGAGTGTCGGCGCGGTGACGAGGCCACGATGCTCGGTAGGCTTCGGAGTGTCGAGGCGTGTCCCAAGTCGGCCGGTGCCAGCGTCCAGGCCGAGTTCTTCGACGGCACGGACGCGATTACGCTGGTCTGGATCGGGCGCAGGCGCATTCCCGGCATCGAGCCGGGGCGGCGCATCCTGGTCCGTGGCCGGGTGGGCGACCGTGACGGCCGCAAAGTGATCTTCAACCCCTACTACGAATTGCGCGGGAACAGCTGACGTATGCCATTGAGCGACGACAACGCAGGATCCGACGACCGCACCGGGCTGGACCGGCCCGACCGTGACGAGGATCGTGCCGAGCAGACCCTCCTCGAACAACTCGGCGGCTTCAGCGGCCTGATCTACTCGACTCTCCCCGTTGTCGTGTTCGTTCCCGTGAACAGCGTCGCCGGCCTGACCGCCGCGATCTGGTCGGCTCTCGGGGTGGCCGCCGCCATCCTGATCTGGCGGCTGGTGCGGCGCGATCCCATCCAGCCCGCCATCTCGGGCTTCTTCGGCGTCGGCATCTGCGCCTTCATCGCCTACCGGATGGGCGAGGCGAAGGGTTTCTTCCTCTTCGGCATCTACACCAGCCTCGTCTACGCCGCGGTGTTCCTCGGGTCCATCCTGTTGCGTCGGCCGTTGGTCGGCGTCATCTGGGGCGTGCTGAACGGCCACGGCTCGGACTGGCGGTCCGATCCGCGCGTGGTGCGCCTCTACGATCTGGCCACCACCACGTGGATCGTGGTGTTCGGCGCCCGCTATCTGGTGCAGTCGCAGCTCTATGACACCGACCGGACCGGCTGGCTCGCGTTCACCCGCATCGCGATGGGCTGGCCGCTGACCGCGGTGGCGCTGGGCGTCACCGTCTGGGCGGTGCGCCGGGCCGGTCACCTGCCCACCAAGTCGATGGCCGCGACCGGGCCGGCCTGAGCCGTTAACCCTCCGCCGGCACCCGGCGAAAACCACAGGGGTGGGAGGAGTCCCACCGCCGAGGTGGGTGCTTCCCCACCCTGGGGTGCCTGGTTACCGCCCCGAGTTCATCAGACGATCTATGCGTACCGAAAACACGCACTGATCGGCAAGAAAGGACTCGGACGTGGCTACCGAGCACAACACAGCGGCACTGCGCAAGAATCACAACCCCGTTCTCTCCGAGAGCAGGCGGGTATCGGCCGAACTGGACAAGCTGATCGGTCCGGCGGCCGCGGGCGACCGCCGGGCGGTCACCGAGATCATCCGGATCGTGCACCCGCTGGTGCGGCGCTACTGCGGTGCGCGCCTGGGCAACACGGCCCATCTGCAGGTCACCGCCGACGACGTGGTGCAGGAGATCCTGCTGGCCACCGTCAACGCCATCCCGCGCTACCGCGACCAGGGCAAGTCGTTCCTGGCCTTCGTCTACGGCATCGCGGCCAACAAGGTCGCCGACGCGTTCCGCCGCTCGCAGCAGCACCCCGCCTACCCGATGGCCGACGTCCCGGACTACGCGTCCTCCGCCGCCGGGCCGGAGGAATGGGCATTGGCCTCCGAACGGCGCGCCGCCACAAAAGAACTCATGAAGGTGCTGGCGCCGGCGCACCGCGAGGTGCTGGTGATGCGCATCGTGCTGGGCTGGTCGGCGGCACAGACCGCGGAAGCCATCGGCACCAGTCCGGGCGTCGTCCGCGTGATGCAGCATCGCGCGCTGAACAAGCTGCGCGCGGAGCTGAAACTGGCCGCGTAGTCCTCGGGTGGTGCTGCGCCGAGGACGCGCGTCCGGCCGTGTACGGGGAGTTACGGTCTGATGCCGTGATTGGCGAGTTCCACCCGGAGGTCTTCCTCGGCCTCCACCGAGGTCACGAACAGCAGCTCGTCGTCGCCTTCCAGCGCGTCGTCCGGCTGCGGCACGATCACCCGCCCGCCGCGCAGGATGGTCACCAAGGCGGCGTCGCGCGGCAGGGTCAGAGTGCGCACCGGTTTGCCCGCCAGCGCGGTGTCCGCGGGCAGCGTCATCTCCACCAGGTTCGCCTGACCCTGACGCAGCGTCATCAGGCGCACCAGATCTCCGACGGAAACCGCCTCCTCGACCAGGGAGGCGAGCAGCCGGGGTGTGGACACCGCGACGTCCACGCCCCAGGAGCCGTCGAAGAGCCATTCGTTGCGCGGGTCGTTCACCCGCGCCACCACCCGGCGCACGCCGAACTCGGTCTTGGCCAGCAGGCTGTGCACCAGGTTCGCCTTGTCGTCACCGGTGGCCGCGATGACCACCTCGTAGGTCTCCAGACCGGCCTGCTCCAGCAGCGCCAGTTCGCACGCGTCCGCGTGCACCCAGACCGCGTCCGGGATCGCGGCGGACTCGATGTGCTCGAGCTGACGCTCCAGCAGCATGACCCGGTGCCCGCCGCGCAGGAGTTCCCTCGCGATCGATCGGCCGACGGCGCCTGCTCCGGCGATGGCCACTTTCATGTTCAGTCCTCGCTCGCTGGGGGCTTCGCGGCCAGGGCGACGCTCTCGCCCACGGTGCCGGACGCGGCGGCCACATAGACGATGTCGTCGGCCTGGATGATGGTCTTGCGGTCGGGGAGCAGCGCCTGGCCGAACCGGATGATGAACGCCACCTTGGCCGCGACGGTTTGCTCCAGGTCGCGCACGGTGCGGCCATACCACTCTTCGTGCAGCGTCAGCTGCGTCACAGCAACCGTTCCGGTCGGGTCGCGCCATGTGGTGGTGCCGGTGTCGCCGATGAGCGCGCGCAGGAAGCGGTCGGTGGTCCACGGGACCGTCGCGATGGTCGGGATGCCGAGCCGCTCGTAGACGGCCGCGCGCTTGGCGTCGTAGATGCGGGCGACCACCCGCTCCACTCCGAACATCTCCCGGGCGACGCGTGCGGAGATGATGTTCGAGTTGTCGCCGGAGGAGACCGCCGCGAACGCGTCCGCCCGCTCGATTCCCGCCTTTATCAGCACATCTCGATCGAATCCGACGCCCGTCACCCGCTCACCCGGGAAATCCGATCCCAGGCGGAGGAAGGAACTGGAGTCCCGATCGATGACGGTGACTTCGTGACCCACGCGGACCAGGGCGTGGGCCAGCGACGAGCCGACGCGCCCGCACCCCATGATCACTACGTACACCGTGCAACCTCGTTCCTGGAACCATGGTGTTCGGTCTGCTCTGCTGTTCGGTCGAACGCTACCCGTCGAATGATTCCACCGGCCACGTTCCCCCTCCAGCCCGTGAGCAAACATGCGAGCCACGCGCGCGATCCACCGTGCGGGGGCCTATGCTCGCTCCAGTGTCCAAGTTGACGACGGCAGCGAAGCGAGTGCTGCTGGGCAGGCCTTTCCGTAGCGACTCGCTGGGCCACACGCTGCTGCCGAAGCGAATCGCGCTCCCGGTGTTCGCCTCCGATGCCATGTCGTCGGTCGCATACGCCCCCGAAGAGATCTTCCTCGTCCTGTCGGCGGCCGGGGTCGGGGCGTATCTCTACGCGCCGTGGGTCGGATTGGCGGTCGCCTTCGTCATGGCCGTGGTGGTGGCCAGCTACCGGCAGAACGTGCACGCGTACCCGTCCGGCGGCGGCGACTACGAGGTCGCCACCACCAACCTCGGACCGAACGCCGGCCTCACCGTCGGCAGCGCGCTGCTGGTCGACTACGTGCTCACCGTCGCGGTGTCGATCTCCTCGGCCGCGTCCAACATCGGCTCGGCCATCCCGTTCGTCGCCACACACAAGGTGCTGTTCGCGGTCGTGGCGATCGCGGTGCTCACCGCGATCAATCTGCGCGGCGTGCGGGAATCGGGCACCATGTTCGCCGTTCCGACCTACGCGTTCATCTTCGGCATGTTCCTGATGCTCGGCTGGGGCCTGTTCCGGATCTTCGGGCTCGGCGAGGAACTGCGCGCCGAATCGGCCGGCTTCGGGTTGGACGCCGAGCACGAGCACCTCTACGGTCTGGCGTTCGCCTTCCTCATCGCGCGCGCGTTCTCCTCCGGCTGCGCCGCGCTGACCGGTGTGGAGGCGATCAGCAACGGTGTGCCCGCCTTCCGCAAACCCAAGTCGCGCAACGCCGCCACCACCTTGCTGTTGCTGGGGACGATCGCGATCGTGCTGCTGATGGGCATCATCGTCCTCGCCCAGAAGATCGGCGTCGTGTACGCGCACAACGTCGACGATCTGACCGGCGCGCCGCCGGACTATCAGCAGAAGACGCTGATCGCCCAGCTCGCCGACTCCGTGTTCGCCGGGTTCCCGCTCGGGTTCTTCTTCATCACGACGGTGACCGCGCTGATCCTCGTGCTCGCCGCGAACACCGCGTTCAACGGGTTCCCCGTGCTCGGCTCGATCCTGGCGCAGGATCGCTACCTGCCGCGCCAGTTGCACACCAGAGGCGATCGGCTCGCGTTCAGCAACGGCATCCTGTTCCTGTCCGGCGCGGCCATCGCGTTCGTGGTGCTCTTCGGCGCCGAGGTGACCAAGCTGATCCAGCTGTACATCGTCGGTGTGTTCGTCTCGTTCGTGCTCAGCCAGACCGGCATGCTGCGGCACTGGACCCGTCTGTTGCGCACCGAGACCGACTCGGCGCAGCGGGCGCGGATGAAGCGGTCGCGGGTGATCAACGCGGTCGGTCTCACCGCGACCGGGGCAGTGCTGGTGATCGTGCTGATCACCAAGTTCTTCGCGGGCGCCTACATCGCCATCTTCACCATGGTCGCGATCTTCGTGGTCATGAAGCTGATTCGCCGACACTACGATTCGGTCGCGCGGGAGCTGGACGAGCACGAGTGGGACGGCGTGCTGCCCAGTCGTTCGCACTCCATCGTGCTGGTCTCCCGGCTGCACCTGCCGACCCGCCGCGCGCTGGCCTACGCGCGCGCCAGCCGCCCCGACACGCTGGAGGCGGTGACGGTGAACGTCGACGAGGCCGACACCAGGGCTCTGGTGCGGGAATGGGAGAACAGCGACATCACGGTGCCGCTCAAGGTGATCGAATCGCCCTACCGCGAGATCACCAAGCCGGTGCTCGATTACGTGAAGCGGGTGCGCAAGGACGCTCCGCGCGACGTGGTGACCGTGTTCATTCCCGAGTACGTGGTGGGCCACTGGTGGGAGCAGGTGCTGCACAACCAGAGCGCGCTGCGGTTGAAGGGCAGGCTGCTCTTCGAGCCCGGCGTGATGGTGACCAGCGTGCCGTGGCAGCTGAGCTCGTCCACGCGGGCGAAGACGCCCGGCGTGGTGAACGCTCCCGGCGCGGTGCGGCGCGGGTACGGGGACCGGACATGACGCCGACGGAGCATTCGGGATGAGCGATTGGCGGACAAGCACCTTCGAGGTGCGGCTCGGCCCGCCGGGGCACGGCGGCTTCTGCGTCGCACGGCACGAGGGACGAGTGGTGTTCGTCCGGCACGGGCTGCCCGGCGAACTGGTGCGGGTGCGGGTCACCGAGGATCGCGGCGGCTCGTTCTGCCGGGCCGACGCGGTCGAGGTACTCGAGGCTTCGCCGGACCGAGTGCCTGCCACGTGCCCGGTGTCCGGTCCCGGTGGCGCCGGGTGCTGTGATTTCTCGTTCGCCACGCCGGTGGCCCAGCGCGCGTTGAAGGCCACGGTGGTGGCCGAGCAGTTGCGGCGGCTGGCCGGCATCGAGCGGGAAGTGCTGGTGGAGACGATCGTGCCGGGGGATGCGATCGGCGGGTGGCGCACCCGGGTGCGGCTCGCGGTCGACGCGCACGGACGTGCCGGCGTGCACCGTTATCGCAGCACCGACGTGATCGCGGATCTCCGGTGCCCGCAACCGGTGGCGGGGGCGCTGGAGGGAGTCGCGGACCGGCAGTGGACGCCAGGGGCCGACCTGGTGATCGCCGTGGACGGTGACGGGATCCGGCACATCGTCGAGCTGGCGCCCGCCGTGCAGGCCGAGCCGGGCAGCCGCGGCGCGGATCGGCGCGGGCCCGGCGCGAGCGGGCGGCGATCCGAGCCGGGCGGCCGGGACCGGCGTGCCGGAAGCGGCCGCCGCGAACGGCCGCACAGCCGCGATCACCGCGGCGGCCGGCACGGCGACGGCGATCGGCGCGGTGCGGAATGGACCGCGGGGGAGTTCACCCGGCGTGACGAAAGGCGCGACGCCTCGGCGCGCCGTGCCGCGGCGCACGCGGCGCGCGACGAGTGGGTGTTCGAGGGCACCGGGCGCGCGGCCGAGTACGTGGCGGGCCGCCGGTGGGAAGTCGCGGCGACGGGCTTCTGGCAGGCACATCGCGGTGCGGCGCAACGCTATTCGGATCTGGTCGCGGAGTGGTCCGGCCTCGGGCCCGGCGGCCTGGCCTGGGACCTCTACAGCGGTGCGGGGGTCTTCGCGGCGCGCCTCGCCGAGCAGGCCGGGCGAACCGGTGCGGTGCTCGCGGTGGAATCCGCCCGATCCGCGGTGGCCGACGGCGCCGCCGCGCTGCGCGATCTGCCGTGGGTCCAGCTGCGTACCCAGCGGGTGGAGCGCTGGCTGCTCGAGCACCTCGGCGCGGCCACCCCCGACGTTGTCGTGCTCGACCCGCCGCGCGCGGGCGCGGGCAAGGAGGTGGTCGGTGCGGTCACCGCAGGCGGGCCGACCCGGATCATCCACGTCGGCTGCGATCCCGCCGCGTTCGCCCGCGACCTCGGCCTGTATCAGGCCGCGGGCTACCGGCTCGCCGATCTGCGCGCCTTCGACGCGTTCCCGGCGACGCACCACGTCGAATGCCTCGCTCTGCTGGAGCGATGAGCGATCAGTCCTCGTAGACCGGCGGTCGGCGGTCACGCCGGGCGCGGATCGCTTCGTCGAAATTGCCGGTGGTGAGGCGGACGTAGAGCTGGGCCATGCCCTCGTGCTGCATGTGCGATTCGAATCCGCCCGCCTCGATGCCGCTCCACAGCATGCGCTTGGTGAGCTCGGTGCCCACCCGGCTGAAGCCGATGATCCGTTCGGCCAGGTCGTAGCAGGTGTCCAGCAGCTCGGCCGCCGCGACCGTGCGGGAGACCAGGCCGATGCGTTCGGCTTCAGCCGCGTCCACGTCGCGACCGGACAGCATGATCTCGAATGCCCTGGACGCGCCGACGGCCCGCGGTAGCAGATAGCTGATGCCGAGTTCGGCCGAGGTGAGCCCGTTGTTGATGCCCGCCGCGCGGAAATACGCGTCCGCGGCGGCGATCCGGATATCGGTGCCGACGGCCAGGCAGAACCCGCCGCCGATGGCCGCGCCGTTGACCGCGGCGATCACCGGCTGGTGCATCCGCCGCAGCGTGAGCATCACGTCGTTGAGCAGATCCATCGAGCGTCGCGCGACGCTGGTGACGGTCAGCCCGTCGACGTTCGGCACCTTTCCCGCGCTGGTCAGGTCGGCGCCGGAGCAGAAGCCGGGTCCCGCGCCGGTGAGCACGACGACGCGGATGTCGTTGTCGGCGCGCACCTGCTCGAGCGCCTCGCGCAGCGGAATCATCACGTCGAACGCCATCGCGTTCATCCGTTCGGGCCGGTTGAGCGTCACCAGGGCGACGTGCGGCCGCGGTGTGTCGATGAGCACGAACGACATACGACCTCCGATCGGTGGCGACCTCAATATAGGCAGCCCTGCCCGCCGCTGCGGCGAATTCGCGGCGGGCGTCCAATTAGAGTCACTGACATGACCGTGTATGTAATTGCACAGCTGAAGTTCACCGATCGCGCCGCCTACGATCGCTACCAGGCACAATTCCTGGACATCTTCCTCCGGTACTCCGGCACGCTGCTGGCCGCCGACGAGTCCCCGCAGACCATCGAGGGCGTCACGGACCGCGAGAAGGTGGTCCTGATGTCCTTCCCCGACGAGCCGTCCTTCCGGGTTTGGTCCGAATCGCCGGAGTATCAAGAGATCTCGAAAGATCGTCATGCCGGAGCGGACACGGTCAGCCTGCTGGTGCGCGGACTCGGCCACGGGTCGTGAGGCGTCCGGCATGAAGGAGCGGTGATCCACCACGTCCAATTGTGTTGCCCCGCAGGCGCGGAGGACCGGCAGCGCGCTTCTGCACCGGCGTGCTCGGGTGGCCCGAGCTGCCGAAGCCGCCGCTGCTTGCCGCCCGTGGCGGGTGCTGGTTCCGCGTCCCCGGCCGGGGCGGCCCGGATGGCGAACTGCATATCGGCGTGGAAGCCGACTTCCGCCCGGCCACCAGGGCGCACCCGGCGTTCGTCGTGGACATCGACGGTGCCGCCGAAGCGGTCTCGGCCGCCGGGTACCCGGTCGTCTGGGCCGATCCGGCGGAGATTCCGGGGCGCCGACGGATCCACACGCACGACGCGGCGGGCAACCGGGTGGAATTCCTGGCCGACTGATACTCGGTGGACCGTCGTGCGGTCGCGGGGTGTCGTGCCGGGATGACCGGCCGTCAGTCCAACTGCCAGGTGATGCGGATGCCCGCGGAGATCTCGCTCTCGCCCAGTTCGACCGGGATGGCGGCGGCGCGGTAGGCCTCCATCGGAGCGGACATGGACTGCGCGCGCGGGACGGGCGGCGCGGAGGCGGTGTTCTCCGTGATCTCCAGGACCTTGCCGAGCGAGCGCTCCGCGCGTCGCGCGTACTGCTCGGCCTTGGCCATGGCGTTCTCCCACGCGGCGTCGCGGGCCCGGGTGAGCAAGGACTCCTGGTCGGCGAAGGTGAGGACGAGACCGCCGAGACGCACGTCGTCGCCGCCCGCATCGACGCAGTTGGCGATGACGGTACCCGGGGCGGGATCGGCATCCTCGCCGATATCGCGCAACGCGACCGTCAGCGATGTGGTGGCGAGGTATCCCGTGATGCGGTTGCCCTGGCCCTCGGTCCACACCGTCTCGGTCTGCACCGACAGTCCGCTGGTGGCGATGTCCGCGCCGTCGACGCCGTCGGATCGCAGTGACCGCGCCACCGCGGCCACGCGCGCACCGGCCTGGCTGTAGGCGAGCGCGACCTTGCTCGCCCGCGACTCGACGGAGATCGTCACCCGCATCAGGTCCGGAGTGGCCCGGGCGGTGCCGTACCCGTAGGTCGTGACGGTGCCCGCACGTGAATCGTTCTTCTTGCTCACCGGACGCTCCTCGTAGCTGTCGATCCGTATCGCACCATCGTGCCTGTTCACCCGCTGCCGCCGCGTGCCGCGATCCCGCTCGACTCGTCGACCCTGAGTGGATCGACCGCTGGGGCCTCCAGGCGCCCAGGACGCCGGGCGCGCGCGGCATGTCGCCGGTGGCGCGCTCGCGGTCGCCGGTGTGTGCCGCGGCGGCGTGGACCGCCTCGTGCGCGGTCGGCTCGCGCCGGTGCGGCCGAGGAGCAGCGCCGGACTTGCTCGGGGCGCGCGCAGTCGTGGCGGTCGGCGATCGGCGAGGCGGTGGTCGTCGCGCCCGGATTGATCTTTCGTAGCTTTCGCACTCGGCGGAGGCCGGGCAATCGGCGATCGAATCGGTTTGCCTGGCAGCGAGTTCGAATGACGCGGTTGTCCGGCGTTCCGGGACGGCCGCCTGGGCGCCGCCGGTCGACCTCGGCGGGCCTGCGCGCCACGCCGCCGGGTTCGACTGTCCGCGAGACCAGTTGCTCGGGCTGCGCCACCCTGTCACTCTAGGCCGGGTACCGTATGTCGAGGCTCACATTTCGACCCCATGTCGGTCGGTGTGACCGTTCTCGTGCGGGAGCGTCGGCCGCCGCTCCGTAGACTGATCTGGATCAGATGCGCTATCCGGAGGGAGCTAGTTCAGGTGGGAGTGCTTTCCCGGGTCGACACGCCCGACGAACTGCGCCGGCTGACCGTGCCGCAAGTGCGCGAGCTGGCGGAGGAGATCCGCGAGTTCCTGGTGCGCAAAGTCGCCGCGACCGGTGGGCACCTCGGCCCCAACCTAGGTGTGGTCGAGCTCACCATCGCGCTGCACCGGATCTTCGACTCGCCGGCCGACCCGTTGATCTTCGACACCGGGCACCAGGCCTACGTGCACAAGATCCTGACCGGCCGCAAGGACCAGTTCGACTCGCTGCGCAAGCAGGGCGGCCTGTCCGGCTACCCGAGCCGCGCCGAGAGCGCCCACGACTGGGTGGAGTCCTCGCATGCCTCGGCGGCGCTGTCCTACGCGGACGGTCTGGCGAAGGCGTTCGCGCTGAGCGGGCAGGACCGGCACGTGGTCGCGGTCGTCGGCGACGGCGCGCTCACCGGCGGCATGTGCTGGGAGGCGCTCAACAACATCGCCGCCGCCCCGGACCGCCCGGTGGTCGTCGTGGTCAACGACAACGGCCGCTCCTACGCGCCCACCATCGGCGGCCTGGCCGAGCGGCTCACGGCGCTGCGCACCCAGCCCGCCTACGAGCACGCGCTGGACGCGGGCAAGCGCATCTTGAAGAGCATCCCTCGGGTGGGCGAGTCGGCGTACTCGATGGTGCACGCGGTGAAGGCGGGCATCAAGGACGCGGTCAGCCCGCAGGAGCTGTTCAGCGACCTCGGTCTCAAGTACGTCGGGCCGGTGGACGGCCACGACGTGGTCGCCTTGGAGGCGGCGCTGCGCCGGGCCAAGGACTTCGGCGGTCCCGTCGTGGTGCACGCGGTGACGCAGAAGGGCCGCGGCTACGCGCCGGCCGAGAATCACGTCGCCGACCAGATGCACGCCTGCGACCCCATCGATCCGCTGACCGGCGTCCCCGTCGGCGGTCCGAAGGCGCGCGGCTGGACGTCGGTGTTCTCCGAGGAGCTGATCGCGCAGGCCGAGCGCCGCGCCGACATCGTCGCCATCACCGCGGCGATGCCGGGCCCGACCGGGCTGGCCGCCTTCGGGGAGCGTTTTCCCGACCGGATGTTCGACGTCGGCATCGCCGAACAGCACGCCATGGCCTCGGCGGCGGGGCTCGCGCTCGGCGGCATGCATCCGGTGGTGGCGATCTACTCGACGTTCCTCAACCGCGCTTTCGACCAGTTGCTGATGGACGTGGCGCTGCTGAAGCAACCGGTCACCGTGGTGCTGGACCGCGCGGGCGTCACCGGCTCCGACGGCGCCAGCCACAACGGCATGTGGGATCTGTCGATCCTCGGGATCATCCCCGGCATCCGGGTCGCCGCTCCGCGCGACGCCGCGACCCTGCGGGAGGAACTGGCCGAGGCGCTGGCCGTCAACGACGGGCCCACCGCGCTGCGTTTCCCGAAAGGCAGTGTCGCCGAGGACATCTCCGCGGTCGAACGGCTGGACGGCATCGATGTGCTGCGGATGGCCGAGCCGGAGGGCGGCTCGGTGCAGGCGGTGCACGGCGACGTCCTGCTCGTCGCGGTGGGATCGTTCGCGGCCGCGGCCCTGGAAGCTGCGAATCTGCTGGATTCCGAAGGCATTTCGGTCACCGTCATCGACCCGCGCTGGGTCCTGCCGGTCTCCGACACCCTGCTGAAGCTCGCGGAGAACTACCGGCTCGTCGTCACGCTCGAAGACGGCGGGCTGCACGGCGGCATCGGCTCGACGGTGTCGGCTCGCCTGCGCAATTCCGGGCTGGATGTCCCCACCCGTGATCTCGGTGTGCCGCAACAGTTCCTGGACCATGCCTCGCGCGGCGAGGTGCACACCGAACTCGGCCTCACCGCCCCCGACATCGCCCGGCGGATCAGCGGATGGCTGGCCGCCCGCTGACGCCGCGGCCGAACCGCCGGGCCGGGTACTAGTCCCCCGGCCGCAGCGCGACGGCCAGCCGCGGTACCGCGAGTTCCCGTTGCCAGGGCCGGGCGCCCCCCGACTTCAGGAACCCGTCGACCGCGGAGGGTTCGGTCACGTCGTAGTCGGGCAGCCCGTCCCAGCACAGGCGGCGGACCAGGTCCGGCGCGAGCAGATTCTCCACCGGAATCGAGTGCTCGGCCGACAGCGCGCCCATGGCGGCTCGTGCCCTGGTCAGGCGGGCCGCCGCGGCCGGGTCGCGACGCTCCCAGCGGTTGACCGGCGGCGGACCGTCGAACGGCTGGGTGAGCGGCGGCAGCTCGCTGTCCGGCAACGTGCGGCCGCGCTCGATCGCCGCGAGCCATTCGCGGGAGTACCGGCGCTGCCGCGGACCGCCGAACACCGGCAGCGTGCGCAGTTGCGCGATGGATTTCGGTTCCGAGGTCGCCGCGGCGATGATCGCGGCGTCGGGGAGGATGCGGGCGGGCGCCACGTCACGGGCGCGGGCCAGCGCGTCCCGGGTGGTCCACAGCTCGCGCACCACCGCAAGCTGCCTGGTGCGGCGCAGCGTGTGGATGCCCGAGGTGCGCCGCCAGCGCTCGGCCTTCGGCGCGGGCGGATCCAAGGTGCGAATGTGCTCGAATTCCTGTGCGGCCCAATCCGATTTACCCTGCGCGTCGAGAGCGGCGGCCACCGAATCGCGCAGTTCCAGTAACAACTCCACGTCCAGGGCGGCGTAATTCAGCCAGTCGGCGGGCAGTGGCCGGGTGGACCAGTCGGCTGCCCCGTGCCCCTTGCGCAGCGCACGGCCGAGCAGCCGCTCCACCATCGCGGCCAGACCGACGCGTTCGAAACCCGCCAGGCGCCCGCCCAATTCGGTGTCGAACAGCCGGGCCGGCCGCAAGCCGAGTTCGGCCAGACCGGGCAGGTCCTGGTCCGCGGAGTGCAGCACCCATTCGAGTCCGTTGATCGCCTCGGCCAGCGGGGCGAGGGCGTCGGTGACCGGAATGGGATCGATGAGGAACGTGCCCGCGCCCGCGCGGCGCAATTGGATCAGGTACGCGCGCGCCGAGTAGCGGAACCCGGAGGCGCGCTCGGCGTCCACGGCCAGCGGACCGGTGGCCGCGATCAGCCGGGCGGCGGCCGCGCTGATCTCGGCGGCGGTGTCCAGTACCGGTGGCACGCCCTCCACCGGCGCGAGCAGGGGCGTCGCGGCCGAGGCTTCGGATTCGTCTGGTACGGACATGGTGATGAACTTTACGTGCCGACTCCGCGGCGCCGCCGTCCTATCACCGCATAAGTGTGTCGGCGGATCGCCGCCGGGCCGGGCAACTGCTGTTCCGGCGCAGGTCACGTCATGCCAGGGACGTGCTCAGGGGTGATCGCCGGACATCCCGGGTGGTACGTGCAGCTGGGTCACCCCGGCAGGTGGCAGCCCCGCCGCGTAGGCAAGCACCTCGCAGAACGCCTCGAGGTGCGGGCGCAGGTCGGTGGTGACGGGCGTCCATGAGGCGCGTAGTTCCAGCTGGTGGGCGCGCGGTGGACCGGCGATATCCCCGTAGCGCACCGAGCTGGTCGAGGTCACCGTGCCGCCGAGCGCGGTGAACGGTTCGGTCCGCGACTCCAGGGCGTCCACCAGCCAGCTCCACGCCACCTCGGGCAGCAGGGGGTCGGTGGCGAGCGCGGCGTCGATGTCGGCCTGGATATAGGCGACCAGACGTAGGGTGCCGTGCCAGGTGTCGTCGCCGTCCGGGTCGTGCAGCAGGATCAGCCTGCCGAACGCGTCGCCTTCGGAATCAGCCGGTACCACAGGGGTTTCCGGATGTGCGACCTCCGCGCCGATGGCGTAGGAGTACGGTGCGAGTCGTTGCGGCGGCCGGATGGGCGCGAGCTCGATCCGAGGGTGCACGGTAGCGGTGCCCATCGCCTCGACCGCGGCGCGAAACTGAGCTGGCTCGCCATGAGGTCCTTCGGTCGGTGCGGCGCCGTCGCGGAAGTCGAGCGGTGTCACGAATGCTGACGGTAGACCTTGTGCACCCGGCGCAGTCGGAGGCGCGCCGCTACAGGCGATGCGGCGACTGTGCGGTCACCTCTGCCGCCTCCGCGTCCGCCCCTGCGGGCGGGCCCGCATACGATAGCCGTGATGAGCACTCATACCCGCCGCCGGTTGACCGATGCCCCGTTCCTGGCCGCCGCTACCGGCGCGGCGCCCAGCAGGCGTCCGGTGTGGTTCATGCGCCAGGCCGGACGCTCGCTGCCCGAATACCGCGAGGTGCGGGCGGGCATCGGGATGCTCGAGTCCTGCTTCGATCCGGAGTTGGTGTGCGAGATCACCCTGCAGCCGATCCGCAGGCACCGGGTCGACGCCGCAATCCTGTTCTCCGACATCGTCGTTCCGCTCAAAGCGGCCGGAATCGATCTGGACATCGTGCCGGGCGTGGGGCCGGTGGTCGCCGCGCCCGTGCGGACCGTCGACGACGTGCGCGCACTGCCCCGGTTGCGGCCCGAGGAGGTCGGGGCGGTCACCGACGGCGTGCGCCTGCTGCTGGACGCGCTGGGGGAGACGCCGCTGATCGGCTTCGCGGGCGCGCCGTTCACCCTCGCCTCCTACCTGGTCGAGGGCGGTCCGAGCAAGAACCACGAGCGCACCAAGGCGATGATGTACGCCGACCCGCAGACCTGGCACGCGCTGCTCGGCGTGCTCACCGACATCACGATCGCGTTCCTGCAGGCCCAGCTGGCGGCGGGCGTCGACGCGGTACAGCTGTTCGACTCCTGGGCCGGCGCGCTCTCGCTGGCCGACTATCGCAGCTTCGTGCTTCCGCATTCGGAGCGGGTGTTCGCCGAGATCGCCGACGCCGGCGTGCCGCGGATCCACTTCGGTGTGGGCACCGGCGAGCTGCTCGGCGCCATGGGTGAGGTGGGCGCCGACGTGGTCGGCGTCGACTGGCGGGTGCCGCTGACCGATGCCGTCCGCCGTGTCGGACCCGGAAAAGCGTTGCAGGGCAATCTCGATCCCGCCGTGCTGTTCGCCGGGCCCGCGGCGGTCGAGGCGCAGGCCAGGCGGATCGTGCGCGAAGCGGACGAGGCGATCACGCTCGGCGCGACCGGGCACATCTTCAACCTCGGCCACGGGGTGCTCCCGGACACCGATCCGGGCGTGCTGACCGCCTTGGTGGAGCTCGTCCACGAACTCTGAGTGCGAGAGACGCGGGACCAGGTTCGGGGCGGCGCAGCAGCTGGCGCGCCGACTGCTAGGCCTCGGCGCGCCGCTGCTCGGCACGTCGCAGAGGTCGAACGGCGGGTGAGCCGGCGTTCCGTCGGGCGTGGCCGGTGATCGGCGAGCACACAGTGTTGCCGAGGGGTGTCGATGCACCGAGCTGGGCACGTGCGCGAGTCGCGACCTCCGGACGATCGAAGGCCGAGCGAGTCCACGCCGGTCGTCGTGTGCCGCTGCTCATACGGCGCCGACCGTTCGATGTTCGTGTTCGCGGCACGCGATACGGTCGAGGCATGCGTATCGCGGTGGTCGGCGGCGGGATCAGTGGGCTGGTGGCCGCTTATCGGTTGCGGACGGCGCTCGGACCGGAAGCCGACGTGCTCGTGCTCGAGCGGGCCGAGCGGGTCGGCGGCATCCTCTATACCGGTGAATTGGCCGGGGAGCCACTGGATCTCGGTGCCGAGGCGTTCGTCGGGCGGCGGCCGGAAGTGCCCGCGCTGCTGCGTGAACTCGGCCTCGAGTCGCAGCTGGTGACCCCCGCCGGGCTGCGGCCGCTGGTGTGGTCGTCCGGATCGGCGCATCCGATGCCGGAAGGCACACTGATGGGTGTCCCGGCGAATGCCGAGTCGATGCGCGGGCTGGTCGACGACGCCACGCTGGCGCGGATCGCCGCCGAGCCCGGTCGGCCGCTGACCTGGGAGCCCGGTTCGGACGTCGACGTCTATCGCCTGGTCGCCGACCGGTTCGGCGCGCAGGTCGCCGAGCGCAGCGTGGATCCGCTGCTCGGCGGGGTGTACGCGGGCAGTTCCCGTTCCATCGGTGTCCGCGCCGCGCTGCCCACGCTGGCCGCGGCGCTGGACGATGGTGCGCCCAGCCTCACCGCCGCCGTCGGCGCCGCGTTGCCGCCGCCGTCGAACGCGCCGGTCTTCGGTGGAATCCGCGATGGCTACCGGGTGCTGCTCGAGGCACTCGCCGAGCGCTCCGGTGCGAGATTCGTCACCGCGACGCCGGGGACGCGCCTGGCCAGGGGGCTGCGTGGCTGGGTGGTCGACCCGATCGGCGCCGTCGACGCGGTAGTGCTCGCCACCCCGGCGCCGGTGACCGCACGGCTGCTGAAGGCCGTCGCCCCCGCCGCGGCGGCGGAACTGGCGGGCGTCGAACTGTCCTCGTCGGTCGTGGTCGCGCTCGCGCTGCCACGCGAGACCGCCTTGCCGCACAACTCCGGCATCCTGGTGGCCACCGGAGAACCGCTGCGAGCCAAAGCGTTCACCCTCTCCAGCCGCAAATGGACGCATCTCGCGCAGCGCGCGACAGCTCTCGTCCGAGTCTCCTTCGGCAAGTTCGGGGACGACTCTGTGCTGTCGTGGCCCGATTCCGAGCTCGTCACCGCAGCCACCGAGGACCTGGCCACCGTCACCGGAGTCGCCATCGAGCCGGTCGCGGCGCTCGTCCAGCGCTGGCCGGGCGGTCTCGCTCAGTACGCGCCCGGTCATCGCGCCCGTATCGCGGCCGTCGAAGCCGAGGTCGCGGCGCTCGACGGCCTGGCCGTGGCCGGTGCGTACCTGCACGGCGTCGGCGTACCCGCGTGCGTCGCCTCCGGTGCGGCCGCGGCGAGCCGTATCGTCGCGCGAGTCGGAGCGCACACCGCGCGCTGAGCTACTTCAGCCCTCGCTGCCCCTCCGAGTGCTGACGCCCGATGCGGCCAACGAGGGCGATCGCCCGATCCCCATGCCGATGATCGGCTCTGCCGCGAATTCCTGAAGTCGCGTGCGCTCAGCCGAGCGCCGCGACGTTCGAGGAGCGCTTGCCGATCTGGTGCCTGCCCGGCGGATCACGTGGCGCCGGGCGAGTGGCACGATGGTGCTATGGCGCGACTCGACTATGAGGCTCTCAACTCCACCATCCGCTACCTGATGTTCTCGGTCTTCCAGGTACAGCCCGGAGTGCTGGGCGAGGACCGGGACGCCGCGACGAAAGAGGCCAAGGCGTTCTTCGACGGTCTCGCCGACCGCGACGTCGTGGTGCGCGGCATCTACGACGTGGCGGGGATGCGCGCCGACGCCGATTTCATGATCTGGACGCACGCCGAACGCGTCGAGGACCTGCAGGCGGCCTACGCCGATTTCCGCCGCACCACCGAACTCGGCCGGGCCAGTGCGCCGGTCTGGAGCAACGCGGCGCTGCATCGTCCGGCCGAGTTCAACAAGAGCCACATCCCGGCGTTCCTGGCTGGTGAGGACCCGGGCGCCTACATCTGCGTGTACCCGTTCGTCCGGTCCTACGAGTGGTACCTGCTGCCCGACGAGGAGCGGCGCCGGATGCTGGCCGAACACGGCAAGGCCGCGCGTGGGTATCCGGACGTGCGCGCCAACACCGTCAGCTCGTTCGCGCTCGGTGACTACGAGTGGATCCTGGCCTTCGAGGCGCCCGAACTGCACCGCATCGTCGACTTGATGCGTGATCTGCGGGCCACCGATGCCCGGAAGCATGTGCGCGAAGAGATCCCGTTCTTCACCGGCCCCCGCGTCGAGATCGAGAAACTGATCGCCGCTCTGCCCTGATGCGCCGGCGGGGAATTCGTCTCCTCGCGCACGGTTGCCGGTCGGTAGGCCGACGGTAGCGGGCCCGCCGATTCCGGCGGGCATTCCGGCGCGGGAGATCGGCCTACCTGCTCGACTGCCGGGCCTGCCTGACGGGCATCCGCCTGGTCGGCGGCCGACGTGGTGAGCGTCGCGTGCCGCCGCACCAGGAAGGCCGGCCACCCCGATGCCGCTTGCCCAGAGTTTTCGGGGCATGCGCTGCGCGCTGGAACTCCGTACGCTGCCGGTGAGCGTCGGGTTGTTACTCCGCTGCGCTGTCCGAGGGGTGCAGCCGCAGGGCGATGGAGTTGATGCAGTAGCGCTTGTCGGTGGGCGTGTTGTACCCCTCGCCCTCGAACACGTGGCCGAGGTGGCTGTGGCAATTCGCGCACAGCACTTCGACCCGGTGCATACCGAGCGTGTCGTCCGACCGGAGAATCACCGCGTCGGACGCCGCCGGATCGAAGAAGGAGGGCCAGCCGCAGTGCGAGTCGAATTTCTCGGCGCTGCGGAACAGTTCGGCGCCGCAGGCCCGGCACATATACACGCCTTCGGATTTGGTGTCGGTGTATTCGCCGGTGAACGGCCGCTCGGTGGCAGCCTCGCGCAGCACCGCGTATTCCTCGGGGTCCAGCTTCGACCGCCATTCCTGCGGCGAAAGCTGGATGCGCGGCGCGGGCATGGAGGTCTCGGCTTCGAAACTCATGGCTCCACGCTAATACGATTCTGCTCCAGGGGTGCCGAACCGTTGTTTGGACGGGAGGTCTCCGTAGCGAGCGCGGGTTCGGTCGCCGGGGCGTGCGGTCGCGTCGCGTTGTCGCGGGAGTCCGGTGCGGACTTCATCCAGGCGGGGTCGAGCCCGAACGGCAGTCGGCCTTCCCGTCGCGCGGCCAGATAGCGCTCGCCCAATACGCAGAACACGACGATCAGCAGCAGCCCCCAGCCGAAGGTGATGCGCAGGTACTCCACGTTGCGCCCGATGTGCTGCCAGCGGTCCGACAGCCACTTGTCGTAGCTCATGAACCCGAAGATCGCCAGCCAGGCCGGCCAGTTGCGCAGCACCGAATTGCGCAGCACCACCGTCATCAGGAACGGGAACAGCATCATCGAGTAGTACATCTGCCCCAGCGAGCTGAGCAGGAACGAGGCCGTCAGCAGCACGCCGGAGGTGGTGCAGACGAAGAACAGTTCGTCCTCGCGGTAGTAGCGGTACAGCAGCCACAGCGAGATCAGCACGAGCACGCCGAGCACCACGCGCATGCCCCAGGTCAGCCACGGCGGCAGGCCGTAGTACTCGCCGTTGCCGACGATCGCGCTGTTGAAATAGTCGCGGGATTCGAAGATGTAGGGCGCGGTGCGCGTGAGGAACTTCTCCGGGTCCTTCGACAGCGGCCAGGCGATTGCCGTCAGCGCCAGCGGCACGCCGAGCGCGGTCACGAACACCTTCCATTGCCCGCGCACCAGCGCGATCAACAGCAAAGGGGCCAGCGTCGGTTTGACCGCGATACTCAGTCCGAGCGCGGCGCCCGCCCAGAGGTCCCGCCGTTTCAGCAGTAGGCGGATGAAGATCAGCTCCGCCAGCAGCACGCAGCCGTTGACGTTGGTGAACACCAGCGTGTTGATCACGGTCTCGGACGTGAACATCGCCAACAGCAGCGCGGGCGCGGCGACCGAATTCAGCGTGTACCGGAACAGCCGCAGCAGCAGGTACCACGCGACGAGGATCGCGATCGCGTTCAGGGCGATGAACAGCCAGCGTGACTTCTCGTAGTCGATGGCCGCGATCGGCGCGATCAGCAGGGTGCCGCTGGGCGGGTACAGGTAATGCGGGTCCACCGAGTCGAAGTTCGCGGTGTAGACGGGGCGCCCGTTCAGAAAGTCGAGCGACGCCTGGTAGACCGGCTTGTAATCGTCGGTGATGAAGCCGTTGACAGCCTTGATGAAGACCCGGTTCAGCACCGTCATGACCGCCAGCGGCCAGAGTGCGAACTTGATCACCTCGGCGGTGGTGCGAGCAGTGCGGGGCTCGAGCTGTCGAAGGAACACTGGGGCACGGTACACCGGATCGGTTACCGGTGGTTGCCGGGACCTGCCTGACGCACCGCTGCAGCGGCACCCCGGCGCCGGGCTCAGGCGGGGCAGGCGGTGCCGTCGGCGGGAAGTTTGCCGTCCTTCAGATAGTCGAGCACCGCCCGCTGCGCGCATGCGGAGTGCGTGGCCACCGGATGGCCGTAGCCCTGCCAGGACAGCGCCGCGGAACGAGCGCCCGCCGCACCGAGCGCGCCGGTCACCGACGACTGACCGGCGTTACCGACCACCGGATCGGCGACACCGCCGAGCACGAGCACCGGAATACCGAGCTTCTCCGGCAGCGGGGGTGCGGTCGACACCGGCCAGGCCGCGCACTCCATCAGCGCGATGGCCGCCGCTTTGCCGAAGACGGGGTACTTGCCCGTCCACGTGTTCGACAGTTCGGTGGCTTTGTCCGGCGTGGGCGGCAGCTGCGTGTCGGTGCACCGGTTGACGAACTGGCCGTCGTTCTCGGTGGCCGCGGCTTCGCGCGTGATCAGGTTGCTCAGCGGTCCGCGGTCGCCCCGTCCTGCCGCGGCGAGAGCGTCGGACAGTTCGGCGACCCGGTTGACCTGGTCGGCCCGCGGGCTGCCGAGGAAGCCCGACAACGCGGTGAGCAACGCGTTCGCTGAAATGTCGCCGAGTCCGCCGGTCCCGGCCCGGTTCACCAGATCGGTGACCGCGGCGCGTGGGTCGGCGCCGAGCGAGCAGCCGAGGCCGACGCAGCGCTGGGCGAACGCCGTCAGCGCCGCTTCGGCGCCCTGCACGGTCTGCTCGGCGCGGGTCACGGCGTCCGTACCGACCGGCTCGGGGGAGTCCAGCACCAACCGGGCGAGGTGGTCGCCGTATTTGCGGGCGTAGCTGAGCGCGACCTTCGCGCCGTTGCCCGTGCCGAGCAGCGTGATGTGCTCGACCTGCCACTGCCTGCGCAACTGCTCGATGTCGTCGGCGGCGTGCGGCGCGTCGAAGGTGCCCTCGTAGGGCTGCAGGAAGTCGCGGCAGGCGATGGTGCCGTCCTGGCTCAGTTTGACCATCCGCGCCACCGGGTCGCCCTCGCCGGGACCGGACTGGGCATTGTCGGCCAGGCCGCGGCGGATCTCCGATGGCAGGCAGTCGATCGGCTGTGAGGTGCCGATGCCGCGCCGGTCCACCGCGACGATCGGGCGTGCGGCCAGTAGCGCGGAGGCCGGGCCGGCGGCCAACCCGGCCAGGGTGGCCGACGACGAACGATCCGAACCGGAAGTGAGCACCAGCGGCGGCACGTCGGTGGGCGTCTGCGGCAGCCGGGCCCGCATCGCGCCGGCGCGGAAGTTGCCCAGCACGGCGCCGGTCGAGTCGATCGGGGTGGAGTACTCGGCGCAGTCGAGCACGAGCCCAGCCGGGGCAGGGCCGAGCCCGAGCTGGTCCAGGGTCGGCTGCGTGCACTCCCGCCAGCTGAGGTCGGTCCTGGGCAGTTCGGCGCTCGGCGGCGCGGCGGGCGCGGCGGAGGTCGTCCCGGTGCCCGCGACGGGCGGACGCTGCACCGCGACGCCGGGACGATCCGACGGTCCCGCGCCGCAACCGGCGGTCACGATCGAGAGAGTGGCGGCCAGCACGGCGGCCCGAGTCCAGCGCATTGCTACAGCCTGCCAGGTTCGGGCGCTTCTTTCATCGACGGGCCCACCGGGTGAGCATCGTGCCGTCATCGTCCAGCAGGACGTGCGCACGGGTCATGCGGATACGGAACTCGTGCGCGGACAGCGAGATTCGCCGCGCGGCGCCACCGACCAGCAGCGGCGCGGTGGTCAGGCAGAGCTCGTCCACCACGTCGGCCTCCAGCAGTTCGCCGAACAGATGCGGGCCGCCCTCGGTCAGCACGCGCAGCAGGCCGCGCTCGGCGAGCACGCGCAGCAGGCCGCTGGGTGTCACCACGATGTCACCCGCTTCGATCACCTCGGCGCCCGCGTCCGCCAGTCGCTGCTTGCGGTCGGCGGGCGCGGTGGCCGTCGTGATGATCAACGGCGGCACCTGGGTATCGGTGAGCAGGCGCGCGCCGGGTTCGATCGCCGCGCTCGCCGTGACCACCGCGATCGGTGGCGGTGCGCCGTCGGGATGTCCGCCGATGCCGCGCTCGTGGAAC